>JANNPX010000019.1:0-314042 GCA_031400455.1 Chloroflexota bacterium | reverse complement strand
GCGGATGTCGCGATGATCTCGAAGGTGCACCCGGTGCGTTCGCATTCGAACGCGGCGCAGGGCGGCATCAACGGCCCCTGCCTCGGCGAGGGCGGCGGTCCGTGGGAGGAGCACTTCTTCGAGACGACGAAGGCCTCCGACTACCTGGGTGACCAGGACGCGATCGAGATCCTGGCCCGTGAGGGCGGTAAGGAAGTGCTGCAGTGCGAGCACTGGGGCGTCGTCTTCAGCCGGCTCGACGACGGACGGATGGCCGTGCGCCGCTTCGGTGGCATGGGGAAGGCACGGACGTTCTTCGTCGGTGCGATCACCGGCCAAGCGATCCTCCATGTACTGTACGAGCAGTTAATGAAGCCGGCCGTACACAACGCGATGCGTATGTACGAAGAGTGGTTCGTCTCCAGTCTGATCGTCGAGGAGGGACAGTGCCGCGGCGCCGTCGCGATGAATATCCGGACCGGCGAACTGCACGCGATCACCGCTAAGGCGACGATCATCGCGACGGGTGGCCTCGGCCGTGTGTATGAGCCATCGACGAACGCACTCATCTGCACCGGCGACGGGATCGCACAAGCGTACCGCGCCGGCGCACCAATCATGGACATGGAGATGGTGCAGATTCACCCGACCACCCTCAAGGGATCGGGTGTCCTGATCACGGAGGGCGCGCGCGGTGAAGGCGCCTACCTGCTGAACAAAGACGGCGAGCGCTTCATGGAGAAGTATGCGCCGAAGATGATGGAGTTGGCGTCTCGCGACGTCGTTTCGCGCGCGGAGCAGATGGAGATCGACGCAGGGCGCGATGTCGATGGCTGCGTATTCCTCGACATGCGCCACCTCGGCGAGGATGTTATCAAGGAGAAGCTCGAAGAGATTTACGAGATCGCGCGCGACCTCGTGAACATCGACATCACGAAGGAACTGCTGCCGGTTCTGCCGGGCGTCCACTACATTATGGGTGGTGTAAAGACCGACGTTGATGGACTCACACCGATGCCCGGACTGTACGCGGCCGGTGAAGTGGCGTGCGTATCTGTACACGGCGCGAACCGCGTCGGTGCGAACTCGCTGCTTGACACGCTCGTGTTCGGGCGGCGCGCGGCGGAGCATGCGGTGCCGTGGATGCAGGGCAAGACGTTCAAACCGATTTCGGAGAGCGTAGTCGAGAACGACCGCACGATGATGCAAGACGTGCTCAATCGGCCGGAGAACGGCGACCGTGTCGCGAAGATTCGCCGCGATATGGGTATCTCGATGAGTGCGAACGTGGGGCTGTTTCGCTCGCCGGAGAAGCTTGAGGCCCAGCTCGAGGAGCTGAAGGCGCTACGCGCACGCTACGAAAAGGTCGGCATCGAGGACAAGGGCAAGCTGTTCAATACGGATCTGCTATTCCACATCGAGTTGGGCTACATGCTCGACTGCGCGGAGATGATCACGAAGAGCGCGATCGAGCGTAAGGAGAGTCGCGGCGCGCACACGAGGCTGGACTTCCCGAAACGCGACGACGAGAACTGGTTGAAGCACATCGTCCTCACGAAGCAGCCTGATGGCAGCGAAAAGATGAGCTACATCCCCGTGACGATTACGGAGTATCAGCCGGAAGAACGCAAGTATTAGGTTGCTGGTCGTTAGTCGTTGGTCGTTGGGGCCACGACTCGGGACGAACGGAGTCAGCCATGAAGGTCAAACTCAAGGTTAAGCGGACGAACTCGGAGACGGGTGACAACTCGTACAGCCAGTACGAGATCGACGCCGAGCGCAGCGCAACATTGCTCGACGCACTGATTCAGGTGCGAGAGTACGAAGACGGCACGCTGGCGCTGCGGTGTTCGTGCCGGAGCGCGATCTGCGGTTCGTGCTCGATGCGCGTTGACGGTCGGGCACGGCTCGCGTGCCGTGCGAAGGTGATCGCGCTCACGCGCGACAATCCCGAGCACGAGATCGTCGTCGAGCCGATGGGGAACATGCCGGTCATCAAGGATCTCGTGAATGACATGGAGTCGTTCTGGTCGAAGATGCGGCAGGTCGACCCGTTCCTCAAGCCCGAGGGTCCCGAACCGGTCGACGAGTATCGCGTTCCAAACGAGACGATGATCGACCTGACGCACACGATGAACTGCATCATGTGCGGCGCCTGCGTCAGCGACTGCGCCGTGCTCGAGGTGGACAAGAACTTCATCGCGCCGGCCGCACTGGCGAAGGCGTATCGCGTCGTTGCGGATCCGCGCGACGACCACGAGCACGACCGGCTCCAAAAGCTCAGCGAGTACGGCGGCATTTGGGACTGCACGCGGTGCAACATATGCGTCGAAGTCTGTCCGAAAGGCGTGGCGCCGATGAACCGCATTCTCCAGCTACGCGAGATGGCGCTGGAGAACGGCATCAAGGGCAACGCCGGTGCGCGCCACACGAACATCTTCACGAAGTCGATTGAGGATGGCGGGCGCCTGAACGAGATCTGGATGCTTCCCGGCTCGGTGGGAATGTTCAACGTGCCGCGTCTGATGAAAGAGATGCCCGGCGCTTTGAAGATGGCGCTGGCCGGCAAGCTGCCGATCGCGCAAGTTGTGCCGCCCGGCCTGCCGGGCTCGCACAAGATGAAGGGTATGGACCGGGTGCGGAACGTGATCAAGAAGTCCGCCTCGCTGAAGTCGAAGAAGCCGGAGGTAACGGGCTGATGGAGTACTCCAAATGGGCGTTCTGGCCCGGCTGCGTGTCGAAAGGCGCCGCGCCGGAACTGTACTTGGCGACGAACCGCGTGGCGAAGGAACTGGGCATCGAGCTTGTCGAGCTGGACCAAGCCACCTGTACGGGTGCCGGCGTCATTCAGGAGCAAAATCCGGAGATGGCGGACGCGCTGAACGCACGCACGTTCGCGCTGGCGCAGCAGCTCGGGCTGCCGCTGATGAACATCTGCTCGACGTGCCAGGGCATCGAAAGCATGGTGCAGGACAAACTGACGAAGCGGCCCGAGTACCTCGCGAAAGTGAACGCCATCCTCGCCGATGAGGGGCTGCACTACGAGCCGGGGCTGATCATCAAGAATTTTCTCTGGCTGCTCGTCGAGGACTTCGGTCTCGACCGCCTGAAGAAGATGGTGACGCGCCCTCTGACCGGGCTGCGCGTCGGGCCGTTCTACGGCTGCTACATCCTGCGCCCGAGCTCCATCCTCGGCAAGGAAGAGCACCCCGACCGCGACCACTATCTCGAGATGGTGATCGAAGCCGTGGGCGCGACGGTCGTCGACTACGAGGGCGCGAAGAAGTGCTGTGGCTTCCCGATCTTGACGATCAACCGCGAGAACTCGTTGAAGCAGGCGGGCAACCACATCCACGAGGCGCAGGACCTGGGAGCGGACGCGCTGGTGTCGCCGTGCCCGCTGTGCCACCTGAACCTCGACGCGCAGCAGCCGGCGGCGAAGCAAGTGACGGGCCACAACATCGATCTGCCGATCATCCACCTGCCGCAGCTCATCGGGCTGGCCATCGGCGTGCCGCCGAAGGAGATGCGGATGGACCATCACGTCGTGTCAACGAAGAAGCTGCTGGAGAAGCTGGCGGCCGCGCCTGTGAAGGCATAGCTGTCAATCCCATCAACGGCCGATCAGTCCATGCAGGGCGCTCTAGTGAGAGCGCCCTTTCCGTTTGCACGTTGCCTTCAGCCGCTGCCCGGCAGACAATGCGGCCATGCCCAAGAAGCAACGTCTTGACCTCGCGCTTGTCGAACGCGGGCTGGCGCCCTCGCGCGAAAAGGCGCGCGCGCTGATTCTTGCGGCGGATGTGGTCGTTAACAGCCAAGTTGAGACGCGCGCGTCAGCGATGGTGGCGGCCGAGGCGGAGATTGCGATTGCGGCAGCGCCTCGGTTCGTGAGCCGTGGAGGCGAGAAGCTCGATCATGCGCTGGACGCGTTTGGTCTGGATGTCAGCGGTCTGGTGGTGATGGACGTGGGGGCTTCCACAGGCGGGTTTACGGACTGCATGCTGCAGCGAGGCGCTGGGCGGGTGTACGCCGTCGATGTTGGTTACGGGCAGCTCGATACTCGACTGCGTGGCGATGCCCGCGTGGTGGGGATGGAACGCACGAACATTCGCGACCTGGCGTCGCTTCCGGAACAGCCGGCGCTCGCGACCATCGATGCGTCGTTCATCTCGCTGACGAAGGTGCTGCCTGCCGTAATCGCCCGCATTGCGCCGGGTGCGGACATCGTGGCACTCGTGAAACCTCAGTTCGAAGCGGAACGGGACGAGGTGAAGCGCGGCGGCGTGGTGCGTGATCCGCTCGTGCATGCAGCGGTAATCGGGCGTGTGGCGTGGTGGTGCGTGAATCACGGGCTGCGCGTGCGGGGCGTCGCGATGTCGCCGCTGCTGGGGCCAGCGGGCAACCGGGAGTTCTTCCTGTGGCTGCGGGTGGACGACGGAACCGCAGATTTCGCAAATGACGCAGACTAGCCAAAGCGAAGACCGCAGCTGAAGCTCCTCCGCTACGATCGCTTGACCCTTTCTTCGTGGCCTTGGCGCTCTTCGTGGATCGCTCTCTGGCTGTGCTATCGTGATTGCCATGAAGAAGGTTGGGATCACGTATCACCCGAAGTCGCAGGCGGCTCTTGGAGTCGCGGAAGAGGTGCGGCAGCGGCTGGCGGCGCGCGTGCCGGAGTTATGGGTCGCGTCCGCATGGGACGACGGTGCGCGCGAGCAGCACGTCGATGGCACGGAGCTGATCATCTGCTGCGGCGGCGACGGGACGGTGCTGCGCGCCGCCCGCGCGGTGATCCCCCACCCGGTGACGCTTCTGGGGATCAATCTCGGACGTATCGGGTTCCTCACGGAGGTGACGCCCGCGCAGTTCTTCGAGCACGCCGACGAGATTGTCGATGGCGGCGGGCGCATCGAACAGCGTGCGATGATCGAGACGGAGACCATCCGCGCCGGAGAAGAGTTGCCGGAGCACTTTCACGCGATGAACGATGTGGTCGTCGGCCGCGCGGCCATCGGGCGCACGGTGCAATTCTCCGTGCGCACAGACCACACCACGATCGGCAGCTATCGCGCGGACGGCGTCATAGCTGCGACCGCGACTGGCAGCACGGCGTACTCGCTCAGCGTCGGCGGTCCGATCATGCACCCTGAATCGAAAGAGATCCTCGTCACGCCGGTGGCGCCGCACCTGGCGCCCGCTAACAGCATCGTGCTGCCGGAGGGCGCGCGCGTCGAAATCGAGATTGCCGCGCGGCAGCAAGCGATCCTCAGCGTCGATGGCCAACCCGACAAGACGCTCGCGGGGGGTGACATCGTGCGGGTGAAGACGAGCGCCCACACGGCACGCTTCTTGCGCCTCGGGCCGCCCGGCGACTTCTACGTGCGGGTCGGGCGGCGCCTGAACTGGCTGACCGAGTAGTGTCGATTCACCCGCTGGTCGAGCGCGTATTACAGAGCCTCGAAGCGGGCGAAGCCGGCAAGATTGACGCGCTTGGAGTCTCGGCGAACCTCGACGGCACGGTCGATGCAATGGATGGCGAGATCGACCTGAAGATTCGCCACGCAGCGGAAAGTGCCGCGGCCGAGGTCGAGCTCTTAGCCTTCACCATGGACGTCGATGGCCACCGTCGCGCGATAGGGGCGGTCCGTAGGCGGTTTGAAGCTGCCCTCGGCAGAAGTCGTCCTTAAGCGAACGCGCTAGTTTCGTCCTTGGTCGTAGCAGGTTCCGCGAACCGATCCGTCGCAAGGAGACCATTCTTCTCACTCGGCATGTTATACATTGCCTTTCATGCGGGCGCGGAGCCCGATTCTTCGAGTCGGAGGAATATGGCGACGTCCACCTATCAGCTCGTCCGGGCATCGATCGCTGACGCGCAGGCGATTCACGACCTTGTGAACACGTTCGCGCGTAAGGGCGAGATGCTGCCTCGTACGATGGCCGAGGTGTACGAGAACCTCCGCGACTTCTACGTCGTGCGCGATGATGCAGGCGCGGCCGTAGCGTGCGGCGGGCTGCACATCCTGTGGGAGGACCTCGCCGAGATCAAGTCGCTGGCAGTGCGAGAAGACCTGCAGGGCCAGCGATTGGGCGCGCGAATCGTCGAAGCGTGCCTCGAAGAGGCTCGCGGGATCGGACTGACGACGGCGTTCGCGCTGACGTATCGGCCCGCCTTCTTCGAGCGGCTGGGGTTCGCGCAGGCGGACGTGATGACGCTGCCGCGCAAGGTGTGGGGCGAATGCTATCGTTGCCCGAAGTTTCCGGGGTGCAACGAGATCGCGATGGTCCGCACGCTGTAGCGGGTCGGAACCACAGATTACACAGATTTCACAGATTGGTTGACTCGATGGAGATCCCTGAAGTCTTGCGAACTAGGCGCGGGTTTAAGTCCGGACTGTTCGATGTTCGGATCGATTCGCTACGCGAGGCATCCGGCGCTGCGTACGATCGTGTTGTCGTCGAGTACGGCGTAGCGGTGGTGCTCGTGCCGGTCGACGCGGACGGCCGGCTGCTGATGGTGCGGCAGTATCGGCATCCGGCGGGGCGCTGGCTGCTGGAATTGCCTGCGGGCGGCGTCGATGAGCGCGATGCTTCGCCCGCCGAGGCGGCGCAGCGCGAGTTGCGCGAGGAGACTGGTCATCGCGGCACGCTTACGCGCATCGGCGGGCTGTTCCTCGCGCCGGGGTATTCCGACGAGTACCAGCACATGTACGTCGCGCGGGACCTCGTCGAGGATCCGCTGGAGCCAGACGAGGACGAGGATCTTGTACCGGAGCGGGTGACGCTCGAGCAGGCGTTGGAGTTCGTCGATTCGGGCGAGATTTGCGACGCGAAGAGCATCGCGGCGCTGTTGATGTACCTGCGGCACATCCGGCAGGCGTGAGGCGCACCGCTTCGGGCCGACGACGGCGCGGGGATGTCCGCGACCACCCGTCGTCTCGTGCTGGGCGAAGCGACGCATGTTGGCGGGCCGGAGTAGATGCTTCGCTGCGCTCTGCATGACAGGCAATTAGTTCCGGACACCGTACAACCAGGACTCTCGGCCGAGCGCCCTGGTTGTACGGTCGTGATCTGAGGGGGTGGTCGGGCGAAGAGCCGCCGGGGTTACGCCCGACCAGGGGTGGTCTTAGTTGCCGAGGACGTCCTCGATGACGAGGGTGGAGCCGTCGGCGGGCTTGATGACGAGATTGAGCGGGTTGTCCGGGTGAATCGTCGAGATGGCGGGCAGGGTGACCGTAAGCTCGGCGTGCTCGCCCTTGTCGAGGACGCGGTCGCCGTTGCCATCGAGCCAGGCGAGGGTATACGTGGCGGGCACAGCCGCCGAGGCGGTCTCGGCCATCGCGGTCTGGGCGCTCAGCTTCCCGCTGTCGTCGGTCAGGGTGACGCCCTCGCTGCCACGGACGGCGAGCGGAACGACGAGCCGGGTGACGATGTTGTCGTGAGCTTCGGTCTCCACAGTGCCGTCCACCTTGAGGGACGCTGGCAGGCTGGCGTTGGAGCTGCCGCCATGCCCGGCCGTCGAGCCGGCGCCGCCGCTGAACGCGGCCGGGGCGAATAGCCAGAGGGCGACGCCGGCGAATGCGGCGAGCATCAGCAAGGAGGCCGAGCGGGTCGAGTAGGTCGCGGGGGTCAGGGTCATCTAGTTCCGTTCCTTGTTGGGCCTTCACGTCGGCCGTTCAGCAAGTAGAACGCCCGAAGTGAGAAATGCGTTACCCATGTCAAGGACGAGTTTGGAAGAGATTTCAGATTCGAACGGGCCGAACTAGCTCGCAGGCGAACTTGACAAGGGTCAGAGGAGCGCTGCGCGAAGGGACATCCGGACTGCTGGTCAGACGGCCCGACGGCGGCGGCTAGGTGCGGCCGGGGGTGCCGCCGCGTCGGCAGCGGCTACGAGCGTGCCGGCGCGATGGTGCATCGCGTGGCAGAGGGCGACGGCGAGGGCGTCGCTGGCATTGAGGTCTTCCGGGGCGGTTTCCATCCCCAGCTGGAGGCGCAGCATCTCGCGTACCTGCCCCTTCTCGCCCTGGCCGTATCCGGCGACTATTTGCTTCACGCGGGCTGGCGGGTAGTGGAAGACGGGCAGGCCGGCGAGCGTGGCGGCGAGCATCGCGACGGTGCGGGCTTCACCTACGGCCATGGCGGAGCGCACGTTCTCGCCGACGAACGGCTCCTCGACGGCGACTACAGCCGGTGCGTACTGGGTGATGATCTCCCTGAGCGCCGTGAAGATGAACGCGAGGCGCTGTTCGAGCGGGAGCTTCGCTTTCGGGGCGATGATGTCGCAGGCGATGGCACGTGGATTGGGGCCGTCAAGGCGGATGACGCCCCAGCCGGTGACGCGGGTGCCAGGGTCGATGCCAAGGATGATGGCAGCCGCGTCGCCGTCCGGCATCGCTATCCGGCGTACGACGCGAAGACGTCGTCGCTGATGTCGGCGTTGAAGTAGACCTTCTGGACGTCCTCGAGCGACTCCAGCTTCTCAACAAGCCGGAGCATCGCGATGGCGTGCTTCTCGTCGAGGGCGACGGTCGTCTTGGGCACGCGCGATGCTTCGGCCGAATCGACCGTCACGCCGTTGTCCTCGAGCGCCTTCTTCACCTTCTCGAGGTCGGCTGGCGCTGTATAGACGTCGATCGAGCCATCGCCGACGTCCACATCCTCGGCTCCCGCATCGATGGCGTAGAGCGCGACTTCGTCCGCATCCTTGCCGTTCGGTGTGATAGTGATGACGCCTCGGTTCTCGAAGTTCCACGAGACGGAGCCGGTTTCGCCGAGGTTGCCGCCGGCGCGGGTGAAGACGTTGCGCACCTCGGCGACGATGCGGTTACGGTTGTCCGTCGCCACTTCGACCAGCACGGCGGTGCCGTTCGGGCCGTAGCCCTCGTACGTGATCTCGGCGAGATCCGCACCGTCGCCGCCGCCCACCGCGCGGTCGATCGCGCGCTTGATGTTGTCGGCGGGCATGTTGCTCTCTTTCGCCTTCTGGATGGCGAGGCGGAGGCGCGTGTTGCCTGCGGGGTCGCCTCCACCGGCTTTCGCGGCGATGATGATCTCCTTCGAGAGCTTGGTGAAGATCTGGCCGCGCTGCGCGTCGGCGACGCCCTTCTGGCGCTTGATCGTGGACCATTTTGAGTGACCGGACATGTTCGGTGCGTACTCCTCTGGCGTATTCGCGTTGTAGGGCTCGCGGCGGCATTGTAGCAAGTGGGCCGCGTTCTGGGTCCAAGCGATCGTCGCGAATCCGAACGCGGCGGACACGCGGGTCCGCCGCTACACCGGGCACGACGTGTTCCCGCGCGGGCACGCCGCCGCGTGCCCCTACATCGGGCGGTCGACAGGAGGGCGCTCGCGGCGGACGACGGCTTCTTGCGCCATCGTCGCTACGTGAATGCCGTCCTGCGTGAAGAACTGACGGATGGTGTGAGCGCGGGCGGCGTAGGCGACTGGGCTGTCCGTGACCATGAGCAGCCAGCCATCCCAGCGGGCGGGGCGATGCAGCCAGAATGCGTGATCGAGACTGGCCGACGCGTGATGGCTGAAGCCGTCCCAGCCGTGGCGGCGCTCCACACCGTTCAGGGAGCCCTCGTCGCTGAGGAACGCCAGCGCGGCGGCGTGGATGATGGGCTCGTCGGGCAGCGGCGAGCGCATGCGCATCCAGGTGAGTTGCTTCGTCGATTCGCCGGGTTTGGCGACGTAGTCCGGAGGCTCATCGGTGCGCCACTCGATGGGGCCTTTCGGCCAGAGTGGCTGGCCGTCGTCGTCGCGGAACATCTCCCACGAGTCGCGGAGTGATTCGGGGTCGGGCGCAACCGGCATCGGATCCTGGTGTTCGACGCCGTCCTCGGGATGGACGTAGCTGAGCATGATGTCGCAGATGGCATCGGCGCCCTGGCGGGCGAGGACACGGCGCGCGGTGAAGGTGCGCCCGTCGCGCACGCGCTCGACGCCGTACTCGATCGGCACGCCGGGGCGGCCGCCACGCAGGAAGTACGCGTGGAGCGAGTGCAGCGTCGGATCGGGGGCGGTGCGGCCCGCGGCAATGGCGGCCTGTCCGAGCACGAGGCCGCCGAAGACGCGCGGCCAATGATCTTCCTCCTGCTCGGTGGCGCCGACGAAGCGATCGGTGCCGGCGGGTTCGACGTTCAAGACGCGGACGAACTCGGTGACGGCTTCATCGATGACGGTGTTCTGGCTCAGATGTTCCTCGAATCAGGGGCGCTGGTTGAAGGTGGGCTGGCGCTTCTCCATGAAGGCCTGCACGGCCTCGCGGTGGTCGGGCTCGGTCTGGCGCTCGCGGATCGAGTAGCACTCGAGCGTGACGACGCGGCGCAGGTCCTGCTCGACGGCGTTCTGGTGGATCATGCGCTTCGCGGCCCAGATCGCCTCGCGCGGGTTCGCGGCGATCTCCTCGGCGAGCTTCATCACTTCGGGGATGAGCTGGTCCGGTTCGACGAGGCGGTCGACGATGTTGCGGCGCAGCGCCTCGTCGGCATCGATGATGCGGCCGGTGAGCGTCATGAAGAGCGCGTTGGCGATGCCGGCGACGGCGGGCAGATAGCGCGTGCTGCCGCACTCCGGCGTCAGGCCGACCTTCACGAAGCGCGCGGAGAATCGCGCGGCGGTGGAGGCGATGCGGATGTCGCAGGCGAGCGTCATCGTGAGGCCGACGCCGACGCTAACGCCGTTGACGGCGCAGATGGTGGGCTTGGCGCGCTGGAGCGTGATGGGGACCTCCGGGCTGCCGCCCTCCCAGATCATCTTCGAGCGCGGCGCGGCGGGCGCGCCCTGCTTGATGCCGCGGTCCCAGCCGCTGATATCGGCGCCGGCGCAGAAGCCTCGACCGGCGCCGGTGATGACGATGCAGCCGACCTCGGGATCGACCGACGCGGCGTTGACGGCGTCCATGAACTCCAGCTCCATGGTCTGGGTCCAGGCGTTCAGCCGCTCGGGGCGGTTGAGGGTGATGAGGGCGACGGGGCCCTTGTTCTCGAAGAGGATGTGTTCGTAGGTTGCCATGTTCTCGCTCCATTCGCGTTTAGGAAGGCAGAGAGTTCGCCTGTGTTTTCACAGGTTAGATGATGGTCGCCATTCAGACACGAAGTGGCGGTCCGCGATGGAGGGGTTTGGGCGATGTTCTGGAGAAAATGCTCGCACACGCGGGAAGACGGGCTGCCGTATCTCCGGGGCGACGGTATCTGCGAGGAGTGCAGCGCGCGGATCCGGCCGGAGGAGGCGCAGCGGCTGCACTACGCGTACGCCGAAAAGAAGCAGCGGGCGCTGGCGGCACCCCGGCCTACGAGCGCGTGCGCCTGTCCGCTCCTGGTGCGCATTGACGGCAAGAGCTTCTCGATTCCTGCTCCCAAGCGTTCGCCGCTGCACCACGTGGGCTGCGCGGAGTGGTACGACGCGCGTGCGATGCACGATGCCGCGCCGGACAGCGAAGAGCTGGCGGAGATGGAAGCTTAGCTGGAAGCCAGACCTTGAGGCGCGGTCGGGGAGCGCGCGGGCTGGAAAGCCCGCGCTACAGCATTGATGTTTCTCGCTTCGCGCCTCCCGCCTCTAACCTCCACGCCCCCTATAATCCACTCATGCCCGCGAAGCCCAAAGCCGGCCAGCAGCGCCTGATCCTGATCGATGGTCACAGCCTGATCTATCGGTCGTTCTTTGCGTTCCAGGGTAGCCGGAACCAAGGGGCGGTCGAGTTCACCATCCGAAAGACGGGCGAGGTGGTGACGGCGGTGTACGGCTTCACGAGCACATTCCTGAGCATCCTCGATCAGCTCAAGCCGACGCGGGCGGCGATCTGTATCGATTCGCCGGGGAAGACGTTCCGGCACGAGAAGGACGCAACGTACAAGGCGACGCGCAGCGCGATGCCGGACGACCTGCGGCGACAGATCGTCCGCATCCGCGAGGTGATCGACGCGTTCGCGATGCCGACGTTCGAGGCGCCGGGGTTCGAGGCGGACGATCTCATCGGCACACTGGCGAAGCAGGCGAAAGAGCAGGGCGTCGACGTGACGATCGTCACGCTCGACACAGACCTGCTGCAACTCGTCGAGCCGGGCGTGGACGTGTACCTCTACCGGCCGTACATGAAGGGCCAGCCGGCGGTGAACTACGACGTGGCGGCCGTCGTCGAGCGATACGAGCTGCAGCCGGAGCAGATCGCCGACTTCAAGGGGTTGAAGGGCGACACGTCGGACAACATTCCAGGCGTGCCGGGCATCGGCGACAAGACGGCGACGAAGCTGCTGCAGGAATTCGGCTCGGTCGAAGCGATCTACGAGCGGCTCGAAGAGGTGACGCCCGAGAAGCTGCGCGAGAATCTACGCGTCAACGAGCCCGCGGCGCGTCTGAGCAAGGACCTCGCCACGATCGAGCGCAACGTGCCCGCGACGCTCGACCTCGACGCGTGCCGGCTGCGCAACTTCGACCGGGAGCGGATCGAGAAGCTGTTCATCGAGTTCGAGTTTCGCACGCTGATCCAGCGGCTGCCGGAGTCGCTGGGCGCAGACGCAGCGCCATCGCCTCGGACTGAGCCGGCGGTGGCGGCCGCGGCGACGGCGTACTGCACGATCACGACGAAGAAGGATCTCGCCGCGCTGGTGAAGGAAGCGAAGGCGGCGGGCCGCATCGGGCTGCACGTCGAGAACAGCGACGCGAACGGCATGCGCGGGCTGATCATCGGCATCGCGCTCGCGACCGGACCGGGCGCGGCGGCGTACATTCCGGTCGGGCACAATCCGGGACTCGGCGATACGGAGCAGTTGGCGCTCGACGTGGTGCTGGACGCGCTGCGGCCGCTGCTTGAAAGCGCGACGCTACAGAAGATCACGCACAACGGGCATTTCGACTTCCTCGTGCTGGCGAACAACGGTGTCACCATGCGCGGCATGCGCTTCGATACGCTCATCGCGTCGTACCTGCTGGGCTACTCGAACATCACGATCCAGAACCTGGCGATCGAGCGGCTCGACATGCACATCCCCGTGCTGAACGATCTCATCGGGAAGGCCGGGAAGAATCAGCTGACGATGGCGGGCGTGGCGTACGGCGTCACGAGTGACTACTGCTGCGCACAGGCCGACGCGCAACTCCGCGCCGCCGATGTGCTGTCGGCGGATCTGAAGTCGCGCAACCTGTGGCCGCTGTTCGATGACGTCGAGATGCCGCTGATGGACGTGCTGGCGCGGATGGAGCAGACAGGCGTAGCGGTTGATGCGGCACCGCTCGTAGAGATGTCGCGCGAGATGCACACGGAACTACAGGGGATCGAGCGCGAGATCTACGCCGTCGTGGGGCATGAATTCAACATCGGGTCGCCGCAACAGCTCTCGACGATCCTGTTCGACGAGCTGGGGCTACCGAAGACGCGGCGCACGAAGCTCGGATACACGACGGACGCGCTGGCGATGGACGGGCTACGCGGCGCGCATCCTGTCGTCGACCTGATCATGCGATACCGCGGCATCTCGAAGCTCAAGTCGACGTACGTCGATGCGCTGCCGGCACTGATCCACCCAAAGACGAAGCGCATCCACACGACGTTCAACCAAGCGACGGCGGCGACCGGCCGGCTCTCCTCGATCGAGCCGAACCTGCAGAACATCCCCGTGCGGACGGGCTACGGAAACCGTATCCGCACCGCGTTCATCGCGCGCGACATCGGCAAGGAGCCGATGCTGCTGGCGGCGGACTACTCGCAGATCGAGCTGCGGATCATGGCGCATCTGAGCCAGGACCCGGCGCTGATCGCCGCGTTCCAGAACGACGAGGACGTTCACGCGGCGACGGCGGCGAATGTCTTCGGTGTGCCGTTCGACGAAGTGACGACGGAGCAGCGGCGGCGCGCCAAGGTGTTCAACTTCGGCGTGCTGTACGGGCTGAGCGAGTACGGGCTCTCGACGAAGGAGCACATCCCGCGCGAAGAGGCGGCGCTGTTCATCCAACGCTACTTCGAGAAGTACGCGAAGATCGGCTCGTGGCGTGACGGCGCGACCGAGAGCTGCCGCACCCTGGGCTACGCCGAGACGCTAATGGGGCGGCGGCGCTACATCCCGGAGATCAAGTCGCCGAACTACCAGATCCGCGCGGCGGGCGAGCGGATGGCGATCAACATGCCAGTGCAGGGTACGGCGAGCGACATCATCAAGGTGGCGATGAACCGCATCGACGAAGAGATCTCGGAGCGCGGGCTAGCGTCGAGGATGATCCTGCAGGTGCACGACGAATTGATCTTTGAAGGCCCGCGGGCGGAGATAGACGTCGTGCGCGAGATGTGCCTGCGCGTCATGCCGAAGTCGCTCGATCTCGTCGTGCCGCTGAACGTCGACATCAAGACGGGGAAGAACTGGGGCGAGCTGGAAGTGGCGCGCGGGCCGCTGTTGTCGGAGGAAGAGACGGAACTGGCGTTTGCGGAGTCGGCGGGATGAACGATGCGTAGGTGTAGGGGCGCAGCCTGTTGCGCCCGCGTTCGGCACCAGCGAGCACCACAGTTAGGAGATCATGAATGCTTGAGCCATCGTCCCCCCGCATCGACATCACGCCCACATGGGCGCGCTTCAACGACGAGTTGATCCGCCTCGTCGATTATGTCCCGGACGACAAGATCAACTGGTCGCCGAAGCCCGAGCTGTGGAACTTCCGTGGCATCCTGATCCACATCGCTGCCGCGCGCGATGGCTGGCTCGAGGGCACGGTGAAGGACGGAATCGAAGTGCCGAGTGTCTACGAGACCGTACGGACGAAGGCGCAGGTACAGGCGGCGTATGCCCGTACGTGGGATCGCCTGGCGGCATTCCTGAGCGATCCGGCGAAGCTGGCTACGACGTACGACGACGAGCAAGGGCCGGTGACTGGGCACTGGATCGCGTTCCACCTGCTGGAGCACGATGTACACCACCGGGCGGATATCTTTCATTACCTCGCGCTGCTCGGTATCGAGACGCCAGGTGTGGGTACGCCGTGAGCACAGAGGATCAGCGATGACCGAGGTACGCTCGCCCCGCATCGACATCACTCCAATTTGGGCGCGGTTGAACGACGACTTGATCCGGCTCATCGAGTACATCCCTGATGATCAGCTCGACTGGTCGCCCAAACCAGAGCTCTGGAACTTCCGCGGCATCTTGCTGCACATCGCGTCGACCAGGGACAGCTGGCTCGGGATCGACGTGAAGGATGGCATCGAGGCACCGAGCGTCTGGCTGACGGTACGCACCAAAGCGGAAGTGCAGGATGCCTACGCGCGCACGTGGGAGCGCGTAACGCGCTTTCTCGGCGACGAGAGCAAGCTGGACGCGATGTACGTTGACGACGATGGCCGGCAACTGAGCGGGCACTGGATCGCATTCCATCTGCTGGAGCACGATGTGCACCACCGCGCGGACATCTTCCACTATCTGGCGCTGCTCGGGATCGAGACGCCGGATGTGGGTACGCCCTGAGAGCGGTAGCAACGTTTGGTGCGCTCGCCGTTCGGAGTTGAGCGCCAAGCTCGAGCCGCCGGTGCGAGATCGGCGAACGCGGGCTGGAAAGCCCGCGCCACGGGGTTGAACGTCTATACCGGGCGGCGGTGTTGATCGGGGAACGCGGGCTGAAAGCCCGCGATCCGGCGTTGAACTTCGATACCGAGCGGCGTGCCAAAGCGACGAACGCGGGATGAAAGCCCGCGCCACGAATGAACAGGTGCGCTCCCCGCGACATGCCGCCTTTGCGCGCTTCGCGGCTTTGCGGTGAACTGACGCATGCCCGAACTCCCTGAAGTCGAGACTGTGCGCCGCGACCTGGAAGCCCGCATTATCGGGCGGCGGATCACGTCGTGCGAGATATCGGCGGACGCGCCGCGGCTGGTGCAGCTGATCACGCCTGCTGAGTTCTGCCGGCAGCTCACGGGGCGCGCCGTCACAGGTCTGCGGCGGCGCGGCAAGTATCTGATCATCGATCTGGATGACGAACGCGCTTGGGTATTGCACCGACGCATGTCGGGCAACGTGCTATATCGAGTGCCGTCCGATCCGCCGGATGACTACGTGCGCGCGGTGTTCGGGCTGGAGGACGGGAACGAGTTGCGGTGGACGGACCTGCGCAAGTTCGGGACGATGTGGCTGGTCGAAGACGCGACGATGGTGATGGAGTCGCTGGGGCCGGAGCCACTCGAAGCGGCGTTCACGCCCGAAGTGCTGCGTCAGCGCGCGGGTAAACGCAGCGCGCCGATCAAGTCCGTGATCCTCGACCAGACGGTGCTGGCCGGCATGGGAAATCTCTACACCGACGAGGCGCTGCACTACGCGAAGATCCATCCGCTGCGCCCGGCGAACAAACTCAAGCCGGACGACTGGCGGCGGCTGCACGCAGGCATCCTTGAGGCGCTGCGGATGGGCATCGATGGCCGGGGCAGCAGCCTCGGCTCGACGCTGCGCGACCACATCAACGTCGATGGCGCGCCGGGGCACAACCAGGAGACAGTCCGCGCCTACGGTCGCGAGGGCGAGCCGTGCCTCAACAAATGCGGCTCGTTCATGCGACGCATCAAGATCGGCGGCAGAAGCAGCGTGTTCTGTCCGACGTGCCAGCCCGCCCCCCGGGGTGCTCCGCCTGCGGCGTCGGGTGGAAAAGCTCGCAAGACGCGGCTTCACGCGCGGCCGGTGGCGTGACGAGCACCTCACCTCCGGCCACCTCCTCTCCACGTCGCGGAGAGGAGGCTCAGGACGAACTCAATGCAAACAAGTCCGGATTTCAGGCTCCACCGACGACTGCCATCAACTGAATCCTTTCGTGCTCCTTCGTGGCCTTCGTGGTTCCGGTGGCTTGCTTGACTTCGTGTGAGTGAAGCGCGACGCTGGTTGCAATGGCTGAGAATCGCTCCCTCGAAGCTACTTGCCGCGATTGCGGGCAACCGCTCTCGTTCCACGCGGGTGAGACGAAGCCCGCGCGCTGCATCGAGTGCTTCGACGGCTTCATGCAGGCGCGGGACATTGAATTCCTCACCAGCTACGCTGAACTGGGCGTGACGAGTCGCCGCATCCTCGCCGAGACGTGCTTGCGTGCGCTAGTGACGGAATCGCCGCCGGTGCGCAAGGTGCTGGCGGTGAACATCATGGAGCAGTACGTCCACGCCGCGAGCGACCTTGTCGGACTCGTGTACGCATTGCGACAGCGTGGGCAGCAGCCGGTGATGCGCGCGTTCCTCGGGTTCAAGCTGGACCGCGCGTCGGCGCTGGCGTTCTTCCAGGAACTGGCGACGACGCCTCAGAGCGAGTTAATGGAATCGCTTGGACTGCCGATGCCGGACGAGATCGCGAAGCGCTTCCCGTCGCTCTCGAAGAGCGATGCTCGGGACCTGAAGCGCGCGCTCGTGCAGATGCTGGGCGACCTGACGCGGACGGGCGACATGGGCGAAGGCGTCGCGCTGGCGCTGGCTCAGGCGGCCGGCGAAGGTCGCGCCGGAGCGGCGCTGACGAAGCAGTCGGCCTGGCTGGACAACGTCGGGATGATGCCGCACCAGGTGGCGTCGATCGCCATCGATGAGCAGCGCCGCACCATCAACGTCACCACGATCTCCGTCGACGAGAAGCGCCTCGAGAACGTGATCAGCGTCATCGGCGCAATGACGCACATCTCGAGCAGCCTGATCTATGCGACGCTGACGGCGCATCAGGAGGAAGGGCGCTCGCGCCGGATCAAGCCGCCACCCTCCAAGTAGACCATCCACTTCCTGTCGCCCGCTCCGTGCGCCCGCGAATGTCGTCGCATATCCTCTCAACACCGTGCCAAGACACCAACCTCCGAACCAACCCATGGGCGATGAAGGCTCGATTACCGACGTGCCGGGCATCCGCGTGGGGCACTGGCAGGATCGCCGGGCGATCACGGGGTGCACGGTCGTATTGCCGGATCGCCCTGCTGTGGCGGGAGTCGATGTGCGCGGTGGGGCGCCGGGAACGCGCGAGACGGACTTGCTGCGGCCGGGCAACCTCGTGCAGGAGATCCATGGCGTGTTGCTCGGGGGCGGCAGCGCCTTCGGGCTCGAGGCCGCGTCCGGCGTGATGCGCTACCTCGCCGAGCGCGACATTGGCTTTCCGTTCGGTCGTGGCGTCGTGCCTATCGTTCCGGCGGCGATCCTGTTCGATCTCGGGATCGGCCGCCACGATCGCTGGCCGACGATCGACTCGGGCTACCGCGCGGCGGCGAGTGCGCGCCGTCGCACCGAAGAGGGCAACGTGGGCGCCGGGATGGGAGCGACCGTCGGCAAGGCGCTGGGGCCGGAGCACGCGATGAAGGGCGGACTCGGATCTGCCAGCGAGAGGTCCGTACACGGTCTGATCGCGGGTGCGCTGGCGGCGGTGAACGCCGCGGGCGAGGTCCTCGATCCGGAGACGGGACAGATCCTCGCCGGCGCGCGGGGCGAAGACGGTCGCATCGAGAGCACCGTCGAGGTGCTGCGCGAGGGGCGCATCTGGCAGCCGGAAATCGCCGAGCAGAACACGGTCCTCGTCGTCGTCGCGACGAACGCGGCGCTGACGAAGGAGCAGGCGAATCGCCTCGCCGTGGTCTGCCACGACGGACTCGCTCGCGCTGTGCGCCCAGCGCACACGCCCAGCGACGGCGACGTGATCTTCACGCTGGCTACGGGCGAGCGCGGGCTGGAAGGGTCAGACTATCGCATCGTCGAAGCGCTGGCGACGCGCGCCGTGGAACGCGCTATCGTTCGGGGCGTGATGATGGCGGAAACGCTCGGCGGGTATCCGTCGATTCGCGACGTTGGCGCTGGGGCACGAACGGTGGCGGCACGCCGCGCGTCGCCGCGAGGGTGAGCGCACGAGCACCGCTATCGTGAGCGACGGAACAAGCAGATCGAACCGGATGCTTCGCTCCGCATGACAACATGGAGTTCGGCGCGTGACTGACGCAGGGAGCCAGTTCCGGCTAGATGCTTCGCTTCGCTCGACATGACAAGTGCCGTTGCGCGACGGTCACGGGCAGGGAGACGGTTGGTCGAACGCCCAGTCGAAGAGGCGCTCGCTGTCCGTGTAGCGATCCTGGCTGCGCATGGCGGAGACGATGATGCGGCGACCGTTGCGGGTCGCGGAGCCGACGATCGTCTGCTGCGACTGCTCGGTGTAACCGATCTTGACGCCGTCCGCGCCATCCACCTTGCCGAGCAGCGCGTTTCCGTTCCACACCGGCGGCCCGTCCCATTTCGGCTGCCACGAGACTGCGGCGACGATCTGGCGCAGCGTTGCGTTCTGCATGTCGTAGCGCGCCAGCATCGCCATGTCGTACGCGCTGGAGTAGAGGTCTTTGTCGTAGAGGCCGTGGGAGTTCGTAAAGTGTGTGTTGTTGAGCGCCAGTGACTGTGCCTTCTCGTTCATCAAGTCGACGAACCGCTCCTCCGTACCGCTGATACCCTCTGCGATGGCGATCGCCGCATCGTTGCCGGACGGCAACAGCAGTCCGTACAACAGGTCCAGCAGCGAGAGTTCCATGCCGGGTCGCAGCCCCATGACGGTCGAGCCCGTCTCGTCGTACAGCTTCGCGCTATCGACATCCGTCTTGATCAGCTTGCCGGTCTCGGCCCGATCCGTCGCCACGGCGGCCGTCATCAACTTCGTCAGGCTCGCCGGTGGAAGCTGCAGGTGCTCGTCCCGGCCGTATATCTTGCCGCCGCAGGCGTCCTCGATGATCGCGATCGACCGGGCGCTGACATACGGGAAGCCCGCCGGTTCGGTTGGCTCGGGCGTTGGGCTCGTACTCTGGTTGAGTGTCGAATGCGGGGCCGCTTCCGCGGATGAGGAGCACCCAGCAGGACAGGCCCGCGGTGCGAGCCGTCCGTCATATACGGCGCCGGAGACCCAGCCAGCCGACAGTGCGAGCACGGTCAGCGCGACTCCGACGATCGCCGCACCCACCCCGCCAAGGGCTGCGCGGTTCGTTTCTCTCATTGGGGCCGAGTATACCCACTTGGATCGCGCCTGACTACCCCTCTCGATCACAAACGTGATCAGTTCTTTCTATCGCTCAGGATCGCCGCGATCGACGCCAGTCGGGCATTGCGCGAGTGACGAGCATTGACGAGCACGTTGACATCTTTGCGCAACACGATCTATGTTGGCATTGCCATCGACCCGAGTTGCGGGCGGTGAGTGAAAGCGTCGGGAGTAGGATCGACCCAGGCTGCTTGGATCCGGTTCGGACCGAGACGGCACAGACGGCGAGACGGGAAGTCTCCATGTGCCTCTTCGGTGCGATCCGAAGGGGTTTTTTCGTGCCCAACAGCGGGCGCGGAGGTGGCACATGCGGACAGTACTCAAGAGCAAGATCCATCGCGCTCGCGTGACGCAGGCGGACCTGCACTACGAGGGCAGCATCACCATCGATCCCGAACTGATGGATGCCGCCGACATCCTGCCGTTTGAGCAGGTGCACGTGCTGGATGTGGACAATGGCTCGCGGCTGACGACGTACGCCATCGAAGGTGCGCGGAACAGCGGCCAGATCTGCATCAACGGCGCGGCAGCGCGGCTGGTCAGCCCCGGCGATACCGTGATCATTCTCACGTACAAGACCGCCACCGACGATGAAGCCCGCAGCCTCGCGCCCGCGCTGATCTACGTCGACGAATTCAACCACATCGCCCGTATCGGCAACCACATCGACCCCGCACCAGTCGCCTGAGTGTCACGCAAACGTCCGCACTAGGAGTCACGCCATGAACCGCATCAGCACCGCCGACATCCGCGAGATGAAGAAGCGCGGCGACAAGATCGTCATGATGACGGCGTACGACTACCCGACCGCTCGCCTGGTCGATGAGGCACGCGCGGACATGATCCTCGTCGGCGACACGCTAGGCATGGTCGTGCTTGGCTACGACTCGACTCTGCCGGTGACGATGGAGGACATGATCCATCACACCAAGGCGGCGGTGCGCGGTTCGAAGCACGCGATGGTCGTCGGCGACATGCCGTTCATGAGCTACCAGACCGGCTGGCAGGACGCGATGCGCAACGCGGCGCGTTTCCTGCAGGAGACCGGTTGTGGCGCCGTGAAGCTCGAGGGTGGCGTCCGCTCCGCCGAGATCGTGAAGAAGCTGGTCGAAGCAGGCATCCCCGTGATGGGCCACATCGGGCTGACCCCGCAATCCGTGAACCAGGTCGGCGGATGGAAGGTACAGGGCAAGACACCGGCGGCAGCAGTGCAACTCATGCACGACGCGCAGGCGCTCGAGCAGGCTGGCGCGTTCGGCATCGTTCTGGAATTGGTGCCAGCGCCGCTCGCCGAACTGCTCACGGCACGCCTGAGCGTGCCGACGATCGGCATCGGCGCCGGCGTGCATTGCGACGGGCAGGTGCAGGTGTTCCACGATCTGCTCGGCCTCTACGACGGGTTCGTTCCGAAGCACGCAGGGCGCTACGCCGACGCGGGCGCGCTGATTCGCGACGCAGTAGCGCGGTACGCCGCCGACGTGCGCGCGGGTGCGTTCCCGACCGACAAGCAGAGCTTCAAGATGGACCCGGCCGCGCTCGCGGAGCTACGCCCCGCTGGGACGAGCGCCATCCAGCGGCGGCACGCGCTCGGCCTCGATGCCTGACACTTCTTCCAGCCTTGAATGGACAGCACAGCCGGGGGCGACTGTGATCCAGCGCGTGCGCGCCCATGTGGCACCGCCGTCTGCGGTTGTGAATGCCCGCTGATGCACATCGCACGCACGATCGCTGACTTCCGCGCGTGGCGACGAGTCCTCACGGGCGGCACGCTCGGTCTTGTGCCGACGATGGGCTATCTACACGATGGTCACCTGTCGCTCGTACGCGCCTCGAAGCACGACAACGTGCACACCGCAGCGACGATCTTCGTGAATCCGACGCAGTTCGCGCCGAATGAGGATCTCGCGCGCTATCCGCGGGACGAAGCGCGCGATCTCGCTCTTCTTAAAGCTGAGGGAGTCGACGCGGTGTTCATACCCGCGGCGGACGAGATGTACGCGACGGACGCCAGCACGTACGTCGAGGTCGAGCACCTCACGTCGCGGCTGGAGGGCGCGAGCCGGCCGACGCATTTTCGCGGCGTCACGACGGTCGTCCTCAAGCTCTTCAACATCACGCAGCCGGAACGCGCGTACTTCGGACAGAAGGACGCCCAGCAGCTCGCCGTTGTGCGGCGCATGGTGCGCGACCTCGACGTGCCGGTCGAGATCGTCGGCATGCCTATCGTGCGTGAGCCGGACGGTGTGGCGATGAGCAGCCGGAACGTCAACCTCACGCCGGAGCAGCGGTCGGCCGCACGTGTGCTCTCGCGCTCCTTGCGCCTGGCAGAGTCGATCGTCGCGGCCGGTCAGCGTGATGCGGCCGAGGTGCGCGCGTCTCTGGAATCGCTGATCAGCGCCGAAAACCTGGCTGAGATCGATTACGTGAGCGTGGCGGACGCCATGTCGCTCGAGGAGCTGGCGACGATCGAGGGTCCGGCGCTGGTGTCGGTTGCGGTGCGGTTCGGGGGGACGCGGCTTATCGACAACGTGACGGTCGTGCCCAAAGCGGCCGGGGCGAGCCCCACCCCTACACGATAGCTTGATACTCTTTGATCGTGGATTCTTACGATTTCCTTGCTGATGCGCGGATTGTGGCCGTAGCCGACGATGCGGCGCAGCGGATCGCTGCGCGCGTCGGTGCCGGCGCGGACGCTGGCGAAGCGCTGCTGGCTGGGTGTGTCGAAGATCTGCGCGCGACGGGGTATCTGACGCTGGTCGTACCGCAGCGGCTCGGCGGGCTGGGCGGCAGCGTGCTGGACGTCTGCATCGCGCAGGAGAAGGTGTCGCGCGCCCTCGGCTCGGCTGGATTGGCCGCAAACATGCACCTGCAGTACTTGGGCGGTTCGCTGGTGTCCGGCTTGTGGGCACCTGAGCGGCTCGATGCGTATCTGCGTGGCAGCGTCGAGCACCGTTGGCTGATCAACAACTGCCAGGCGGAAGCGGAGATGGGGAGCCCGGCGCGCGGCGGCCTGCCCGCAACGACTGCGACGCGCGTCGATGCCGGCTGGCGCATCACGGGGCGCAAGGCGTGGTCGACTGCAAGTACGCTGCTCACGCACTACGCAGTGAGCGCGACGGTGCGCGCTCCGAACATCCCTGAGCATCTGGGGCAGTTCTTGGTGACGGCGTCTTCGGCGGGGGTGCGCATCGAGCCGACGTGGCAGGCGCTGTCGATGCGCGAGTCCGCCAGCCACGACATCGTGCTCGAAGATGTGTTCGTGCCGGATGCCGATGTCATCCGCGTCAGCGAGTCCGGTGCCACATACGCGCCGTCACCGGATGCTGCGCCTTGGCACGGACTGCCGTTCGCGGCGACCTACGTCGGCATCGCTGTCGCGGCGCGCGATTGGGCGGCGCACTTCGCCGCGACTCGGGTGCCGACGAATCTCGGCAAGCCGATCGGCGATCTGCCCGCCGTGCGCGCGAAGCTCGGTGAGATCGAGGCGCTGCTGTTCGCCGCGCGGCGGCTCATCTTTGACACTGCGCGCGACTGGGTAGAGGGACGCATGGACCGCGCGTCCGTCGCCGCTCAGGTACCGCTCGCGAAGTACCACGCTACGAACAACGCCGTGCGCGTTACCGATCTGGCTCTGCGGATCGGTGGCGGCGCCGCGATGCTTGAGTCTTCGCCGTTGGAGCGTTGCTTCCGCGACGTCCGCGCGGGACTGATCCACCCACCGCTTGATGACGTCACGCTGTCTAGTGCGGCGGTGCGGGCCCTCCGGGAGTTCACGCCGGACTAGTGCGGCGCCAACAAGACGCGATGCGCACGGGCTTGAAGCCCGCACTCCATCCATGAGGTCGTGCAGATCAGTGCGAAGTGATACCGGCGACTTGGTAGTAGAGGTCTTCATGCTGATCGGTGACGCGCTCCCAAGAGTAGTTCGCGGCGCCGTACACGAGCGACTTCTGGCGGTGGCAGGCAACGAGCTCGGGCGCAGCGAACAGCTCCCTCAGGCGGTTGCGCAGTGATTCGACAGGGTGCTTGATATCGAAGCTCAGGCCCGCATCACCGACGGTCTCGAGGTTCTCGGCGATATTGCTGACGAGCACACAGTTGCCGAATCCCATCGCCTCGACCAGGGATAGCGCCGTGCCTTCGATCTCGGACGGCTGCACGTAGAGGTAGGCGTGGGCGAACAGCTCGCGGACGCCCTCGCCATAGACCGGGCCCAGCAACCGCACGCGCTTGTCGCCGGATGCCAGCGCGACGAGCCGCTGCCAGTAGTCCGGCTCGCTCGAGCCGTCACCAACGATCACGAGCTGCTTCTCCGTCTCCGTCGACTTGAACGCCTCGATGAGGTGATGGACGCCCTTCTCAGGCGTCAGCCGCCCGACGAAGAGCACGTAGCCGCGATCGTCGAGCCGGTGCTCGTCGAGCGCTGCGCGCGTGGTCACGGGGCGCGTGTCGACGCCGTGCGCGATGTAGTGGGGCTGACGCTGGTACTTCGACTCGTAGTAGCGGGCAACCTCCTGCGAGTCGGTGATGCAGCCGCCGGACGCACGGATCGCGAGCAGCGACGAACGCTCGAGCAGCATGCGCGCGGGACGGCTCCACTTGCGGCGGCGCCAGTCCATGCCATCGACAGAGATCACGGTGCCGCGTCCGGCGAGCCGCAGCAACGGCAGCCAGGCGGCGTTTCCGACGCCGAAGAGATGCACGACGTCCGATCGATGCAGCAGCGCGTGCATCGACGAAACGGCGGTGTGCGTCGGTGTGTCGAGGTACTTCTGGTGGAGCGACGGCAGCTCGATGCGGCGCATGCCGCGGTGCGTACGCTCGGCGGTGCCGGCGTTATGTGATCGGCAGTACACCGTGACGCGATGGCCCCGCTCGACGATGCGCGCACCGACCTCCTCGGCGACCGTCTCAAGCCCGCCATAGTTGGCGGGCACGCCCCGGATGCCGAGCATGGCGATGCGGAGCGGGCGGCGGCCCTGCGCTGTGCTATGCGGGGATGGCATCTGCTAGAACACCCGCGTGTACGGGTAGAGCGACTCGCGGACCTCCGTGAGGAGCTGCATCCAGCGAAGGTTGTAATAACGCGGGTGCAGCATCTCCTGCCCGTCGATCTTGCCGATGTGCTCCAGGACGCCGGCGACGGAGTCGGTGGGCGTGCGCGAAGGCGTCCAGCCCGTCGCTTCGGTGAGGCGTGCATTCGAGCAGCGATAGTCGCGCTTGCGGCCAGTCGCGGGGGCCGACGTCAGCTCGATCTGGCCGACGATGGGCTCGACGCCCGCCGCGACGGTCTTCGCGAGATCCTTGACTTGGTAGTTGTCCTGAACGACGTTGAAGAGCCTGCCGGCCACCTTGTCGGCGGGTGCACTCGCGACCACCACGTGCGCCGTCGCGACATCGCGCACATCGACTAGCGGACGCCACATGTGGCCGCCGTCGTGCAGCGTAAGTTTCTTGTTGAGCAGCGCATCCTTCACGAACGTGTTCACAACGAGGTCGTAACGCATGCGCCGGCTGAAGCCGCCGACCGTGCCCTGCCGCAACAGTACGACTTCGAGGCCGCGCTCGCCGGCGCGTAGCAGGCTGCGCTCCGCCTCGTACTTGGAAGTCGAGTACGGGCCGATGGGCTCGACCGGGGCGTCCTCGTCCTGCACCCTCTCGGAGCCCTGGCCGTCGTAGATCGAGCCGCTGGAGCCGAAGGTAATGCGACGCACGCCCATGCGGATGCACGCCTCGGCGAGCTCGGTCGTGGCGACGGTGTTCATCTGCCAGTTTGCATTGGGATCGAGATCGGCGGTGGGGTCGTTCGAGAGCCCCGCCAGGTGGCAAACCACGTCCACACCCTCGAGGTCGCCGTCCTGGAGCTCACGCACGTCTCGTGAGATCAGCTCGACATTCGGCAACTCGCTCAGGCCGTTGTCGCCCCAGAAGAACCGATCGAGCACACGAACGCGGAAGCCCCCCGCGACGAGCTGGTTGACCAACTCCACCCCGATGTACCCGGCTCCACCCGTGACGCAGATCAGCTTGCTCATGTCCGTATTCCCTTTTCCCAATTAGACGGCTATTGACGATGGCGCCAGCGCTCGTTCGTAAATCGCGAGCAACCGGCGGTAGTGCAATTCTGGATCGAACTCCTCCTGCATAAACGCCCGAGCTTGTCGGCCCATTACAGACGCTCGCTCCGGATCCGCGAGCAGCCCGTCGATTGCCAAGCGCAGCGCCCCAGAGTCGCCAGCTTTGAAGATGACGCCGGTCTCGCCGTCTTTCACCAGCTCGGGCAGTCCGCCGAGATCCGATACAACTACGGCCTTCCCGCGCGCCGCCGCCTCCAGAACGCTCAATGGTGCGTTCTCGTACCACTCTGACGGCACGACGACGAAGCTGGCGTCCTCCAGCAGCGGGCCCATCTGCTCCTGCGAGAGGTGCCCGAGAAACCGCACGTTCTCCAGCCCTTCGCGGTGGCAGTAAGCCTCCAGTTCCGCCCGTTGCTCGCCATCACCGGCGATCCGAAGCTCGTGCGCCCGGGCCGCCGGGCTGGCAGCCACGGCTCGCAGCAACGTCCCGACGCCCTTCACGTTCTCCAGCCGACCCGCATACAGGTAGTAGCTACCCACAACGGGCTGCACAGCCATGGGGGCTGCGTCGATGAAGTTCGGGACGTACGTCACCTGGCGGGGGTTGAGGCCGAATTCTACCATCTTCTCGGACAGAAAACGGCTCGGGGCGATGTAGTACTTGACGCCGTTCCGGTACATGCCTGTCGCGGCATGGAAGTACGCCTCGACCGCGCAGATCGCGCTCTTCAGCCGGGAGCCCTTCACGCACGACCGCAGGACCGTGTTGTAGTACCGATGCCCACGACATTGCTCGCATACCGAGCCGTCGGTGTAGAGCGTATATGCGGGACAGATCAGCTGGTAGTCGTGTAGTGTCATCACGACGGGCACGCTGTGGCGCTTCAGCGCGCGCAGGATCGACGGTGAGAGCTGGTGGTAGATGTTGTGCAGGTGCGCGATATCCGGCTTCGTGTCACGGATGAGGCGATCGATCCTCTGCTCCGCTTCCCGCGAGTACAAGATCCGCGCCGCCGCGCCGATCTTGCCGGCGATGCCGCCTGACTCTTCGCGCAGATCGATGTTGCTGACGAAGTACCGATCGTACGACGTCGGCTCGTTTCGCGGATCCTGCATGGCGAATGGGATCACTTCGTGGCCGTGCTTGCGTAGCAGATCGCTAACGCCGAAGTACACCGTCTCCGCGCCGCCGCGATTGTAGTGAAACTTGTTGACCTGCAAGATCCTCATGCCGCGGCCGAGGAGGCGGCATCGAGTTCCGGCGCACGCGCGGCGGCTCCGGGCCGCACATAGGCGCCGCTCATCACGACCACGACGGCGGCAAAGCTCCAGAAATACCACTCGAGCACCGGAAAGACGATGACGTTGTCGGTCATCGCGATCACGACACGCGAGGCGAACGCCATGAGAAACGCCAGCATCAGATCGCGTTGATAGGGCGTCGCGGCGTCGCGATAGCCCTTCATAGCGATGCGGAATAGCCTCCAGTACAGCATCAGTGTGACGACCAGGCCGATCACCCCCGTCTCGACGAGCAGGCGTACGTATTCGTTGTGGGTAAGGTTTCCGAGCCTGACGTCGACGGAGCTCAGTCCGGCGCCGACGGTGATCAACTGCGGCGGCGATGCGGTCTCGATGGCGCGTTGCCATTGCTGCTGCCGCCAGAATACCGAACCAGTACTGCTCGTTGCTTCGTTGAAGCGCGCCTGGACGCTCGGCACCGCGAAGAACATCGCCGCCGCCACGATCGGCACGAAGATCAGTGTCCAGCGCGCACGCGCCGCCATGAACACCATCACCACGGCTACGAGTCCGATCCACGCAGCGCGAGTCTGCGTGGCGTACACGCTGAAGATCATCGCCGGTATCAACGCGCCAACCACCACGCGTCCGAGCCGGGAGCGCGTGTGCAAGAAGTACACCAGCGCGAGGGGAATGAGCTGCACGAGATATGTCGCGTACGGCGATGGATGGACGAACGTGCCTTCGATGCGGTTCAGGCCCTCCGTCTCGTGGTTCCCGCCGTCGGTGAAGTATTGATAGACGCCAAGCGCGAGCGGGAGGACGGACGAAAGGAGCATTACTCGCAGCATCCATCGGACGTCCTGCGCCGTTCGGAGGAGATCGACGACCAGGATGTACAGCACCAGCACACCGCCGATGCGCAGCCAGTCTTGCAGTGCCCGGTTTTTGTCCGGCGCCAGGACAATGCCGAGCAGCGCGACCGCAGTGAAGATTGCGAACGGCTTGACCAGCGGGATCCGCCAGATGTCGATGCGGTTCAGCGCCATGTGGGCGAAGCCGAGCCCGATGACGAGGAAACTCATCATGGCCGCCGCGTTGACGTTCGAGCTTCCGGACGCAGAGATGAGCGGCAGCGTTGCGGTGATGTCGATCGATGCGCGCACGAACACCACCGCGAACAGCGCGGCGCGCGTATCGACCAGAGCGACGATGATGAACGCACCGATCACCGACGACGCGAGCGCGGCCTTCATCGGAAGCGCCAGCATCAGCAGAGCGACGAGGCCGCCAAGCGCCACGGCGAGCCAGATGTCGTTCCGTCGCCGGAGCCAACTGCCGGAGGGCGCGGAAGGGGCGGATGCGGGGGAGGACGCCAGTACTACCATACTCGCTTTCACCGATGCCCGCGGGCGTCAGCTCACGTTGGCGGATCCACTCGCCGGCGCCGGAGCAGCCGCGCTGACCGCATTGCGCTTCTTCGGGTGGCGCAGGAGCCAGCGCATGCCTTCGAACTGGCCTCGCAGATACGCCTTCATCTGCGAAAACTTCGTCGGCCGGACGCGCAGGAGCATCCATTTGGGTTGATACCACAGCGCCATCAACGCGGCAGACACGAACGCCTTGGGCCGCAAGAGGTGCTTGGCGACCAGCACGTAGTCGTTCCGCGTTTGATGGAACAGGTAGAAGGCAGTCCAGGCGCCGCCCGTGCGGCCTTTGTGCCACAGCTTGGCCGCCGGTGCGTACATGATCTTGAAGCCAGCGTCACGGATCCGCAGGCACCAGTCGACGTTTTCATGGCCGTAATACGCGAAGTCTTCGTCGTAGCCGCCCAGCTTCGAGAAGACGGTGCTGCGAACAAGCAGGAACACGTCGTCGGTCAGTTCGCGTTCGACGATCTCGTCGTACTGGCCGTGGTCGAGTTCGCCCGATCCGATCTGAGGACCTGCAACCAGAAAGCGATGCGTCGTTGTGCCGATCGTCTGGATCTCCTCCGGACGCCAGTAGTGGAACACTTTGCCGGAGACGAAGCCGACGCTCGCGTCGCGCTCGCCCACGTCGACCAGCGCGCGCACGGCCTCGGGGTCGATGACGGCATCGTTGTTCATGATCAGCACCCAGTCGGCACCGTCCGCGAAGGCGTGCGTCATCGCGACGTTGAAGCCTCGCGCGTAGCCCAAGTTCTCGCCGTTTTCAACGACCTTCGCCGCCGGAAACTTCGAGCGGATCGCGTCCACCGAGCCGTCGGTCGAACCGTTGTCGACGACCAGCACGTCGTAGTTCGGGTATTCGAGGCGCGACAGCGATTCGAGCCACTCGAGCGTGTGCACTTTGCGGTTCCAGCTCAGCGTCGTGATCGTGACTTTGGGATCCGGCATCTGTTGTTCTTTCGTACTTGGGCGAAGCATCGGTCCGCGCTTGCCGCCGCTACTTGATCTGCACGGCCCAGTCGACGCCGCCCTCTTCGATGGTCATGCGTTCTTCGTCGGGGTTCGCCGGGTCGTACTTCGACGTGATGTAGTAGATCTTCACCATCTCGGTCTCGCCCAGCACCGTGTAGCCGTGCCAGACGCCAGGCGGGATGCTCAGCAGCTTGCGGTCGTTCTCGCCGAGGTACACCCAGCGGACCTTG
This sequence comes from Chloroflexota bacterium, assembly GCA_031400455.1. Lineage (GTDB taxonomy): Bacteria > Chloroflexota > Dehalococcoidia > DSTF01 > JACRBR01 > JANXYW01. The sequence continues at coordinate 284,127 of JANNPX010000019.1, read as the reverse complement.
CGGTCATCGTCCATCAGCCCGACCTTCAGGAAGCCCTTGATGACGAACCAGTGATCGGTCTGGTGCTTGTGGCGATGCCACGCCACCGTGCGGCCGGGATAGGCCCAGACGACATTGACGTCGCCTGCCATCTCGACGCTACCATCGGGAGCGAAGCCGAAGACGTCGCAGGCGCGCCGGGCGCGATCGTCGTCGAACAGCCGCGGGATGGAAAGCGCGCAATCGTCCACCGTGTTGATCTGCTTGGTTTCGGTCGTCATGTGAGCTTGCTCCTTCGCGGATGGTCAGCCGATCCTTACGCAGTGGCAGCGACGGTAGCGTTCTTGCTGGCGTAGAAGCCGCGCACGGTCTCGACGACCTGCTCGCACTGCGCGTCCGTCATGTCCGGGAACAGCGGCAGCGTCACGATCTCCTTCGCGACGCGCTCCGTCACGGGAACGTGCGCTTCGTACTTCTTGTACATCTTGTACACGTGGTTCGGTGTGTAGTGCACGCTGGATGAGACGCCGTGATCGCGCAGGTACTGGATCAGGTTGTCGCGGTCCGGCACCTTCACGACGTAGTTGTGGTTGGAACTGCGCGTGTATTCGTGCTCGACGGGACCACGCACTTGCTCGACATCGGCGAACAGCCGGTTGTAGTACTGCGTCAGTTCGCGCCGGCGCGCGTTCATCCGGTCAAGCTTCTTTAGTTGCACGAGGCCAATCGCGGCGGCGAGGTCGTTCATGTAGTACTTGAAGCCGACTTCTTCCGCCTCGTAGTACCAACTGTACTTGGTGCCCGCCGCTCCGGAGGATCGAGCCCAGGTGTCGCCAGAGAGCCCCATCCAGCGGAGTTGCCGCATGCGGGCATCGATCTCGTCGTCGGCGAAGGTGACCATGCCACCGTCGCCAGTCGTCATGTTTTTCACGGCGTGAAAGCTGAAGGCCGTGGCATCGCTGAGCGATCCGACCTTGCGGCCCTTGTACAGCGTGCCCGCCGCGTGCGCGGCGTCCTCGATGACCTTGATGCCGCGCGGCCGCGCCATGGCAATAATGCGATCCATGTCACACGCGTGTCCGCCATAGTGCACGACGATGATCGCCTTGGTGTTCGGCGTGATCAGCTTCTCGATCGAATCGGGATCGATATTCAGCGTGTCTTCTTCGATGTCGGCGAACACCGGCGTGGCGTTCTCGTAGAGAATGCAGTGGTTCGTCGAGATGAACGTCATCGACGTGGTGATGACCTCGCCACCCTCGACGTTCATGGCGCGCAACGCTTCGTGGATCGCCGCCGTGCCGGAGTTCAGCGCGACCGCGTGCGGCGCTTCCACGTACTCAGCGAAGCGTTCTTCGAACTCCTTGACCTTCGGACCGATGGTCACCCAGCCGTTCATCATCGGCTCGCGCAGCGCCTGCCACTCTTCTTCGTCCAGCGATGGCCGGAATACCGGGATCATCAAACACTCCTTCTGCCTTCACATCCGCTCGGTAGCGATTGTCGTCGTCTTTACGTCCCGGCTTCAGCTGCCTTCGATACGGGCGCGGGCTCGCTTGATCCTCGCCGCAGCATTGCTCGAATGTCGTGCGGCGATGCTACCCGTACCGCCGCCACTCCGGCACCGAACAGCATGGCAAACACCGCCATCTCGGCGATCCAGGGAAGCGGCAACGCATACGCCACGACGGCCGTGACTCCTGCCACCGGCAGAAGCCTCCCTGCTACCCAAAACGACGGGCGCTCGCCCATATAACGGCCCAGCACCACTAACCCGCCCACCAGAATCGTCAGCTCGGTGAGCGCAGTCGTCGCCGCAGCGCCTTCCTTGCCGTAGATCGGGATCATCACCAGGTTCACGGACACGTTCACCGCGAGACCGATACAAGCGATCCAAAGCAGCATGCCCTGCTTACCGACGGCGATCAGGCTGTAGTTGACGAGGTTGGACAGCCAGATCAGCGCGAACGCAAGCGCCAACACTCGCAGGCTCGTCACGGCGGCGTAGTACTCATTGCCGCCAATGAATCTCACGATTTCCGGGGCGAACAGAATGACGCCCGTCGAGATGCTGACCCCGGCCAGCGACAGGAAGTCGTGCGCCCGCTGGTAGAGCTTCTTGAATTCACCCATTTCGCCGTTTGCGTGATGAGTCGACAGGAGGGGGTAGACCGAATTGACGAAGATGAAGCTCAACGGCGCCGCCAGATCGATCAGCCGATAGGCGAACCCGTAATACCCGACCGACGGACTGTCGGTGAACAGCTTGAGCATCAGCACGTCAACACGGTCGTAAGCGTTGATCAGCAGGCCGGCGATCATGATCGGCACGGCGTCTCGCATCAGTTCGCGGCTGTACACCTGGTCAAACGAGAACTTCGGATTCACGAAGCGGCGGGCGAAGTACAGACACACGAGACTGTTCGCCAGGATCGCCGCGTCATACGCGATGAGAAGTCGCACAAGGCCGCCTTCGGTCAACACCACCGTGGTGACCCCGGCGAGGAGCACAACCGCCTGAGCGATGTTTCCCGCCACAGCGAACTCCATGCGCAGATGCGCAACGAAGGCGGCGTTGAACGACCCACTGAAGATCATCAGCAGGAAGGAGAGCGACGCAACCGCCATCGCCCACTTCACCTCTGCGTCGTACTGCATCGCGAACGACAATCCGATGGCGATCGCCGCTGCTGCAATGCCGAGGGCGAGACGCAACGTGAGCACGTTGCTGATGATGTGGTCTGCTGAGCGGCGCCCAACCGACAGGTGCCGCACCGCGACGGTGGCGATGCCGAAGTCGCTGACGTTCACCAACAACAGCATGGCGATGATCAACTGGTACTGACCGTACTTGTGCGGTCCCAGGTAGCGGGCAACAAGCGCAATCGTCGCCAGTGACGCGACCATCGTGATGCCGCGTCCGCCAAGCTGGATGGCGCTGTTACGGGCGATACTTCGCGCGTCCGTAACCTGCGGAGTCTCCCTGTCGGCCACGGTCACTCCGTCGCTTTACAGTAGACGAGACCGAGAGCGTTCGCGCCTAGACTCGTGAGCTCCTTGACGGTGTCCTCGACGCTCCGGCTGCTCGCCTGGCCCTCGGCCGCGACGAACACAACGCCGTCAACGACGGGCGCCATGACGGCGGATCCAGCAGAGCTCTGCATGGCGGAGCCATCGATGATGATCGCATCCCACTCCGTCTCCAGGTGATCCAGGAAACCACGCATCTCGGAAGACGCGAGCAGCTCGGACGGGTCGTTCATCTTCGTACCGGCGGTCAGCACATGGAGACGCGGCACTGGCGATGCATGGCTCCCGTCGCCCTCCGGTCGCGGGCGCGCGGCGCGCGCGCCGTTGGAGGCGACGTAGTCGTACAATCCGGGCGAGAGCGGGAGGTTGAAGAGCCGGTGCAGATCCGGACGGTTGAGGTTCGCATCGAGCAACAGCACCCGCAAGCCAGCCTGGGCCAGCGCCATCGCTGCGTACGTCGCGACCGTCGTGCAGCCCTCTTCAGGGCGCGAGCTGGTGAACAATACGCTCTTGTGATGCTTGCCCTGCAGCGCCGTCTGCAGCTTCGTCGCGAGCAGCCGGTAGTCGGGCGACACGGGCGGCGGCGGATACGTCCACCGGATGCCATACGGGATCGAGGCCAGCACTGGCAGCGATGTTGCGCCAGCGAGGTCGCCCACGCCGCGCAGTGTCGGGTCGACATACTCCAGCACCAGGCCGAGCGCGATACCGGCGAATAGCCCAGCCAGCAGGCCAGCGGCTATGTTGAAATCCCAACGCGGGCTGGTGCGCTTCTCCGGGGTGGGCGCAAGCTCGACCACCTTGAAAGCCGACGCCGCCTTCGCCTGCTGAAGGAGCGCGTCCGTCTGCTGGCGCCGAAGGCTATCCAGCGTCAATCGCTCGGAATCGACAAGCTTCTGCTGATCATCGATCTGCGACTGGCTGCCACCGCCCGCACGCTTGAGGTTGTTTAGAACCGCGTCCGCGTCGATTACGCGAAGTTGCGCGGCGTCGATGTCGTCGCTCAGCTTGTCAGCCGTATCCGGGATGAAGTCTTTGACGAACTTGGGGTCACTGAGCAGACTCGCGAGCTTGTTCGCGATGGCTACGGCCTCCGTGGCCGTCTCTGCCCTCGCGGTGATCTTCACGAGCTCGGTACCTGCCACTCGGTTGGTCGTGACGCGCTTCTTGAGCGCGTTCGTCGTCAGCGGCTTGCCGTCGCCACTTTCGAGGGGTACGTCACCAATCGCGCGATCCAGAAAGCCGCTCGCCTTGACGATCTCCGTGTACGTTGCGATATAGCGGTCGGCCGGGCCCGTGTCCTGCACGCTGGCGTTCAGCGAGCTTAGGTCGATGCGAGTGGTGGCCGAGGCCGTGTACACGTCCGGCGAGAGGAAGCTCAACAGCGCCGCTCCTGCGACCGCAAGGATCACTGGAATGATGAGCACGAATTTGCGGCGCTGAACCACCTGGAGGTAGCGATCGAGTTGGAGGCGGCTCTCGTCGTTCATCCTTGAATTTCGCTCTCTGCTACTGACGGAAGACGATGCGCCGGCACACCGGCTAGCCGATCTCGTCTCACCAAGCCCCTCGTCCGCCCACCACTGCCAGCGGTGTACGCAGGATGATGTACAAATCGAGCCAGAGCGACCATCGGCGAATGTACTCGAGATCCATCTCGACCATGTCTTCGAAGGGTATCTCACTCCGGCCGCGAATCTGCCACAGGCCGGTCATACCGGGAGTCGCGGCGAGTCGCAGCAGGTGGTGCGGCTGGTAATGCATGACTTCACGAGGGAGCGGCGGCCGCGGGCCAACCAGGCTCATCTCGCCACGAATGACGTTGAACAGCTGGGGAATCTCGTCGATGCTGGTGCGCCGGATGAGACGGCCGAACCGGTTCACCCGCGGGTCGCGTTTCACTTTGAAGATAGTCGGGGCGCTGTGACTGTTCGATTGCTCCAGTTCGTCGCGCAGCATCTCTGCATCTTCCCGCATCGAACGAAACTTATATGCGACGAACGACTTCCCGAACCGCCCTACGCGCGGCTGGCGTACAAATACCGGGCCGGGCGAGGTCATCTTGATCAGCAGCGCGATGATGGCAATGGGAATCGCCAGCGCCAGCACAATCAGGCTCGCGATCACACGATCAAACACGCCTTTGATGGCGTATGCGAACTCGTTGAACTCCGCGTACGAGATCTCTTGCGCGTGAACCGCCGCGTCAAGTTCAGTATCAGTCGCCAAGACGGAACCCATGTCGTGCGTCCTCAACGGAGACCACCGCGCCGCCCGCGAGTAATCGCAAACACGCGGGCATCAAGACCCAGCCGTATGTGAAGCCCCGCGGGACTCCGGCACTCGAGGGGCAATCGCGACTGTCGCCCATCCTCCAACACCTCAACGCAGCACGCCCCACAGCGTTACGATCCGCGGGGGTTCCTGATTGACGGGTTGGGCGATTGTCGCTGCTGGAAGCTACGTGCCAGTCTATCGCCCATTCGGTGCGGAATGGAATGCTCTCGAATGCAAAATCACCGGCTTCCCTGTCAATTTCGGATTCGTAACACGACCCTCCGAGGAGGCTCAGTTGCCGATCGGCGGCGCCAGGGGCTGTAGCGGCGCGCCACCGCCGCCAATGGCGCCGGGGCCGTTGTTATCGACCACCGCTAGCGCACCGAAGATCGCCATCACGTCCTCGTACCACGAACCCGAGCCCGCCTGCAGCCCGAATCCGTACGTGGCCTCGAACTCCTCCGCCACGCCGACCTCGGCATCGATCGCGTGGACATTCCAGCTCGTGTCATCGACCACGTACGCACCGTAGTTCTGCAGCGTCCATGCGAGCTTCGCCGCCGCATCGGTAGTGAGACCCAGCGAGGCGAGGTCGAGGTCAGGTGGTAGCGCCAAGAGAGAGCCCATACGCAGCGCCGGCACGTCGCCGGCGTATGAGTCCGGATCGTTAGGGTCGCCGAGCGCCAGCTGATCAGCGGCGGTGGCCGGCCAACGGAACCCGTTTTGCGCCTGGCTGAGGAAGCGATGCCCGTACAAATTCACCTTCAACGTATGACGTATCGACTCACTGCCCGTGAGTTCGCCGAGGCGCAGCGAGCCGCCGATGCCGGAGAGATGACTGCCGCCGTGCCCACCGAGCGTGCCCGGACCGTAGATATCGACGGTCGCAGCGCGCCAACCGGCCACCAGCGGCCCGGCCGCGTCGCAGCGCGAGATCGGGTTCATTTGCTCGATGGTGCGCCCGTCCGGCAGAAGGATCGCGGCGACGGCGTTTGGCGTGTTGCCAGCACTGGCATCACCGACGACGAAGCCGTCCGGGATCCTTATGTCGAATTCGTACCTCGCCGTCTCGCAGCGGCCGGGCCCAAACGTAGCGTTGGTATAGAAGGGCCGCAGGGGCATCGAAGCGTCGGTCACCAGCCAATACTCCTCATCGACCGTGATGCCGCCCGTGCTGCCGATCTCCGCCGGGACGTAGACTGCACCCGATCCGATGGGCATGTTCCAGATGCTGCCGCTAGAGAACGGTTGGCGGTACTTGTCCCGCAGACCGGCCGCGGGATCGGTACGCGGGGCGACCACCTCGACGGTCGGAGCCGCTGTGGGCGGGGGCGGCGGGGGCTCGGTCGACGCCGGTTGCGGCGCAACGGGCGTCGCCACCGGCGCACCTGCCGGAGGCGCGAGCGTAGGTGGTGGACTGACCGGCGGCACGGGCGAAGGCGGAACGGCCCTCGCCGCCGGCGGTGCGGCGGTCGCCGTGCCTGCGGCGACGGTGGCTGTTGACCGCGGCGTCGCCACCTGGGCCGCTACGTCGGAGGTGGTGTGGTTGCCGGAGCCGAATGGGAGCGCAATCGCCGTGACCAACGCCGCCAGCGTGAGCGCTGCGGCTAGTCCGATCGCCCGAGCGCGCGACATGCGAAGCCGCCGGCGCGCAGAGCCGGTGGGCGAACTGGGTTCGTGGCCTTGTTGCATTTCAGACTGAGGGTATCTAAGGCCCAGCGGCCGTGTCTATCACTATTCGGTTGCGCAGGAGCGGGCGCGTCAAATACAGGAGGAGCCGGACGAGGGTCTCGTCCGGCTCCTTGATGTTCTCCAGTACCTCCGACTAGTTGCCGATAGCCGGGGCCAGCGGCACGCGAGGTGTCCCCCCTCCGCCGATGCTGGATGCGCTGTTGTTCGTGATCACCTGGGCCTGCGTCACGAGTTGCCGCCAGTCCAGCGCCCAGTTCCCGCCCGACTGCTGCGGGAACATCTCGAACCCGAACTCCGCCGCGAACTCGTCACTGGTGTTACCGTTCGGCCCATGCTCGGCCGGCAGGTACGCCGGATCCCAGCCGGAGTCCACGATGTACATGCCGTAGTCCTTCATCGTCTGGCAGACGATGCGCCCGGGCTCCGTACGCATGCCCGCGCAGTTGTAGCTGGGTGGCACCGCCAGCAGCGTGCCCATCATCACCTGCGCGTTGTTGCCGCTGTAGCCACAGGCGGTATCCCCGCAGTCCGACGATACGGCCGGCCAGCGACAGCCCGGTGCATCGCACCCGGGGCCCTGATCGTTGCTGTAGTTGGTGCTGTCCAGCACGGTCTTCAGGGCGTGGCGGAAGCGCCCTTCAATCCGCGCCGTATCCCATTCGCCCAAGCGAATCGTCCCGCCGATGCTCGACATGTGCGAGCCACCCTGGGCTCCCGTGATCCCGTCGCCGTAGATGCTCACCGTCGGCTGCACGTAGCCTGTCGTCCAGAGTGACCCGGCCGTGCAGTGCGTCAAAGGCTGCGTCTGGACGTAGTTGTTGCCGTCCTGCGTGATCATCGCCGCGGCATTGTTCGGCGTGTTCCCGCCGCTTGCGCCTGGCAGGATGAAGTTGGCCGGCAGCGGCACCGTCACGACCGGCGACGAGTTCGCGTTGTCCGGATTGCAGCGGGAGCCACCCGACCACAGGTCGCCGCTCCAACGCAGCGGTGTCATCGGGGCGCCCGGGTTGTTGAAGATGTAGTTCTCCTCTTCGAAGACACCCCACGCGGTCCAGTCCTTAATCCCCGCCGCCGCGTAGTTCGCATTCGACCCGATCGGCATATTCCAGATCGACGTCGAAGCAAACGGCTGCTTGAACTTGTCGCGCGTCCCGCTCTGCGGCGGCGTCGTCGGTGTCGGAACGACAATCGGAGTTGCCGTCTTCGTCGGCGTCTTGGTCGGCGTCGGTGGCACCGGCGTCGGAGTCTTCGTCGCCGTCGCGGGAACCGGCGTTGGCGTCTTCGTCGCCGTCGCCGGCACCGGAGTCGGCGTGCGCGTCGGCGTTGGCGTGCGCGTCGGCGTCGACGTTCCCAGTGGAATCATCGTCTCGTTGCCCGGGATCGACGCTTTTGCCGTGGCCGTCTCTGCTGCCGCCGCGGCATCTTCCGTCGGCGTCGCCGTCGATGGGACCGGCGTGTTGATTGGCGTCGGTGTCAACGTGCCGGGCACGATCGTTGGTGTCCATGTCGATGCCACGACGACCGTATTCGTCGCGGTGGGCGGCAGCGGTGTCGGAGTACTCGTCGCAGGTACCGCCGTGTTCGTCGCGGTCGACGGCACTGCCGTATTCGTCGCGGTTGATGGCACTGCGGTGCTGGTCGCGATTGACGGCACCGCAGTGTTCGTGGCGGTTGAGAGCACTGCCGTTGCCGTGTCTGCAACCGCAGGCGTGTTCGTGGCCTCGACCGTGGCCGTGTTCGTCGCGGTGAACGTCGCCGCGTCTCCGGCGTTGCCGACGCCCGCAGGCGTGGCCGTCGCGGTGGATGTCGCCGGACTGACGCCAGCAGCAACGACGGTGGCGTTAGTGCGCGAGCGGCCGGAGCCACGAGCCCTCAAGCGGCGGAAGCGCAATGCGTCGGTCGCAGTTGCGCGGTCGCCGCTGCTTGAGCCGGAGCTCCACGCCGTCCGCAGATCGATGACGCTCTTGCCGTCGGCTGAAGGCATCACCGCCTTCGGAGCGACGACCAAGAGGCCGTCGTCTCCTGGATCGAGCACGGCAACCTGTTCGGCGAGGACCGCAGCATCGCGTGCCACGATGGCATCACCGTCTAGATCGTGGATGGCGTCGCTACGGCGGTTCCCTGCAAGCGGCGCGGGCACGGCGAAATCGCGCGCCGGCGCCATCTTCCGGAGCGACACGGCATCGACTTCGCTGTTCGGAGCAAGTTGCGGCCCGGAGTATTCCGATTCCGCCATGGTCGAGATAACGAGAGAAAGAGTTGCGAGCGACATCATGATGCCAAGCGGAACCAGCCGTAGCTGTTTCAGCCGCACCGCGCGTACGTACGCCATAATTCGGTTCGTATTCACGACACACCCCCATTTGCCGGTCCGCTCGTGACGGACTCGACAGCCTGACCCCTACAGCCGTAACTCGGACGCCAGGCCGAAACCTGAAGCCGAATCCTCGCCTGGATGAGAACCCTCACGTTTGCGTAGATGTGCGAACGGGCCACTCCGATGCGCTTCCTTGCGCGGGCGACCGCTCACTTTCGGCGGTTCTCACAGATCCATGGGCGGTCCGATGGTGGACGCCGGTCATGGGGGAACGCCCTCGCGACGAGCGCCTTCGAATCTGACCGACGGGCCGGAATGAAGGTGTTTCCGGGCGCGCATAGGGGGATCAGAAGTTAACCGGATGGCCAGTTCGAGCGTTGAAAGTGCAGGACGCTCTGCGCCGGTCGCTTCGCCGCGCCCGCGATTTCGCCACCAAGCGCATGCCCCGGCGCCGCACTCCGCCGCGCTCCGAGCCAACCCCGAAACGCCACACTGCACGGCTCGGCGTGTTGCGTGGACTCGATCTCCGCGTAAGCGCGCGACACTGCCGTAAACTGAACGCGATGCGCCCACGCACCTGGCTTGCTTTCGCCACCACCGTTCTCTTCTTCATCGCGTACGCGTGCGGAGGAAGCGGTGCTACGTCCCCGACCGTAAGGAGCACGCCCGAAAGGACGTCGCAAGGCGCGGGACACATCATCGTCACGATGCCTGACGGGTCGCTCGATGAGGTGCGCATCGATGATGGCAGCAGACGGCGATTCATGACGCCGCCCGAACCCGGGGGATACCTGCTCTACCCGTCGGTCTCCGCCGATGGATTGCGCCTCACTTACGTGACCCAGGCGCCGCCAGGGGGCGTAGGTTCTATTGCTGATTCCGGATTCGACCTCTGGGTGGCGGGCCGCGACGGCGCCAACGCGCGCCTCGTGTTTCGGCACGAGACGCCGAACCAGCAGGTCACGTACCCGCAGTGGCAGGACGACGAGCACCTCCTAGCGATCGTGCAGGAGCGAGGACCGACTGGCATCGTTCCAACGGTCGCCCGTTTCGATATCGCGACGGGCTCCCGGACGACGCTCGTCGAAGATGTGCTCACATTCGGCGTCTCCGCCGATGGCACGCGCATCGTTTACACGCGGCTGGCGAGCGAGGGAGGCATCACGCTGAGTTCGGCCGATGCATCAGGCGGGTCGCCGGAGGTGCTGATCTCGCCGAACGAGCACTTGAGCCCGTTCAGTTGGCCGCGTTTCTCCCCGGATGGCCGGATGCTGGCCTTCACGGCCGCCGAGGCCGCCGGAGTGCGCGCGAACTCACGCCTGGTTGCCTTCGCGCCTCCCGAAGCGCCCGCCGCCGACGGCGCGCCGCAGGACATCTGGGCGATCGATACGCGCGGTGGCGCGCCCGAGCGCATCGGGGATCTGAAAGAGGACAATCCTGCCCTCGCCTGGGGAGGCGATGGCATCCATGTCTACGCGAACGGCATCACCGGCATCTATGAGATCGATATCTCGACTGGCGCGGTGCATCGTATTGCCGACGGCGTGTATCACGGCCACATCGCCTGGGCCCCCTAACCGTCACCGGACTCACCATCGAATCTAATGCCTCCTGCTTACACGCCGGAAATTAGGGGATTCCCCTACACCCATTCTGGGTGCTGGCACCGATGATGGACTCGGCGATATGGCAGCTAGGACGGCCGCAAATGCGCCGCAGGACGGCGGCTCCGAATCCCAAAGGCGCTTTGGGCTGTCTCAGGCCGCCCTTCTCCTCCGAGAACGGCTTTCGGGAATCCACCTACGGGTGAACTTGCCGCGACGTCTGGGGCGCGGTTCAACGCTCGAGCTCCGCCGGCCCTCTCCATTCGTTCTCGCGGTTACCGCAGTCGTCGCGACAGTCGCCTTTGTCGGCATCCTCACCTTCTACGGCGCAGACGAGTTCTCGGGCCGGGCCGCCGACACGCGAGCGTCGGGCGAGGCGATGTCGTTCGCCGAGCATAGCTCCACCCTAGCAACCGGCGACGCCTTCGACGGCTATGTTCAGATCCTCAGATATGCGGATGACTCTATCCTTAACACCTATGGTTCTGCTGCCAACGACCGCGCGGCCGCTCTTCAGCGGCTCCTGTATGTCAACGTCAACAAGTTCAAATCGCTCACGATCGTCGATCGCTCGGGCATCATCCTGGCAACAACCGACTCCACGATCTCGGACATTCGGCCCAGCACGGCGTTCTCCGAAACGCGCGCCAATCTGGCGCCAGCGAACTCCGACATCATCCTGCCGGAGGCCGGGCGTCGAGGTTATGTCGAGTATTCAGCACCACTTCGTGACCCGTCAGGGACCACCTGGGGCATCCTGCTCGGACGCGCCGATCCTGCGACGCTCTGGAATGGCACGCTGATCGCGACCGTCGACGGCAGCCGAAACGTCATTATTAACAGTCAGGGCCTCTTCTCCGCGGGCGTGCCCGACGAACTGCTGCGGCAGCCCTGGCATGGCCGCCCGCTGGACAACGGCGGCGTACGGGCCAATATCGCCGGCGTCGACTCGATTTGTGGTCTCGCCCCTATCGGCGAGGGCACGCAGATCGACCGAGGGCTCAACGTCGCCTCGTGCCTTCCGGCATCGATCATCCAGATCGAACGCCGATCGGCCACCGATAAACAGGGGCTGATCACCATCGCTGCTGCGGTGCTCGCGATCGTCATCGCGTCTCTGTTACTGAAGGTGTTCATCGGCAGTGGCGAGCCGAAGGACCAGGCGGCCGCTGCGCCCATCGAGGCGAACGTCGATTCTGTGCCGACACTCGCCGGACTATTCAACTCCCCGCTCGGTGCGCTCGTCCTCGATGACGGCGACGCTGGGGCGGAGGCGGCGATCCCGCTCGTGCCCGCGGCCGCGACCATCGTCGACGAAGACGTCACCGACGACGACGTACCGCCCCTGACCGCGATAGCCGTCATCGAGGACGAGCCTGCTGCTATCGATGATCGCGAGCCGCTGTACGTGCCGCCGCCGCCCGATGTCGATGCACTCACATTGATCGAGTCGTACGAGCGCCGGAATGCCGGACTTGCCGAGCGACTCCGAGATACGGTCCAGGCGAAGCTGCTCATCGCTGCGACCGAGGCGGACCAGGCGTTCCGGCTGCTGGAAACGGACGCTGAGACCGCCGTCACGATGCACGGCCATGCGATGGAAGAGCTCGAGAGCATCCGCAAGCGCGAGTTGCGATCGATCGGCCAGGAGCTCTTCCCCGGCCTGACGCGGCTAGGTCTTCCCGGCGCGATCAAGGCGATGCAGAAGGAGCTACGCGGCGTTATCGACGTGAAACTCGACGTCGACGCAACCGCGGACTCGGTGGCAGGCGGCGCAAGCCGGTCCTCAGTATCGACGCCTCTGCGCCTCGTCGTTTATCGCTTCGCACTGGAATCAATACGCGCACTCGCCGCAGCTGGGGCAACCACGTGCAGCGTCTCACTGCAGCGCGAAGGCAACGAGCTCGTGCTCACCGTCGCGTGTGATGCGCGCCAGTTGGAACATGACCTCGACACGAGTGTGCTGGCGGCGAGCGAGGTGGCAGCGGAGGCGTACGCCGGAAGGCTCGCGCTCGATCACGTGGACGGCCAGTTTGTTGCGATCCTGCACGTGCCCGCTCCCCCTGTCGCGCCGGGCCCAAGCGTCGAACTCGGCGAGTTCGAGGAGGGCGACGACGACAGCAGTTCGCCCGAGGCCGAAGCCCCGGCGAGGCAGATGCAGCTCGAAGCGTTGCTCGACGAGGACGGTCCTCAGGCGGAGGGCGCGGATGAGGACGACGGCGTCCCTGCGTCCGTAGTGCAGGCAGTCGCCGTCTCGGTGGAACCGAGGATCGGGCTGGCCGCAAGCCTCGAGGCGCTACAGGCGGAGTTCTTCGGCTCGATGATAGTGGCGCTTGATATCGCGCCTGAGGTCAGCGCCACGGCCGTGGCAGCAAGCGACATCCTGCAGGGGATCGCCACCGAGACGCTGCGCGCGCTACAGGCCGCAGACGCCCGCCAGTGCGACATCTCGCTCGCGGGCTCCGGCAGCAACATTCACCTACGCCTCACGTCGCGCCCGGACGAGCGGCTCTTCGACACCACCTACATCGACGCCTACGCCGGCGCGCTCTCACAGGCCGGGGGCTCGCTCACAATCGCGCCGGACGACGATGGCGCCATTAGCGTGTCCGCCGCCGCGCCCGCTGCCGCTGCCGCTGCTGACGCCGAGGCAGGCATTGGAGAGCTGGTGGAACCGGCCGACGCGCAACACGCAGCCTAGACAAGAAGAAGCTCACACAACCGCGATGGTCCTCTGACGCAGCGGCGCATCCTCGTGATGCCTTCACACGCACTGACGCGGTCCGCTGAGCAAGGGCTTGCTTGGGATCGGCAGGGCTTCGGCGCGCCGCCGTCGGGGTGACATGCGACCACCGTGGTGACACGGCGGCGCAGGTGAGAGCTGCACGCGAAGACGACCCACGGCGGGTGCGCCGACGGTACGTGCGAGTGAGGGTCAGGCTGCTTTGCGGTTGTCTCGGGCGATGTGGCCGTCGTCCGCGGCCGTGCCGAGCGTCTCCTGCAGGTAGAGCAGGACGGCCTTCACGCGGGGGTGTGCGGCGTTATCGCGGCTGAGGTTGAGTTGGCCGAAGATGGCGTTGATGTGGTTCTCGACGGACTTCTCCTCGAGCACCAGTGACTTTGCGATTGCGGCGTTGTTGTTGCCCTTCGCCATCAGCGAGAGAACCTCAAGTTGGCGCTTCGTCAGGGCCGAAAGCCGCGTCTCGCGGCGCCCCAAGCTTTCAACCACGGAGGGGTCCAGCACAACCAGGCCCATCGCCGCGCCGTCGATCGCGCGCACAAGGGTGGCGACATCGGTCACCGACTGCCGTAGCAAGTAAGACCAGCCGGCTGCGCGGAACGCGGGCAGCGCCGCGAGCGTCCGGCGGTCCGGGCTCTCACCGAGGAACACGATCTTCGACCCGGAACGTGAGCCCGAGATCGCCTGCGCGACGCCCAGGGCGTCGTGCTCGCTGCTGCTGTCCAGTCCCACCAGTGCGACGTCGGATCGCTCAGACACCGCCAGGGCAATCGCCTCAGCGGGGTCACCGGTGGCACCGACGAGGTGGAGCCGCGATTCGGCGCCCAGTACGGTGCGCAGCATGTCACGGAGAAGGCTGTCCGCCTCCACCACGAGTACGCGAATAGGGTCTTGTGTTTCCTGCATATCAGTCTCTGCTTGTATCGACCCGTCCAGCTTCGCGCATATTCGGGAATGCACTCATAAACGGGCCGCGAGACTCATCCAGGGCAGGCCCGATATCCGCCCGAGTTGCGCGCGGACCGCGTGACGGCGCTCCAGCCCTCATACGAAGCGCGGCTGGGCGCACACGCCAACGTGGTCGGAATCACTAAGGCGCGCCGCGTGAGGAACCGAATCTTCTCCCGCATCGCAGCTTCAGCGCGGGTGCCAGCACCTAGCGAAGTCGGGTGGAATCACCATGCGCGGGTTCCCCTAGGGGAACGAACCTTCCTGCGTACGGATAATGCACCGGCGGCCACCTGACTGCCGGGGTATTGGAGCCAGAAGCAAGCGGCGGCGATGCCGCGTGAATGTCGTGGAAAGTGGTGTCCAATGAAGCGAATACAGCGGTTCGTGCGCGGTCTGGGAACGGATAACGGCATCACCGGCCTCGAAACGGCCATCGTCCTCATCGCCTTCGTGGTGGTGGCTGCGGTGTTCGCCTTCGTGGTGTTGAGCACTGGTCTGTTCAGCTCCGAGCGAAGCAAGGAGACGGTCTACGCCGGCCTTGCCAAGACCCGGGGTACGATGGAGTTGACCGGAGGCGTCATCGCCACGTCGAACGGCACCACGCTCACGAGGATTCACTTCGACGTGACGTTGGCGGCTGGCGGCGACAGCGTGAACCTGGATCCGGCCGCGCCGACCAATCGAACCGTCATCACCTATCTCGACAGCGCGTTTACTCTCAGCGACGTGGTTTACACCGCGACGACCATCACGGGGAACGCCGACAGCCTCCTGGAGAATGGCGAGATGATCGAAATCGCCATCGATCTGACGCAGGACCCCGGCATGACCATCGGGTCGAACCGCACCTTCACGCTCGAGATCAAGCCTCCGTCCGGCTCGTTCATGGTCGTCCAGCGCACCACGCCAGCTTCCGTGGCTCACACGATCATAAGCCTCAACTAAGCCGCATCGAGTCACCACAACATGACGAATGCCCGCCGAAAGTCCCGGCGGGCGTTCGTGTATCCGGGTATTCCCGCATCCGCCAGTGTCTTGTTTTCCAGTCAGGCGGATGCCTGCACCCATCGAAGTCGGGTGGTCTCACCGTCTACGGCTGGGGCGATATACCCGAATCTCTAACGTGAACGGTATGGAATGTACCGGCAGAAACGAATGCGCAGGGATTGCCACCGTTCTAGTCTCGGCGCACGTGAAGCGTCAATGTTCGAATCAGGAGGAGTGGCAATGAAGCGCATCAAGGAGTTCCTGCGCGGTGGGCGCAACGAACACGGCATCACGGGCCTCGAGACGGCAATCGTCCTCATCGCCTTCGTGGTGGTCGCAGCCGTGTTCGCATTCGTAGTGTTGAGCACCGGTCTGTTCAGTTCCGAACGGAGCAAGGAGACGGTCTATGCCGGCCTTGCGAAGACGCGGGGCACCATGGAGCTGACGGGTGGCATCTTGGCCACGTCCAACCAGATCCAGCTCACGGCGCTCACGTTCGACGTGACGCTCGCCGCCGGCGGCGACTCGGTCAACCTGGACCCCGCGTCGACGACCAACAAGACGAACATTCGCTACAACGACGGTTCGGTCAAGATCTCCAGCATGACGTACACGACGACCGTCATCACGGGCAACACGGATAAGCTGCTTGAGCCCGGCGAGATGTTCGAGATTGGCATCGACCTGACGGCCGTCGCGAACAACACGGCGGACATCGCGGAGAACGAGACGTTCACCCTCGAGATCCAGCCTCCGTCCGGCTCGTTCATGATTCTCCAGCGCACGACGCCCGCCTCGGTCGGCGCAACGATTCTGAACCTGAACTAGCGCCAATCGCACGGTTGTAGAACAAACGGAGGCCGCCCGCTTGGGCGGCCTCCTCTGTTGTGTAAGGGAAATCCCTCTTCGCCGCCGGGGTGCCAGCACTCCCACAAGACGGGTGCATTCACCATCACACCCGGCACCCCAAAGTACGAACCTTCTACGGCGCGAAGATTGCGCCAAGCCGAACGAATCAGCAGGGATTGCGGAGTTCCAGGTCACGACGCACGTGATGCGTCAATGTTCGAAAACAGGAGGGATGGCAATGAAGCGTATCAAGGAGTTCCTGCGCGGTATGCGCAACGAACACGGCATCACGGGCCTCGAGACGGCAATCGTCCTCATCGCTTTCGTGGTGGTCGCAGCCGTGTTCGCATTCGTGGTGTTGAGCACCGGTCTGTTCAGCTCCGAGCGGAGCAAGGAAACGGTCTACGCCGGCCTTGCGAAGACCAGGGGCACCATGGAGCTGACGGGAGGCATGCTGGCCACGTCCAACCAGACGCAGCTCACGGCGCTGACGTTCGACGTGACGCTGGCCGCCGGCGGCGACTCGGTCAACCTGGACCCCGCTTCCACCAGCAACAGGACGAACATCCGCTACAGCGACGGTGCTGTCAAGATCTCCAGCATGACCTACACGACGACCGTCATCACGGGCAACACGGACAAGCTCCTCGAGCCCGGAGAAATGATGGAGATCGGCATCGACCTGACGGCCGTCGCGAACAACACGGCGGACATCGCGGAGAACGAGACGTTCACCCTCGAGCTCCAGCCCCCGTCCGGCTCGTTCATGATTCTCCAGCGCACGACACCCGCTTCGGTCGGCGCGACCATCATCAACCTCAACTAGCCCGCGCACACTGCAACACAACAAGAAGGCCGCCCAATTGGGCGGCCTTCTTGTTGTGTGAGTTCCAAGTGCGTCTCGCTGGGGCGCTGGCTAACCCGCGGGCATCCGCGAATCTGGCTAGGTGCCCGCACCCCGGCAAGTCGGGTGGAATCACCATACGAAGGGGGGCGCTGGCACACGAACCTTCAAATGGAACATCGCCTCACCGGGCGACCGGGGTTCCGGGTTCGGTCCGCGGATGCGGGCAATACGACTCCCACTCAGGAGGAGTGCAATGAAGCGGACGCTTCGCTTCGCGCAGGATGTGCGCGGAGAGCATGGGATCACCGGACTCGAGACCGCGATCGTGATGATCGCGTTCATCGTGGTGGCGTCTGTCTTCGCATTCGTGGTGCTGAGTACCGGGCTGTTCGCGTCCGAGCGCGGCAAGGAGTCGATCTTCGCCGCGCTGGCGAAGACGCGCGGCTCCATGGCGCTGACGGGCGGCGTCATCGCCACGTCGGATCAGACCGAGATCACGACGATCACGATCGACCTCACCCTCGCCGCAGGCGGCGACTCGGTCAACCTGAACCCTAGCTCGACCACCAACAAGACGATCATTAGCTACATCGATGATTCGATCAACAGCAACAGCGTCACGTACACCACGGCCGTAGTCACGGGAAACGCGGACAAGCTGCTGGAACCGGGGGAGCTGCTCGAATTGGTCATAACGCTTCCGCCCGGAGCGAATGTCGTCGCGAACAAGAGGTTCGTGCTGGAGTTGAAGCCGCCGTCAGGTTCGGTGCTCATCATCCAGCGGACGGCGCCCCCTTCGATTGCGCAGACCATCATCAATCTGAACTGATAGGCGAAACGCGTACGCGGACGCGCCCCAAAAGAGCCGATACAGAAACGGACGCCAAAGCAGGAGCATCGTGGAAACGCAACAGCTGGCCACAAAACTCGCGCAACTCGAAGCTCGGGTCGCCACGCTCGAAGACGAAGGAAAGATCGTCAAGGGCGAGGTGAAGCAGATCCTCACCGAGATCCGCAGTGCGATCCTCGTGCGCGACAATCCGTTCGACGGCGACGGCGGCATGACCCGCAGCGCGCCGCCGGCGCTGAGCGTGGTTCAGCCCGAGCCGCAGGCCGCGCCGCTTCCGCCGCACCGGCCGGTGCATGTCGAACCCGCGCCGCACGTCGAACAGCAGGCGGTGGCGACGCACCCTGAGCCTTCGCGCGAGCCGATCCCGCTGCGCCCACCGCAGAACATCCAGCCCGTAGCGCCGCCGGCGCCTGTCGCGCCTGAGCAGCCGCAGTGGAGCTTGCTGACCATCGCTGGCCTGGCAGCATGGGCGGAGGAGGCGATGGCGCGCGTCGGTTCGCTCCGTCTCGAGATCCTGTTGGACCTCTGCGAGGCGGCCGGGCACCTGACTCCGGAAGCGCGCCTCGCGCTGGGCCGCGTGACCGAAATGGACATCACCGAGCCACAGCGTACGCCTTCGAACAACGAGACCGTCACGATCCTGCGTCAACTGGACGCACTGGTGAACGACGACGAGGATACGGATTCGGCGCGATTACAGCGCCTGGCATAGCACCGTCCGCGACGGATTGGCCGCCGCGCCCCGGACGCAAGGAGTAGCGTCATCGATAAGGCAATCACGACCATCATGCTCACCATCGCGTCGATTGTGGCGATCGTCGCCGTGATCAACGCCGTGCTCCCGTCCGTGGGCCGCACGAGCGGCGCGCTCACCTCCGCGTCGAGCGTGGTGGAAGGGCGCATCTCCAGCCAGATCGAAATCGTGCACGCGACCGGGCAGAACGGCGATCCGGACGCAATCGTGTGGGCGAAGAACATCGGCAGCGCGGCCGTCGATCCACTTAGCCGCGTCGATGTCTTTTTCGGCCCGACGGGAAGCTTCCAGCGTATCCCGCAGGGCGATCCTGGCTGCACGGCCCCCTGCTGGGAGTACACGCTGGAGAACAGCACGAGTACGTGGGAGCAGACATCGACCCTGCGCATCACGATCCACGACAGTAGTAACCTGGCGACGGGAACGACGTACTACGTGAAGGTCGTGACGCCTAACGGCATCGCCGACTCCAAGTTCTTCACCGTCTAGGAGGAGATCCATGGAGAACGGCCTTCCCGCGCTACTCATCGCGGCCATCCTCATGCTCTCGACGGTCTTCATGGCGCGTGGCGGCTTTCTGGGCGCCGACGCCATCGGCCAGTCGCTGCGCCAATCAGAGATGCGGTACGAGCAGCAGAGCCGCACGGAAATCGTTGTGACAGGTACGAGCATCGACGCGTCCGGCGCAAACATCACTATCACACTGCTCAATGACGGACAGACCGCCGTCGCTGACTTCTCCGGCATGGACGTCGTGATGCAGTATTTCGGCGAGACCGGTACCCGCTTCGATACATGGATCCCCTACACGTCCGGCGCGCTCGCGGCCAACACCTGGAAGACCGGCGTGTTCACTAACGACGTGTTCGAGCCGGGCATCCTCAACGCCGGTGAGAGCATGGAGATGCTGATCCGCGTCAATCCCGTCGTCGGCCCGGCTACCACCAACCTGGCGATCATCGGTTCCGAGAAGGCCGTCACTGCGCAGACGTACTTCGCGGGCCCTCCATAGGGAGCGATTGATGGCAATCTTCACGCGCTTCCTGCCCGGCCCGAAAGCGGGCGC
This sequence comes from Chloroflexota bacterium, assembly GCA_031400455.1. Lineage (GTDB taxonomy): Bacteria > Chloroflexota > Dehalococcoidia > DSTF01 > JACRBR01 > JANXYW01. The sequence goes on along the minus strand of JANNPX010000019.1, from coordinate 264,184 downwards.
GCGCAGCGACAACATCGAAGAGGCCGCGAACTGGCAGCGATCGACATCGCTGTTCAGTCCCGCTCCGCTCGAATACGACCTCGTCGCGCAGCTCACGTACATGTCGGCGCTCGCCACGGCGAACGTCGGACGCGAGAACCTCTTCCAGAAGACCGCTGAGCTGGGCTACACAACGTCGGGCTACTTCCACCGCGTCCACCTGGTGGCACAGCGGCTGAACTACGACTACGCTCGTGCGTGCCAGATCGTCGCCGACTCGACGGAGAATGAGATCGTGCGCAGCCTCCTGCTGCGCTTCTCGAGTTCTCTTTCGTCCGGCGAGCCGGAGACGGTCTTTCTCGCGCGCGAGACCGAGATTGAGCTAGACAAGTACGCCCGCAAGTACGAGCGCGACCTGGAGTCGCTCCGCAAATGGACAGACGCATACGTCGCACTGATGGTGTCCGTCACGCTGGTCGTCGTCGTCTCGCTGGTCTCGATGATGATCTACAGCGTCGGCACGGCGTTCATCCTGGGGCTGGCAGCCGTGATGATCGGCATCTCGGTGCTCGGCGACTGGATCATCTACCGAACCTCGCCTGTTGAACCCAAGACGCACAAGCGCGCGAACAAATCGAAAACGCAAGACCAGATGTTTTCGGTGGCCAGAGTGCTGCTGCCGGCCGGCGCCATTCTGGGCGCGGTCGTCGGTCTCGTGTTCAACATCGGCGCCGGGATGGTCGCGGGCGGCATCGCAGTAGCGCCGGTTGGCGTCATGGCATTCATCGACGACCGCCGCATCGACCAACACGATCGTGACGTCTCGACGCTGCTGCGCTCGCTGGGGTCGATCGTTGGGGCGATCGGCACGACGGTGACCGAAGGAATGGAGCGCATCAACCAGCGGTCTCTCGCATCGCTGGAGCAGGGTGTGAAGCGGCTGCACGTGCGACTTCGCTCCGGCATCAAGCCGGATCTTTGCTGGGATCGCTTCGTTGAGGAGACCGGCAGCGAGCTCGTTGACCGGTCGGTGGGCATCTTCTGGGACACGATGAAGCTGGGTGGCGAGCCGGACGCCATCGGCTACCTGTCGTCCATGTTCGCGCTGAAGATCTCACTGCTTCGGGAGAACCGCAAGCTCGTCGCGCAGTCCTTCATGTACTTGATGGTCCCACTGCACGCGGTTCTCATCGCCATCCTGCTGTTCGTGACAGAAGTCATGGTCATCTTTGGACAGCAGCTGAACAACATCAACACCCAGCAGATCGCCAGCACCGATCCCAGCATCACCGGCGGCCTCGATGTGAACGCGCTCGCCTTCGCGTCGCCGAACATCGGGTTCATCCGCGGTTTCGCGCTCGTCGTGACGATCGTGCTGACGATCGTCGACACGTGGTCGCCGCACGCCACGTCGGGCGGCCACCATCACAAGGTTTGGCTGTACGCAGCCGTGATGCTGGTGCTCTCGGGCGCGTCGTTGGTGATGATCCCGCACATCGTCGGCGGCCTGTTCCAGAGCGTGTCGGGAGGCATATCGAGCACGGCGGCCGGCGGCCCCGGCGCGCCATGATGCAGAAGGAGGACGCATGAGCAGCTGGTTACGATCGAAGAGCGACGTGCCCGAACCGAAAGTCTTGCGGCCGGAGGTCGAGGCGCTGCTCCCCGCATCCGCCCGACGCGTCGACCCGGCAATGTTCGCACCGCCCGACGATCCAGCGGACGACGACGACGATCGGGAGCTGGAATTTCTGGCGGCGCTTGCCAGTGAAGTGGATCGCGAAGCCGCGCCCGCGTCAGGAGATTCGCGCGCGACCGCACCGCTGCGCGGCGCCAACCCTCGATTCGACGACATGCACGTCTTCCGAGAAATGAAGGACGACGGTCACACGACCGAGCGCTACGACTTCAAACTGAACGATGTTGATATGGGCGATCTGCTCGAAGAGCTCACCACGGTCCGGGCCGCACTTCGGCGAAAGGCGGCGTAGTCGCCATGTCTCCCTGGTCGAAGCGGCTGCTCGTCGGCGCCATGCTCGCATGGAGCGTGCTGACACTGGGCGCGGGCTGGTACGCGTTGCGTGGCGGCAGCGGCCCAGCATCGGCGGCGAACGGTCGCGCGAACGATGCTTCTCGAGCATCGAGCGCGGCACGCGGCCCGGACGGAACGGCGGTGCACGGCCAAGGCGCGGCCGCCTCGGACGGCGCAACGACGTCAACCGTGCGCAATGCGGCACCAACAACGTCTGGTACACCGGCCGCGCCCAACACGGCGGACGCTGCCAGTACGCCGACGGAGCCGGCGCCGACACCGCCACGTTCACTGCAGCCGGTTCCCGCGAACGCTGCTCCGGCGGGTGCCGGCGTACGCGCGCAGTCGCTGAATCCCCAGGGGCCACGTGGTGCACAGCCACGCCCTCCCTCCAAGGGGGTGATCGTGCTCGATCCCGGACACGGGCGCGGCGATCCGGGCGCGGTACATCATGTGAGTGCCGGCCTGGTCGATGTCACGGAGGCCGACTCGAATCTGCGCAACGCTGAACTGATCCGCGACAACCTCGTCACGATGGGGTACGAGGTCTACCTCACGCGCAATGGCGAAGGTCAAGGTCCGGGCGCGCCACTACCGTTGCAATTCATCACGTCCGACCTCTACGCGCGCGTCGGCCTGGCAAACGCTGTCGATGCCGACCTCTACCTCGCGCTCCATGGCAACGGCGCCAGCGTCCCATCGCTCAGCGGCCCCGAGACCTGGTACTGCGGCATGCACCAGGAGGGCGCGGCGAACGAGAAGCTGGCAGGCATGGTGCAGCAAGCGATGATGGACGCTCTCCACGAGTATGGCTACTTCCCTCCGGACCGCGGCATCAAGGAGGACGCCGAAGCTCACCACTCCGGCGACTTCTGCCAGTTCGTGGTTACCCGCGAAACGCCTGTACCAGCCGCGTTGCTGGAGTTTCTCTTCCTCAGCAACGACGACGATGCCCGGGTTTTGGTCGACGATCGCTCTCACGTGCTTCTCGCTGAACACGTCGCCGCTGCGCTCGACAGGTTCATGCAGGAACGAAATGCCCAGCCGTAGGGGGTTCTCCCTCTGTAACAGGCCGCTCGACGGCGTTACCCTGCTGGCATGGTGAAGATCGCTGTGCTGGCCAGTTTCAACATGGATCTTGTGATGCACACCGACCGGCGGCCTGAGTCCGGTGAAACCTTGCAGGGCGAGTTCGCCATGTATCTTGGCGGGAAGGGTTTCAACCAGGCGATTGCGTCACGCCGCCTCGGTGCCGATGTCGTGGTGGCTGGACGCGTCGGTGACGACGAGTTCGGTCGGCGGTTCCTCGAGGCACTCGACCGCGAAGGCATCGATCGCCGCGCCGTCGTCGTCGATGCCACGACGGGCACGGGCGTTGCGAGCATCATCGTGGAGCCAGACGGCACGAACACCATCGTGCAGGCACCGCGCGCCAACCGTAACCTCTCAGCGCGGGATATCGTCGCTGCGCGGGAGCTATTCGCGGGGACAGATGTCGCGATGCTCCAACTCGAGACGTCGGACACCGCCGCGATCACATTCGCCCGCGCCATGCGCGACGCGAGCGTGCGAACGCTGCTGAATCCCGCTCCCATCGTCCCAATTCCGCATGATCTGCTACGACTCGTCGACATCATCGTGCCGAACCAGATCGAGGCGGAGGCCATCGCTGGCACAGCGATCGACGACATCGAAAGCGCGCTTGTGATCGCGGAGCGCCTACGGAACCTCGGGCCGACCTCGGCCGTGGTCACGCTCGGCGAGCGCGGCGCCGTCGGCGTGGGCGAGGCCCGGGTGCACGAGACAGTCCTCGATGTGCGCGCCGTCGATACCGTCGGCGCGGGAGACGCGTTCTGCGCAGCGCTCGCCATCCGGCTCGCGGAAGGTGCGGACCTCGCTACGGCCATGCGCTTCGCGAATGCCGCAGGAGCACTCGCCTGCACCAAACACGGCGCCGAGCCGTCGATGCCGCCGCGCATAAAAGTAGACGCGTTGGTCGCGAAAGGAATCCCCGTATGAACCGCATTGAGTTCGACAAGGACCGCGAACGCCACATCATCATCGCACGCGAAGTGATTCGGAACGAGGCACGAGCGTTGGAGGAGGCGGCCGCCGGAATCGGCTCGGACTTCGTCGATGCCGTCGAGACGATGGTGCGCTGCACCGGGCAGATCGTCTGCTGCGGAGTGGGCAAATCGGGTCATGTAGCCGCGAAGATCGCCACGACGTTGTCGTCCACCGGAACACCTGCAGCATTTCTCAGCGCGGCCGACGCGGTGCACGGCGATCTGGGCGGCCTGCGAAAGGGCGACATCGTGCTCGCGGTCTCGCACAGCGGCGAGAACCCCGAACTGTTGGCAGTACTGCCTTTGTTCAAGCGATTCGACGTCGAGGTGATCGCGATCACCGACAATGTGAGCTCCACTCTCGCCTTCGTTTCGAACATCACGCTACTCCCCGGGACGACCGCGGCCGCCGATCCGATCAGTCTCGCACCGACCGCCAGCACGGCAGCGGCTCTCGCGATCGGTGACGCGCTGGCACTCGCGATCGCCCAGCACCGCGGTTACACCGTCGCCGACTTCGAGCACCACCCTGGCGGCGCCCTCGGCAAGCTGATGGAGTCGGTCTACAATCCGGACGGTGGCACACGCTAGGCTGGCAAGACCTCCGCGATCGTCGCGGGAACATCACGCGCGTTTCGCAACGGCGACAAGAAGATGATCAGCGCGCCGACGAATGCGCAGAGCGCGCCCAGCCCCAGCACGAACCGCGCACCCAGGTAGCTCGCGATGACGCCGGCCACGATCGATGCGATGAGCGCTGCAACGAGGCCCGCAAAGCGTTCGGCCGACGTCACTCGACCAAGCACCCCCTCGGGAGCGATAGCCTGGCGCATGCTCGTCTGGTTGATCGTGAACACGGTCCAGCCGGGGTCGCTGATGAATTGCTGCGCGATCAGCATCGCGAACGCGATCACGGCGATGTCGGGCGCACCAACGATAAGCAACACCCCGGCAGCGCCGAACATGAGCCCACCAGACATCGCTCGCCCGGCGCCGAAGCGTCGGGTACACCAGCCCGTGATCGCCGCGCCGCCAAGCGAGCTGAGTCCACCGATACCGTAGATCAGTCCCTGCACGCCCGGTGACAATCCGAGGTCGCGGGTGACGTAGAGCACGAAGACCGCCCCGAACATGCCGCCTGCCGCCTCCGCCGCAATGTGGCTTCCCGCGATGACCCGGAGTCTTGGCTCGTGCCAGAGTGCGCGCATCCCCTCGACGATCTCGGCACGCACACTGCGCCGATCTTCTACTCGCGCCGGTGGGGGCTCCGGCTTCCGAATGGTTCCGAGCGAAGCAGCGGAGAACAAGAACGACACCGCATCAATGCCCATGGCTCCGGGCGCACTGGCCAGTTGCACGAGCCACCCGGCCGCGCTGAACGAACCAAACTCCGCTACCGAGGCGCTCCCCGCCAGCTTGCTGTTTCCCTCGATCAGGTCCTCGGTCGGGATGAGTGTAGGCAAGTACGCCTGGTACGCGACATCGAAGAAGGTCGTGAGGATGCCCGCGAGGAATGCGACAACGTACAGCTGCTCGATCCGCAACTCGCCAAAGGCTGCCGCCAACGGCACGGAACCGATGATCACCGCGCGACCGATATCGGCGCCGATCATGATCGGCCGCCTGCGCAGACGGTCGACCCATACGCCCGCGAAGAGCGCAAAACAGATGCCGGCAAGCACGTCGGCGGATGTGATGAGCGCTACCTCGAACGCCGGCGCGTCGAGATACACGATCGCCGTGAAGGGCAGCGCCAGACGCGTCGTCAGCGAGCCGAAGACGGAGATCGTCTGCCCAGACCAGAGCCGGAGAAAATCAGGATGCCGCCAGAGGCCGGTGAACCGTTCGCGCATCGCGTATTGTAGCCGGACAGATCAGCGATCGACTGCGCCGTCGGCGCCTGTCACGAAGACGGGCTACATCCGTTCGCGTCGCTCTGGATGACAACCACCTAGATGTCGTTGTCCGCGAGGAACGACAGCACGGCGGCATTGAACGCGTCTGGCTGGAACAGGTTGACGGCGTGCCCTGCCTGTTCTATCACGACCTTCCGCGCGTTGGGGATCTTCGACGCCATGTAGTCGATGCCGCTCTGGTAGCGGGCATCGTCGGCGCCCCATACGAGCAGCGTCGGTACCGCTATCTCTTCCAGATGCTCCATCACTTTCGCAGCGCGCTGCGTGAGAATGCCGCGTCCCGCGAACGCCAGCCCTTGCGCGGAACGCTGGTACTCCCGCGTCGCGTCAATCTCGATGCCCTTGCCGATGCCGTCGAGTCCGCGCTCCTCGAAGCGCTTCGCGTAGTTGATCGAGAAGTCGTTCCACCCGGCCCGCGCGTCATCCTTGCGGTAGCCGGGACCGGTGTTGCAAAGGATCAGCGCCCGCGTCATCTCCGGGTGGGCGAGTTGAAACTCCAGCGAGATGTAGCCGCCCAGCGAGAGGCCGCCGACGACCGCCTCCTTGATGCCGAGGTGCCGCAACAGCGCTGCCATGTCCTCGACGGTCAGCTTCTCCGAATAGTCGTCCTGTGTCGGCGGGCTGTCCGTGCCGCCGTGGCCTCGCATATCCCAGGCGATGACCCGATAGTCACGCCACGCCTCGAACTGCGGCTTCCACATCTGCAACGTCGCCGCGAACGCGTGCGTGAGCAGAATAGGCGTCCCATAGTGTGAGCCGTGTTCTTCGTAGTTGATGTGGATTCCGTTCAGCTCGACCAGCGGCATGCGGTACTCCGTTCACGGTTTCCTGTGGTCGCCAGATGGTCGCGCACCGTCGGTGTAGGCGCAAACGACGATTACAATGCACTCGTGACAACAGTAGACGACTTCGAATCGATCACCGAGAGCGCCCCCCTCGTCGCGGAGCTACGCGCCCGCATCGCCGCCGACGGCCCGATCACGTTCCGCGATTTCATGGCCTCGGCGCTCTACCATCCGAAATACGGCTACTACACGACGTCGACCGGGTCGATGAGCCGCGGCGGCGACTACGTCACGAGCCCGGAGGTGCACCCCGTCTTCGGCGCGCTCGTCGCAAAGCAGGCCTGCCAGATGTGGGACGTTATGTCGTGTCCCGCGCGGTTCGACCTTGTCGAACATGGCGGCGGCTCCGGCCTGCTCGCCCGCGACATCCTCAGCTGGGCCGCGAAGCACGCACCCGAGTTCGGCGGCGCGCTGCGCTACCGTATCGTCGAGATCAGCCCATCGCTCCGCGTTGCGCAGCGCCACACGATCGAGACAGGAGAACTGCCCGACGGCGCTGTTGAGTGGCTCGACTCAACACCGTCCGGCATCACGGGATGCATCTTGTCGAACGAGCTGCTCGATGCTTTCCCGGTACACCGCATCGTGCGCACCGGCGATCAGCTCCGCGAGGTCTATGTCGCGCTGGATGCAGATGGACGATTCGTAGACGAGTTGCGTCCTCCGTGCGATCCGGCCATCGCGCAGTATTTCGCCCATCTCGGACTGCTGCCCGGCGACGGCTGCTACGCGGAGGTAAACCTCGAAGCACCGCGGTGGACCGCGGCCGCGGCCGCGTCGATCGATCGCGGCTTCGTGCTCACGTTCGACTACGGCTACGACGCCGCAGATCTCTACGCGCCGTGGCGCCGTGACGGCACGCTGTTGTGCTTCTACCGGCAATCGGCAAGCAGCGATCCGTATCAGCGCGTCGGCAAGCAGGATATGACGGCCAGCGTCGACTTCACGACGCTACGCCGTGCCGGCGAGGTCGCCGGGCTGACGACGCTCGGTATGACGGATCAATCGTCATTCCTCGTGCGCATGGGCATCGGCGAAGGCATCGCGAGCGTGGCGCGGGAGCGCCCGGGCGAGGTGGAGGAGTACTTTGCGCGACGGCGCGTCGTGATGGATCTCATCGATCCGGCGCGGCTCGGGCGCATCAAGGTGCTACTCCAGGGGAAGAATGTCGAACACGCGCCGCTGCGAGGGTTCACGGACGACGCCTAGTCAGTAGGAATCGATCCATCCAGCGACGACAGGTAGTTCAGGTAATCCATATCGCCAGGTGAATGGCCCCATAACGAGAGGAGCACCGCCATCTCCGACCGATGCTGCACGCCGTGATAGAAGACCTGCGTGATGCTCTCACCGAGCGCCATGCGCGCGTCGACCCCCCACTCCAACCACCACTGCTCAGCGCGTTCCCAGCCTTCCTGCGTCAGTCCCGAGCCGAACTCGCGCATGAGGTCGTGCGACGCGGCATACGCGACACGAGCTTCCGCGAGCGTCGTAAGTGCGGGGTCAGTGTGCTTCCCACCCGTCCAGTTCGCGTACCAGTAACGCTGCGTTCCAAGCATGTGCTCTAACTGCGCCCGCAACTGCGAGAACTGCTCGGCGCTAATGCCTTCAGCCGCCGTCAGGATGCGATCGTCGGCCCAGATCGTCGACGCCATCATCGAGCGGGCGTGGTCAGCAAGCGTCGTCATGTGTTCCTCCGCGGTGTCAGATGCGGCCGAGCAGAAGTACACGAAATCGATATCCCCGCATCCTCCGGCATCAGCAGCAGAGTACAGCAACGAGCGTGTGCAACTCCCAATTCACAACCCATTATTGTTGCTTGCTGAGACACGAATCGACCGACCGATGCGTGATGATGGTCGCGGAGGTCATCCTGAAGTTCAAGAAGAACAACGCCGCCCCTAGATGTGGAACACGCTGATCGGGAGCGGAGGATCGCCGTGGAGCGGCGCAGGTCAAGGATCGTGTCGCACGATATCGCCCCGCTTGCGTGCCAACCAGAACGGCAGCCTGTCTGGAACGTTGAGCGGCACCATGCAGCACCTGAGCTGAGGGCGGGACGCGAAGCTCCACGCATGGTAGAATCCCGGCATCTCCGATTCGGCCGTGAGGTCGCACCACGACAAGGACGCGCGCGTGCACTACCCCTGCCTCGCACCCGCTCACCCGAATTCATCATTGGCGGCCGCACCATGACCGATACGATCACGGTGCGGCCCATCGACTTCGCCCGTGACAACGGCGCGCTGATGTCATTTCTCACCGGCCGCGACCGCATACGGCTCGAGCACAGCGAGCCGGCATGCCGCGCCGGCGACGCCTTCATCTTCGTTGCCGACGAGGATGGCGTCGCAGTAGGCTGGGCAGTCGTCCACACGAACTTCCGCGACGATCAGGACTGGGAACCGGCGGATGACGACACGCGGGCGTTCCAGCGGGGCGACAACGCCTATCTCGAGAACATCGAAGTAACGGCGCGCCTGCGCAGCAATGGCGTCGGGCGCATGCTGCTTGAGGCGGCGCAGGCGGAGGCGAAGCAGCTGGGCAAGAAGTTCCTCTGGCTACACACGAGCGAAAACAATGTGAAGGCACACACGTTGTTCGACCGCGAGGGCTGGACCGTCGAGCGCACGGTGTATCCCCCGTGGAAGCCCGCATCCTACACGCGCGTGTACAAGAAGGTGCTGTAGTCGTGCGCACGACCTTCCTCCGCACCATCGCCGTCGTCGCCGTCGTGCAGTTCGTGATCACGCGCACGATGGCCGGCAACGCGCTCGAAGAAGGTCGCGCCGAACGTATGTGGGTGATGTACCCCGCCAACGTCCTGATGAACGCGTTGGCGTGGACGCTCCTACTCGCGGCCGCCGGACGCGTACGGCGTCTCTTCGCGCCCGCTGCCCACTGAATGCTCTCCTGCCGAACGTGCTGATCTCAAGCCGCGGCAGGAAGCGGAGGAGATCTGCATGACCAGCGCACGCACCATCCGGCACGTCGATGCCTTCACGACCACGCCGCTCGCCGGCAACCCCGCCGCCGTCGTCGACGGCGCAGGGCTCGCGGCCGAGACGATGCAGCTAATCGCACTCAACCAGCATCTCTCCGAAACGGTGTTCCTGCTGCCGCCGCAGTCACGCGACAACCACGCCCACATCCGCATCTTCACGCCGGGCACCGAACTGCCCTTCGCCGGACACCCCACCATCGCCGCTGCGCACACGCTGATCAGCGAGGGCACGGTGCGACTGACCGCAAACGAATCTCTCCGGCTCGAAACGGGAGTCGGCATCATTCCCGTCGAGGTCGGCGGCGGCGACTCACCGCTCTACACGATGACGCAGGCGGCGCCGCAATTTCGCGCCAGCGAGTTCGATGGCGCGACGATCGCAGCTTGTTTGGGGCTCGAATCCGGAGACATCCTGCTCACGGAGTGGGTCTCCACCGGCATCTTCTGGCTGGTCGCCCAGGTCGCGTCGCTCGAAACGATGATGCGCGTGCAGCCCGACATGATGGCGATCCTGAAGATCCCGCACGGACTCTCGATCTTCTGCATCGGCGCGCAGGGGGCCGGGACCGACGTCCATGTTCGCGCTTTCGCGCCGGAGGCCGGAGTCTTCGAAGATCCCGTCACTGGCAGCGCCAACGGCTGCCTCGCCGCGCTGATCGCGAAGCACGGGCTCCTGCCCGGAGTTGACGGACAGATCAGCTACACCGCCGAACAGGGGATCGAACTGGGCCAGCCGGGCCGCGTCCATCTGCGCGTGAGCGGGCTGCCAGACGCACCGTCGGTACACGTCGGTGGCAATGCCGTCACGGTGCTGCGCGGCGAATTGCTGCTGCCCTGATGGTGATCGCCGCGATCCTACTCGCCGCAAACGACGAACTCATCGATGGTGTGCCCATCGCGCTCCTTCCTTGGCGCGACGACGAGACGCTGATCGAGTTCCACGTGGCGCAGTTGCAGGCGGCCGGCGTCAATGTCGTCGAGGTCGTCCTCGGATACGACGCTGAACGCATCATCCCGCTCGTCGCGCGCGACAACGTCGAGCCGATCGTTGACGGCCGCTGGCGCGCCGGTGCGGCCGGATCGCTGCGCGTCGGCGCCACTGCAGTGCCGCGCGAGACTGACACGGCAATCGTCGTCCGCGTCGACGAACCGCGCTCGGCCGGCGTCTACCGCCGACTGCTCGACGAACATCGTCGCACCGGCGCGCCGATCACGCAGGCGAGTAGCGGCAGCCCGATCGTCGTGAGCCGCGCGATGCTGGCGGAACTCCGCAACGTCACGGACGGCGGCGGACTCGAAGCGGTGCTCGCGCGCCATGCAGGAGAAGCCGTTCAGGTCGCATTCGACGACGATACGACGGTGCGGATCGAGACAGCGGACGACTATGCGCTAGCCCGGCCGAGCGGCCGCTTCGAGTGACGGCTCGGCCGATGGTTTGGGCAGCAAGCGCTGGAACAGCTCGTTGCTCAGCAGCCGGCCACGGGGCGTCAGCCGCAGGTGCGTCTCCGTGCGTTCGAGCAGGCCGTAACCCGTGAACTCTGTGATCACGTCGCCATAGACTGCATCAACCCCGCGGCCATAACGGCGGGCGAACGCACGAATGTCCACACCGTCATTCAGACGCAACCCAAGGATCAGCGTGTCCGCCATCGACAGCTCTGGCGTCACCGTCTCGGCTCCGATCATGTGGAGCATCGCGCCGCCCCCAGCGACCTGCGCGGCGACCGACTCATCCACCAGCTCCGCATATCGATTCGGCAGTAGCACTGTGGAAAAGCGCACACCGTTGAGGAACGAGTGCGCACCCGCACCGAGCCCGAGGTATTCGCGGTTCTCCCAGTACACGAGGTTGTGCTTGCAACGAAATCCCGGCCGAGCCCAGTTCGAGATCTCGTAGTGCTCGTATCCCGCCTGGGCGAGCCGATCCTGCGTCCACTCGTAGTGCTCCGCCTGCATATCGGGATCTGGCGCCTTCACGCGACCGCGTGCGACGTCGCGAGCCAGCGGCGTGCCATCCTCGATCGTCAGCGCGTATAGCGAGAGGTGCTCCGGTCCCAGCGCCAGCGCAGACTCGAGGTTGCGCTGCCACGCTTCCAGCGGCTGTTCGGATAGGCCATAGATCAGATCGAGGTTCACGTTCGCGATGCCCGCCTCGCGCGCCGCCGCGTACGCGGCCCGTGCATCTTCGGCCGTGTGGATGCGGTCCAGCGCCACCAGCTCTTCATCGTCGAACGACTGCACGCCGATCGACAGGCGATTGAAGCCGATCTCGCGCAGTCCGCGCAGATATTCCGCGGTGATGCTCCCGGGGTTCGCCTCCAACGCGATCTCCGCGTGCGCGTCGATATTGAAAGTCTCGCGCATCCCGACGAGGATCTTCGCCATCTCCTCGACGGGGTTCAGGCTTGGCGTGCCGCCACCGAAGAACACCGTCTCGACGATGCGGTCGCCGACCGCTTCGCGCCAGAGCGCCGCATCCTTCACGAGCGTGTCCGCATACGACGGGATCATGTGCTCGTGCCCGGCGTACGAGTTGAAGTCGCAATACCCGCACTTGGCGGTGCAGAACGGAATGTGCAGGTAGAGTCCGATGGGTTCCGTGGTCACGCTTGATCGTAGCATCGCCGCCCCGCGGAGGCACATCGTCTTGACGGCGCTCTCACGTCGCAGCGGCCAGCCACCCGACCGCCAGCACTGCCGACGCGAGCGAGAGAGCACCGAATCCGAGTTGCAACGTGAACCCATCCCTTCGCGCGGCGTACACCCCCGCGCTGATGGTGAGCGCGCCCGCGCCAACACCGAGTGCCGGCACATAGATCCGCAGCTCGTAGTCGATGACCAGCGACAGGATCGCGCTTGCTGCGAGCGCCGCCGCAAAGGACGACCAAGCCAGCAGCATCGATCGCGCCGCACCGAGCCGGTGCGCCAACCCCGCAACTCCGTGCGCGCGATCGTCATCGAGGTCCGGCAGCGTGTTCGCAAGATGCAATGCCAGCCCCAGTAACGCGCCGAGCGGCAGCAGCCACCACAGCACGGGTTGCCACTCGCCCAACGTAACCCACACCCACAACGGCAGCACCGGGATCGCCACCATGTAGGGCAGTGCGCTGGCCACGGTGCGCTTCAGCCGCACGTCGTACGCCAGCCCGCAAGTCATCCCGAGCATCGCCAGCATGAATCCGCCCACTCCAAGCGTAGCCGCCACGGTCGTCGCCGCGATCGCGAACGCCGCCGCGAGCAGCAGTGCCGCGGACGGCCGGACGATCCCGGCAGCGATCGGCTTCCACGGCTTCGTCGCCGCATCCAGCTCGCGATCGAAGTAGTCGTTAGTTACGCCGATCGCGCATTGCGCGCAGAACATGACGGCGAGCATCCGCACCAGCAGACCGCCGTCCGGCGCGCCGCCCGCCGCAACGAACGCCAGTCCGGCCGTCGCGGCGACGTTCAACAACGTCGGGAATGGGTGGATGATCCGCGCCGCGCGGAAGATCGGAGTGGCACGGACAGACTTGCCGGCCGGCGCGGGAATCGTGTCTTGATGAGTAGCGACCGGAAGCGTCACGCGGCAGCCTCCTGCTGGCGATGCACCGATCATACTCCCACCTGCCCCCTGGATCGCCCGGCGCTGTGAAATGCACTTGAAATAGACGACGACAAGCTAGCGAAAGTTGGCACTTGACAGCCTCTCCGGATCCGCCATATCGTAGATCCAGCCCTTGGAGGGCACGTGAGTACATCTCTTAGTAAGGGAGGTGCTGCTTCATGAACGACCGTATGCGCTGGGGTGTCTGGCAAGTTGACTGAGACGCCCTGTTCTCATCGGGCAGGGCGCGCTGACAATGCAGGCTCCAATGATGCACTGGATATAAGGGACGCTTGATGAGCGTTGTTCCCAGTCCCACGGGGGTTACCCGACAGGGAGCTTGCAGACATGCCAGGTTAGAAGATCTGAGAGGCTTTCCTCCTGGGAGAGCCTCTTCCATTGCCCATGCCTGAAGAAGAACCCCTGATTAGCCAGTCGAATCTCTGGCTGGCAGACACGCTCTGGCGGCTTGGTGCCGTGCAGTTCGGCGACTTCACGGTCGGCCGGACGACCGTGCATTCGCCCATCCACGTAAATCTCCGTCTGCTGATCTCACACCCCACGGCCCTCGCGCGCGCTGCGCACATCGCGCTGACGGAGTTGCAGACGCTGCAGTCCATGCGCAACCCGCAGATCGAGCCGTTCGATCTTGTCTGCGGCGTGCCGTTCGGTGGCCTCGTCGTCGGCGAAGCGTTCTCACTCGCCTCCAAGATTCCGCTCATCTACCTCCATCCGCGCAAGGATGACCTCGAAACAGATGTCGAAGGCATTTACCACCCGAGCCAGACTGCCCTCATCATGGACGACCTGATCACCGGCGGCGGCAGCATCGTACTCACGGCGAACCGCCTGCGCGACGAAGGCCTCTTCGTCCGCGACGCGATCGTCCTGTTCGACAGGCAGTCCGGGGGACGCGAGAAGCTGGAAGCCGCGGGCATCAGACTCGTCTCCGTGCTGACGCTGGAGGTTCTGCTCACCTACCTGCGGTCAAGCGGGAAGATCGGCGAGGATTGGTACCGGAAGAGCATGGCGTTCTTCGACGCCAACCGCGGCCGCGACCTCGATGCCGGCTAGCACCCCGTTTGCCGTGACTGCCGCGCGGTAGTTTGCCCGGGCAGCACGAACGCTCGCGTCCCCGCGCACGAAACCAGATACCAGCGGATCAGTGGGTGCTAAAGCAATCGCCGGATCGGCTTGCGGCCGGGCCGGGGATCATAGTTCGACTTGAACATCTCGAGTTTGTCACGCTCGATCAGGTACTTCCCCGCGAACAGTACCGCCGGCACCTTCTTCTGCTTGATCAGCCGGCGCAGGCTCTGCGGGTGGATGTTGAGCAGGCGCGCGGCCTCCACAAGGTCCAGGTAGTTCTCGAACGGGCTTGTGACCATGGATATGCTCAACACTAAGCTGCTATATCAGATGAGTGATACTAGCACTTCTGTCAAGCGCACGGTAGTAAGTTATGTCAATATCCAGCGGCCTACCGGCCGAACCATCGTCCGCGCTTTGCTTCCGGCGTCGATGGAGCGGCATCCGCCGCTCCCGCGCGACGCAACCCCCGCTCCATCCGGCGATGGAGCATCACCATCGCCTCGGAGATCACGAGTGCCTCTTCAGGGTCTTCCTTCAACTGCGGGAAGATCGACAACGCCGTCTCCGTGAACCGCGCGACGGTGCTCGGCGCGCCATCGCGCAGGTGGTGGCCGCGCAGCTCCGTTACGCAGCCGTAGATTGCCGAGAGGAGCTTCTGCGACTGCCCTTCGTTCAGCTCGATGATCGCTGAATCGGCGGCCAGTTCGCTGCCCAACGCTACCTTCATCTCGCGCAGCCCGTGCTCCGCAGGCAGCTTCGTCACCGGATCCAGTTCGGAGCCGGGTCGGCCGAGGTGATAGACCAGCGCCAGATACACCAGGCGGGGTTCGTCATGCGTGAGTTTGAGCGCAACCGTCATCGACGCAAGTGTATCAGCGGTCTAGACGCGGAACGGCCCCGAAAACCGGGGCCGTTCGTCGAATCTCAAAAGAAACAAGCTCCACAAAGGCGCTTCGGTTAGCCCTTGTGCTTGCGTTGCCACCGCGTCTTCTTCAGCATCTTGCGGTGCTTGTGCTTGCGCATCTTCTTCTTGCGCTTCTTTACCACCGAACTCATAGGCACTCCTCCTCAAGAGATGCATACAGGGACGGAAGCAGACGTCCGTCCGATCTCATCGGGCAGGCCACCCGGCCCGTCCCTGGCACCCCTGACGAGGCGACAGCGCGCAGTATACCCAAGCAATGCCCCAAACACGAGACACAAGCTTCCGTGGATTGCAGAAGCTGTGCTAGACTTGCGCGACAAGCCGGACCGGTCGTAAGCACCAGGCCCAGGGGCTCGGTGCGGATGATCGGCGCGGCTTGATTCTTTTAGGAGGACGCACCGTCTTGACCGAATTCAGTAGTGGCGGCGTAGCAGGCCCGGCGGTAGAGATACCGGACGCCGATGACGCAGCCTTCACCATGCAGAACTGGCTGGACTCAAGCGCCGATTTCAAGACACTCCGCCGCGGCGAAGTAATTGAAGGCTCAGTGATGGCGATCCAGCGCGATGGCGTGATCGTCGATCTCGGAGCGAAATCGGAAGGCGTGATCCCGCCACATGAGATGCACTCGCTCGGTGCGGATCCGATGAGCAAGGTCGAGGTCGGCGAGAAGGTTCTCGTCTACGTCATGCAGCCGGAGTCCGATCAGGGACAGGTAACGCTGTCCATCGACCGCGCCCGCGGCGAACGCGGCTGGCGCGTATTGCAGACGCGGTTCGAAGAAGGCGAAGCCTTCGACGGCGAAGTCACCGGGTTCAACAAGGGCGGATTGCTCGTTAACGTCGAGGGCGTGCACGCCTTCGTGCCGCTGTCCCAGGTCGTGGGCGTACGGCCGGACGTGGAAGGAGAGGGCGGACTCGCGTCCGCTGTCGGCAAGCAACTCCGTCTCAAAGTCATCGAGATCAACCGCCGCCGTAACCGCGTCATCCTCTCCGAGCGCGCGGCGCTCCAGGAATGGCGCTCGCAGCAGAAGGACCGCCTGCTCGCGGAACTCAAGGAAGGCGAGGTCCGCAAGGGCCGCGTATCGAGCGTTCGCAGTTTCGGCGTGTTCATCGACCTCGGCGGTGCGGACGGATTGGCGCACCTGAGCGAAGTCTCGTGGGACCGCAACAAGACGCCCGAAGAGATGTACAAGATCGGCGACGAAGTCGACGTGTACGTGATGAAGGTCGATCCCGAAACGAAAAAGATCGCGCTGAGCCTGCGCCGCGCGCAGCCCGAAGAGTGGGATCTCATCGTCGACAAGTACCAGGTCGGCCGCGTCGTGCCGGGCATGGTCACCAAGCTGGTCACGTTCGGCGCGTTCGCGCGCATCGAGGGTCCCGTCGAGGGCTTGATTCACGTTTCCGAACTCGTCGACCGCCGCATCGCTCACCCGAAGGAAGTCGTACGTGAAGGCGACTTGCTGCCGCTGAAGATCGTGCGCATCGAGCGCGACCGTCACCGTCTGGGCCTGAGCCTGCGCGAGGCGCGCGACGAAGGCGCCCGTATGGGGTTCACCTTCACCGATTCCGGCGAAGTGCTTGCCGTCCCTGAGGACATCAAAACCGAATTCGAAGAGCGCGAGGGCATCAAAGTCGTCGAGCGCGGACCTGACGACTACACGGAGGCGGTCGTCGCGGCCCCGCCGAAGTCCGAAGAAACAGACGACGCGCCTGCGCCGGCCGCCCCTGCGGCTGCGGTTGCACCGCCACCACCGCCGCGCGTAGCGGAGCCAGAACCCCCGTCTGCGATGGCGCAGGCGTTCGCTGCCGCCGAGCAGCGGGCCAGCGCGGAGGCGGCGGACGCATCGCCGACCGAGCCGGAAGCCGACGCACCCACCGCCGAGGCAACGACGAGTGAATCGATGGTCAGCGACGCGCCCGCCGCTGACGTGGCTGCACCCGAGGTGATCGCCGACGCCGAATCGCCATCGAGCGATGCAGCGGATGACGCAGCGACGGCCGCCGCCGCGCCCGACAACGACGACGAAACCGCCGTCTAAGGTCCGGCGTACAACCATGGCCCGGAGCGCCCGGAGGCGCTCCGCGTTGAAGATCAGGGAGTATGCCGGTCGAGCCCAGCACGCCATCACCCGATTTCTTATTTAACGGACGCGTCGCATTTCGCAACGCGTCCGTGCTGGACTTCGAAGCCTCCGTTGTGATACATTGGTTATGAAGAGTTAGCAATTAAATGGGAGTGCGGAGATGGCTGACAGGTTCGACAAGTTCACGGAGCGCGCCCGCCGAGTCCTGACGCTCGCGCAGGAAGAGGCCCAGCGCTTCAACCACAACTACATCGGCACAGAGCACCTGCTCCTCGGCCTCGTCCGTGAGGGCGATGGCGTCGCCGCGAAGGTACTAGCCAACCTTGGCGTCGAGCTCAACAAGGTTCGCTCCGCCGTGGAGTTCATCATCGGCCGCGGCGATCGCGCCGTCCTGGGTGAGATTGGCCTGACGCCGCGCGCCAAGAAGGTCATCGAACTCGCCGTCGACGAGGCGCGCCGCCTCAACCACCACTACATCGGCACCGAGCACCTCCTCCTCGGCCTCGTGCGCGAGGGCGAAGGCATTGCCGCCGGCGTGCTCGAGAGCCTCGGCGTCAACCTCGAGCGCGTGCGCGCCGAGACGACGCGCATCCTCTCGCAGAGCATGCCGCAGACGGCGGGCGCCGGCGCCCGCTCGTCGACGCGCACACCGACGGTCGATCAGCTCGGCATGGACCTGACGCAGGCGGCCCGAGCGGGCAAGCTCGATCCCGTCATCGGTCGCTCGAAAGAGATCGAGCGCGTCATCCAGATCCTGTCACGCCGCACGAAGAACAACCCCGTGCTTATCGGCGAGCCTGGCGTCGGCAAGACCGCCATCGCCGAAGGACTCGCGCACCGCATCGTCAGCGGCGACGTGCCGGAGACGCTGCAGGGCAAGCGCCTGCTGACACTCGACATCGGCTCGCTCGTCGCCGGCACGAAGTACCGCGGCGAGTTCGAGGAGCGCCTCAAGAAAGTCATCGAAGAGATCAAGTCGAGCGGCAACTGCGTGCTGTTCGTCGATGAGTTGCACATGCTCGTCGGCGCCGGCGCGGCAGAAGGCGCCGTTGACGCCGCGAACATCCTCAAGCCGTCACTCGCGCGCGGCGAACTCCAGTGCATCGGCGCGACGACGCTCGACGAGTTCCGCAAGCACATTGAGC
Source organism: Chloroflexota bacterium (assembly GCA_031400455.1). Lineage (GTDB taxonomy): Bacteria > Chloroflexota > Dehalococcoidia > DSTF01 > JACRBR01 > JANXYW01. The sequence goes on along the minus strand of JANNPX010000019.1, from coordinate 245,511 downwards.
GCGATGCCGCACTCGAGCGCCGCTTCCAGCCCGTCATCGTCGAGGAGCCGAGTGTCGAAGAGACGATCGAGATCCTCAAGGGCATCAAGGAGAAGTACGAGGAACACCACAAGCTCACCATCGAAGACGAGGCGCTAAAGGCCGCCGCTGAGTTGGCGTCGCGCTATGTTTCGGATCGCTTCCTGCCCGACAAGGCGATCGACCTGGTCGACGAAGCATCGAGCCGCGTGCGCATCCGGCGATCGGCGACGCCACCGTCGCTCAAGGAAGCCTCGCGGGGGTTGGAGTCGCTCCGTAAGGAGAAGGACGCCGCCATCTCGTCGCAGCAGTACGAGTACGCTGCAGAGCTTCGCGACCGCGAGGTGAAGCTGCAGGAGAAGATCGAAGCGCTTGAGCAGGGCATCGAAGTCCAGCGCGAAGGCGAGAAGCCGGTCGTCACAGAAGATGACATCGCTGACGTAGTGAGTATGTGGACCGGCATTCCCGTCGCGCGTATTGCCAGCGAGGAGTCAGCGCGGCTGCTCCAGATGGAGGATGCGCTCCACGCCAAGGTCATCGGTCAGGACGAGGCGATCGTCGCGATCGCGAAGTCCGTGCGACGCTCGCGCGCCGGCCTCAAGGATCCCAAGCGCCCGATCGGCGTGTTCATGTTCCTCGGCCCGACTGGCGTCGGCAAGACGTACCTGCCGCGCGTGCTGGCGGAGTTCATGTTCGGCAGCGAAGACAACATGATCAAGCTCGATATGAGCGAGTTCATGGAGAAGCACAACGTCTCGCGGCTCGTCGGAGCGCCTCCCGGATACATCGGCTACGACGACGGCGGCCAGCTCACCGATACGGTGCGGCGCAAGTCGTACTGCCTGATCCTTCTCGACGAAATCGAGAAGGCGCACCCGGACGTCTTCAACCTGCTGCTGCAGATCTTCGACGACGGTCACCTGACCGACGCGAAGGGGCGCAAGGTGGACTTCCGCAACACGATCATCATCATGACGAGCAACGTCGGCTCCGACCTCATCCGCAACCAGGCGTCGCTCGGCTTCAGCGTCACGAAGGACGAAGTGAAGACGGCCGACCAGCGGTACATGAAGATGAAGGAGAAGGTGACGGAGGATCTCAAGCGCGTCTTCCGCCCCGAGTTCCTCAACCGCATCGACAGCCAGGTCGTGTTCCACACGCTGGCCAAGGAGCACATCCGCAAGATCGTCGACCTCAACCTGCGCGACCTCGACAAGGCGCTGATGCTCAAGGGCGTCTCGCTGGAGCTGTCAGAAGCCGCAAAGGACTGGCTCGGCGAGAAGGGCTACGATCCTGTGTTCGGCGCCCGCCCGCTGCGCCGCGTCGTGCAAAACGAGTTGGAGGACCGCCTGTCGGAGGCGCTCCTGCAAGAACGCTTCGGCCTTGGCGACACCGTCTTCATCGACGTGCAGGGCGACGACCTGATCATGGAGAAAAAGGAACCGGCCGCACCGGCAGAGCCCGCGCTGACATAGCTCCGAGCGCATCATCGAGCTGAAGAGAGGCCCGGTCGATTTGACCGGGCTTCCTCGTGACTTCGGGCCCTTGCCCACCGTCACCCCTCCGCTATGATCCCCCCACAAGCGACCCTGCGGGCAGCAGGCAACGTCAGAGGAGGAGCGCCATGGCAGTGCGAGGGTACGTGCTCATCGAAGCGGAGGTCGGGAAGGCGAAGGCCGTGGGCGAGGCGATCCGCAAGCTCACGCATGGCGATGCGCGCGTGACCGCGGTCGACACCGTCACCGGCCCGTTCGACGTGATCGTCCAGCTCGAAGCGGATGACCTCGACAAGCTCGGCAACGCCATCACCGACGGCATCCAGCAGGCCGAAGGCGTGCAGCGCACGACGACATGTCTGGCGGTGCGGCTTGGGTAGGTTGTAGGTGGTGGGTGGTGCGTGGTGGGTTGTAGGGCCGTCTACTTCAACAGCCGGAAGAAGAAGCTCTCGTTCTGGTATGCCACCAGCTTGTGGTCCGGCGCCGTGGCAATCCACGCGCGCTGCGTCACCTGATCGGCGAACAGGTCCACGATCCACGCTTCAATATCGCCCGCAGGCGTCGTCATCGTCACCTTCTCGCCCACGGTCAGCGTTACGGTCTGCGTATCGCGGCGGTTGGAGAACACCGTCGAGTACGAGACGGAGTAACCCTTCTCAAACTTGAGCGTGCGCCAGATGAACAGCGACGTGTCGTTGTCGTAGGCGTGCTCCGGCACGCACAGCGGGTTGCTGCGTGTGCTGTCGGGCTTGTCCGCAGACGGCGGCTTGAACGTGTTCTGCGTGATCCTCACGATCCGCTTCGATGAGCAATCCTTGTCCACGTCCTCGTACGCCGCGTCGGCAACGCGACGCTGATCCTTGTCGCTCACCGTGTGCACGTTCGAGAGTGGCTTCAGTGTCGCCGCATCCACCTTCGATACGGACTCGTCGACGTTCCCTTCCTCGTCCGCCGTGCGCTGCGTCAGCACCAGTGCGTCGCCGTCCTCGGCGATCGAGAGCGTCGTCGTTGCCTTGAGTTTGTTGTTCTCGCGCAGCTCGTACGTGTGGATCTCGGGCGCCGTCCACGGGATCTGCGTCACGATGTCCGAGCGCTCCGGCCCGTTGTTGGTTACACCACACGCCGAGACCGCAAGGGCGACCGCACCGCAGAGGGCAAGCGTCTTCACGCGCGAGCCATGCGCTCGTATCCGCCCGGGGATCCAACGCCGGACATCGCTCATGCGAGGGCCGCCGCGGCGTGGCGCACGCGCTGTAGTGCTTCATCGATGTCCGCGCGCTCGATGCCGTAGTGCGTCACCATGCGCAGCCTGCCCGGCGCCGTGATCGTCGATAGCACGCCCGCCTGCTTCATCGACCGCGCGAAGCCGAGCCAGTCGCCGCGCACACCGAAGATGACGATGTTCGTGTCGATCGTGTCGGCGTCCAGGTCGACCATCGGCAACTCCGCCAACCCGCGCGCCAGCAGCTTCGCGTTTGCGTGATCGTCGGCAAGGCGCTCCACCATATGCTCGAGCGCGTACACCCCGGCAGCGGCGATGATGCCGCCATGCCGCATGCCGCCGCCCACCATCTTGCGCATCTTGCGTGCCCGCGCGATGAACTCACCCGACCCGCACAGCACGGAGCCGACCGGCGCACCCAGGCCCTTCGACAAGCAGAACCCGATCGAGTCAGCGGGTGCAACGATCTCGGCGACGCTCGCCCCGAGCGCGGCGGCCGCGTTGAAGATGCGCGCGCCGTCGATGTGTACGCGAACGCCGTGACGGTGCGCGACGGCGGCCAGCTCTTCGATGTCGTCCGCCGGGATCGCCGCGCCGCTCCGCCGGTTGTGCGTGTTCTCGAGACAGAGGAGCGTCGTTGTGGGTGTGTGGACGTTCTCGCCCCGAATCGTCGACTCCGCGTCGGCGGGATCGATGCGCCCGCGCGCGTCGTTGGTGACGGTACGTAGCTGCACGCCGGCAACGCCCGCGGCGCCGGCCACTTCGTAATGCAGGATGTGCGACTCGCTGCCGACGATCGCCTCGTCGCCGCGCCCGCAGTGCGCCATGATGGCGACCAGGTTGCTCATGGTGCCACTCGGTACGAACAGCGCCGCTTCCTTGCCCGTGCGCTCCGCTGCCATCGCCTCCAGCCGCCGGATCGTCGGATCCTCGCCGAAGACGTCGTCGCCTACCGGCGCCTCGGCCATTGCGCGCCGCATCTCGTCGGATGGGAGCGTTACGGTGTCGGAACGCAGATCGATGATTGGGTCACCCATCAGCGGTCGCTCCTGCGGGCCATAGCGTCTGGAAGCCCTCGCCGCCGCGAATCGCCTCGACCTCAACCAAACGCTCCGCCTCGACAAGCTGGCAGAACGCTTCGTCGCACTGACTCGCCGTCTCTGGCCAGCCAAGCGCGACGAGCCGGCGCGCGATGTGTTCCCACAGACCAGCCTCGGCCATCGCGCGGGCGTGACGCGGCCACTCGAACGTCAGAATGCGCTCGGGCGAGCGAAACCGTGGCCGCATCACCTTCAGGCTTCGGAAGCGTTCCTGAGCGTTCGCTGCCGGCGGCACGACGCCGACAAGGGGCCCGCACTCATCATTCGTGCGTGCATCGACCAGCAACCGCCGGTCCGTGAGCGCGAACCGCACGACCAGTACGTCGGCCGCGTCAATGACGCGCCGAACCTCGTCCAGGTCGATGCCGAATCCGACGCTCATGTGATTCCTCGCACAAACCAGTGTAGATTCGGCTCGGTGCCCAAACAAGCGATCGGGCATGCAGAAGGCCGGGCACCGGCCCGGCCTTCTGATGCGAATCTGTGCGAAACGAGCGCCTAGAGCGCGCTCTTGTAGATAGCGCTGAGATCTTCCGCGGAGCCCGGGCGCGGCGCAGCGATGAAGATGCCCTGCGACTTCTGTGCGTCCTCGACGAACTGAGGGATGTCCGACTCCTTCATCCCCACATCGCTCAGCTTCGACGTGACGTTGATGTCGCTGCGTAGCGACCGCACCGCATCAACCACGGCGATACCGGCCTGCTTGGCCGGCATGCCGAACGCGTTGATCCGCAGCAACGGCGCGATCTCGGTCAGTTGCTCGGAGAGGAAGTCCTTGTGGTAGTCGAGCACCTGCGACAGCAGGATGGCGTTGGCGACGCCGTGCGGCGTGCCGAGTCGGCCGCTGACGACGTGCGAGAGCCCGTGTACCTGACCGAGGCCGGCCGCCATCGACTGTCCCGCGATGTCGGCAGCGTAGAGCATGTGTTTCAGCGCGGCCGGCCGGTCCGGCCCGTTCACGGCCTGGCGCAGGTTCAGGCTGATCTGCTGGATCGCCCGAGTCGCGAACATCCGCGTGAACGGCGTGTTGCCCGGGTTGACGTATGCCTCGATCGCGTGGGTCAACGCGTCCATGCCGGTCGCGGCGGTGATCGGCGCAGGCATCTTCGCCACGAGATTCGGATCGAGGATCGCGACGTTTGGCGTGCAGTTCAGCAACAAGTGCTTGTAGTGCGTGTCCGGATCCGTGATTACGGCCGCGGGCGAGATCTCCGAACCCGTGCCGCAGGTCGTCGGCACCGCGAACAGCGGCAGCACCTTGCCCGGGAACGGCGTGGCCCCAACGCCGAAGAGGTACTCCTTCGAGGTCACGCCACCCATCGCCAGCGTTACCGCGACGCCCTTACCAGCGTCGATCGCGCTGCCGCCGCCGACCGCGACGACGAAATCACCGCCCGCGTCGCGCATCGCGACCACGCCGCCGTCAACCTCCGGGATCGTCGGGTTCGGCGTGACGTTCTCGTAGACGGTGTGCGCGACTTCCGCCTCGTCCAGCGATGCCAAGATCGAGTCGAGGATGCCCGCGGCCCTGATGCCCGGGTCTGTGACGACGAACGCGTGCTTGTAGCCCGCCGCCTTGGCGCGCTGTCCCAACTCGGCGATGCAGCCTTCACCGAAGACCGTCTCGACGCGCAGTGCGAATGATGGCATGAACTGTCTCCTCGAATCGTGGTACCAGATGTGGGTTGCGGCGTACGGCCGAGACCGTCCGCGTGCCCGTCACTATGGATCGCGCTCTCGCTTCGAGCAATCTGCGCGGGGTACCATGCCGACGCAAGCATGCGGCTGCATTGCCGGATCGTTCAATGGTAGGACAGCGGCCTTTGAAGCCGTGAATCTAGGTTCGAATCCTAGTCCGGCAGCCATTCACCTCTTGCTTCCGCCTCACACCGTCCGTAGCATCGCGGCGTGGAGATCATCGAGCTCTCACGAGGCCGTACGCGCGCCATCGTCCTGCCGGAGGCTGGCGGGCGGCTGCATCAGCTCTCGATCCGCGACGGCGCGCGATGGCTGCCGCTTCTGCGCAGTCCGGCGTCCCCGAGCGCGCACCTCGCCGATCCGATCGCCGGGGGCTCGTACCCCATGGCCCCCTGGCCCGGACGTATCGACGGCGGTCGATTCGTGTGGAACGGACGCCTGCATCGCGTGCCGGCCAACGCTGGTCCGCACGCGCTGCACGGCCGCGCCGTCTACCGACCGTGGGTCGTCGACTGGCAAACATCGAGCGCGTGCCGCCTGTCGTGCGATTTCGATGCAGGATGGCCGTTTCGCGGTCGCGTGGTGCAAGAGATCGAGGTGCACGACAAGGGCATCTCGCAGCGACTCGAAGTGCATGCCGCGAGCGGCGAGCGCTTCCCGGCCGGCGTCGGCTGGCACCCGTGGTTCCGCCGCGACGTGCGTCCCGCACGCGCCGTCCGCGTGCTCGTCGATGCTGATCGCGTCTATGAGACGGCCGAGATGATCCCGACCGGCTGGCTGCAACGAGCGAAGGGCGACATCGACCTGCGCGACTACCCGGCCCTCGGCGCGCGGCGACTGGACACCTGCTACCGTCATCCGCGCGGCCCATTGCGCATCCGCTGGAACGACATCGAACTCACGATGACGAGTTCTCCGAACGTGACGCACGCCGTCGTCTATACACCTCGCCACGCAGTTTGCATCGAACCGCAGACGTGCGCGCCTGACGCCTTCAACCTCGCGGCGCAAGGTGTCCCCGGTGCCGACATGGCCATCGTGGATGATCGCCATCCGCTGATCGCGACGACCCTGTGGCGATGGACCATCGGCGAGCGTTGAGGGCAGCAGCTTCTTCGGGCGATGCCGATACTATCAGGGAGCAGACGACGCCCGGCCCGTGGTCCGGGGGGAGCAGACGACCTCGCTGTGATGGCGAGGTCGTTTTCGTTTCGGGTTGGCGCAAGCCACGTCGCTGCGCTGCGTCCCAGTACCCTGCGTTAACCGCCGTAGATGCTTCGCTACGCTCAGCATGACAGCAGGGCGCGCTACTAGAACACACCCTGCTCGCCCAACCACGCCCAGAACGCATCCGGCGCGGACATCGTGCTGAGCCGGCCTTGTCGCACGAGCAGCCAGTCGTCGAACTTGTGCGACTCTTTGATCTCTTTGAGAGTCACCTGTTTCTTGGCGTGCTTCATATACTTGAAATCGGCCACCCAGCTCTTGGCGTCGTTTTCGTCAGGTCGCGGCGCGGACATCACTTTCGCAAGCCCGACGACGGCGGCCTGCCCCTGCGAGTGATAGATGATCACCGTGTCGCCCGGCTTCATCGTCTTGATGTAATTCACGGCCGTCGGATTGCGGACGCCGTCCCATTCCGTCGTACCGTCGCGTTTCAGGTCGTCGATCGAGTAGGTCTCGGGATCGGTCTTTGCGAGAAAATACGCCATGGGATCGCTCCTCTGTTCATGCCGCTGGCGAGCGCGCCGCCTTCGATCGATTGTACGCTAGCGCCGACCACCGCTACAGCCCGAGCGCGTCGACGGCGGCCATCGCGCCCTCGCACCACCAGCGGAGTTCGTCCGGGCGGCCCGACTCTGCGTCTAAGGCTTTGCCCCAACCGTAATACAACAACCCGCAGAGCATCAGCGTCGCGTTCTGCTGCCACCAGCGCGCCGCGGCGAAGCGCTCCGCACCGAGCGCCCGTTCGAGATGCGCCGCGTAGCGATCCAGCGCTTCGTCAAGTGTCCAGGGCAGGATGCTGGAATTCATCGTCAGGAACATCGCGAGATCGATAGCCACCGGCCCGCGCATCACCATCGCCCAGTCGAGTAGCGAGAGGCTGTCGACATCCCATCCGAAATTGGCGATCTTAAGGTCGCCGTGGAGGAGTGTCTGCGGTAACGACTCGAGCGCGGCTAACAGCGGTGTCATGTCGGCGGCGAGGCCTCGGGCGAGATCCGCGGTCTCGGGCGGCACGAGCGTCTCGAAGAGACGCCAGCCGCGCGCGACGCCAAAGTCCCGGCCTTCGCGGACAAGCATCTCGCCGGTGCCCGGGCCGAGCAGCGAAATGCGATGGCGCGGCGCGCACCATGCAACATCGGCATCGGCCAGTGGGTCGTCCCAGAACGCTGCGTGCAGATCCGCGAAGCGTCGCAGGATCGCGTCCATCGCGTCCGCCGGCACCACCCGCGCGTCCGGAAGCAAGAGCGGCGTAATGTCGTCCATCAGGATCGCGCGTCCGTCGTCGTCATGTGACGCGCCGAGCGTCGGCACGTGCACGCGCGGCGGCAGCCGCGTCGCGAGCGGCGAGACGGCGAACTGCGCTTCGCGATACGCCGCGTCGCCTGTCAGCCGCATGAGCCAGTCGTCGCCGAGGCGCAGCCGCTTTAGGACGTATCGCCGTCCATCCTGCACAATCGACGTGTGCCTCGCGCCGGAAAGGCCGGCATTGGGCATCGGTTGCTCGGGTGCATCGATGCCGTGCTCCGCGAACAGCGACGCGACGTCAGGATAGAGTTCGCTCATGCGCCGGTGGTCTCGCGCAACCGGCGGATCGCCTCGATATGATCGCGCGGTGATGCCAGTCCCGCGTTCATTGTGTTGAACGAGACGTGCGTCGCGCCGAGATCGCGCCAGCCTTCCAACGCCGCACCGAGTTGGTCTTCCGGCGTGTTGTACAGGCTGATCCGCCCTTCGATGCCAACGTCTTCGGCCTTGCGGCCGGCATCGCTGATATAGCCGCGCAACTTCTCCAGCGCCCCGGCAGCCTGCGGTCCGGGTTGGAACTGAGGGAACCACCCGTCCGCGAGCTTGGCGATGCGGCGCAGGACGGCGTCCGCGCCGCCGCCCATCCACACGGGGATTGGGCGCTGCACCGGCAACGGACAGATGCCGGCCTGGAGCACCTTCTCGTACCGCCCGTCGAAATCGATCAGTTCACCGCTCCAGAGCTGGCGCATCAGTGCGATCTGCTCCTCGATGCGGCGGCCACGGTTGTGGAAGTTCTGGCCGAGTGCTTCGTACTCCACGTGGTTCCAGCCGATGCCGACGCCCAGGCGCATACGTCCACCCGAGAGCACATCCACCGCCGCCGCTTGCTTGGCGACAAGAGCCGCCTGCCGCTGCGGCAGGATGATCACGCCGGTCGTCAACTCAAGCTTCGCCGTCACCGCCGCCAGATAGCCGAACAGCACGAACGGCTCGTGAAACGGCGTCTGGTACGTGTAAGGCGCGCGAAACTGAAATCGATCGGGGTGCGCGCCGAGCACGTGATCGAACACGAGGACGTGGTGGTAGCCGAGCTGCTCCGCAGCCTGCGCGTAGTCACGAATGACCAGTGGGTCGTTGCCGATCTCCGACTGCGGGAACACGACGCCGATCTTCATAGAGCCTCCGTGCTAGTGCGGCTACGCCGCGTGCATCTCGGTCTCGGCCGCCACGAACGCCGCGCCGATCGCGCCGACGAACCCCGGCACGGGCGCAACCTCGACGCTGACGCCGAACAGCGCCGCCATCGCCGTAATCGACTCCACGAGAGGAACGTTGCCGTGCGCGAAGCCGCCCGCCAGCACGATGCGGCGGATGTTCGCGATGATCGCTCGTGACGCGCCGATCTGCGCGATGTTCTCGCCATGCAAGTTGAGCAGTCCCGCGAAGAAGTCGTCAGGCGAGCTGTCCCCGCGCTTCGCCAGGTGCGCCGCCGTCAGGTCCGGGCCGATCCGGCCGATGCCGCCCGGATAGACGTCGGAGATCATCTCATCGACCCGGCGCCGATCGCCACGCCCCGCGGCGGCCAGCACCGCTGCGTACGTCAACGACGGGTCGACGCGGCGTGCGATGCCAGCGAATGATCCGCCTCCCAGCGGGGTGCCGCCCAGATGCGTGACGCTGTCGCCGCGCACGGCCGCAAACGCGGTGCCCGTCCCCAGCAGCGCCATCACGAACTGCCCGTCACCAAGCCGGCTCTCTGACTGCAGCAGTGCGACGACACCTCGCGCCGCAGCGTCGATCTCCTGCACGCGAACGACGCCGGCGTCGGCGATGTCTCCGAGTCGTGCGCCCGTGACGCCGACGCGCGTGGAGTTATCGAGCTCGCCCGCGGCCGCCTGCCCTATCCTCGTCTCCGCCGACGTAAGCGCGATGCCGTCCGCCGTGACGCGCGCGACCTTCGTCAGCGTCATCCCGGCGTCGATGCCGACGACGCCGGCGGGCAGCCGCAGTTCGGCCGTCGATAGCAACTCGTTATGAAGTGTGCGGGCACGTTCGCTTTCTGTCACGCTCTTCTCCAGCACCACGGCGCTACGGCGATACTCATTGTGATGGACGCGCGGGGCGCAGGCGAATGCCACGCGAATCCACTCATTGACAGGAGTTCCAGCCGTAAGGGAAGCTACACGCAGCGGCAGGCAGGCTGTCGAGCGGTACGCTCAGGGAGAAATACGATGCCTCGTGCAATTTGGAAGGGCGCGGTGAGCTTCGGGATGGTGTCCATCCCGATCAAGCTGTACACCGCCACCGACGAGAAGGATGTCTCGTTCAATCTCCTCCACAAGAAGGACGGCGCCCGCATCAAACAGCAGCGCTACTGTCCCGAAGACGATGCCGTCATCGAGTGGAACGATGTTGCGCGCGGCTACGAGATCGCACCCGACCAGTACGTGATCATGGAGCCGGAGGATTTCGACAAGGTTCCGGTCGACACGACGCACACCATCGAGATCACCGATTTTGTGCCGTCAGACCAGATCGACCCCATCTACTACCAGAAGACCTACTACCTGGAGCCGGAGAAAGTCGGCGGCAAGCCGTTCGCCCTGCTGCGCGAAGTGCTCAAGGATTCGAAGCTCGTGGCGCTAGCCAAAGTCACACTGCGCCAGAAAGAGCAGCTCTGCACGCTACGCGTCTACAACAACACGATCTCGCTCGAGACGATGTTCTACGCCGACGAGATCCGCGCCACGGAAGACATCGAGGTCCCGGGCGATGTCGCCCTAGGCGAAAAAGAGCTTCAGATGGCGAAGTCGCTCGTCGACATGCTCACCGGCAACTTCGAGCCGGAGAAGTATCACGACAACTACCGCGAGGCGCTGCTGGAGCTGATCGAGCGCAAGTCCGAGGGACAGGAGATCAAGCGACCAGCGCCGGTCGCCGGCAAGGTCACGGATCTCATGGAGGCTTTGCGCGCCAGTGTGGAGGCGGCACGGCGCGAAAGGGCCGGCGCTGCCGCCGAGAAGGCCACCGAGCCCGACGAAGCCGAGACCGCCACCAAGCCGCGCCGCAGGCGCGCCGGATGACGCCTTCCTCCCGCGACGGCGTCACGGCTCGCATCGACCGCGCTCTCCCGGGCCACGCGTCCGGCACGGAGCGCATGCCCCACGCCATCCAGCCCATGCTCGCGGCTGAAGCGCCCGAGCCGTTCGACTCGACCGATCACATCTTCGAGCTGATGTGGGGCGGGTTGCGGGCGATGGCTTACGTACACGACGGCATCGTGCAGTTGCGCGCGCGCAACGGACGCGATCTGACGCCGTACTTCCCGGAACTGACGGCGATCGCCGAAGGAGTGCGCGCCGTCGATGCGATCTTTGACGGCGAAATCATCGCCATCGACCCGCAGGGCCAGCCCGCATTCGACTTGCTGCGCCCGCGCCTGCTGGCGATGGCGGACGCCAGCGGGGCCGGACCCCTCGCGGACCTTCCACCGGAGTTCAAGATCAAGCGTCAGCCGGGACAGATGATGTACCAGGCGTCGGACGTGCTCTGGCTCGACGGACGTTCGCTCATGGATCGTCCGCTCTGGCAACGAAAGAACCGGCTCCACGAGATCATCAAGCCCAGTCCGGAGTTCGCCGCCGTCGACTTCGTCGACGACGAGGGCATCGCGTTCTATGACGCGGTGCTGGAGAAGAAGCTCGAAGGGGTCGTTGCCAAACAGAAGAACAGCATCTACACACCCGGCCAACGCTCGAACAACTGGCTGCAAATCCGAGCGCTCCAGAGCGGTGATTTCGTCGTCGGTGGCTACACGATTGGCGGAGCCCGCAGGCGGGGCGAGCCGTTCAGCCAACTCCTGCTCGGCGGCTACATCGATGGTCGCCTGGAGTACGTGGGGGCCGTCACGGGCGGCTTGAGCGATCGTGAGGCGAAGCAGCTGATTGCCCGCATGGAGCCGCTGCACGAAGAGCAGTCACCCTTCCACGACACCCCGCAGATCCCGCGCCTGATCTACTGGACACGTCCCGAGGCTGTATGCCGGATCCGCTTCAGCGAGTGGTCGCGCGACGGACACCTGCGCTTCCCGATCTTCTGCGCGCTTCGCCCGGATCTCTCGGCGTCCGACTGCGTGCTCGAAGCCTAGTCGTCGTCGCCCGCCCGCTTCGAGCGGTCGATGATCTCCGGCACTCCGTCTTTGCGCTTCTGCGACCGCTCCTTCGCCGCGATCCGTCGGCGCTCCGTGTTGATCTCCAGCTCGCCTTTAGACCTGCGCCGCTTTGGTTCGGGCTTGTTGATCTCGGGGTGCTCATTCATCCGCGTCGGCCCGCTCACAGGGCGCTTCACTTCCTTGCCCAGGTGCCAGTACGTCCCCCGGTCGGGGATCGCCCGCGGGTAGCCCTCGCGCATCGTGAACGCCGAAAACGAGGATGGCGGCATCCGCTGCGCCTTCTTCGCACAGACGGGGCACGGAGAAGGCTCCGACGCCTTCGCGATCGGTCGAATCGCCTCGAAGACGCCGTCGCAGGACTTGCAGAAATATTCATACACCGGCATGCATCGTCCCCTGAACCAACTACTCCGTATCGACGCCGGTCGCCGCGATGACGCGGCTGCGCACCGGACGGCGCTTGCGCAGGGTATCGATGAACGCCGCCGAACGCACGTCGCGCTCCAGAACCCATCGCACGTACTCGAGCATGGCGCGCTCCAGTTCCGCACCCAGCTCCGCGCCGATCGTCACACGCGAAACGTCGCCGAAGCGGCCGTGCAGGAGGAGGCGGAGCAGCTTCACGCCGTTTGCCGAGATCGGCCGCACCGCCATCTCCTCGGTTCGGCACGCCGCGCAAACGACGCCCCCACCGGCGGCCGTCCAGTAGTTCGTGACCGACTTCAACCGGGTGCGGCACGTCACACACTCTTCGAGCTCCGGCCGGTACCCCATCGCATCCAGCAGTGCCATCTCGTAGAAGCGCGTCGCAATATCCATGTCGCCCGGCGTCGCGATCCGGCGCAACGTGTCGAGCAGCAGTCGGAACAGCGCGAAGTTAGTCTCGTGCGTCTCCGTGAACTTGTCCAAGAGTTCACAGGCGTACAGCGCACGGCTCATCCGCTCGAGGTCGTCGCGGAGTGCCTGGAACGACTCGATCGTCTCAACTTGCGTCACGATGTCGAGCGTCTTGCCCTTCGCCAGCTGAAACGACGCGTGCGCCAACGGCTCGACGTGTCCCGCCATACGGCTCTTGGCCTTCCGCAGGCCTTTCGCCACGGCGTCCACCTTGCCGAAATTCGCGGTGTACAGCGTGAGGATCTTGTCAGCGTCACCCAGCCGTCGCTGTCGCAACACAATCGCCGGAGTCGAGTACACGCGAGGCATCTGGGGCATGGCGAAGTTTACCGTTTGTAGTTTGTGGTTCGCAGTTCTGCGTCAGTATCGATCCTCGTTGGCGTCCTCATGCGGCGTCAGGCTTTCAGCGCTGACGACGGGCAGCGAGCGGCGCGGGAGGATGGGCAGCGACAGCAGTTCGGCGAGATCATGGATCGTGTAGTCGGCGTCGTCGCACGGCGGTAGATCGTAGCGGCCGTTGAGCTTCCGGACTGTGTGCATGCCGAGGGCCTTCGCACCATGCATGTCTATCGCGGCGGTGTCGCCGACCATCACCGCCTCGTGCGCGGCAACGCCAAGCCGGTCGAGCACGAGCTCAAAGGTCGATGGGTGTGGCTTGACGTAGCCCGTGTCGCCGGAGCAGACAACCGCATCGACGTACGATGCGATTCCGAAGTCGTGTAGTCCCGGCAGGTGCATTGCGCCAGTACACGGGCGATTCGTGTTGATGCCGACACGGAGGCCCAGCGCCTTCACCTCGCGCAGCACGTCTAGGGAGTCTGGGTAGAGTTGGACGCCGAAGTTTCGCTCGAGAATCCAGGTGGCGCGCCATAGTTCATCTGCTTGCTCCGCGTTGATCTCAACACCGCGATCCGCGAGCGCCCCACGTATCAGCAGCGGGAGATCGACTTCGCGCAGCGATCCGCGCGCACGTTCCAGGCGCTCGGCATCGTCGGCTGCCTCATGAACTTCCCGCACGACGTCTCCGGCGAAGTTGCCGATGTCCATCCCCCAACCAGCCAACATCGATCGTAGTGGCGCCGCCTGAAGCCGCTCGATCTCGATCGGATCGGGCCAGCGCGCCCCGAACCAGAGCGTGTTGCCCACGTCGAACACCACCGCGCGGATCGCACCGGAAGTCACGCCCGATTGTAGCGGTCACTCCGCCCGTGCTGCGCTGGAAGCCATCCGATATCCTTCCTTGACATCGTCAGCCCCAAGGAAGGATTTCGCCTTATGCCACGCGCGCTCATCACGGGAATCACTGGTCAGGACGGACACTATCTCTCGGAGTACCTGCTGAAGCAGGGATACGAGGTCTACGGACTGATCCGCGGCCAGGCGAACCCGAAGCGCGCCACGCTCGAGCGGACGCTCCCCGACGTGCATATCGTGGACGGCGACCTCCTCGACCAGGCCTCGCTGATGAACGTCGTACAGAAGGTGCATCCCGACGAGGTGTACAACCTCGCTGCCATCAGTTTCGTGATGCTGTCGTGGAACCAGCCCGAGCTGACGGGTGAGATCACCGGATTGGGCGCGCTCCGCGTGCTCGAAGCTATTCGCCTCAGCGCCGGCGCATCCGCTTCGCGATCCAAGTCGGCGAAGGGGATCAAGTTTTATCAGGCGTCCAGCAGCGAGATGTTCGGCAAGGTACGCCGAACGCCGCAGAACGAAGATACCCCGTTCCATCCGCGCAGCCCGTACGGAGTCGCGAAGGCCTACGCCCACTACATCACGGTCAACTACCGCGAGAGCTACAACATCTTCGCCTGCAGCGGCATCCTCTTCAACCACGGCTCGCCGCACCGTGGCCCGGAGTTCGTCGAACGCAAGATCACGCTGGCTGCGGCTCGAATCAAACTCGGGCTTCAGAAGGAGCTCGTGCTCGGTAACCTTGAGCCGCGCCGCGACTGGGGTTTTGCAGGCGACTATGTGCGCGCGATGCACTTGATGATGCAGGAGTCCGAGCCCGATGACTACGTGATCGGCACGGGTGAGACACATCAGATCAAGGAGTGCGCGGAGGTCGCGTTCTCACGCCTCGGGCTGAACTGGGAGGACTACGTCCGCAGCGATGCTCAGTTCATGCGCCCGGCCGAAGTCGACCTGCTGATCGCCGACCCGTCAAAGGCGAAGAAGAAGCTCAAGTGGAAGCCCCAGGTGTCGTTCCAGCAACTCATCGAGATGATGGTCGACGCCGATCTCGCCGCCGAGGCGCGATTGCAGGCTGCTTCGGCGTAGCGTTCGACTCGGTGCGTAGACAAAGCGGGCTGAAAGCCCGCGCTCACGCCGGGCGCACCCTCCCTGTCACCACCATCAGGCGGTACCCTGTCTCCAGCCACAAGCATCGACTAACGCCCGCGTAGAAGGGATGGAGCGATGACCGCCGCCGTCGAAACGAAGTACCCCGTCCAGATCATGGACGGTCTCTACCAGCTCCGCGTGCCCATCCCTAACAATCCTCTTGGCTGGGTGCTTCCGTACCTTATCGAGGGTCGCGACGGTTGGACGCTCGTGGACTCCGGGTGGAACGTTCCCGAAGCCTTCGACGCGCTCGAACAGCAACTCAACGATGCGGGGGTCGGCTTCGCCAAACTGAAGACGCTGCTCGTTACGCACGTCCATCCTGACCACTACGGACTCGCCGGGCAGGTGAAGGAGCGCAGCGGCGCGACGGTGATCATCCACCAACGCGAACGCGACCTCATCCGCTCGCGCTACAAGAACCCCGGCCAATTGCTGGCGCAGATGGGCGACTGGCTGATCATGCACGGCGTGCCCAAGGACAGCATGGACGACCTCAAGACGTCGGCGATGCCCGTGCGTGCCTTCGTCGATCCCGTTGAGCCGGACGAGGTCGTCTGGGGCGGCGAGCACATCAATATCGGCCGCTTCGATTTCGAGGTGTGGTGGACGCCCGGGCATTCGCCAGGACACATCTGCTTCCTGGAACGCGGCAAGAAGTTCATCCTCACGGGCGACCACGTACTCCCCACGATCACGCCGAACATCAGCATGCACGTGCAGCAGCAAGGCAACCCGCTCGGCGACTACATCGCGTCGCTGAAGCGGCTCGAAGATCTGGATGTCGACCTGGTGCTGCCCGCCCACGAGTACAGCTTTCCGGATTTGAAGGCCCGCCTGCTGAGCATCGAGCAGCACCATGTCGAACGCCTCGACGAGATGCTGGAGTGCGTTGGCGACGGCGCGCGCACGGGCTTCGATGTCGCGGGACGCGTGAAGTGGGTCACGGGCACGCTGGCGACGTTCACACCGTGGATGCAGCGGGCCGCGCTCGGCGAGACACTATCGCACCTCGAGTACCTCGTGCTGGAAGAGCGCCTCACGAAGTTTATGGATGATGGCATCCAGTACTACAAGAAGTCCGGAAATGACTAGCTGGCGCACCTTCGAGCGTGAACAATGACCGCACGGAGGTGATCCTGTGACACGCACATATTTCGACATCATGAAGAGCGACTTTGGCTCGATGCTGGTCGTCGGCGAAGGGCGCCGCCTCATAGCTGTGAAGTTCCATGTGGACGAAAAGCGACTGCCTGAAGCGCTGGCCGACCTGACGCGGGAACTGCATGGCAAGTTCGAATTGGTCCGCGACCGGGCGAAGGTCGCCGGCTTGACGAAGCAGCTTGGCGACTACCTTTCGGGGACTCGCAAGAAGTTCGACGTCGAACTTGAGCTGTCGTGGGTGACGCCCTTTCGGCGTGCGGTGCTGCTCGCCTGCGCCGCCGTGCCGCGAGGTCAGGTCGCCACGTACGCCGATCTGGCGCGCAGCGTCGGCAGCCCGAACGCAGCGCGCGCGGTCGGCAATACGATGCGCACCAACCCGATACCGATTGTCATCCCGTGCCACCGAGTCGTTGGCAGCAACGGTAGTCTCACCGGATTCGGCGGTGGATTAGACATGAAAGCACGCCTGCTGCAATTGGAGGGCGCCCGAATCGCCTGAACGCCCTACGGTGCCAAGTCGGCAATATCGGCGGAAGATCCCGCAGGTGCCTGCGGCGTGTAGGTGGCCGTGCTGGCACGCTTCGGCCGATTGGGAAGGTCTGGCGTGACCGGTAAGGACGCCGCGAGCGTTGGAGCGACGCGCTCCGGCGACTCCTGCGGGCGCTCGGTGCCGCAGTAAGGGCATAGCACCCAGGACGGCGCCAGCAGCCGCTCGCAGTGGCTGCACGGCGCTCGAAGCGGCGAGCGGCAGAACGGGCACGCTACGAAGTCGTGGTCGACTTTCCGGCGGCAACGCGCGCACGTCGCCTGGTCCTGGATCTCGTGCAGCAGCGCCTCGGCTTCGAGCTGGCGGTCGTACGCGTCCATCAGCGTGTCCTTCGGCCGCAGCACGAGGTACACGAGCATGCCCGGTATGCCAAAGATGATGACGAGCACCAACGCGATGGTCTGCGTGAACGTATCGCTCGTGCGGGCAGCGACATCGCGGTAGGTCCAGACGATGGCGGCAACCCAGAGAATAAGCAGGTACGCCACGAGCGCAATCGCGGCGATGGTGGCGAGATCCTGCCACGCTCCGTCATCCCATATCGCAAGCAGCATCGTTGGGCGCTCCTAGAACGAACCACGAAATTCTGAGCGATTATAGCACGGCGTACTCGAAGGTCGGACTAGACATGAGGCGTCCGTAAAGCGCGAGCCGTCCCGCTTCCCGACGGCGCGCGCTGACCGATACCCTGAGTGCACATGGTCTCCACCGAACATCTCCTCGCCGATCTAAATCCGCCCCAACTCCAGGCGGTCAAAACGATCGCCGGCCCGCTGCTCATCCTCGCGGGTCCCGGATCCGGCAAGACGCGCGTCATTGCCCACCGCATCGCGTACCTCGTCGACGCTATCGGCGTCGCGCCCTGGCGCATCGTCAGCGTCACGTTCACGAACAAGGCGGCGCGTGAGATGCGCGAGCGCGTCATCGCACATCTCGATGACGCCGCGAACGATCTCGTGCTCGGCACGTTCCATTCGATCTGCGGGCGCTTCCTCCGCATCGATGGCGAGCGCATCGGACTGCCGCGCGCGTTCAACATCTACGACGACACCGACCAGATGGCATTGATGAAACGCGCCTGCGAGTCAGCGAACATCGATACGAAGCGCTTCAAGGAGCGTGCGCTCCTCTCCGCCATCTCGCACGCCAAGAGCGAGCTAATCACGCCGTACGCGTACGCGGGCGCCGCGAACGACTATTTCGGCGAAGTCGTCGCGCGTGCCTATGACCGGTACCAGGATCTGCTCACTGAAAATAACGCCGTCGACTTCGACGACATGATCATGAAGACCGTCGAGTTGATCCGCGACCACGACGACGTGCGCGAGAGGTACCAGGAGCGATTCCTGCACGTCCTCGTCGATGAGTTCCAGGACACGAACATCGCGCAATATGAGCTCGCTCGCCTGCTCGCCGGCAAGCACGGCAACATTTGCGTCGTGGGCGATCCCGACCAGTCGATTTATTCGTGGCGCTCCGCCGACATCCGCAACATCATGAACTTCGAGCGCGACTTCCCCGAAGCACGCATCGTGCTCCTTGAACAGAACTACCGGTCGACCCAGACGATCCTTAGCGCCGCGCACGCCGTAATCGCAGGCAACAAGCAGCGCAAGGAGAAGTCACTCTGGACCGATCAGGGCGCCGGCGAACCCATCGTCATGTATGAAGCGTATGACGAGACAGAAGAGGCAGACTTCGTCGCGAGCGAAGTGCTGGAACTGGCGAAGGGCAAGCATCGCCACGCCGATGTCGCCGTAATGTATCGCACCAACGCGCACTCACGTGCTCTGGAGGAGGCGTTCATCCGGGCGACCATCCCGTACCAGCTCGTCGGCGGCACGCGCTTCTACGAGCGCCGCGAGGTGAAGGATGTCCTCGCGTATCTGCGGCTGGTGCACAACCCCTTCGATATCGTCAGTCTCTCACGCGTCGTGAACGTACCAGGGCGCGGCATCGGCGCCAAGACCATCTCCGAGTTGGAACGATGGGCGGAGCGCCTCGGCGTTCCCGTCTATGCCGCGCTCCAGGCGCTCGCCCAGCAGGAATCGCCGTTCGCAGCGACGCCATTGCAGAAGTCCGCCGAGCGTCATCCGATCGGCACACGGCAGGCGAAGACCCTCGTCGAGTTTCTCGCGATGCTCGACGAGTTGGCGGATGTGGCCTCGAAGAACAACCTCTCGACGCTGCTCGATGCGGTGCTCGAACACACGGGGTACCGCCGATACCTCTTCACCGAATGCGATGAGCCGGAGGCGGAGGAGCGGTGGGCGAACGTCGGCGAACTGCGCAACGTCGCATCCGAATACGACGGCCTCGCGCCGGGGCACGCGCTCGTCTCGTTTCTCGAGGATGTGGCGCTCGTCTCTGACGCTGACACGATCGTCGAGGACGAAGACCAGCGCACCGGCCGCGTGACGCTGATCACGCTGCACTCGGCAAAGGGCCTCGAGTATCCGATCGTCTTCATCACCGCGATGGAAGAAGGCGTGCTTCCCCACATGCGCTCGTTCGACGACCAGGGCCAGATGGAGGAGGAGCGCCGCCTCTGCTACGTCGGCATGACGCGCGCGAAGGAACGGTTGTACCTGCTGCGCGCGTTCCGCCGCTACAACATGGGCATGTCACAGCACAATCCGCCGTCGCGCTTTCTTAAGGACATCCCGCCCGAGCTGATCGCCCAGCGCTCGGCGGTCCGCGATCAGTACGAAGCCGTCGAACGAGGGCCGCAGCGCCTCCGTGCCGAATTCCGCGATGAGCGCCCGGCCGTGCCGACAGAGCTAGCGTTTGCCGGCGGCGAGAAGGTGCGTCATCCCCGGTTCGGCGAAGGCATCGTCGTCTCGTGTCAGATTGTCCCCGACGATCAGGAGATCACCGTGGCATTCAAGGGCGGGGTCGGCATCAAGAAGCTGATGCTGTCGTTCGCGCCGCTCGAGCGCCTGTGATCCGGTAGGTGCGGGCCGTTCGCGTACAGCGTCGGTAGTTCACCCCAACGCCAACTGCCACTCCAGCGGATTCGCACCCCGCAGCACGCTCGCGCCGTGCTCCGCTGCACGCCCGCACGCATCCTCGACGCCAAGCCCGGACGCCAGGTACCACGTCAACGCTCCGGCGAAACTGTCGCCCGCACCGTACGCGCCGGCAACTGGCGAGGGCGTGGCAGCCGCAACGAATCGTTTCCGCCCGCCCGCCGTCTCGATCCAGCCGCCGGCCGCGCCTTCCGTCATCACGAGCGCGCGCGGCGGCTTCGCGTAGTCGGCAAGCGTGCTGGTCTCGCGCGGATCCTGCGCGCTGCCGATCACGACGTCGGCGCGCACGCCCGATGCCGCCAGCGCCTGCGATCGCCGCGCCGTGACGACGAGAAGCTTCGCCCGCCGCGCTTCGACGAGCGTGTCAGGATCCTGGCCGGTGAAGTACGCGGCATCGCATGACGCCAGTTCGTCCCACGAGAGCCGATCATCGCGTTGCGGGTGCAGCGGCTCGCCAACCACGAAGATCGTACGCTCGCCGTCCGGCGTCAGCATCACGAGATCGCGCGTGTGCGGTCGCTGTCGCAGCGCCGCGTGTATCGTCGCGTCCGTGCTGGCGATCTCGTGATGGACGTGCGTGCCCGCCTCGTCCAGCCCGATAGCCGTGAAGAGATGTACGTCAGCATCGCTCTTGGCTAACTGGAAGAACGCGATGCCGCCGCCACCACCTGCGATGACGACGGGGTCCGCGAGATGCACTATGTCACCTGCACCGGGCACGCTCGCCGCGCGTGCGATGGTGACGTGTTCGACGTGGCCGACGACCGCAATCCGCATTGCGCTAGTGTAGCGAGGCCTCCGCCGGCGCAGCAGGCGGCACCGCCACGCCCCCTACGAACGGGGTGATGCGGAACACCGGGTGCTCGTCCGCGATCCGCTCGAACTCCTCGATCGAATCGTCGGGCGACGCCTTGATGTGCGGCCGCCCGCCGGGGGCGCGCTTCACGTACGCCTTGATGATGGGCGCACGTTCGTTGACCGGCACCTCAACGAGTCGCACTTCGCGCCGTCCGCCGTGCTTGATCACCGCGCGGCCGTCTGCGGCCCGGACATTCGGCACCCAGCCTGACCGCTCGCCGAGCATCGACACGAGGTACCGGCCACCGTTGTAATCGGCGATCACGACGGGAATGGTGTACGCGCGCCCGGAGCGGCGGCCTCGCGTCTCAAGCGTGACCATGCCGGGCAACGGCAGCATCCCGTAGAGCCACGCTGTCACGTCATTCACCATCCGCCCAAGTGTCGTCGGACGGCGATCCTTGTAGAACCACCCGCGGGGAAGGAGAACCCCGCCCCAGGTCAGCGCAAGACATGCGCCGAGTGCCACCGCAGCAGCAAGAAGCCAGCGCCTCACGTCCGCCTCCATTCATCTACTTCACGCCATCATCCGCCCAAGCGCGGCGCCTGTCACGTGCCAAACGTACCCGTTACCCTACCCCCATGAAGGCTGAGATCCTCTCGATCGGCACGGAGATCCTCCTCGGCGAGATCGTCGACACGAACGCGCAGTACATCGCCTCGCGCCTGCCCGCGCTGGGCGTCGACCTGTACTTCAAGGCCGTTGTCGGCGATAACATCGCCCGGCTCACCGAGACGATCGCCAAGGCGCTCGAACGCTCCGACATGGTCATCTGCACCGGCGGTCTCGGCCCCACCGAGGACGACCTCACGCGTGAGGCGATCTGCGCCGTCGTCGGCGAGGAGCCGCACGTCGATCCGGAGCTCGAGGCCAATCTCCGCGGGTTCTTCGAGCAGCGCGGCTACTCCATGCCGGAACGCAACGTCAAACAGTGCTGGGTGATCCCATCCGGCCGCGCCATCCCCAACCCTCGCGGCACGGCGCCCGGCTGGTGGGTCGAGCGCGGCGGCAAGGTCATCGTCGCCATGCCCGGCCCTCCGACCGAGATGACGCGCATGTGGGAGAAGGAGGTCGCACCGGAGCTGTTGCGCCGCAATCCCGGAACCATCCTGATCACGCGGACGCTGAAGACCGCCGGCATCGGCGAAGGCACTGTCGACGAGATGGTGAGTCCGCTGCTCAAGTCGACGAACCCGAGTATCGGCATCTACGCGCGCGCCGACGGCGTGCATGTGCGCATGGCCGCGAAGGCGCCGGACGAAGCCGCGGCATGGCGTCTCATCCGTCCCGTCGAGGACGAAGCGCGCGCGATCCTTGGCCCCGCGATCTGGGGCGCCGACGACGACACGTTCGAGAGCGTCGTCTGCGACATGATGAAGCAGAACGGAGTCTCGCTCGCCACGATGGAATCGTGCACGGGTGGATTGCTCGCGAGCACCATCACCGACGTGCCCGGCTCGTCCGGATGCTTCAAGGGCGGCCTCGTTTCATACCAGACCGAACTGAAGATCGAGTGGGGCGTGCCAGCCTCCGTGATCGAGGAGTTCGGCGTCATCAGCCAGGAGTGCGCCCGCGCAATGGCCGCGGCCGCGCGCGCGAAGCTCGAAGCCAGCGTCGGCGTGGGCATCACGGGTGTCGCCGGCCCGGATGAGCAAGAAGGCAAGCCCGTTGGGACGATTCACATCGCCATCGACGCCATGTGGGCGCCACCGCAAGCGATGAGCTACACCTTCCCGCAAGGCCGCGGCGCCGTGAAACGCCGCGCGGTCACGACCGCGCTGGTGCTGCTGCGGCAATCACTCCTGAACTACACCGACAAACCCTGGGCGCTCGTCTAATTCGCGCTCCCACCCTCAACCCATTCGCGCTAACCTGATCGCATGACCGCCAACCTCGAAGGCCTCAACACCCTGAAGGACATGCCCGTGACCGCACCCGAAACCGAAAACAAGATCGCCCTCGTCATCGCCGCGCACCCGGATGACGCCGATTTCGGCGCGGCTGGGACGTCGTACCTCTGGTCGAAGGAAGGCTGGACGTTCTACTACCTCGTCTGCACCGACGGCTCGAAGGGGACGGCCGACCCGAGCATGAAGCCCGGCGACCTCATCCGCATCCGCCGTGAGGAGCAGCGTGAGGCGGCACGCCGGGCCGGCGCGAAGGATGTGTTCTTCCTCGACTACACGGACGGCGAGCTGACGTATACGCGCCCGCTCCTCGGTGATGTCGTGCGCCACATCCGCATGCTGAAGCCTTACGCCGTCTTCACGCACGACCCGGAGGCGTACATCGTCCGTAACAGTTTCATCAACCACTCAGACCACCGCTGCACGGGGCAGATCGCCGTGGACGCGATCTACCCGTCCGCGCGCGACCGACTCAACTTCCCCGAGCAGATCGACGAGGGCCTCGAGACGCACAACGTGAAAGAGATCTTCATCTGGGGCTCGGAGAAGGCGGAGTTCGAAACCGATATCACCGACGTTGTCGATCAGAAGATCCACGCGCTGAACGCGCACGTCAGCCAGGGTCTCGGCGCAGACGATCCCAACAGCGACTTCCTCAAGTTCGTCCGCGAACGCTGGCGCGGCGAAGACGGTCGCTACACCGAACGGTTTCGCCGCGTCGTCCTGTTTCGATAGCAAGCGGCCGCGTGCCTGGCTAGGTCATGCAGAGCGAAGCGAAGCATATAGCTCGATCGGGCAGCGCACACTCGACCCCTCCACCATCCGACATCAACATCCAACATCCACTACCCACCCTCCCCGCCCGTCTGTTATCATCGCCGCGGCGGGGCAAGTTGAATCGGGGTTGCGGTGAAGTGGATGCTCACGGTCCTTGCCGTTATGTTCGCGTGCGTCTGCGCGATCTCCCTCCATGCAAACGGCATCGCCCACGCCCAGCAAGCTGATCCGTTGATCGATCCACCGCTGGGCGCAGCCGGCGACCGTTTCCAGATCGTCGGGCAGGTCGCATGGACGGCGGGCGACACCGTCACCATCAGTTATGGCTTTTCCGACGCGGCCCCCGCCGGCTCGTACGACGGCCCGTTCTACAACGAGCAGCAGGTGACCGTGCTGCGCGACGGTACGTGGAGCTTCCCGACCGTCGTCAACGACAACCTGTTCCCGTTCCCGCTCTGGCGGCCGGGCTACATCGTCGTCAAGGCGCAGAGCGCCACGACGACCGCAGTCAACAGCTACGTCTACACGGTCGAGGGACGCGCGCCCGCCGGACTGCCGCCGCTCGCAGAGCTTGGCAGCGGCCCCGCCGGTGGCGGCGGGGTGCTCGCGCTTACGCTCGCCCTCTTCGCCGCTGGAACTGGCGCGCTCATCGTCTTCGCGGGTGCGGTGCGCGGACAGCGCATAGCTGCGCGTGATTAGCCGCCAACTTCCAGCCCAAGCTCTCGCAGGAAGGCATCGCTGTTCGGCTCGCGACCCAAGAAATCGCGCACCAGCACGTCGCCATCGACCGAGCCACCACGCTCGAGGATCTTCTCGCGATACTCCAGCCCCGTCGCGCGGTCGAACACGCCGGCGTGCTCGAAACGCGTGAACATGTCATCGCCAAACACGCGCGACCAGAGGTAACCGTAGTAGCCGGCGTCATAACCGAAGAGGTGTCCCCAGCCCCCCTGAAAATACGTGCCTTCCGGGTACGGAAATCCGCAGACGGGATACAACTCGGCCAGCGTCTTCGTCGTGTCGCCGTCGAACCCAGGCGAGTGGTAGGCGAAGTCCAGGCGCGAGAAGAACAACTGGCGCAAGGCGGCGATACCGGAGCTGACGTTCTTCGCTCGCACCATCGCGTCGAGGAGCGCTGGCGGCAGCGGATCGCTCGTCTGATGATGGCGCGCGAAGCGGCTCAACACGTCGCCGTCCCACACCCAGTGCTCCAGCATCTGCGATGGCGCTTCCACGAAATCTCGCTCCGTCGACGATCCGCTGAACTCGAGGTACTGCGCGCGCGTCAGCGTCTGATGCAGGATGTGCCCGAACTCGTGGAAGAAGGTCACGACCTCGGTATGCCGCAGCAACGATGGCGCGTCGGCCGACGGCTTGGTGAAGTTCGCGACGATCGCGCTGATCGGCTGCTGGTACGAGCCGTCAGACAGCGTGCGACCGCTGCGCAGCGTGAACGCCGCCGCATGGCCGAACTTGTTCGGACGCGGGTACAGGTCCATGTAGAAGCGCGCGAACGGTGCGGCGCTCTTCGTGCCCGATCGTGCGTCGTAGATATCGAACGCCTGCACGTCGTCGTGCCATCGTGGCGCCTGAGGAGCGGGTTCGTAGCGAATACCCAGCAACTCCTGCGTCACGAGGAAGAGCCCCTCCACGCAGGCATCGAGCGGGAAGTAGTTAGCGATCTCGAAGTCGTCGACGGCATACTCGGTCTTGTGCAGCCGGTTCGTGTAGTACCACCAGTCCCAGATATGCACGTCGCTGGCCCCCGTATGCGTCTGTTTGGCAGCGCTCAACGCCTGCATATCAGCGGCGAACTTCGGCGCCAGCTTGCGCCCGAGGTCGCTGAGGAATGCATCGACCGCCTCACGGGTCTTCGACATGCGCTTCTCGACGACGTACGACGCCCACGAGTCGTAACCCAACAGCGTCGCGACCTCAGTACGAACTTTGATCGCTTCCTCCAGCACGGTGACGTTGTCTTTTCCGCCCTTGCACTGGTTCTTCATGAAAAGCTCGCGCCGCCAGTGCTCGGAGTCCGCGTTGTCCATGAACGGCATGATCTCTGGATAGTCCAGCGACACGCGGTACTTCGTGACACCGTCCTCCTCGACAGTCTTCAGTCCGTCGATCCAGCGATCCGGCATTCCGGCAAGGTCCTCACGCGTAACGACGATCGCGTCCTCCCATGTATCGATCGCCTTGCGGAAGTCCGTGCCCAGCTCAACCAGCCGGTTCATAAGTACCTGTACGCGCTCGCGCTGCTCCTTTGGCAGGTCGAATCCGTTCCGGCGGTAGTCGCGCTGCGTGCGTTCCAGCAGCCGCTTCTCTTCGCCCGACAGACCGGCCGCCTCCGGCGCCGACGCGTACTCCGTCACCGCTGCGTACAGATCTTCGCGGAACCCAAGCTCTACGCCGTACTTGCTCAGCTTCTCGTCCCAGTCACGCGCCGTCTCGCGCAGCGCGTCATCAGCGGCGACGTACGCCATGAACGTGTACGCTCCCGACGCCTGGCCGATGTGGTCGGCTGCCGATTCCAGCGGCACGAACGTATTGGCGAACGTCCGCTCCCCCGCCGGCACGGCTACGATCGCGCCGATCGCTGTGTCACACGCCGACATCGCCGCTTCGCATTCGCGCGCCACGATCTCCGGCGTCAGCTTGTCAAAATCGATCATCAGTCGCTCCTTGCGGCCTCATTACTGCCCAAACCGTCTAGCGCAATCTCGGGCCAGCCTATCGACACCGGCCGCACGGCGCTACCGCGCCATGTCCATCTGGGCCGCGCTACGGGCAGGTTACTGGGAGCGGAGGGTACACTGATCGCATGACCCATTCGCGCTCGGCGCGCATCTCGCTGCTGCAGCTTCCGGCGTTCGCGATCGAGGATGCCGAGGCGTCGCTCGCGCACACGATGCGCCGCATCGACGAAGTCGTTGCGGCCGAGCATCCTGATCTCGTTGCGCTGCCCGAAGTCACGTACCCGGCATACTTTCTCGGGACGGACGACTTGACGCGCTGCAACGTACTCTCGCCCTCCGATGCGGCCGCGCTATTCGCCGCCAAGGCCCGTGAGCACGGCATCTTCATTGCGGTTGGACTCGCGCTAGACGTCGCGGGCGGCGGATACGCGAACGGCGCGCTCCTCTTCGGGCGTGACGGTGCGATTCTCGGCCGATACGACAAGTCGTTTCTCTTCCACTTCGACACGCGATGGTTCGCGCCTGGCGCGGCGTACCCGGTGTTCGATACCGAGATCGGTCGCATCGGCATCCTCGTCTGCGCGGATGGGCGCCTGCCCGAGATCGCCCGCTCGCTGATGCTCAACGGCGCGCAGATCATCCTCGACCTCACGGCGTGGGTCAGCGGCGCCCGCCATCAGCAGGACCTCAGCACCCCGCAAGTCGAATTCTTGATGCCCACGCGCGCGGTGGAGAACGGCGTCTGGATCGCCTGTTGCGACAAGTCCGGCATCGAGGCAGAGAGTATCGTCTACGCCGGTCGCTCGCGCTTCATCAACCCCTCGGGCGAGACCGTCGCAGCGCTCGGGCCGGACGAGGACGGCGTGTTGACCTACGACGTGCCGATCACGGACGCTGCGCCGCGCGTAACCCGCCGTCCCGAACTGTACGCCGCTCTTTCGCAACCGACGGAAAGCCTCCCTGTCATGCGGCAGCTCGACGAATCGTTCGTCATGTCGCAGAACGAGCATCGCATCGCCGTCGTGCAGATGGCGATGCCCCCGACGAGCGCCGAGTTCCTCGCCGTCGCACGCCGTCACGTTGAGCGCCAGGCGATGATGGACTCCAGCATCGTCGTGTTCCCGGCGACGCCATCGCGCTTGCGTGGCGCGTACGCCCACGACGCCGTACTGGCCGGGATCGAATCGATCGCTCGCGACACCGGCGTCTCCATCGCCTTCACCGTCTCCGAGCCGGACGAGGACGGCTGGCGCACGATGTACCTCGTCGGGCCGCGCGGGGTTCTCGCGAAGCACCGTCAGACGCACAAGCCGCCGGGATCTCGCTTCGAGTCGATGCCGATGGGCGACGATGTGTGCCCGGTCGTCAGCACGCCCATCGGACGTGTCGGCCTCATGGTCGCGGCGGAGGGCTTCGTTCCGGAGGTGGCGCGCTCGCTGATGCTGCGTGGCGCCGAGTTCATCCTCTGGTGCGGGGATGATCCGGGCTCACCGATGATGCCGATCGTCGCCCGCTGCCGCGCCGAAGAGAATCGCGTGTTCGTCGCCTGCGCCGCCGCCCCTACCGCAAACGGCGCGACAATGGTCGTCGATCCCAGTGGGCGCGTGCTCGCGCAGGCGCTCGAAGGCCGCACGCTCGCTGTTTCCGCGGAAGTGAATCGCGCGCTCGCCCACAGCAAGCAGCGCGCGCCCGGCACCGACATCGTGAAGCATCGCCAGCCTGCCACCTACGGCGCGATCACGCGTTTCCCCGTGCCGGCAACATCGCCCGCTTAGCCTAGCTGAACGCTTCTGCCCGCCCCCGCGAACGACGCGTGATATAATCGCGCCGTCACGAGCTCTTCGCCGAGGCGCGCTATCACTACCAGCGAGATCACCATGACCCGCACCGCCGACGCGCTCCCAGCGGGCGCAAGCTTCCGCGCTCGCGCGGGTGGCTATCTCGTCGATATGGTGATCTTCTCAGCGATCGCGCTGGTGCTCATCGTCCTTGCTGGCTTCCTCCTCCTTGCCACGACGGACTGGGCGAAGAAGGATCCCAGTGACCCGCAGTTCTACACGTTCCTGGCGATCATCGGACTGGGGACGCCACTCATCTGGAGTGCGCTGAACCTCGTGCTGCTCGCCACCCGCGGCCAGACCGGAGGTCAGTACGTCGCCGGACTGAGACTCGCGCGCGAGGACGGCGCGCCGATCTCGCCGCGCGACGGCGCCGCCTGGTGGTTGTGCTTCAACCCGCTGTTCTATAGCTGGCCGATGGCCGGTGTCGCCGGTCTGCCCCTCGCAGCGGTAGTCTCCATCCTGCTGAGCAGCTTCACCGTCGTCATCTTCGGCGTCGTCATGATTGTCTGCATCGCCTCGCCGATCATCGCGCTCGTCTCGGCGGCCCTTGATTCGCAGCACCGCGCGTTCCACGACCGCATCGCGGGCGTTATCGCGGTGCCGGCCGAATAACGATGGCGCACAATCAGTCCCCGTACCGAACGCCGACCCGTCCACCGCAAACCTCGACCGATCTACTCAACTTGGGTAGATGGACGGCGGCGTTCGCGCTCTTCCTCGCGCTGCTCGCTCTCCTCACGTCGCTGCAACTCTTCCAGCTCACCTCCGAGGGCGCCGCGAAGCAGACGCTACGCCGCTCCGTCGCCGCTCTCACCGAGATCGACCCGCTGATTGACCGCAACTATGAAGAGCTCCAACGCACTGCCGACGACGCGTCACCCAGCGACACTGTCGAGCTGTCCGGCTTTCCAATCGCCGTCCCCCTCGGGCCCGCAGAGGTGAGCGGGGAGTCGAAGGAGCGCATTCGCGAGCTCCTCCTGGAACGCTCGGCGGCGGTCCTGTACAAGAATGGCGCCGGAGCCTTGCACGACACCGCGGCAACGGACGGCAGCGTCGGCCGATTCTCCGTCGCCGGGATCACGCGACATGGCATCGGGTTCTTCCGCAGCCGCAACCACAACATCCTCGCTGTCACCACGTTGATCCTCGCGCTCCTGTCGGCCGTGCTGGCACTCGGGCTTGCGGCAGCGTGCCGCGGATTCGGACGCCTCACCAGCATCGGCATAGTCATCATGGCGGCGGCAATACCGGTCGTGGCCGGCGGCGTCCTCGCGCGGTTCGTCATGCGCATGGCATCGGATAGCGACACGGAATTCCTTCAACGCGAGTTCCTCGAGATCGGGCGGGAACTCGCGTGGATCCCCATCCGTAACGGCGCGGCGGTCGCGATGTTCGGGCTGGCGCTGCTCGTCGTCGGGTATGCCTGCGCGCTCCGGGCCGATCGCCGCGAGGCGCCGAGAACGTCCAGGGCGCGCCTCTAGGGCACGCGACCTCCACCCACGCTGATCTCCGGCGCCGCCCACGGTACGCTACGTCCGAACCGCAACCGCCAAGGAGGACGCATGACATCGAGTATCGCGCTCAGGAAGAATCTGGAGTTCTGGCACTGGTACCCGGAGTTGCTCGTGCGCGGCTTGACGCCCGAACAGCTCGCCTGGCAGCCCGATGGTCACGACACGTCGATCATCTTCGCCATCTGGCACACGTACCGTGCAGAGGACGAGATCCTCCACGGTGTCGTCATGCAACGCCCCAGCGTCTTCGCATCGCAAGGATGGGCGGAGAGGCTGCCGGTCGCGCAGACCGGTGTCACGCCCTTCGGCAACGGCCTGACGCGCGAGCAAATCGGCGGGCTCCGCCTCGACATCGATGCGCTGCTCGCGTATGCGAAGGCCGTCGGCGAGAGCGAGATCGCGTACCTGGATAGCATCACTGATGCTGAAGCCGCGGCCGAGGTGCAACTGCCATTCTTCGCCGGCGTCTACCCGAACATGGATGTGCTCTCGAAGGCTGAGACGATCGCGTTCTTCGCCATCGGCCACACCTCCGAGCATCTTGGCGAGGTGCAATTCGTCAAGGGCCTCATGGGCATGAAGGGCGCGCCCCTGTAGATGAGCGACCAGCAACGCTTGCTCGACTGGTTCGGCACCGGCGCACTTGTCCACCCCGACGCTGGCGTCGCGAACACGGTCGATCTCTCGCGCGCGCTCGCATCGATCTGCGGCGTCCCCGGCATCGAACTCTCGCCGTCCGCACGCGCCGTCGCGGATGCCATTGGGCCAGCCGAACACGTCGTCTTTATCATGGCCGACGGTCTAGGCATGAACCTCATCGAACGGTTGCCTGCCGACGCGTTCCTTCGCACGCACCTCGCGCTCGAGATGCAATCCGTCTTCCCATCGTCCACGGCGCCGGCAGTCACATCGCTGGCGACGGGATGCTGGCCCGCTGAACACGGCGTTCCTGGGTGGTTCACCTATCTTCCGGACAGCGATCTAATCGCCGCTATCCTCCCGTTCGTTGAGCGCTTCTCGAAGCGGCCTCTGGGTGAGCTGGGTGTCGCGCCGAAAACGGCATTCCCAGTGAACTCATGGCTGCCTCGATTCGAGTACGAAACGGTGTGCTACAACCCGGCGCACCTGGTGGGATCCGTGTACTCGAACTACCTCAGCGGCGGCGCGCCGCAGCAGCCCTACGAAGATCTCTCCGCAGCCGTCGATGCGGTTGCCACGCGCATCAAACACGCCACCGCACCTACCTACACGTACCTCTACGTGCCGTTTATCGACGCGGCCGAGCACGACCACGGCCCGTACTCGAAGCCCGTGGCGAAGACACTCGACGCGGTGCAGCACTGCGTCGCAGGCCTTTCCGCACAACTAGCGGGCCGCGCGCGCATCGTCGTCAGCGCGGATCACGGTCTGACGCACATCGCCCGCCAAGATCAGGTCGAGATCAAGCACGGCGACCCGCTGCTCGATCTGCTGCGGCTGCCGCCGTCAAGCGAACCGCGGGTGCCACTGTTCTACGTACGCGACGGCTGCCGCGAACGCTTCATCGAGCTGTTTCACGAGCGGTTCCCGGCACATGCCCTGCTGACAATCGACGAAGTCGAAGAGTTACGCCTGCTCGGACCGCAGCCGCTCGCTGCGGAGACGCGCCGGCGCATGGGCGACTTCATGGCCATAAGCGCCACGCCCGACACCGTCAACTACAAGCCGGACAAGCCGATGCTGGGCTATCACGGTGGGCTTCTGCCCGAAGAGGTGCGCATCCCCCTCATCGTCGTGTGATCGGGCCCTGCCGATACACTGGGGGCGCATGCCAGCCACTCCCACCGGCCCTCACCGCCCGCCACTGGGCGCGACCGTCGTCGCCGACGGCGTGGAGTTCCGCGTCTGGGCGCCAGACGCCAGTCGCATCGACGTTGAGATCGACGGCCGCCCGCCGACGCCGCTGGCGCGGAGCGACGACGCCGTCTGGAACGGGCTCGTCGCGGGCATCGAGTCGGGGGCCCGTTATCGTTACCGCTACCGCATCGACGATCGCTGGGGCTATCCCGACCCGTACTCGCGCAGCCAGCCCGAAGGCCCGCACGGCCCATCCGAAGTCGTCGATCCGGCGGCCTACGCCTGGCGCGACGGCGACTGGCGCGGGCTCTCAGCAAAGGGCCTCTGCATCTATGAACTGCATGTCGGCGCCTACACGCCGGAGGGCACGTTCGACGCGCTCGCTGCTCAGCTCGACTTCCTCGCCGCGATCGGCATCAACGCCATCGAGTTGATGCCGATCGCCGAGTTCCCGGGCACGCGCAACTGGGGGTACGACGGCGTCGACCTCTTCGCCCCGTCGCATATCTACGGCGGCCCTGATGCGCTGAAGCGGCTCGTCGATGCGGCCCATCAACGCGGCATCGGCGTCATTCTCGATGTCGTGTACAACCATCTCGGACCAGACGGCAACTATCTAACGCAGTTCGCACGCGACTACTTCTCCAGCCGGCACGAGACGCGCTGGGGCGAGGGTATCAACTACGACGGCCCGAACAGCGACATGGTACGCCGATTCGTCATCGACAACGCCTGCTACTGGCTGGACGAGTACCACATCGACGGCCTGCGCATCGATGCAGCATTCACCATCGTCGACGACTCCAGCCGCCACATCCTCGCGGAGATTGCCTCCGCAGCGCGAGCGAGCGTCCCCGCATCGCGCAGCATCGTCATGATCGCCGAGACGTACGAGAACGACACGAAGTATGTGCGCGAGGCTGCCGACGGCGGCTTCGGCTTCGACGCCGTCTGGGCCGACGACTTTCATCACGTGGTGCATGCGATGGCTAGCCAGGAACGCAGCGGTTACTACCAGGATTACGCCGGAACGCTCGACGAGCTGGCGCGCACGATCAACCGCGGCTGGCTCTTCGAAGGTCAGGAGTCGAAGTACCTCGGCGCGCTCCGCGGAACGACTGCCGGGGATCTGCCGGCCGAGCACTTCGTGTACTGCATCGACAACCACGACCAGGCCGCAAACCGCGCCTTCGGCCGCCGCCTGTCGTACCTGGTCGGCGTCGAGCAGCATCGCGCGTGGTCGGCGGTCATGCTGCTGCTCCCTTACACCCCGATGATCTTCATGGGGCAGGAGTTCGCGGCGTCCACCGGCTTCTACTACTTCACCGACCACGGCACTGAACTCGGCGAAGCCATCCGCGTTGGCCGCCACGCCGAGTTCGCCGCGCACGAGCATCCTGAAGAGCAGCACCGCCGCTTCCCCGATCCGCAGGATCCACGCATGTTCGACGAGTCGAAGCTCAAGCTCGAAGAGCGCGACACCGGCGCTGGTGCGGGCACGCTCGCGCTCTACTCCGAGCTACTTCGCGTCCGGAAGGATGACGCCGTCCTTTCGCGACAGGACCGGCACGACATGCGAGCCTACGCGGCGTCCGAGACGCTCGTCATCGTGCACCTGTGGCACGGGCGCGAACACCGGCTGATCGTCGCCAACTTCGGCATCGCGCTCGATGGAACGCCAGCGAATGCACACGTCACCGCTGCGCTCAGTGCGCTCGAATGGACCGTGGTGCTCTCAACCGACGACACGACATTCGGCGGCGGCGGCGGTGCCGTCCGCTTCGACGCCGACCTGATCTCCATGCCCGCGAACACCGTCGCCTGGCTCAGCGCACAAGAACCCGCGCCGGACGCCTGAGTCACCCTACCCGTCGATGTTCGCCTTCCACCCCAGCCACACGATCACCGCGACCACCGGTATGATCAGCGTTCCCGGGAAGAGCATCGCCTCCGCGAATGACGTCCAGCGATCCGACGCCGTTGCGTTCACGGCACTCCACGCGCCATAGCTAACGGCCAACGCGATACCCAAGAAT
Source organism: Chloroflexota bacterium (assembly GCA_031400455.1). Lineage (GTDB taxonomy): Bacteria > Chloroflexota > Dehalococcoidia > DSTF01 > JACRBR01 > JANXYW01. Next base: position 211,879 of record JANNPX010000019.1, on the reverse strand, counting down.
ACGCCTGCCGCCACCAACATTATGTCATTGTTGTTTCGTGGTTCAGTTGCCATCGGCCCAATCTAACATCGCCCCGCTGCCCACGCACCTATTGACAGGACGGCCTCACTGGCGGCAGAGTACGCACATTAGCGATTCGACAAGGAGGTCACGATGACAGCAACAGCACCCACGGCCGGGCCGTACCCGGTTCGATTCGACGTCCAGTATCCCGAGTCCCTCTCACGCCTGACGTTCGTGAAGTGGATCCTCGCCATACCGCATCTGGCCGTGCTCTACGCGCTCAACGCCGTCTGGGAGATCCTCTCCCTCATCGCAGCCTTTGCGATCCTGTTCACTGGCAAGTATCCCGATGGGTTGTTCAAGTTCAACTTTGGCATCATGCGGTGGCAGGCAAACGTAACCGCTTACTGCACCCTCCTGCGAGACGAGTATCCGCCGTTCTCCCTCGACGCAGGGACCTATCCTGTCACGCTCGAGATCGACGCGCCAAACAACTTGCAGCGCTGGGCGCCGCTCTACAAGTGGATCCTGGCGATCCCGCATTTCATCATCGTCGGCGTGCTGAGCTTCATTTCTATCTTCGCGATCATCTACGCAGGCATCATGGTGCTCGTGAGCGGCAGGTATCCGGAGGGCGTGTTCAAGTTCGTCGTGGGCGTCCAACGCTGGTCATTGCGCACGACAACCTACGCGTTCTTCATGCACGACGCTTACCCCCCGTTCAGCCTCGACCCGTAGAGCAGGGAGCGACCGTATCACCTACGTAGCGCCCGCCGAACGACCGCCGCACCCGGTAGCGTTCGACGTCGCCTATCCGGAGCGGCTGTCGCGCATCAAGATCTTCTTCAAGATCTTCCTCGCGATCCCGCAGCTCATTGCCCTCTATCTGCTGACGATCCCGCTCGCGATCCTCACGATACTCGCGTGGTTCGGGATCTTGTTCACGGGCCGCTACCCGAAGGCATTCTTCGAGTTCACGAGCGGCATCCTCCGCTGGCAGGCCAACGTCGTGGCGTACTGCGCGCTGCTCCGCGACGAATATCCACCGTTTTCGTGGGAGCCTGGTGAATACCCGCTCCTGCTCGACATACCGCACGCGGAGCGCCAATCTCGTTTCAGGCTTTTCATTCGCGCATTCGCGATTGTTCCGAATTACTTGGTCTTCTCCTTCGTGCAGTACGCCTGGTATTTCACGACGTTCATCTCCTGGTTCGCCATTCTGATCACCGGACGATACCCGCGCGGATTGTTCAAGTTCAGCGTCGGCGTGGGCCGCTGGTACCAGCGCATGGCCGCGTACCTGTATCTCCTGCGGGACGAATACCCGCCGTACAGCATCAACGCGGACGCGCGCCCCGGCAACGAAGTTGCCTCAGCGATCATCGGCGTCCCGCTCTTCCTCGTGCTTGTCGCGGTCCAGCTCCTGCCGTTCGTCGGATTGCTTCGCGCGGAGCAGGACGATGTCGCCGTCCGCTCATCGATCACCAACGGAAGCGAATTCCGTCGCGAAGCGCCGACCGGCGAAGCGAACAACACGCGGATCACCCTGCTTGACTACGACGACGACGGGGCGTTGCCGTTCGGCTCCCGCAAAGTGCCGCATTCGGGCTATCGAGTCGTCGTGTTCCACGTGTACGCCGAGCAGACGGGCTCGTTCCCGACCTTGTTCTCGCCGTATTTTCTTCGCCTCCACGATTGCCTCGATAACGGATATTCGCCCATCGATACGCTTGCCACGAAATCTGGGTTTGAGGTGCGCCTGTGGTGGTTTGACGGAGACACGGAAGGTGACGTCTACTTCGAGATCCCGCGCATCGCGACGCCGTGCGACCTCATCTATCACGCCGGGCTGGGCGAAGTGCGCTTCAATTTCAGCGGGCCGTGATCACATCGACCTAGTCTGAACGCTGGCGTCCCGCTACCCTGACACCGTGCCACCCGACCAGCGCACCCTCGACCAACTCTCCCTCTCTCGCGAGGAATACGACAAGATCGTCGATCTGCTCGATCGCGAGCCGAGCGAGGTCGAACTCGGCATGTTCGGCGCGCTCTGGTCCGAGCACTGCGGCTACAAGAACAGCCGCCCGCTCCTCAAGATGTTCACGTCGGAAGGCGAGCACGTCCTCACGAAGGTCGGTGAAGAGAATGCCGGCGTCGTTGACATCGGCGACGGCCTCGGCGTCGCATTCAAGATCGAATCCCACAACCATCCCTCCGCTATTGAGCCGTACGAGGGCGCCGCGACGGGCGTCGGCGGCATCGTGCGCGACATCTTCGCCATGGGCGCACGACCTATCGCGCTGCTCGACTCTTTGCGCTTCGGCCCGCTCCAGCCCGACGCCGAGACAACGCCAGAAGTCGCGGCGCACAACCGGCATCTCTTCAGCGGCGTGGTCGCGGGCATCGGCGGTTACGGGAATTGCATCGGCATCCCTACCGTGGGCGGAGAGGTGAGCTTTTCGCCGTCGTACTCCGGCAATCCGCTCGTCAACGCCATGTGCGTCGGCATCGGTCGCATCGACAAGCTCGTTCGCGCGCGCGCCGACGGCCCCGGCAACCTGCTGATGCTCGTCGGCGCCGATACCGGCCGCGACGGCATCCACGGCGCGACATTCGCCAGCGTCCAACTCGACGAATCGTCCGAAGAACGCCGCCCAGCGGTCCAGGTCGGCAATCCGTTCCTCGAAAAGCTGCTGATGGAAGCGTGCCTACAGCTCACGGAGGAGCACGGCGACTGGATCGTCGGCCTCCAAGACCTAGGCGCGGCCGGCCTAACGAGCTCTGCAGTCGAGTGCGCCGCGAAGGCCGGCACGGGCATCATCATCGATGTCGCGAAGGTGCCACGGCGCGAGGCCGGCATGACGACGTACGAGGTAATGCTCAGCGAGTCGCAGGAGCGCATGCTCGTCATCGTGAAGCCTGAGCATGAAGGTGACGTACGCGGCCTCTTCGAGCACTGGGAACTGCACTGCGCGACCATCGGCATCGTCACCGACGATGGCCTCGTCCGCATCCGCGACGGCGACGACGAGGTGGTGCGCGTGTCGGCAACGATGCTCGTCGACGCACCGACGTACGAGCGCGAATCGGTGAAGCCGCAGTGGCTGACGGAGCTGCAGGACTTCGACTTCTCGACACTACCGGCTATCGACGACACGAGCGCCGCAGACGGCAACAAGGCGAGCGAAGTGCTGCTCGCATTGCTTGCATCGCCGGAAATCGCCTCCAAGCGCATCGTCTGGCGCCAGTACGACCACCAGGTCGGCACAAACACCGTCGTGCCGCCCGGTAGCGATGCCGCCGTCGTGCGCATCAAGGGCACAAAGAAGGCGCTCGCCATGGCAACCGACGGGAACGCCGCGTACACCTACCTCGACCCCTATGTGGGCGGCGCTATTGCTGTCGCAGAGGCCGCTCGCAACGTCGCCTGCACTGGCGCAACGCCGATCGCGCTCACTAACTGCCTCAACTTCGGCAACCCGGAGAAGACGGATGGCTACTACCAGTTGAAGGAAGCGATCCGGGGCATGGCGGACGCCGCTCGAGCTCTCGAGATCCCGGTGATCAGCGGCAACGTCAGCCTGTACAACGAGAACAACGGCGAAGCGATCTGGCCGACGCCCGTCGTGGGATGCGTCGGCCTGATCGAAGACGTCGACAACGTGGTGCCGATGGGGTTTCAGGCGGCCGGAGATGCTGTCCTGCTGCTCCATGCGCCGGCGGCAGGAGCGTCGGGCGAGAATGCGCTCGCGGGCTCCGAATATCTACGGCACGAACGCGGACTGGTGGCTGGGAGGCCGGCGATTGATCTGCGCGCGGCCGCGAGACTCCAGAGCTTCCTCCAGAAAGCTTCCTCGACCGGACTGCTCTCGTCGGCGCACGACGTTAGCGCCGGTGGTCTGGCGGTCGCCCTCGCCGAAAGCTGCATCGCCGGGAGGCTCGGCGTGGACGCGACGGCGATGACGGACCACCGCCACGCTCAGCTATTTGGCGAGTCACAGTCCACCGTCGTCCTGTCGAGTGCGCCCGGCCGACCGCAATCGGAGCTCCAGGTGCTGGCCACGTCGCACGGACTGACGGCTCGGCTCCTCGGCACGGTAGCCGGTAACCGCCTGCGCATCGCGGGAATCGATATCACTCTCGAGGAGATGCGGGACGCATACGAGTCCGGACTTCCCCGCGCGCTCGAAGGCGTCACGTCGAACGCGTAGCGCTCACTCCGCCACCAGCACCGCGCCCTCGATCGCCGCGCTAGCATCCGACGCCAGATACACGACCGACGCGACGAGATCCATCGCGTTACCGGCGTGATGCTCCTTGATCGCCGGTTCCAGGGCGTCTGCTGCCGCACGCGACGCGATGAGCGCGTTCGCCCGCAGCCCGCCGTCCGCTAGTTCGCGCGTCCATACCAGCAACGCCTGCGCGCCGTCTGGCACGTGATCGTCACCGACGAGCACGACGATCGCCGGATCCGACCGAAGCCCGGCGAGGGTTTCGCGCGGCAACGCGTGCGGCGCGTGCCACACGAGTACGCTAATCGGCCCGAGCTCGGCTGTCGCGTCAGCGATCGCCTCACGCACCGTGGTGTCGCGCCCGTCCGACGTGAGCGCGATGCCCTTGCGGCCAAGCGCCCAGAATTCATTGGCGGTGCTGTTCGCCGCGAACTCGGCCTTCGTGTCTTCGCTGATCGTCACCACAGCGACGTTCGCGCCAGCCTCCGCCAGCGCCACCGCAGCTTTCCGCCCCGCTGGACGCTCGACGCCCAATACGAGCGCATTCCGACCCTCGAGCGGTGTGCCGGCCATTACGACCGCACCGCCGTCATCCAGATGTGGTTGCAGAAGAAGCGGTTGAGCGGCGGATGCGCGCTGAGCGGCCGCAGGAATCGCAGGAAGTCCAGCACCGCCAACTCCACGTTCAACCGCCGCGACGAGAAGTACCCGCTGCGAGACGGCGGCTCCCAGAACTCGACCCCGCGCACGGCGAACCCGTGTCGCTCGACCTCCGCGTGGAGCCGCGGCGCCGACTGCTCGTTGATGTGCATCTCGCGCTCGAACGTATCGTGTGGGAATTCACGCCCGGTCGGCAGCATCGTCTCGTTGAAGAGCCCGTCGCCAAACCGCAGCTTCCTGCTTAGCCACAACGCGGCCTGGTTCACGCGTCGGCTGTAGTTCGGATAGATCTTTTCCTCGAACACCTTGTTCGGAGACGTGTGCATCACGAGCAGCCCACCCGGGCGGATGGTGCGCCTCAATTCGTCGAATGCCTGCGCCAGTTCGTGCGGGTAGAGGTGCTCGACGACATCCATCATGAACACGACGTCGAAGAACCCGTCGTCGAACCTCAACGCCTTCACGTCCATCTGCTCGGCATGCGTGTGCTCGCGCACTTTCACCTCGACCGACGATAGCGCGTTGACGGCGATATCGACCGCCGCCTGTGCGTAGTCGATGCCCCATGCCTCTGCGCCGCGCATCGCCGACTGGATCACGAGCTCGCCGCGCCCGCAGCCCACGTCCAGCACACGCTTGCCGTGCAATTCGCCTGCGAGCGAAAGCGCCTTGATGAAGCGGGGACCCACTTTGCGGCCGCCACTCATCACGAAGTCCTCGTAGCCGTGGCAGTTCGTCAGGTAGTAGTCGTCCGTATAGACATCCGGCTCGACGCGCTCCGGGACGCCGCGGTCAGTCGTCAATGTGCATCATCTCCCGCACAGTAGCGATCGTCCGCTTACCGTGCCCATCGTCCACGAGCAGCGCCTCAAGGTATGCTCGGTCGAAGCCATGCTCGAGCAAGAAGTCCGCAATACCCGTCGATCGTTCCGGTCGGCTCAGCAGTACGTTCGCGACCAACTGCCACTCCAGCGGCACGACTGGTATGTGGTGTCGCCCGAAGTGGAGAAGCCGTACCTTGTCGCTCCACCGCGCGAAGTGCTCGGTCGCATCGATGTGTCCATCGGCGACCCGGATGACCAGGTCGCCCATGACTTCGACTTTCACGTCCAGCACCTCGAAGATGCCGAAATGGCTCGCGTAGCGCTCCGACTCGCTGTAGCCGACCTGGTGCACGGTCGCGCCAAGCCCGCCGATGCTGCCCGACATGATGTAGGCGCCGTCGCGCGTCGTCACCAGATCGATATCGGGTGGTGTGTAGTTCGGGATGCCCTGCAACACCGATGCGGTGCTGCCCATCACGGCCCACGGCTGTTGTGCTCGGAACATCGTCGGGATGATGGCGTCGACGCACGCGGAGAGCGCTGCTCGCACGCCCTCCGTCATCCCATCGCCGCAGGGCACCGTCTCTCCCGCCATCAGGGAAGTCTAGCGAACGGCTCGCTCAGGGTCAGCGGGCCCGCGCTCCGCGCCAAAGCGCACCTACGTCGTCTGCCAGGCGGCGTCCGTGCGCCTCACCAGCGGCCGCGGCAACTGGCGCACCGGCAGGATCCATCAGGTTAGCCGCACCGGACTGCTTCGCCGCGTCATCGAACTGCACGACGATGACCCGCGCGCCCGCGGCCTCAAGCTCTGCCTTCTCGGTAACGATCTGTCCCGCGATCAGCCGCCCAAACGCGTTCTCGGTCGAAGAACCCATCGGCGCGATGATCAGCACGGCATCCGGCGCGATACTCTGCGCCAGATCTGCCGACGTACCCGACCACACGCCACCATCCGTGTATCGTCGGCCGCCGATAGTCACGGGTGGAAACATGCCCGGCACCGCACACGACGCCGCAATAGCCAGCCGAAGCGGCACGCCCGACGTGCGGTCGAACACTCGCCGCTCGCCGGACTCGCAGTCGACGGCAGCGATCAGCAGCGGCTTCGCCGGCCATGCATCGCCGCTGTCCTCAAATCGCGCGAGCAACTCGTCTTCAGGCATCGTCACGGCCGCTAGCGCCAGCTTTCCGACCTTTGCGCAGCCCTCCGGCGTGGTGTTCTCCATCGCCGCCCAAGCCGAAAATACGGCCGTGAGCCTCGCGACATCCGGCTTGGCGCTCGACGTCGGCGGCGCGGGGCGCTCGCGGCCCTCGCGCATCATCTCGCGAGCGTCGCGCCCTTCGGCGATCTGCGATCCCACCATCGAACCCGCCGATGTGCCAACGATGAGATCCGCATCGCGAACATCCACGCCGCCCTCGAGCAGGCCCGCGAGAATCGCTGTCTCCCACGCCACGCCGACGATGCCCCCACCACCCAGTACGAGTGCTCGCTTCAAGGTGCCTCCTGAAACTCGTCTTCGTCGCGGAGTGTACTCACCCGCAGCTCGGCGCACGAACGAACACTCAGCTACTTGCGTGCACGGGGGCTGCGCCCGCGCCGCGCAGGCGATTCGGCTCGCTGTGGCTCACCCAGCACGATGGACGTGCACACCGCCGGGTCGACCAGACGTGACGCCAGCCGCTCGCCCAACTCATCCAGCGAGAGCGCCGTCGTGATCACAGTCGGGAGCCGCGACGTGTGCCTGAAGTTCAGCAACTGGAACAGCCGGTCGCGCACCCATGCAATGCCAGTCTGCGTGTCCAGATCGTCGAGAATCAGCAGCGGCGCGTGCTTCATTTCGTCGAACGCCGCGTGCGCATCGCCGCCGTCATCAGACGAGAAGCCGCGCCGCAGATAGTCGAGTAGATCCGGCACGACGACGAACGTCGATGTCTCGCCGCGCGCGCGGCGATAGTTGGCGATCGCTGCTGCGAGATGCGTCTTCCCAGCGCCATGCGGCCCGATGAACAACAGCCATCCGTCCGGCTTCTCGGCGAATGCCAGCGCCTGACGGTACGCGTTCTCCATCCGCTTCCGCTCGTCGATCGGCAGGTGCAGGCTGCGCACGTCGAACCGCTCGAACGTCATGTCGCGAATGAGCTGGTGGTCCAACACGTCCAGCGCAGTGAGCTCCGACGTGCGTCGCGCTTCGAGCACGTACACTCGCGCGATGCTGGCGTCGGTCAGCCGCGTCCGCAGCCGCTCGTCGATCTGTTCCGGCAGCAGGTTCGTCGTCACGACGGTCGGCAGCCGCGTGTTGAAGCGATGGTTGATGAGTTGGAACAGCTTCTCCTGCGCCCACGGCGTCGGCGCTTGCGTGCCCAGGTCGTCGAGCACCAGGACGGGCGCGCTCCGCACACGTTCGAAGAGTTCGTCGTACGCCACGTCGGCACCCGGCTGGTACGCTGCACGCAGGTGGTCCAGCAGATCCGGCACGACAACGAACAACGCCGGTTCGCCGCGTTCGAGAAGCCGGTTGACGATCGCCGCGGCTATGTGCGTCTTGCCACAGCCGCTCGCACCGGACAGCAGGACCCAACCCTCGGGCGCATCCGCGAACGCGTGCGCGTCCTCCACGCAGCCGCGATACTGCTCCTGCTCGCGCGCCCCAGCGTTGCGTCCACGTGCGATGATGTTCGCGAACGTCAGCCGCGACAGCGCACCGATGTTCGAGTAGCGCGCCAACCGATCGCCGCGCGCCGCCGCGGTCTCGTCCGACGCGCAGCGACACGGCACGGCCTCACCGAAGTCCGGGTGGTCGAATGGCACGTTGACGCGAACGTAGCGCGCGCCACGGCACAGCGCGCAGACGTCGCTGTCCGGGGGCGCAACCGCATCGCCCGCACGCAGCGAGATCGGCCGCTTTTCAGCTCTTGAGACGCTGCTTGAGGATGCGCCCGTACTTCCCACGGAAGTACCGGTCGTCCCCGGCAGGATCTCGTTCAGTCGCCGCATCGTCCCGTCCTTCGGATGCCCATCGTTCCAGTATTCGCGACACGTACCGCCAACTCCGCGCGTTCTGCGCCGCCGCCTCGCCGAACGCCGCCTCAAGCCAGTCAGGCGGGTACAGCCGCTCTGCCTCTGCCAATTCGGCCGCTATGCCGGGACCCAGCGTGCCCACGAGCGACTCGTACAGAGCGAAGATGCCCGGTGCTGCACTCGCCGCTGGCTCCGGCGCCACGATTCGTCCCAGGTCCACCGCGCCGCTCCGCACCGCCTCCATACCACGGCGGTCGGCGGGCGTGTTGAGGAAGTACAACTCGCGTCGCCGTCCCTCGTCCTCCACCACCACCGATAGCAGCATGCCCGCGTCCACCAGCCGCCTAAGCCCGCCGCCGATGTCTGCGGCCGATATACCCGCCGCGCTCAGAAACGCGGCCAGCGAGGCGTCCGCAGCCAACTCGTCGTCCGTAGTGAACCGCGGGCTCCCGCGCTTCCCAAGCAGCGCCTTGAACGCGTAGAGCGCCACACCTACCGCAACGGCGTCCCCCGCCAGCCGAGGCAGCACGTCCGTAAAGAACACGTTCGGAATCGCCGTAGCTTGTGCCCGAGCCGGAAACCCCGCGAACGTCATGACTCCAACGCCGCCGGCGCGTCAGCGATCTCGTTTCCCGCCCCTCGCTTCCCGCTCCCAACCTCCACCGCTACGCCGACTCCTCTTCGATGACCATCAGGTCCTCGAACCGCGACAAGTGGTTACGGAACCGCAGGTGCACGACCCCCGTCGGGCCGTTGCGGTGCTTCGCGATGATCAGCTTGGTGATCCCTTCCGGGTACGGCTGGTCGAAGTTGCGCGTCTCCCAGTCCTCGCGCGTCACGTACACGTCCTCGCGGTAGATGAACATGACCACATCGGCATCTTGCTCGATGCTGCCCGACTCGCGCAGGTCGCTCAACATCGGGATGTGCGGCTGCCGCATTTCCGGCGCACGCGAAAGCTGCGCCGCTGCGATGATCGGCACGTCCAGGTCCCGCGCCAGCATCTTTAGCCCGCGCGAGATTTCGCTCACCTCCTGCACCCGGTTGTCGCTGCGCTTGCTCGACCCCTGCATCAGTTGCAGGTAGTCGATTAGCACCAAATCGACACCGCCAAGCTGCTGCTTCAGCCGGCGCAACTTCGTCTGCAACTGGCCGATCGTAACGATCGACGAATCGTCGATGTAGATCTCGAGCCCCGAAAGCTCGCCCGTCGCGTTCATCGCGCGCCGCTCTTCTATCTCCGACATCTGTCCCAACCGCAGCCGCGACGCATCGATGCCCGACTCCGACGCCAGCAGGCGCTGCGCGAGTTGCTCGCCCGACATCTCGATCGTGAATATTGCTACGCGCGCGTTCTGCCCAACGGCGGCGTTCCGCGCGAAGTTCAGCAGCAGCGCCGATTTGCCGACACTGGGTCGCGCCGCGCAGATCACCAGATCCGATCGATGGAACCCGCCCAGCAGTGTGTCGAGATCCATGAACCCTGTTCGGATCGACCCGATCGACCCCGCAAACGGCGCATCGATGCCGGGCGTCTCCCAGAACTGCTCGAGCAGCGTCCGTAGCGGCACGAGGTCGCTCATCCGCTGCGACTGGCGCAGCGTCATCACGAGGTTCTCGGCGCGCGTGATCGCACCTTCGAGATCCGGTCCGCCCTGATACGCAACCTGCACGATCTGCGAGCCCGCGGTGATCATCGCGCGGTACGTCGCGTCGCGTTTGACGATGTGTGCGTAGTACTCAACGCCGACAGGCGTTGCCAGCTCGCCGACGATACGCGCGAGATACGGGATGCCACCCGAGTCATCGAGCTTCTCACGTCTCGACAGCTCGTGCGCCAGCGTCACCTGGTTGATCGGCTCGTTGCGCTCCCAAAGTGCCAGACACGCCTCGTACGCCCACCGGTTCTGATCCCGATAGAAGTCGTCCGGGTGTACGACGCCTTCGACGCGACCAATCGCCTCCTCGTCGACGAGGATCGACGCGATGCACGCCTCTTCGGCTTCGATGTCATACGGAGGCAGCTTGTCGGCGGTGACCATCGCTAATCGTCCGATCGTTCGTCTTGCTTGGAGAGCAGCTCCGCCGCCGAGCGGCCAAGCAGAAGGCGCCCGAGCGAGCGATGCCCGAGCGCCCCCATGTATTTCTTCCATGCGTTACGAATGTCGCCGGCTGTCTGCGCGGTACGCAGCGCTTTCTCGGCCTCGCGCAGGCTCAGTGCGTAGTCGACGGCAACGGTCATCGCGCCTCCTTGCGTATCGTCCTGTACTCGGCCGCGGTAGCGGCGTTGAAACGATGCGAAGGAGAGTGACGACCAGTTCAGTCGACGCAGCTACTCCGCCGCTTCTTCGCCTTCGGCCTTTGCCTCGACAGCAGCATCTGCATCGTCGCCGAGATCCGGTTCGTCCGCGCCGGCATCGTCGTCAGCTGCCGACTCGTCCGTGGCCTCGACTACAGATGCTTCAGCGCCGCCCGACGCGCGCGCCTTGATGTCGGCGCCGGTCGTGCCGTCCTCGCCGATGACGCTGACGCTGACCATCGCGATCACGTTCTTCGTCAGCTTGACCGGCACCTGGTAGTCGCCCAGCTCCTTGATCGGATCCGCCAGCACGACGTTGTGGCGGTCGAACTCGCTGCCAATCGCCTCGCCGATCTTCGTCGCGATATCCGCGCTGCCGACCGAACCGAACAGCTTGCCCGTCGACCCCGCCTTCGCGGTGAACGACAGCGGCATCGCTTCGACGCGTGCGGCGACGGCCCGCGCGTCCATGTCGCGCGCCTCCTGCAGACGCGACTCGCGAGCCGCCCGCTGCTCCGCCGACTTCACGACGGACGGCGTCGCCGCCATCGCCAGCCGCCGCGGCAGCAGGTAGTTCCGCGCGAAGCCCGTCTTCACGTCCTTGATGTCGCCAATCTTGGCGGTTCCCGCGATGTCTTCGAGAAATACGACCTTCACGTCCTGCTCCGTTCTCGCGAGGCAGCATCCCATGCCGCTCTCACAAAGAGACGCCGCCCTGCCGTGCCTGCGAAGTGCGGTGGTTGAGGTCGCAGACAGGAGGGCGCCGTCACTGCTTGATACTACGCCGAGTTCAAATGATAACGGGTAAACGCCGCCTGCGGAATCTCCCCACCCATGTGGGCTTCGCGCTTCGATTCGTGGGAATCGGCACGAACAGCAGTTTCGTACATATGTACTGACTTGTCAAGCTTGCCACACGTTGCGACGCGCTCTACCGTGCTCGAACAACGCACGCAAACGGAGTTACGATGCGCTTAGCCGCCACCATCCTGATCGCAGCAGCATGCCTAGCCGCCGCCTGCTCGGGCGACGATAGCACAACCCCCACCAGCAGTCCGCCAGCCGCATCGCCCACATCGGCACCCTCCGCCGCCGCGTCGCCCGACGCATCGCCTCCTGCCGAAACACCGACCGCATCTGCCGCCACGCCGGATGCGACCGCGACTGGATTCCCGCCGCGCTGCACGGCGCTCGTTGCGAACGCAGACGTTGACGCGCTCGCGGCACAGCATCTGCGGCTCACGGCCGACGGCGTCAGCGCCACAAGCGCCGGCACATCGCAACTCGTCTGCCGCTTTCAGGGAAGCGGCGACGGCGGCGACACCGCGATCATCATCGTCGCCAGCGGCTACACCGATCCCCCGACGGCCAGCGCCGAAGACGGCATTCTCCGTACGGCCGCCGAGGGCCAGGGCGGCAAGTTCACGCGGCTCGATGGCGTCGCCGACGAGGCGTACTCCTTCACCTACCCGACCGTGACCGGCGTCATCGCCCGAAACGGCAGCCGCAGCGTCTCGATCGGCGTGGGCAAGCTGCTTGGCGTGCCCACACCGGCCGAATTCAACACGCTGCTGCAATTGCTGCTCGCGAAGCTCGGCCAATAGCGCGCGACGAATTGCCGCACCTGCAATCGGTCTCGACGCCGATTTCGCGTCCTGCGCCCCTCGCGGTCGCGGCTGTTCCCGACGGTCGGCGCCGGATACGCTTCGCACCATGATCCAGCAATCCGATGCGCGCGCCCGGCGCTTGCCTTTCGCTTTCGCCGATCTCGACCCGGCAGTGCGCCGCGACGTCGTCTACCTCGAAGCGACCGACACCGCCCAGAGCTTCGGCATCCTCTATCGCCCGCCACACCACGATCCGAAGACCGCCGTGTACCTCATGCACCCACGCGGCGAGTTCACGCGGCACTACGTCGTGCCGGGGCTGACCGAGCGCGGCTACGCCGTGTTCGGGCACAACAGCCGCTACCTCAACAACGATACCGACATGGTGCACGAGCGACTGCTCTTCGACATCGCCGCCGGCATGCGGTACCTCAAGGATGCCGGCTTCGAGAAGATCATCTTGCTCGGAAACAGCGGCGGCGGTTCACTCCTCGGCTTCTACCAGTCGCAGGCAAGCCGGCCGCCGTCTGAGCGACTCACGCGGACGCCCGGCGGCGAACGCATCGATCTCACGGCCGAAGTCATGCCGCCCGGCGACCTCTACATCGCCGTCGCCGCGCATCTTGGCGAAGGCCGTTTCATGCTCAACGTCATCGACCCCAGCGTCGTCGACGAACACGATCCGACGGCGGCCGACCCTGCGTGGGACATGTACAACGCCGCGAACGGCTACCGCCCGTTCCCGCAGCCCAGCACCTACGACCGAAGATGGCTCGCCACGTATCGCGAGAAGCAGCGCGAGCGTACCCATCGCCTCGACGAGGTCGCGCGCGGCTGGATCGCCGATCACCGTGACGCGCGCACGCGCATGCGCGCACCAGACTTCGCGGCGTTGCCCGACGACGAGCGCGCATCCATCACGCGGCGCGGCTGGCTGGGCCGCTACATGATCATCTACCGCACGCTCGCCAACCCCGCGTACCTCGACCCGTCGATCGACCACAGCAACCGCCCGCTTGGCAGCATCTTCTCGCCGGGCGACCCGATCATCGGCAACTACGGCCCCGGCGGCCTCGCCCGCGTTATGACGCCGCGCGCCTGGCTCAGCACGTGGAGCGGCATCAGCAGCCAGGCGGATCTACCCGACACGATCGGCCACGTGACGATCCCGACCCTCATCGTCTACGCCGACGGCGACTGCGACATCTTCCCTGCCGAACAGCGCGAACTCTTCGAGAAGAGCGGCGCCGCCGACAAGACGTCCATGGAGCTCCCGTGGGCGGATCACTACCTCCACCCCGTCGGCGAGCAGGGCGCACGGCTCCCCGACCCCCGCGACCGCCTCATCGACATGATCATCCCATGGATTCAGAGCCGTATCGGCCAACCCTGAGCCGCGCGGCGAGCGTTGTCGTCCAGAGCAAAGCGAAGGACCTACGCGAATCCAGCGCCGGCGATCGTGCGAACACGACAACTTCCCGCCTACGCCGGGAACCAGACGGCCGCAACGCGCCACCCAACCCATCTCCCCATCCACGCTCCGATCGAGTATGATCCTGTCCCATCCCTCGGGCAGGTCGGTCGGGCTCATTGGATTGCTTACCAAGCTAGGAGCGCGAAACGAGATGAAAGAGTACGGGACTGAGCAGATCCGCAATGTCGTCCTCCTCGGCCATCATGGCGCCGGCAAGACCTCCGTTGCCGAGGCGGCCCTCTTCTCCTCCGGCGGCGCATCCCGCCTCGGGAAAGTCGATGACGGCACGACCGCATCCGACTTCGAACCCGATGAGGTCAAGCGCAAGATCAGCCTCAGCCTCGCGCTCATCCCCTGCGAGTGGGGCAACCACAAGATCAACATCATCGATACGCCCGGCTACGCCGACTTCGTTGGCGAGGTGAAGAGCGGCATCCGCGCCGCCGACATCGGCGTCATCGTCGTGGACGCGGTCTCCGGGCTCCAGGTTGGCACTGAGTTGGCCTGGGCGAACGCCGATCAGGCCGCGCTGCCGCGCATCATCGTAATCAACCGCATGGATCGCGAGAATGCGAACTTCGACCAGGCTCTCGGCCAGCTCCAGGCGCGCTACGGCAAGAAGGTCGCGCCGCTCATCCTCCCCATCGGCGCGCAGGACAGCTTCGCCGGCGTGGTCAACCTGATCGAGCAGAAAGCCTACATGGGCGACAAGGGCGAGCCCGCGGCCGTCCCCGCGGACATGGCCGCCGCCGCCGCGTCCGCGCGCGAACAACTCGTCGAGGCTGTCGCCGAGGCGGATGACGACCTGCTCGCGAAGTATCTTGAGGGCGAAGAGCTGACCGAAGAGGAGCTGACCGACGCGCTGCGCAAAGGGATTGCCGCCGGCATCGTCGCGCCCGTCTTCGCTACGTCCGCGTCGAAGAACATCGGCATCGCGAAGTGGCTGGACGCAATCGTCGCCGACTGCCCTTCGCCCGCCGACGTTGCTTCGCGCACCGCGACGAACTCCGCCGGCGATGAGCAACTCAAAGCCGACGCGTCGGGCCCGCTCGCCGCGACGGTGTTCAAGACGTCCGCTGACCAGTTTGTCGGCCGCCTCAACTACCTGCGTGTGGTCTCCGGAACGCTGAAGGCGGACTCCCACGTCTGGAACGCCAACCACCACGCCGATGAGCGGATCGGCCAGATCATCGTGCTCAAGGGCAAGACGCAGGACCACGCACCGTCGCTCGTCGCAGGCGATATCGGCGCCGTTGCAAAGCTCAACCAAACCGTCACTGGCGACACCCTATGCTCGAAAGAGCACACCCTCACGCTGCCACCGCTGGAGTTCCCGAAACCGCCGTTCAACGTCGCTGTCACGCCGAAGGGCAAGGCCGACGTCGACAAACTCGGCCCTTCTCTGCATCGCATAGCCGAGGAGGATCCAACGCTGGTCGTCCACCGCGACGAAGCGACGGGCGAGACCATCATCTCCGGCATGGGCGAGACGCACGTCGAAGTCGCCGCCGAGAAGATGAAGCGCAAGTTCGGCGTCGAGGTCGACCTCCACGCCCCCCGCGTCCCCTACCGCGAGACCGTCACGACGAGAGTCGAGTCCGAGTTCATCCACAAGAAGCAGAGCGGCGGCCACGGCCAGTACGCCCGCGTCTCCATCATCGTCGAGCCAAACAAGGGCGGCGGTTTCGAGTTTGTCGACAAGGTCGTCGGCGGTTCTGTTCCCCGCAACTTCATCCCTGCCGTCGAGAAGGGCGTACACGAAGCGCTGAACGAAGGCACGCTCGCGCACTTCCCGATGGTCGACCTGCGCGTCACGCTCGTCGACGGCAAGGAGCACCCGGTCGACTCATCCGAAATGGCGTTCAAGATCGCCGGATCGCAGGCGCTCAAGCAGGGTGCTCTCAAAGCCAACCCGGTTCTGCTCGAGCCCTTCATGGAGTTGAAGATTCGCGTGCCGGACGGCAACACGGGCGACGTGATGAGCGACCTCAACGGCAAGCGGGCGAAGGTACATGGCATGTCGCCGGAGGGCGACGGCACCACGATCATCGACGCCGACGCGCCCCTGTCGGAAGTGCTGCGGTACGCGACGGACTTACGCTCCATCACACAGGGCCGCGGCAGTTTCGAGATGACCTTCCATCACTACGACGAAGTGCCCCAGCACATCGCACAGAAGATCGTCGCCGAAGCACAGAAGGCGCGTGAAGCGGCCGCGCACCACGGCTAGCAATCCCACACACCGCGCGCCACATCCGTCGCGTTCACGAATGAAGGCCGCGCAAGATTGCGCGGCCTTCTTGTTGGTGCCTGACTGAAAGGATCGCTGGACTCAGCCTACGCCTGCCCGATGTCCGTCACTTTCCACGCGCCGTCGATTTCCTTCCAGCGCGTCATCATCGTCGCCGCGCCACCTTCGGCATCAACGACCAGGTGGTACACGTACTCACCATTCTCTTCGCTCTGCTTCTCCGCCGTGATGTCCTTCACTGCCGTCGGTGGCGGCTGCGAACCCATCTGCGCCATCGCCTTGCCCAGCGCATCCGGCGTCAGCGTCGCCATGAGCGTGCCGATGTCCATGTTCTTGATCGCGGTTACGTATCCCGCTACCGCTTCGTCGATCGTCGCCATGCTCTGCCTCCTACGTTGGTTTCTCTAGCTTGATGATCTTGAACGTGCCATCGACGTTGCGCACCCACTCGCGCATCGAGACCGACTTGTCTCCGCCCGTGTACGTCACGTCGAACACGTGGTCATCGCCGTCCTGCCCGCGCGACACGACGCTGTTCGCCTCCAACGGATTCGGGCCACCGGCCATCAGCGCAACCGCCTGCGGCATCGATTCCGGCGTCAGATCCTTGATCACCTCAGCCATGTTCCCGGCGACGGCATTGTTGGCGTGCGCCTGCATGAATTCCTTAGCGTCCATCATCGGCTCCTGTCCTGACTGACTAGCTGACAAGCTGACTGGCTGACAAACTCTATTGCTCCATCGCCAAGTTCGTGATCTTCCAGGCGCCGCCCACATCCTTCCACGTCGCAACGGCGAGGAAGTCCTGGTCGCCCTTGAACTGGATCTTGAACACGTGATCGTCGCCGTTCACATCGTGGCTCTGCACGTCGAACGACGTGAGCGCCGGCATCGCGCCCATGCCCCCACCCGCGTTCGCCATCAGCGCGCCCAGCGCCTCCGGCGTCAAATCGGCCATGATCCGCATCATGTCGCCAATGAGCACCGCCTGGCAGTTCTGTTTTACTGCTTCTTCAACGCTGATATCCGGCATGGGCGCCCCTTTCGAACAGACGAGCTGATGGCATATGCGCCGTCGGACCAGCGACGGCTTGGGATCATAGGGCCGCTTCCAGCGCAGTGTCAAACGATCGCATCGACCCGAGCGCGAATCTGCCGCGCTTGACAGGCGAGATCATCGCCCGATACGCTCGATACCAGTGTCAACTCCCTCGCACACCCCCAAAGCCCAGACCGCGAACCAGCACCGTGCCATCATTGGCGCGGCAATCCTGTTGTTCGCGGTCATCTCGGCCTATTTGGGTCTCGTCATCATCACCCGCGTCGACAGCATCTTCTTCCCCGGACATCAACTCACGATCCCGGGCGCCGTCGGCGGCGTCCTGCCCGGCGTCGACGGTGAGGGCGACAGCGGCATCAAGGATCGCATCAACATTCTCGTCATGGGACTCGACCGGCGGCCCGCCGAAGGTCAGACCCCGACCAGGACCGACACCATTTTCGTTGTGACGGTCGACCCCAAGACGAAGTCCACGGGCATCCTCGGCATCCCGCGCGACGGGCTCGTCGACATTCCGTATAAGACCGGCACGGGAACATTTCAAGATCGTGTGAACACCGTCTACGTGAACGGGGAACTGAGCGAGTACAGCGGTGGCGGCGTCGGGCTCATGAAGCAGGTGTTGGCCGGCGCGCCATTTAACATCAAGATCGACAAGTACGTGCTCATCGACTTCAAGGGCTTCGAGGCTATCATCGACGATCTCGGCGGTATCGACGTCGACGTTCCCGACGAGGTCTACGACCCTTACTACTCGGAGACCGAACTCCCCGGCGACTACTTGCCGCAGCACTTCTACCCAGGCAGGCAGCACATGGACGGCGTCACCGCCCTCGCGTACTCGCGCATCCGATTCAGCAGCGACGATCTCGACCGCATCCAGCGCCAGCAGCGCGTGATCTTCGCGGCGATCGACAAGGCGAAGTCGCTCAATGTACTCAAGAACGCGCCCTCCCTGTGGTCGAAGTACAAGGACACGGTCAAGACCGATATCAGCGACTTCCAGATCCCGGGCTACGCCCTCCTCGCCAACGAGACCAAGGACGAGATCCACGCGATCTCGCTCGGCTCAGCGACCGCACCGTACACGATTCCCTCCAGCGGCGCCGCAGTGCTGATCTTCCAGCCTGATGAAGTGCAGAAGCTCGTCGATTCGGTGTTCGTGGATCAGGTAGGGGGCGGCCCCGCGCAGGTGGTCGTCACGCCGGAGCCCGTGAAGGTGCAGGTGCAAAACGGCGCGGGCGTCGAAGGACTCGCAGCGCGCGTCGTCAGCTACATCATCGGCAAGGGCTATCCCGCGAACGACCTCAACCCGGCGAACGTCTTCGACGGAGCATCGCACGCCAAGTCAGAGGTCATCGATCTGGACGGCACGCACGAGAAGAACGGCTTCCTGCTCGCTAACTGGCTCAACCTCCCGGACAGCAGCTATCGCAAAGCCACTGCGGACGAGAGTGCCGCCATGTCCGCCAGCGGCGCATCCATCGTCGTCATCCTCGGCAGCGACACGAACTTCGAGCAGCTCATCCAATCGCCCACTACGAGCGTCCCCGGCGGTTAGCGCAGCGCGCAATCGTCGCCGATGTCATGCAGAACGAGGCGAAGCATCTTCTCGGCTCAGCGCCCCTCGCCGAGCGCGTAGCCGACAGGCCACACCACCCTGCAACACTGAGCACCACTACCGCCCCGCCATGCGGCCCTTCATCCACTCCAGCGCACGCACCTCCGACGGGTCGACGCCGTACAGCAGCCCCAGGTAGTAGCTCGCGAAATCGCCGAACTGCACAGCCCATAGCATCTGCGCGAGCACCGACGGCCCCGGGGCGTCGAGCACCTCCGCCGCCACGCCTGCCGTCCGCATCTGCTCCAATGTCAGCTCGATGCGAAGCGCCGTCCGCGGGTGCACCGACGCATGGCGCAGCAGCACGGCATGGATCGACGAGGCGACGCCCGCGGGCGCGCCGTACCCCAACGGCGCGTTGTGATTCATCTCCGGCAACTCGTCCGCCGCCGCCCACGATTTCGCGTTCTCGTTAGTCTGCGTGCGCCAGCGATACGCCACCGGCGCCAGCGCCTCCGCGCCCACGAACAGCGGCAACGTGCCAACCAGCCGCCGCGCGAGCTGCTTCGCCGGGTTCGACGGCTCCGGCACGTCGCGATCGATCCGCCCGACGAGCGACTTCATGTGCTCGATCGCCGCGACGAGATCCTCCTCGACATCAGGAATCAGGCCGAGCCCGGCACAGATGGCTAACAGCGATGCGAAGCTCCACCCGAGCGCCGATCGCGGCTCGCCCTGCCAGGTGAACGTCAGCGCCGGCGCGCCATGCGCGCGCGCCGCATCGAGCAGGCGTCCGCCTGTCGTGATCGCCACGCATTTCGCCCCAGCACGGATCGCCGCGTCAAACGTCGCGACGACTTCCTCCGTATTTCCGCTGTTGGAAGAAGCGATCGCCAGCGTGTCCGCATCGACGTGAGCAGGCAGCGTGTAGCCGCGAACAACATCGACGGGGACACGTGCGCCAAGCTCGATCGCCAGCGCGCGCAGCAGGCTGCCGCCGATGCCCGACCCACCCATGCCGAGGACGGCAATCCGCCGCACGTCCCGATAGTCGAGCGGCAGCGTCAACGCGCGGCTTGCACGCCACGCCTCTTCGAACTGCGCCGGCAACGCGTCGATCCGGCCGTAGAGGCCGGCAGGATCGAGCCGCTGATATGTGTCGAGTGAGTCAAGCGGGGAATCGGTCACGCCACTGTTGTAGGCGATGCCGGATCAGCGGTCAATCATCGCGCTTCTGGACACTCGCCTCGTGGCGCGCGAGAATCGGCTATGCAGCGACCGCTCGAAGGCATCCGCGTCCTTGACCTGACCATCTGGCAGCAGGGCCCTTACGGCACTGCCATGCTCGCAGATCTCGGCGCCGACGTCGTGAAGATCGAAGAGCGCGCGTCCGGCGATCCTGGCCGCTTCGCCTGGATGAACCCGGAACTCGGGCTCAGCAGCTACTTCGAGGCACACAACCGTGGTAAGCGCTCCATCGCGCTCGATCTCAAGCACGCCGAAGGCCGCGCCATCTTCATGCGCCTCGCCGCCACCGCCGATGTGTTCGTCAACAACTTCCGCATTGCTGCCATCAACCGCCTCGGCCTCGACTACGACTCCGTTGCCGCGGTGAACCCCGCGATCGTCTACGTGCAGGCTTCCGGCTACGGCCCCGTCGGCCCTGACGCAGCCGAGGGCGCGTTCGACTTCCTCGCACAGGCGCGCGGCGGCTTCGCCAGCAGCAACGGCGAGCCGGATGATCCGCCCCTGCCAACGCAGGTGCCCATCGCCGACCAGGTCGGAGCCATGCACGTCGCCATCGCCGCGCTCACGGGCCTTGTCGGCCGCAACGCCACCGGGCGCGGCATGAAACTCGACACATCGCTGCTCGGCAGCCAGATATCGCTACAGGCGTTCGATATCGCGACGCATCTGTTCACGAACAAGCTCCGCCCACGCGCCTACCGCGGCGGCTCGCGCCCGTTCTGGCGCGAGTATCTTGCAGGCGACGGCAAGTGGTTCGTCATCGGCATGCTGCTCGACCGCGCGTGGGAGGGCATCTGCGACGTCATCGCCCATCCAGAGCTGATCGACGACCCGCGCTTCGACACCTACATCGGACGGGTCGGCACGAACTCTGAGGTGCTCATCACCATCCTCGACGAGGCGTTTCTGCGCGGCGACGCGCGCGAATGGGTCGCGAAGCTCAACGCCATCGGCATGTTCGCCGCCGTAGTCCAGGATTACGCAGACGTCGCAGCCGACCCGCAGGTGATCGAGAACGGCTACATCCACGAGGTCGCCTATCCCGGCCATGACCCTGTACGCCTCCCCGGCATCGGCATCGCCGTCAACGGTGAACCCGTGACAATCCCGCATCTCGCTCCGGGTCACGGCGCGCACACGGAGGATATCCTGCTCGAAGCCGGCTATACATGGGACGAGATAGGTCAACTCGGCGCCGCTGGCGTCATCGGACCGGCGCGCACCTAACACGGAGGACGCATGACGCTAAAGATGCCGAAGATCTTCATCCCGGCCGGTGGCACCGATGACGGCGTCGCCGAATGGGCGCGCCAGGCTGAGGACGCCGGGGTCGACGGCGTGTTCGTCGGTGACCACGTGACGTTCTACGGCTCGGGCAGCGACGGCCTGATGAAGCTCGCACCGATCGCCGCCGTCACGACGAAGCTCGAACTGCAGACGTGCGTCTACCTACTGGCGCTGCGCCACCCCACGCCCGTAGCGCTGCAGGCAGCGATGCTCGATCAGCTTTCTCGCGGCCGGCTCGTGATGGGCATCGGCATCGGCGGCGAAGATCCCAACGAATGGTGGGCGTGTGGCGTCGATCCGAAGACGCGTGCGCGTCGCACCGACGAGTCGATGCAGATCCTCCGCAGCCTCTGGACGCAGGAAGAGACAACGTTCGACGGCAAGTACTTCAAACTCAACGCCGTGCGGATGCGCCCCAAGCCGTTCCGCTCCACTGGCGTCATCATGCAGGCCGGCGGCCGCTCCGACGCCGCGCTCCGGCGCACCGGGCGCTATGCCGACGGCTGGACCGGCATCTGGGTCTCGCTTCGCCGCTTCACCGAGGCGGGGGAGAAGATCGCCGAGTTCGCCGCCGAGGCCAACCGCGGCGACGTGACGTTCCCGCGCGGCATGCAGTTCTGGATGGGTGTCGATGCCGATCGCGACGCCGCCCGCAAGAAAGTCGCCGCCAGCATGGAGGCGTTCTATCGCCTCCCATTCGCGTCGTTCGAGAAGTACACGCCGTACGGCACACCCGCAGAAATCGCGGAGTTCATCGCTCCCTACGTCGAAGCCGGCTGTGAGCACCTCAACTTTGTCGTCGCCGATGCCCCCGAAGCACTTCTGGAACGGTCCCTCGCAGTGCGCGAAGCGTTACAAAAGATCTGCGCGTAGCAACTTCGTCTCACTGCCGAAGCGTTTTGTCTTGTCATGCTGAGCAAAGCGAAGCATCCATGTCGCTCGGCGCCATAGCCTCGATTGCCAGCACCAGCGCGCGAACGCACCGACACTATTCCCTACCGCTATCCACTTAACCAACTACTCCACGATCGGTTTCTCGACCGTCACGAACGAAGCCACCCGGCTGTGGTCGATGAAGTTCTTCTCGTCCTCCAGCGCCGCCGCCGTCTCCGGCGATTGCATCGCCGCCCGCATCGCGCCCAAATCATCGAACCAAAGCTCGGCCGCACCGTCGTACGATGGCGCCTGCCGGGCGTACAGCTCGGGCACGACGTGGCACTGCACGTAGCGGCGCAGCCCCGGGATGGCCGCCGCAATGGGAGCGTGCGTCTCCCGCCAGTACGTCTGGAACTGCTCGACGCTCATCTCCGGCTTCTTCGAGATGCAGTAGATCAGCTTCACCATGGCTTCCTCCTCGACAATTCGTCCGGGATGGTGACACACACCGCGCCCGCCGTCACGGCGCCAGCCGCAGAATCTCGGCAGCGAACGATGTCAAGCGCCCTGCGCGCAGGACAAATCTTTCGAAAACAGCAACATGCGGACGGTTGTGAAGCTGCCGCGCCGGGCCGCATGATGGAGCGGAGTACAGGAGCGCCCAGCATTGCTACGCACGGAAGAACGCACGATCCGCCTCGCCACCTCGGCCACCGCCGAGGTCGACGGTATCGTGCGCGTGCGCTCGTTGCGGCTCGGCACGGCTGACCAGCGGTACGTATTCGAGCAGCACGAACCCGTAGCGGTCTCGATGCGCGTCAACGGACAGACGAAGCGGGTAGCGTTTGAGCAGCCACGCTCGCACACTGGTATCGCGGCGTACATCGGCGTCGCACTCGCGGCTCGAATCGCGGCACGCGTGCTCGCAAGTCGAAACAAGAGGAGGAGATGATGGATTCGAACATGACGACCGACGAACTGGTGCGCCAGATCACGGCGATCCCCGACCAGGTGGGGGCCTCCGTGTGCTTCGGCACACCCGTCGAGCGCCACGGCCACGCTGTCATTCCCGTGGCGCGCGTGACCTTCGGCTATGGTCTCGGCTATGGTCGCGGCAGCGGCGGTAAGGATCTGCCGTCCGAGAACGGCCACATCGGCCAGGACGGCGGCGAGGGTGAAGGCGGCGGTGGTGGAGGTGGCGGCGGATCGTCTCCCGTGGCCGTAATCCACATCAAGGAGAGCGGCGTCGAGATCGAGCCGATCGTCGACTCTACGCGCGTCTCGCTCGCCAGCTTCACATTCGCCGCGTGGGCCGTCTTCTGGATCACCTGGACGATACGCACCGTCGCCCGCGAGCGCGGCAAGTCCCGCCGCGAAGAACTCAAGCACGAATCTGCGTAGCGAAGCGCGCAGCGCTTAGCTGTCATCCTGAGCGACGCGAAGGATCTACTCCGCTCAGCGCGGTCGCGTCATCAGCCAGCAGCAGCGCCCCGTGGCGCGATCGATCCCGGCAGCGTCACGCCGACTCCGCCTCAGCCTCCGGCGGCGCAGCCGCTCCGCCCACGTCGCCGTGCTGCTCCAGCCACTTGTTCGCCAGCGGAGCGCACGCCGTGCATGCCACCGAGTGTTTCCCCATGGCGATCCCTCCGCTCGTGACGAACGTCCCGCAAAACGAGCATTTACCCTGCGGCATGACGGCCTCCTACGACTTCAACTCGCCGAGCGCCTGCAGAATCTCCAGCGCGTGACCTGCGGGCTTCACCTTCTCGAACACACGCGCGATCGCACCGTCCGGGCCGATGATGAACGTCGTCCGGTCCACGCCCATGTACTCACGCCCCATAAACTTCTTCGGCCCCCAGACGCCGTACAGATCGGACACCGCGTGGTCCGTATCCGCCAGCAACGGGAACTGCAAGCTAAACTTATCGCGAAACTTCTGGTGCGACTTCACGTCGTCCGGAGAGAGGCCGAACAGTGCAGCCTCACCCGAGATGAGGTTCCAGCTGTCTCGAATCTCGCAGGCCTCCGTCGTGCAGCCGGGCGTGTCGTCCTTCGGGTACCAGTACAGCACGACCCACTTGCCGCGCAGGTCGGCGAGCTTCACGCGCTGACCGTGATCGTCCTCTAGATCGAAGTCCGGCGCCGTATCGCCAGCCTTCAACGTCGTCGGCATCAGGCTGCTCCTTCCCAGGCCCGTCCGCACGGGACGGCCTGCTATGCATCCTAGCCAATACAGGAAGCTGTCAGAAGAACGACGAACAGCGCGAGGAACTCAGGCCGCAACCACACGCGGCGCACCCGCCAGCGATACGTCGGCGTCCGCTGACAGTGAACGTGAGTAGCAAACATCGACGTGGTGATAGTGGAATCCGTTCGAGGTGTAGAGCGCCACCGCCGCCTCGTTCGATTGGTCAACGTAGATCGCGGCCGTCGAAGCCTCGCGCTCGCGCAGCCGCGCCAACCCGCAGGCCAGCAGGTACCGGCCCAGGCCGCGGCCTTGGCACTCGGGTGCTGTGCCGATAACATACACCTCGCCGACGCGACCTTCGCCGGCGCGTTCGTCGACCTTCAGCCAGCAGAACCCGGCCAGCACTCCGTCCACGTCGAGCATGATTACATCGTCCGGCCGGAACCACGGCTGAGCCATCCGCGCACGCAGGTCGTCCAGCGTCCAGCTCCCGTTCTCCGGATGCGCCGCAAAGATCCGATTGTTCAGCTCCAGCCACGCCTGGTCGTCGACGCCGGGACGAATTGCTCGCACCGAGGCTCCCGCTACGCACTGTGGCGGTGGCGCGGTTCGCATGTGGCGGTGCAGGTGGAGCAAGCGCCGCGCCGGCTCGAAGCCGAATTCGGCCGCCAGCCGCTGGCTCGCTGCCGTGTCGTTGTACGCCCAGAGGTCCAGTTGCCGAGCACCCTTGTCCCGCGCCGTGTCGACCGCTTGTGCCAACAGCATCCGACCAATACCGCGCCGTCGCACCGCCGGCTCGACCACCAACTCGCACGAAGCGCGACGATCGTCACCCTCGCCGTACGTCACGGTGTGCGCGTAGCCCTCCAGGGCCTCACCTTCGAACGCCAGGAGCGCCATCGAGAGGTCGTCGCCGCGCTGTAGCCGAAGGAACTTGTGCTCGCCCAGCGGCTCGTGCCCATCGGCGCGGGTGGCAGCATCCAGAAGCCGCGGAAGCTGCTCCATGTGCTGAGTTCTGAGTTGTGAAACGAGTTCTATGTGATGCATATCAGGGAATACCCAGTGAGTATCGGCAGCGGCGCGCCCGCGCGACACTCTCTGCTTCTCTATTGTAGTTGCAACTGGTTGCAGCCAGCAATCCGGCGCTCGCGGCCCTCGGTGGGCGCCTATGCCGGGTCTGCCGGCACGACATCGCCTGATACCATCGCCCCACTGTCGTCGTCCGTGATCTCGTACCGCTCCCGCACGTCGACCGTCGGATGCAGCATCGCGAACACCGGGCAGTAGCGCGTCATCGTCAACTCAATCGCACGGTGCACGTTCGCCTCCGAGACGCCGCGACCGTGGATTTCGTGCGTCATGAGGATCGACCTGAACACCCGCGGATGCTCGGTCGCGCGCTCGGACGTCAGGCGCACGTCGTACGCCGTGACGTCTTGTCGCATCTTCCGCAGGATTGAGATCGTATCCATCGCGGTGCACCCGCCGAGGGCGACCAACTGCAACTCCATCGGCGTCGCCGCCGAAGCTACACCATCGGTAGTCGAATCGAGGCTGATGGCGTGTCCTGTGGGCGTGCTCCCGGTGAATCGAAGGCCATCAACCAAATGCAGCCGTGTCTCGCCACCCGGGCCCATGGTTCCTCCGCGCTACATCCCTATCGAAGGCCACTCTGTAGGTGTGTGGCTGTGAAAACGGTCAAGAAATCGTTCGAACGTCGGCCGAACACCGCGCCGGACGCGCGTCAGTCAGGCGGGCGCCGGTCCCTCGATGACCGCCACGACCACGCGGCAATCGCGCCGTATATCACCGCGTCCAGGATCCAGTTGAAGGCGCTCTTGCGGATCGCTTCGCGCGTCGGCGTGCCCTTCTGGATCTTCAGATACGGCAGCGGCATCGCATCCAGCACGATGTGCGATCCCACGAGCACGGCCCCAGCGAGCGTATCGACCATGAGGTCGCGTTCGCCCTCAGCGCTCCCAGCACTCACCAGGCCGCCGAACCCTGCGAGCATCCCGCTGGTCAGTGCGAACCCAACGGTGTGCGTGCCTGCTCCGTGCACGTGCAACTTCCACGGATTGCCATGGAGCACGGCGCCAGCAATGACGTCGGCGTCGGGCAGGCCCGCCGCGACGACGGCCGCCGCCATCCCAGCCGACGATCGCATGCCCATGAGCCGCGCAAGCGTCACCCCGACCAATGCGTGCCCGATGGGGCTCGCCATGCATCCTCTCGATCAGGCTACGGCGTCGGTACGGGCGTCCTCTTGACGCCGCCCGCCGGGTTGGCTTCCGTCTTCACCGTTTGCACCGCCAGCGACGTTCCGTTCCACACGTACGTCGTCTTGCGCAGGACACTCGGGCAACAGTTCGGGTCCTCGGGACCATACAGCGCCTGCGTCATCACCAACCGCCCATCGTCGACCGCTACCGAAAGTCCGCCTTCCTGGCTGAGCGGTAGTTCCTTCAACAGGGTCGCAGTCCCTTCGCCAGCGGGCGTCAGCACAAGGAACGCCACATCACCCATCGTGCCACCCGAGCTTATCGGCACGATCGCCTCATCACTGCCGTCCTCGGTAAGGTCGGCGTAGATCACGCTCGCCTGCAGGTATTGCCCCCCAGTTCCCGCGACGACTGCTTCAACGTCAGCCACCTTAGCCAGATCGATCTCGCGAATGCCCAGCGACGGACTGGCGGTCGCTGCTACCGTGCCGGCGGATGTAGCGGCGCCCGACGGAGCTGCCGTCTTCGTCTTGTCGCCGCCGCCGCCTCCGCAACCAGCGATCAGAACTCCGACGCAGAACGCGGCCACGGCTGGTACAAGTGCGCTTCGGTATGGAATCATCGCTCGAAGTGTAGGAGCCGAGTTCGCGCGGCGGCAAGCGCGCTTGAGGGCGTACCACGCCGCTGATAGAATGCGAAGCCACACAGCGGCGACTCCGGGGGCGGTTGGCTCAGCTGGTAGAGCGCTTCCTTCACACGGAAGAGGTCACAGGTTCGAGTCCTGTACCGCCCACCATTTCTCATCACTGCGAGCACTTCCACAGCCTAACGATGCCACCGTACGCTCGTGCGCCCTCCGTGGTCAGCATCACCAAACGGGGCGATCCTCCGCGCGTCGTATACTTCGGAGCGATGGAGAGGGCACGGAAGCCGGGCAGCGTCGGGGGCGTAGCGACGTCCAAGTTCGCCGTGCCCCGCAGGCGCGACGACATCATCCGCCGCGCCCGCCTCAACGCCTTCATAGATGCGGCCGTCGGCGGCAAGGGCATGCTCATCGCCGCCCCCGCCGGGTACGGCAAGACGACCCTCGTCGTCGATTGGCTCAGCACGGCCGACTTCGCCGCCATATGGGTATCGCTCGACGCCTGGGACGGCGAACTGCCCGCGTTCGCCCGCGCCATCGCGGCCGCCATCCGCCTGCGGTTTGATGTCGAGGTACCGCTCGGCGACGAGCGCTTCTGGCAACCGCGCACCGTCGCGACCGTGCTGATCAACGCAATAGCAGAGCACGATGACTACGCCGTTCTCGTCCTCGATGATGTCCACTCGGTCGAATCTTCCGACGACGTGATGACGACCCTGGGCTACCTGATCGAGCGCGCCCCGGAAAACCTCTGCGTCGTCATGACCTCACGCACACGCCCCGCCATTCCTTCGCTCTCGCGATTGATCGCCCGGCGGGAGGTCGCCACCATCGGCGCCGCCGACCTCGCGTTTGTCCCGCGCGAAGTGCGCGAATTGCTGGCCACGCTCGGCCGCCCCATCTCCGACGACGAAGCCGAGGCGCTGTTCGAACGCACGGAGGGATGGGCGGCCGCCCTCATCCTCGGCGCGGGCTCCACGGATGTACCGGCTCCGAACAGTGGCGCTGCGAGCGCGTCCGGCGCCGGCCTCTCGCTGTCCGACTACGTGCATGGCGAGGCGCTCGACACCGTACCGGAGGACGTGCGCAAGTTCCTTCGCCGCATCTCTCTGCTCCCAGTGTGGACGCCCGCACTCTGCAACGACGTCACCGGCCGGCGCGATTCAGAACGACTCCTGAAGGACGCCGCGACGCGCGTGCTCTTCGTCACGCAGCACGCCGATGAGCCCCCCATGTACCGCTGCCACCAGCTCATGCGCTCGCTGCTCATGCAGCAGTTCCGCACCGAAGATCCGGCCGCCTTCGCCGACGCCGGACGCGAGACAGCCGATACGCTCGCACGCTTCGGCATGCTCAACGAAGCCGTCGAACTGCTATTCGAGCTTGAGGAATGGCCGAACGCCGCCAACGTGCTCGTCGAAATCGCGCCGCGGCTGGTCCAGCAGGGTCAGGCACGCGGACTCGCCGAATGGATCGACCGCCTCCCGCGCCCAACGCTCTCGGCAACGCCGCAGTTGCTCGTCTGGCGCGCGCACGCCGCCTACAAGCTGCAAGACCCGGACGAAGCTCTCCGTCTCATCGACGACGCCGTGCACACGCTGCGCGATGCCGGTGACATGCGCGGCCTTGTCCCGGCGCTCTTCGTGCGCGGCGAGACCCAGCGCCTCAAGGGCTACTACGACGAGGCGCTCGCCACGTTCGGCGAAGCCCGCGCGCTGCTTGAGCACAGCGGCGACGAAGACCTGCGACTCTCCGGTGAGGCACTCCGCCACATCGGTGTCACCCACGGCATCACCGGCGATCTCGACGCCGCTGTCGTAGAGCTGGAGGAGGCGCGCCGTCTCCTCGAGCAGGTTGGCGACCTCAACGGAATCAGCAACGCCTGCAACACGCTCGCCCAGTGCTACAGCCGCCGTGGCGAGCCGATGGCCGCACTCGGCGCGCTCCAGCGCGCCCGTTCGGCCGTGGAGCGCGCCGGCAACACGTTCGATCTCGGCCTCAACCTTAATAACACCGGGATGCTGTATTACGAGATGGGCGAATACGAACAGGCCCTTCAGGTCTACGAGCGCGGGCTACGCGTCGTCCGCGGCAGCGGAGATGCAAGCAATGAAGCCTTCATGATGGCTGGAAGCGCTGAGACCTATCGTGACATGGGACGCCTCGAAGAGAGCCTTGCGATGTATCAGGCGGCGCGCCCGATGATCGAAGGTCTACAGACCCCAGAACTTACCGCCGAATTCACTGAGGGCCTGGCCCTCACACAACTCGGCCTCGGCCTGGCTGAAGAAGCCGCGCAGCTCACCGCCAGCGTCGCCCCGAAACCATCCGACGGCCCGTCCCGGCACGCGCGACACGCCCTGGTCCAGGCGCGCGTGCTGATCGAGCGCGGCGATGCAGCCACTGCGGTGAAGATGCTCGACTCGGCGCTCCGCCGGCTGGAAGCGGCGAACGATCGCCACGGCCAGGCGAGCGCCGCATTCCTGCGCGCCCGCGCGTTATTCGACTCACATCAGCCGCGCAAGGCAATGGCAGCTCTCGAAGACGCCGCGGCAACCTGCGAAGTCCTCGGCTTCCGGAAGTTCCTCCGCCCCCTCGCCTCCACCGCGACGGAGATGATCGAGTACGCGCGTATCCGGCACGTCGCCGACGCACTGCTGGCTGATCTCGTCACATCAGAGCCGGCCTCCGCCGACTCCATCGACGAAGCCCCGACCACCGCGCCGGGCGTATTGCCTCATGTGCACGGTTTAGCCTTCGGGCGCGGCTCCGTGATGGTGGGTGAACGGCAGGTATCCGATCTGGAGTGGCGTAGCGAAAAGAGCAAGGAGATGCTCTTCTTTATGCTCGCCCGCAAGGAAGCAGTGGCAAAGGAAGACATCTTCGCCGCGCTCTGGCCGGATCTCTCCGATTCGAAGTGCAACAGTAACTTCCATTCCAGCCTCTACCGCCTGCGGCGTGCGGTATTCCACGAGTGCATCGTCCGCACTACGAATGGGGCCTACGAGCTCAACCCGCGCGGCGTATTCACGACCGACGTAGACGTCTTCAACAAGGCCATGCTCGAAGCCGAGCTGGCGCGAGACGGCGAGGCTCGGATTTCCGCTCTCGAGCAGGCAGTCGCCTGCTACAAAGGGCCGTTCCTGGTGGCGACCTACAGCGAGTGGACTGAACCACTGCGCCGCGAGCTTGAGGATCGCTACATCGAGGCGCTGAACGAATTGGCCGCAGACCGTTTGCGAGCCGGCGAGTTCGAAGAAGCGCTGACGCTCTTCCGCCTGCTGGAGGGTGTTGATCCGTACAGCGAGGCGTCGGCATTCGGCATCATGCGCTGCCACCTCGGCCTCAACGACGGGCCATCTGCGGCCCGGCATTTCCGCCGGTTCAAGCAGCTCCTGAAGGACGAGCTCGACGAGGAGCCGTCCGCACGGCTCAGCGAGCTGTACCAGCAGGCCTCAGCCAGCTAAGCGACGTTCCGGGACCCAATCTCCGTCCGGCCCCAGCCGCGCCTGCCCAGCGGGTGTACACCTACGTGCCTCCAGCGCCTCAAGTAAGGGCGATCCCTGCCGATATCTCCCTTAGTAGAGATCCGCATCTGGAGGAGGTATCACATGTCTCGATTCATCCCGGCCACCCTCGTGGCCATGAGCATCTTGGGCACGGTCTTCGTGGCTGTTGCCCCGTGGCACTGGGGCTAATCGCCCGCACAAGAGTCATATGCAGATGCCCCGCTCTCGCGAACGGGGCATCGTGCTATCTATGCGGGTTTGGCTGGCGCCGCTACTTTGGCGCCGGCGCCGGGCTTCGGAGGCGCAAGGCCCCTTGTCCGCCGCTGCTTCTCCAGGTCGACCTCGGGGAACTCGGTGTGCAGCCCCAGGCAGTACACCCGCGCGCTCGCGATCTTGTCGCCCTTCACGGTCAGCACGTAGGCCTGGCGAAGCACTCGGACTTGGTCGTCCGGCTGCGTCTTCCAGGTGATTTCGCATTCCAGCGTCGCGGCGCCCCGCGCCCCGGCTGTCTCGTTGCTCCAGGTGATGGCGGAGGTGCCGCCCGGCGTGTACCAGACTTCGATGATCTTGGCGGCGGTGGCGCCGTCCTGCGCGACCCAGTGGCCCGCGGGCGTCCAGGCCTCGAAGTCCACCGGCGTGGCGAACATCTTGCCCACGCTGGAGAATTTGCGCGCCTTCAACGACGCCAGAAGCTGCCCTGTTACTGTGGTCGCCATAGATGTGTCCCCACTGGCTGCTCCCGACCGACGACGGGGTTCCACGCAGGCTCAAGGCGCAGTGTAACGGCGCCTCACCTTACGCGCGATAGGCACGCCACCCGGAACCAGACAGACAGCACCGAAGTGCTACTTCTTGTCCTTCTTCGGCTTCTTGGCTTCGCGGCCGCCCTTGTCTTTCTTACCCATCACAGTGCTCCTCTCTGTGTTATCCCTAACTATAGCACTAACTCAAGTACTGTAGTCGTTTGAACAGTCGACTCCTTGCCGCCTCCTGCGATTCGAACGCCGTACCCGGCTTCCCAGCGTCTGCCGACCCGAAGAACGCCTCGTTCAGGGCCTCGAGCTGCACCGGAGTCACGCGCACGGGGCGCCCATCGAAGTCGCGCTCCCGCAGTACCGGTAGGCTGGCCAGAATCGACTGATAGTGGCCATAGAGCGCTCGGTACGCTCTGCGATGCTGCTGAGTTAGCCGAATCTCCACCCGCCCAGGTGGGAAGCGGACCGGCTTTCCTTCAATTGGCGTCAATTCCATGTTCGAGAGCTTAGACAATGCCCGACCGGCGGGCAACGACCGTGCCTACCGGCTGCACGCCGGGTCCCGGGCGGCCGACAATCCATGCGATGGACGAGACTTGGGTCTTGATCGATTCGAACTCCGGCCTGCACGTGAGCTGGTACTTCTGGCTCCGCGTGCTCGACGAAGTGAACCGGGCTTCCCGCTACGGCGCACCCTTTGGGCTGCTGCTACTCGACGCCGAGACGCCCCCCGGCAAGCCGTCCCGCCTCCTCGATGACGCCCCATCGTTTATTCCCGCGACCATCCGAAGTACCGATCTTGGGGGCGTACTCGGCCGGGGCTCTGCGGCCATCTTGCTCACCCACCAGGACGCCGGACAGGCCGACGTTGCGAAGGCGCGTATTCTGGAACGCTTGACCGCCACGTGCTCTCAGGAGATTCGCTGGAACACCGAACTCCTCTGCTACCCGCAGAATGCCGCCGAAATCTCCATCCTGCTGACGGGGGGCTGGCAGCGGCGACACGCGTCGCCCCAAAGACAGACCGCTTGAAACCGTGGTCCCGCCAGGACTCCCTCACACCACATTTTGCTCCCGGCGGCCGATGATGAAGATCAGGGGTGGCCCGGTGGCCGAAGACTGGAAGGCCCGTATCCTGCACGCTCGCCAGTCGTACGAGGTACGGCGAGGCACGATCGGTGTCCGCACGCCCATGGCACAGGTCTTTCGACGCATGATCCAGACCGTCATCCAACCCGCGTTCGCCGAAGTCGGCGAATTCGCCAAGAGCCAGGACGTCGTGTGCACGGTCGAATGCGAACTCGGCGGCGTCCAGCCCCGCGCCATGTTCTGCATCCGCCCGTCTGGCCGCTCGATTCGCTACGAACTCGATGCCGATGGCGGTGCCGTGCGCGAGGTCGAGGGCGTCTACCACCGCCCCATGGGCCAGCGCCGCGTCTGGACCTCCGTCGAGGATCTACAGCGTCAGCTCACGCAGGGGTACGCCCGCGCCGCAGCCGCCGCCATCGTGCAAGACCACTACCGCGGCGCACTGCAGGGCGAACGCCACTAGCCTGCGGCACGCGAGCGACCGCCAACTGTATCTGCCGCGGACCGACGCTCCAGACGCTTCTAGTGGTTACGGCTTCCCACGTCGGGGGTTCGCCTACTGCCACCACCTGAGGCCGGGAATCGATACTGGATCCATGACCGCATCCGCTCGCTCGGCGCCCAGATCATCCGCACGCCCGCGAGCGGTTGTCGTCGGCTCATTCCGCGACCCCCTCCGCATACCCGCACCAGAGCTGACGGCCGCTCTGGGCGCCGAATCCGACACCCTGCACATTCCCGCCACCGCTCCGCTGCGTCACGCCCTCAGCGCGTTCCAGCGAGCCTCGCGGGCGATCAGCAAGGATGGTTACGAACTCGTGCACCTGCTCGACCCGCGGTTCGCGCCGGTCGGGCTCATGCTTCGCCGTCGCTACGGCGTTCCGGTCACCGCATCCATCTCATCCGCCGATGCGATGGGTCGCCTGCCCATAACGCGCCTCACCTTGCGAGCGCTCGACCACCTCGACCACGCCTTCACGTGCGAAGCCACAGTCGCTCACACGCTGCGTGAACGCGCACCGGGATTACCGCTTTCAATCGTCGCCCCGGCCGCGTCCGCGCTGCCCTGGCCCACGAGGCGCGGCTTGGACTCCGTCGCCCGCGCCCTCAAGGGCGTTCGGCCTGGTCGCCTCGTCATCGCGCTCCCGTGGCCGGAGAACCGCAACGACCTCCGTTGGTTCCGCGACATCGTCGTCCCGCAGCTCGATGCCCGTCCCGTCTGTCTGCTCCTCGGCGTCCCTAGCCGGCGTGCCGCCCGGCTGCTCATCGGCGCGATGGGGATGAACAACGACTTTCGCATCCACTCCGGGCGACTCACCGCCGATGTCATCGCATCCGCCGCCCGCTGCGTCGACGCGTTCGTCGTCTGCGCGGCCCATGTGCCCACACCCGCCGCGCCCGACGGCCAGCTCGCCATCGCTCTCGCGACCGGCGGCGTACCCGTCGTCACCAACGCCGCACAGGACGCCCGCGTGCTCGCGCATGAGCGCAATGCGTTCGTCGTCGAACCTGGCGATGAGCGCGGCTACGTCCACACGCTCAACCAGATCCTCTCCCTCCCCGCAGTGCAGCGGCACTTTCTGGGCGAAGAGTTCGCACGATTCACCCTCGGCAAATGGCCGTGGCGAGACGTCGCAGCCGCTTACAACGAGCGCTTTGCCGCGCTCGTCGGCCGCCCCCAGATCCCCGTCGACCTCCGCGCCGCCTGATCGCACGCCACTCATGCTGAGGTACGCAAGGGATCTCCGCTCGATCTCCCCCCCCCGTGGTGAGCGAATCCGTGGTTAACCTTTCGCAAGCCTCCGACGTTGTCACGTATGCAAACTCGCTATCCGTACACACGGGCAAGGCCCATAATCCAGCCGATGACCATCCGACTCACCCGATTGCGCGTCGTGCACATCGCCGCACTGGCACTCGGCTGCATATTGTTGCTGGATCGCGCTTCGGCGCCGCGGCGAATCGTGGCGCAGGCGCCAGACAACGCGTTCGTCGAGCGCGCCCTCGCGTCCCTCACGCCTGAGGAGCGGGTAGGCCAGCTTGTCATGGTCAACTTCGTCGAAGATGACGTGTCGGCCTCGTCCGACATCGCCGCCCTCATCCGGGACTACCGAGTCGGCGCGGTGCTCGTCACCGCAAGCAACGGCAACGTCGTCAACCGCGGCGACACCGCCGGACAACTCGCCACCCTCACCAACGGCCTCCAGCAGCGCTCGTTCGAGGCGTCCGCGCGCACTGACAGCGCGAACGGTCAGTATTTCTTGCCGCTATTCGTGGCTACCGACAACGAGGGCGACCTCTTTCCCCTCACCAATGTCACCAACGGCTTCACCGCCGTCCCCAACAACATGACCATCGGTGCCACGTGGAGCAAGAAGGACGCGCAGGCGACGGGCGCCATCGTCGGCAGAGAGCTCTCCGCCGCAGGCATCAACATGCTGCTCGGCCCCGTCGTCGATGTGCTCGGCAACCCTCGCTCCGGCGGCAACGGCGACATCGGCATCCGCTCGTTCGGCGGCGATCCGGCCTGGGTTGGGCAACTCGGGCGCGCCTACGTCCGCGGCGTCCACGAAGGCAGCGCCGACCGCATGCTCACGGTCACTAAGCACTTCCCTGGACACGGCAGCAGCGACCGCGGCACGGACAACGAAGTGCCCACCGTCAACAAGTCGCTCAGCCAACTCCGCGCCTCGGATCTCGCGCCCTTCGCCGAGGCGGTTCGCGCCGACGATACGGACGCTGCTGGTGCCACCGACGCGATGATGGTGTCGCACATCCGGTACCGCAACTTCGTCCCCGGCGCGACGACGCCGTTCACGCGCCCCATCTCCATCGACGCCGCGGCATTCAAGGCGCTGATGGATCTGCCCGAGTTCGTCCAGTGGCGCGCCTCGCATCTCGTCATGAGCGATGCGCTCGGCGTGCAGGCTGTGAAGCAGTGGTACGCACAACAGGGCCTGCCCGACTTCCCCAACCGGGACGTCGTCCGCGATGCCCTGCTTGCCGGCAGCGACCTGCTGCCGCTCGTGGAGTTCTACGAGGACCCCGATCACCCCGGCTGGAACGAAAATCAACTTCCCGTGATCCAGGACAGCATCACCTACATGCGCGAACAGTACGCCTCCGACCCCGATTTCCGCCGCCGCGCCGACGACGCCGTCCGCCGCGTCATCGCCGCCAAGATCAAGCTCTACCCGCAGCTCCAGCTCGCACAGGTTCGCGCCGATCCCGTCGCCGCGGCCGCGGCCGCGGCCGTCGGCGGTGGCGAGGAACAGATGCGCACGCTCGCTGAGGACGCGCTGACGCTCCTCCAGCCCCAGACGGTGCCCGAACTACGTGCCCGGCTGCCCCGCGGCCCTGTGACGCCCGACAAGGTGCTCATCGTGGAGTGCTGGGAGGACTGCTATCCGTACCGCATCATGGCTAAGGCCGCGCTCCAGAACCGCCTGCTGGCGCTGTACGGGACCGCCGGCAGCGCGCGACTCAAGCCCGAAG
Source organism: Chloroflexota bacterium (assembly GCA_031400455.1). Taxonomy (GTDB): domain Bacteria; phylum Chloroflexota; class Dehalococcoidia; order DSTF01; family JACRBR01; genus JANXYW01. The sequence goes on along the minus strand of JANNPX010000019.1, from coordinate 175,571 downwards.
ACGTAACCACCATCAGCTATGGCGAGCTCGATGCGTGGCTCGCTAAGCCGTCCGACGCCGAGAACGCGCAGACCGCATTAGCGGTCACCGACGCCTCGTGGATCATCCTCGCGCTCACCGAGTACAACCCCGTCGGCCGACCCGTCTCCGGCGCCGCAAAGCGCCTGCTCCAAGCATCGCCGATCGACCTCCGCAACAAGAATCTCGTCGGCATCGCATATAACGTGCCTTATCATCTCGACTCGACCGAGATCAGCAAGCTCTCGGCGTACTTCGCGGTCTACAGCAAGACGGAAGTATCAATCGACACCGGCTTCCGTGCGCTCTTCGGCGACGTCACACCTAAGGGTCACCCGCCCGTCAACGTCGGCGGAATTTTCTACAACGTCGCCGACGCGGTCCAACCCGATCCATCGCAGCAGCTCAATGTTGCCGTCTTCGGGCAGCAGCCCGATAACGTGAGCGACGCGCGTACCGTCGCACTCGTATCGGGACAGATCATCGACAAGAACGGCAACCCAGTGCCCGACGGCACGTCCGTGGCGTTCGAGCTCGCCCGAACGGGAGGCGTCAGCGTCAGCGCCACGGGCGCAACATCCGACGGCTTCGCCGGCGCGCAGCTCGCCCTCAACGGCGGCGGCGCTTACGCCGCCAGCATTCGCGTCGCCGGCGTTACGGCGGCATCGCAGCCCCTCCCGATCACTGTCATCGCCAGCGCGGCGCCCGAGAGCACTCCAGCGTCGGTCCCCACAACCACATCTTCCACGAGTGGCGGAGACAGCGGTTCGAACGCACTTGTGCTCGCCCTCGTCATCGGCGTGCCCTCCGCCCTTGGTCTCGCGGCAGTCGGCCTGGTGGGCAGCGTCGTCTATCGCCGCCGTCGCGCTCACTCCGTCGGCGTCGGCGTCGTCACCGCGCCGCCAACGCCCGAAGCCGCGCCACCGTCCGACCTCGAACCGCCCGCACTCCGTGTCGATAGCGAGACGAGGCGGGTCTACGTTAAGGGCGTCGAAATGCGCCCCGCCCTCTCCGGCGAGCAATTCCGCCTGCTCTCATACCTTTACCAGCGTGCCGGCAAGGTGGTCGCGCGCGAGGAGCTGGTGTTGCAGGTGTGGCCCGACGCGCACGCCGAAGGCGTCTCGGAGGAAGCGCTCGACGCGCTCGTCCGCCGCGTCCGCGAGCGCCTCGCCCAGGCCGGCGGTGAGCGCTCCTACATCGTCACCCTCCGCGGCCAGGGCTTCCGCCTGGACGCCTCGACGACGACGGCTTCCTAGCCGCGCCGCTCCGAGTGGCCGGACGTCCAAGAACACACAGAACCCAGCCCGAGCTGAGACGCAAAAGAGCGGCCACTTTGGCCGCTCTGTGAACCCTGGTAGCAGCGGTTGGAATCGAACCAACGACCTACCGATTATGAGCCGGTTGCTCTAACCTCTGAGCTACGCTGCCGAATGACCGGAAGGGGGAAGGTGGTACGCTTGGCGGGATTCGAACCCACGACCTCTACCTCCGCAGGGTAGCGCTCTATCCACTGAGCTACAAGCGCGCGCAAGCTGCACGGACGCCGATCAAACTGGTGCCGAGGGCGGGATTTGAACCCGCACGCCCTTGCGGACACTACGCCCTGAACGTAGCGCGTCTGCCGTTCCGCCACCTCGGCGTGGGCCGTCCGCGACAGCTTTGGGATTGTAGCAACACCCCCGATCGCCTACAAGCGACCTCCTGCACGGCGTACCTTGTGCCACAACACGCGACGGCTACGCTTCCCGCATGAACTTCGATCGGTCGTGCCAACTCATTCCCTGCTCCGGTGCTATCGGCGCCATCTCCGTTGGTCGGACGTAACGCATGGCCACTTCCGGACCTCTCAACGGCATCACGATCGTCGACCTCACACGCGTGCTCGCCGGGCCCTACTGCACCATGGTGCTCGCCGATCTCGGCGCGCGCGTCATCAAGGTCGAAGCGCCTGTGCGCGGGGATGACTCGCGCAACGTCGGACCGTTCATCAACGGGAAGTCCGCCTACTTCATGTCGATCAACCGCGGCAAGGAGAGCATCGCACTCGACCTGAAAGAGGCTGACGATCGCGACATCTTCGAGAAGCTGGTCGCCCGCGCCGACGTGCTGGTCGAGAACTTCCGCGCAGGCACGATGGACAAACTCGGCTACGGCTGGGACATCCTTCACAGCACGTATCCCCGGCTTATCTACGCGGCGACATCGGGATTCGGCACAGCTGGCCCGTACTCCGATCGTCCTGCGTACGACATCGTCGTACAGGCGATGGGCGGCGTGATGAGCCTCACCGGCCAGCCAGGCGCCCCTCCGACGCGCGTCGGAACATCAATCGGGGATATCACAGCGGGCCTGTTCACGGCCATCGGCGTCAACGCCGCACTCTACCATCGCACGCAGACCGGCGAGGGCATCATGATCGACGTCGCGATGCTCGACTCGCAGGTCGCCATCCTCGAGAACGCGATCGCTCGCTACTCCGCGACTGGTGAGATCCCCGGCCCCATCGGCTCGCGGCACCCGTCTATCACACCGTTTGAGGCGTTCGCGACGGCTGACGGCCACCTCGTCATCGCCGCCGGAAACAATCCGCAGTTCGGCCGCCTCTGCGAGATCATCGGTAACCCCGCGCTGGCGAGCGACGCGCGCTTCCTGTCGAATGCGCTCCGTACCGAGCACAACGCCGAACTCAAGCAAGAACTCGAAGCCGCGTTGCTTACGCGGCCGACTGCCGATTGGCTCGCGGCACTCGAAGCCGACAGCATCCCCTGCGGGCCGATTCAGAACATCGCCCAGGTGCTCGCCGATCCCCAGGTAGCCGTCCGCAACATGGTCGTCACCGCCGACGACCCGGACATCGGTCCGCTTCGGATGGCTGGCAACCCTATCAAGCTCTCAGGCTTCGACGATCCGAAGACTCGCGAACCCGCTCCCGCCCTGGACGCGAACCGCGAAGCGCTGCTCCGAGAACTCGAGAACTGGCCAACAAAATAGGCCCGCTACCGGGCCTATTTTCGATGTTGACTGAACTGCGCGAAACTACGCCGACACGTCCTTCACTTCGTCGATATCCTCAACTGACTCCTCGGCATCCGCGCTCGCGCCGCTGCGCGTCAGCAGCAGCGGCCGCTTGCGGCTGCGGATCGTCTCGCCACTCACGATGCACTTCTTGATGTCGGTGCGCGACGGGATGTCGTACATGACTTCCATCAGCGTGTCTTCCAGCACCGTGCGCAAGCCGCGCGCCCCAGTCTTGTGGCGGATCGCTTCTTCAGCGCAGGCTACCAGGCCGTCGTCCGTAAACTGCAACTCCACGCTGTCCAGACCGAAGAAGCGCTGGAACTGCCGCGCGAGCGCGTTCTTCGGCTCGGTAAGGATGCGCACCAGCGCGTCCACATCGAGCGACTCCAACGCCACAACCATCGGCAGACGGCCCACGAATTCGGGGATCAGCCCGTACTGCAGCAGGTCGTCGTGCGTGACGTGCTTCATCAACTCGTCGGTCTTCTTCTGCGAGTCCATCACCTTGTACTCGGACCCGAACCCCAGCGAGCGCTTGTCGCGCCCCAGCCGCCGCTCCGTCACCTTGTCGAGACCCTCGAAGGCGCCTCCACAGATGAACAGGATGTTGGCCGTATTGATCTGGATGAAGTCCTGGTGCGGGTGCTTGCGACCACCCTGCGGTGGCACGTTCGCCGTCGTGCCTTCGATGATCTTGAGCAGCGCCTGCTGCACGCCTTCACCGGACACGTCGCGCGTGATCGACGGGTTGTCCGACTTGCGCGAGATCTTGTCGATCTCGTCGATGTACACGATGCCGCGCTCTGCGCGCTGCACATCGAAGTCCGCCGCCTGGATCAGGTGCAGCAGGATGTTTTCGACATCCTCGCCGACGTACCCCGCCTCCGTGAGCGCGGTCGCGTCAGCGATCGTAAACGGCACGTCGAGGATCTTCGCCAGCGTGCGCGCCAGCAGCGTCTTGCCGGAACCGGTCGGGCCAAGCAGCAAGATGTTGCTCTTCTCGAGCTCCACGTCACTGCCTTGCGTCCCGGCCGAAATGCGCTTGTAGTGGTTGTAGACGGCGACCGCAAGAACCTTCTTGGCCTGCTCCTGCCCGACGACGTACTCGCTCAGATGGTCGAATATCTCTCGCGGCGGCGGCGTCCGCTGACCCGCGCCGACCTTCGTCTTCGCCGGCCCCGCCGCTTCCTCGTCGATGATCTCCCGGCACAGCTCGACGCACTCGTCGCAGATGTACACCGCGCCCGGGCCGGCGATCAGCCGCTTGACCTGATCTTGATTCTTCCCGCAGAAGGAGCAGTGGTACTGAACGCGAGTCGTCCGGCTGTTGGCCATGCTCTGTTGCTCCTGGCGACTACGCGACCCCGCGGCGGCGGAGAGGCTCCCGGTGCTGCCGATTCTACGCCAGTCCAGCCCATTTGTCAGCTTGACGGCCTGAATCGGGGACGAGTCGGCGTTCTCTACGTTTGTCGGGAATCTGCCTACCCGTCTGAAGGGATCAAACGGCGGGCGATCCCTTATATAACGTCCCCTAAGGGATCCGGCGCCCTCCTCGGCTCGCTAGCCTTCCCGCTTCGACAGGATCTCGTCGATCATGCCGTACGCCTTTGCCTGCTCGGGATTCATGTAGAAGTCGCGGTCGAAGTCCTTTCGGATCCGCTCGTCGGTTTGCCCTGTGTGCTTCACCAGAATACCACGGATGATGTCGTTCTCTCGGAGGATCTCCCGCGCCTGGATCTCGATGTCCGCGGCCTGACCGCGAGCACCACCCAGCGCTTGGTGCATGTGGATCGTCGAGTTCGGCATGCAGTAGCGCTTGCCCGGCGCGCCCGCGCACATGAGCACGGTACCCATGCTCGCCGTCATACCGACGGCATAGGTCGCAATGTCGGGCCGCACGAGTTGCATCGTGTCGTAGATTGCGAGGCCAGCCGTGATCTGGCCACCCGGCGAGTGGATATAGAGGTTGATGTCCTTCTCGGGATCCTCGCGCTCCAGGTAGAGGAGCTGTGCGATGATCAGGTTCGCGATCTGGTCGTCGATGCCGGTGCCCAGGAAAATGATCCGCTCGCGCAACAGCAACGAGTAGATGTCGAAGGCGCGCTCGCCGCGCGCACTGGTTTCGATGACAGACGGGATGATCATGCTCGGCTTCCTCTCGTAATCGGTCTTACTCGTTCTTGGCTGCCGCGTCCTCGCCGACGGCCTCGGCCCCGGTCGGCTCCGCGGAGACCGTCTGCTTCGCCTTCCCGGTCTTCTTCTTCGCCGGCTTCTCCGCTGCGGTTCCACCACCCTGCGTCGCGATCTCGACGAGCCGATCCAGCGTCTTCCGCGTTAGCAGGTTGCGCCGGATCGTGTCGCGCCCGTTCTCCGTATCGAACATCTGGCGCAACTGCGCACCCTGCTGCCCCGCCGAAGCGGTCATCTTGTCGATCTCCGCCTCGATCTCGGCGTCCTCAGCCTCTATGTTTTCGGCTCCTGTGAGCTGCGACAGCACCAGCGATCGCCTTAGGCGAGTATCTGCCACAGGTCGGAGCTCCTGGCGCGCTTCTTCATCGGTTTTCCCGATGGCCGCAAGGTAGCCCTCCAGATTGTGCCCCGCTCCGATCTGCTGGGCCTGGTCGTGGATCATCCGATCCACTTCCACATCCAGCATCACCGGTGGGAATTCGATGTTCGCCTTCTCCACGAGCTGCGTCAGGATGTCGTCGTGGTAGCGGTTGTCGCGCTGCTGTAGCTCCGCCTTTTCGATGTCCTCGCGTATCCGCAGCCGCAGCGCCTCGAGGTTCTCGAAGCCCTCGCCGACCGCCTTCACGAAGGTCTCGTCCAGTTCGGGCAGGATCTCCTCTTTCGTCTCCGCGATGTTCACCACGAAGTCGCACTGCTTGCCAGCGAACTTCTCGCTCTTGATCTCCTCCGGCACGGCCAGCGAGAATTCGACGGTCTCGCCCTTCTTGTGGCCCAGCAGCGCTTCTTCGAAGCCGGGAAAGAGCACGTCGCGCTCCTCCGTAAGCTGAATCTCCACATCCTTCTGATCGACCATCTTCTCGTCTTCGACATTCCCCAGTACGTCGATGCGGATCACGTCCTGCCAGCGGATCTCCCGCTCGATCGGCTCGAGCGTCGATGCCCGCTTCCGCAGCACCTGCAAGGTCTCGTCGACCCGCGATTCTTCGACGACGACCGGCTCTGCGGTCACCCGCACGGACCGGTAGTCGCCCAGCTCCACCGTCGGGCGCACGGGAATCGTCGCCTTCACCACCAGCGGATCGGTCGTTTCGACCACCAGCCGCGGCCGCGCAATGGCGTCGATGCTCTCGTCGGCTTCCAGCGCCTCCCGGTAGATGTCGGGCACCAGCACGTCGAGTGCCTCGTCCAGCACCCGCTCCTCGCCGAAGTAGTGCAGCACCATGTTCTTGGGCGCTTTGCCGGGCCGAAAGCCCGGCACCTTCGCCTTGGGCGCGAGCTTCCGGAGCGCCTTATCGCGCGCCGCGTCCAGCCGCTCCGGCTCGACCTCAATGGTCATCAGGATCTGGGATTCGGGGATCTTCTCAGTCGAAACTTTCAAGCGGGCGCCAACCTCGCCGACGGTGGTTGGACCCTCCTGTACATGCAGACGACCGCCGCAGCGGCCGTTCGAAGGAGTGCCGGAATCCGTCGTACCAGTCCGAGTATAACAAGCTGCCGTCTACGGGCGACGCCGAGATGTACGTTATGTCACTACTCGTATCACTGCGCTTTCGACGTGAACACGTCGTTCAGCGCATCCCCAAGCAGGTTGAACGCCAGGATCAACGACGCCACCACGGTCGCAGGCACCAGCAACAGCTCCGGATGACTCGCTAGCACCGATCGCGACGCACCATCCGTGATCAGCGCGCCGAAGCTGGGATGCGGTGGCTGAATGCCGACTCCGAGGAATGTCAGTCCGATCTCCGACAGCGCGATCGACCCGAGCGAAGCCGATGCACCGACGATCACCAGCGGCATGATGTTTGGGAGGATGTGCTGGAACAGGATGCGCCGCGTCGATGCCCCGCTCGCCTCCGCGGCGAGTAAGAACTCCGAGTTGCGCAGCGTCAGCACCTGCGTCCGCACCAGCCGCGCTCCGCCTACCCAGCCGAAAAGCGAAAGCACGCCGAAAATGAGAAAGTAGTCCGCGAACCCGGACGATGTCAGCGGCTGGCATCGGATCGTGTCACCAGATGTCTCGCAGAGCCTCAGCGTCCGCTCGATCGACCGCACCCACGATACGTCGATGAAGTCTTCGATGTCGCCAACCCAGCCGACGAAACGAGGCCGCATCGTCGCGTTGATCAGCACAAGCATCGGCAGGCCCGGCAGGGATGCCAATATCTCGCCCGTGCGGTTGATCAGCGCATCGGCAAACCCCCGCCGGTACCCGGCGATCATGCCGAGCGTCACGGGCAGCAACACGAAGCCCGTCGCGAACGTGGCGACGGTGACGACCGTCGTCGTGCGTGCCGCGTAGAAGGTCCTGCTCATCATGTCGCGTCCGTTGCGGTCGGTGCCGAACGGATGGCCCCACGATGGCCCGTCGAACGACAGGTCGAGGTTCTGCTCCGTATAGCTGTACGGCGCCACCACGGGCGCCAGTATCCCGACGGTGTAGAACGTCGTGATTACGACCAGACACACAACCGCCAGCTTCCGCCGCAGCAGGCGCCGGATCGAGCGCCTTGTCAGGCTCTCGCCGCTCCTGGGCTTCTGCTCCGGCGGGTCAGCGGCCATAGCGATGGTGCCGCTCACGACGCCCTCGATCGGTTCGCGCGGATCCGCGGATCGATGATCACCAGCGCCACGTCCACAAGCAGGTTCGCGATCACGAACGCGGTCGTGATCATCAAGACGACCGCGAGGATCACGTTGTAGTCCTTACCGTTCACAGACTCGTACACGAATCGCCCGACGCCGGGGATGCCCAGCAGCGTCTCCGTGAAGAACGCGCCTTCGATCAGCCCGACGAGCGAGAGCCCGATCACCGTCGTCATCACCGGCACCAGCGAATTGCGCGCTACGTGTTGCGTGATGATGGTGAACTCATCCAGCCCCTTCGCGCGCGCCGTGCGCACGAAGTCCTCTCCCAGTGTCCCGAGCATCGTCGCTCGCGCGAGGCGCGCTACACCGGCGATCCCCGGCAGCGTCAGCGCGATCGTCGGGATGATCATCGATTTCGAGAACAACCCATCGAAGCCGCCTGCAGGCAGCCAGTGCAGCTTCGCCGCGAAGACCAGCACCATCATCGGCACCATCACCAGCACTGGGATCGACTGAAACACCAGGAAGGCTCCGATCGCTAGCGGATCGAGCCACGTGCCCTGCTTCATCGCGGCGAACATGCCGACCGGGATGCCCACAAGAAACACGAGAATGAACGAGTAGAGCCCGAGCCGCGCCGACACCCAGATCTTCGGCCCGAGGATCTCGCCGATCGTGCGATCGCGATACCGGTAACTCGGCCCGAAGTCGCCGTGCAGCGTCACGTCGCGCAGCCACACGCCGTACTGCTGATGGATCGGCTTGTCCAGTCCGTATTTGTGCCGCACCCGGTCGAGCGCCTCGGGATCGCTGAAGCCCGCGCCGGCCGCGACCCGGATCGGATCGCCTGGGCCCCAGCGCGTGATGTAGAACGTCGCGAACGACACGATCAGCAGCGTGACGGGCAGAAACAGCAGGCGCCGCAGGATGTACCCCGCCAGACCGTCCATGTCAGCGCCCTTCTTCGGCTTCCTGCCTCAACGTGATCTGCTTTGAACTACCGATTCACCTCGACGCCATGGAAACGCTCGATGATCGTCGGCGGGAAGGAGAAGTTCTTCACGTAGGGCTTAACGAGCGCGTGGATCGTGTCGAAGAACATGGGCACCCACACAGCGTCATCGATCAGTTGCTTCTCCACCTGCTGGTACAGAGCGAGCCGCTTCTCGGTGTCTTGCTCGATGCGCGCCGCCTCAAGCTTTGCGTCGACGTCCGCGTTAGCGTAGCGCGAGTTGTTCTGCTTGCTCTTGCTGTAGAACAGCACGTCCAGCACGTCCTCCGGATCCGGATAGTCCATGATCCACCCCAGGTGGAACATCTGGTATCGACCCTGGTCGATGTCACTGAAGAATGTCGCGGAGTCCGCCTGCTGGATCTTCACCGTAACGCCGAGGTTGTCCTTCCAGAACTGGATGATCGCTTCTTCGGTCGGACCCACTGTCGCGCCCGCGCCGCTCTCGGCCAGCGTGATCTCCGGCATGTTTCCCGCGTACTTCGACTGCGCGAGCAATGCCTTGGCGGCAGCCGGGTCGTACTGTTTCGTCTTGTCGTCGGGTGTGTATCCAGGGATGCCGGGCGGCAGGATGCCGGTCGCCACCGGGATCGCGCCCTTTAGCACCACCTCGGCGATCTTCTTCCGGTCGACAGCCATCGCGAACGCCTGCCGCACCTTCGGGTCGTCGAACGGCGGCACGTTCGTGTTGAAGCCGATGTAGTCGATCGACTGCCGGGGCGTCGTCGTGTACTCCGCGTTGAGTTTGTCGCTGGGATCCTGCACACGCTCCAGGTCGTCGAGCCCGACGCCCGTAACGTCGATCTCGCCATCCTCGTACGCCACCAGTGACGATCCGCCGGAGAGGTCGTAACGCACCGTCTGGAGCTTCGGCGGGCCGAGATGGCTGTTGGCGTACGCCTCCAGCACGATACGCTCGCCTAGCTTCCATTCCTTCAGCTTGAACGGCCCCGTGCCATTGGGCTTCTGCGACCATCTCTTCGGGTTCGACTGGATCTGCCGCTTATCCACCATGAATGCCGTCGGATACGTCAACTTGTAGAGGAAGTACGGCTTCGCCGCGTCCAGCGTCACCGACACTGTCGTATCGTTGACGATCTTCAACCCTGAGATCTCGGTCGCGCGTCCCCGCGATACGTCCTTCGCACCGACGATGTCTCCCAGGAAGTTCTCCGCCGTCACCGACCCGGTGTCCGGGCTGAGGGCGCGCTCCCACGAGTACTTGACGTCGTCGGCGCTTACGGGGCGCCCATCCTGGTAGGTGGCCTTCTTGTTGAGATGAAACGTGTAGGTCTTGCCGTCCGCCGACACCTCGTACGTCTCGGCGAGATCCGGTTGGACCTTCAGATCCTTGTCCAGCCTCTGCAACCCGGAGAAGATCTCGACGATGTACAGCGCCGAGCCCGCATCCTGCGCGACAGCCGGGTCAAGGAACAGGGGATCGTCCCCGCGCAGCCGCAGCTCGCCTGAGGCAGCCTTGCCGCCACTCGATGATGTCTCTGAAGCCGTTGGCGTCTTGGAGTCTTGCGCCGAACTCTTCTTGTCGTCGCCTCCGCCCGCCACGACGACAATCAGCACGACCGCCAGCGCAATGATTCCCACCGCGGCCGCGCCCAAAACGCCCAGTGTGAGCTTGTTGCTCATCGATCCTCCATCACTTCCTTGCGCGCCGCCTCACAACGGTACGGATCATAGCAGAGGTCAGATGCGTCTCAGACACGCTTGCCCACCGTGGCGCATCCATGCCGCAGACCCATGGAGTCTACGACCGCTCGGTACGGCGCATCGTAGGGAGAACCCCGCAAAGCCGCACGGCAAACCCCTACGGCGCAAAGCCAAGCACGCTGCGGCGATGCGCGTGTGCCCCACGGCCGCGCGAGCATTCTGTCAAATTCTTGCCCCTCTGATATGATTCCGTGCGTTCGTCTAGCATCCAGCAGCGTCCCACTGACGAAGATACTGTATGAGCGAACAGGCCCCGCCGTTTGACGATGCCTCCGGCGCAACACAAGCGCCGGCGCGAGTTCCTCGCGCCCTCCCGCGCGTCGACCTCCGCTCTATGACTGCCGACACAGGGCGAATCCTTACCATCGCCGCCCTCATTGGCATCCTGCTCGTCGGCGGGTTCCTCCGCCTCAACCATGTCAACTGGGACAACAACGGCCACCTCCACCCGGACGAACGCTTCCTCACCCAGATCAGCACCGATACGCGCGGCCCCAGCAGCATCGCCAACTATTTCGATACCGATCGCTCCGCCGCCAACCCCTACAACATCAAGAAGGGCGACGGCACGACACAGACGACGTTCGTCTACGGCACACTGCCGCTATTCATGAACAAGTTCGTCGCATCCCACCTCAACGTGCTCTCGCTCGGCTACTTCAGCAACTACGACAACTACGACCACTACAACCGCAGCGGGCGCGCCCTATCCGGCTTCTTCGATCTCGGCACGATCGTCCTCATCTTCCTGATCGGGCGCCAGATCGCGAACAAGAATGTCGGCCTGCTCGCCGCGTTCCTCTACGCACTCTCGGCGTTCCCGATCCAGAACTCGCACTTCTTCGTCGTCGATCCCTTCGTGACGTTCTTCGCGGCGTTCACGATCTTCTTCGCGATCCGCTCGGCACAACACGGCAAGTGGCGCGACTTCATCCTCGCCGGCGCAGGCGCAGGCCTCGCCGCCGCGTGCAAGATCACCGCCGTATCCCTGCTGCCGGTCGTGGTCCTCGCCGTGGGCGTCTACTCGTGGAAGGGCATCCATCCGTATCTGGCGCCACTCTGGTCCGGCGACAAGAAGGAGTACGCGGAGCAGCGCGACGGCGTCGCGCTCGATCGCTCGGTCTTCAAGCTCGTCTTCGGTTCGCTCGTCGCACTCGTCGCCGGCTTCGTCGCGTTCCGCATCGCCATGCCGTACGCGTTCAACAGCCCGAGCTTCGGCGACCTGCTCTCGTACCGCTCCGGCCACGTCGGACCGATCCCGCTCATCTACCCCGACATCATGAGCCAGCACTGGCTCGACGATCAGCAAGATCAGCAACGGCTGCTCAGCGGTGGCGCGTTCCCGCCGAACGTTCAGTGGATCGGCCGCTCGCGCTGGCTTTGGCCTGCCCAGCAGATGGTCTCCTGGGGCATGGGCCCCGCGCTGGGCGTAACTGCGTGGATCGGACTGGTCTTCACTGCTATCTACGCGTTCGTGAAGCGTCAGGGCGTCTGGCTCGTGCCGATTGCCTGGGTGCTCGGCTACTTCGGCTTCATGGGAATGCAGTTCTCGCTCTACATGCGCTACTTCCTGCCGCTCTATCCCGCACTTACCATCATGGCGGCGTTCCTGATGTACAAGGCGTGGGTGTGGGCGTCCGCGCCCACCGCGCTCGATGCGCTCGGTAGCCTCGGCACACGTCTCGCGCCACTGAAGCCGGCGCTGCCCGTCGCCGTCCGCGCGGGCGTCATCGTCATCGTCGTATTCACGACGCTCATGGGGCTCGCCTTCTACAACATCTATCGCGAGCCAGTCACGCGCGCCGCCGCATCCGTATGGATGTACAGCGATAACAACATCGAACCCGGCAGCATCATCGGCCACGAGCACTGGGACGACGAAGTGCCGACTTCGCAGCCTGGCATTCCGCAGGTGCAGTTCGGCAGCATCACGTTCAACAACTACGATGCCGACTCGCCCGAGAAAGTCCAGCAACTGCTTGCTAACATCGACCAGATCGACTACATCGCCCTGAGCAGCGCCCGCCTGTCCGGCAACATTCCGCGCGTGCCCGCGCAGTGGCCCGTGACGACGCGCTACTACGAGACATTGGAGACGGGTGAACTCGGCTTCGACAAGGTGAAGGAATTCACGTCGTACCCCACGATCTTCGGGCGCGAGTTCGACGACACGGGTGCCGAGGAGTCGTACTCCGTCTACGACCACCCCAAAGTCACCATCTACAAGAAGACTGATCGCTACTCCGCCGCGAAGGCGATCGAGGTGCTGCACGCCGACGCGTTCGTTCCGAGCGTCAACGCGATCCCCAAGAATCTGGCACAGAATGGCATTCAGTTCCGCCCCGACGTGCTCGCAACGCAGCAGGCAGGGGGGACGTGGTCGGATATCTTCCGGCCCGGCGACGTATTCAACCGGTTCCCGCTGTTCTTCTGGCTGCTTGCGATCGAACTCGCCGCGTTCGCGCTCGTGCCGCTCGCGATCGTCGGATTTCGCGGTTTGCCCGACCGGGGATTCCTGCTCACGAAGCCGATCGGTGTGCTCGTGCTCGCCTACCTTGTCTACGAACCAGCAAGCTTCGGCGTATTCCACTTCGAACGCCCGGTCATCGCCGGCGCGCTGGCTCTGATGATCGCGGTCGGCCTCGCCACTGCGTACCTCTGGCGCGCTGATGTGCGCGCCTTCGTCCGCGAACGCTGGCGATTCTTGCTCTTCTGTGAGGGTGTCTTCCTCGCGGCGTTTCTATTCTCGTACTGGATCCGCCTGCAGAACCCTGACCTCTACCACCCGTACAACGGCGGCGAAAAACCGATGGACTTCGCCTACTTCAACGGCGTCATCCGCACAACCGACCTCACGCAGGGTGCGATCGATCCATGGAACGCGGGCGGCTACCTCAACTACTACTGGTACGGGCAGTTCATCGCCGCCACCGTCACCAAGCTCACCGGAATCGTGCCCGAGGTTGCCTACAACCTCAGCGTCCCGATGTTCTTCTCTATGGCGGCCGCCGCTACCTTCTCGCTCTCGTACAACCTTGCCGAGTCGACGCGACGCCTCATGCGGCGCCGGCCGGGGCGCCTGCCCATCGGTGCGCGCGGCCCAATTATCGCCGGCATCTTCGCGATCTTCCTCGTGCTGGTCGCCGGCAATCTCCGCGCCGTCGGCGTCCTGAATGAGAACCTCGACAAGATTAGCCCGTGGCATACAGACGCGCCGCTGCTCGGCGGCATCGTGACTACGATTGGCGGCTTCAAAGCGCTGCTCTTCCGCGATGCCAGTTTCCACCAGTTCGTCTACAGCTACGACTGGTGGGCGCCCAGCCGCGCGCTCACGATCATCCCCGGCCAGCAGAACACGGTCACGCCGATCACCGAGTTCCCGTTCTGGACGTTCCTGTTCGCCGACCTCCACGCCCACCTGTACGCGATCCCGTTCTCGATGACGGCCGCGGGCGTTGGCCTCGGTGTCGTCATGAACTTTTCGCGCCTCAATCCGGTCGGCGCCGCGCGCGAACATCTCCGCGCCCGCGAGATCAGCAGTTGGGGCATGGTGCTGGTGCTCGCGCTGATCGTCGGCGCGCTCCGTTGGATCAACTCGTGGGACTACCCGCCGTTCTTGCTGCTCAGCGCCGCAGCGCTGATCGTCGGTGAGCGCGCGAAAGAGGGGCGATTCACGCTCCGCGTCGTTACGATCGGCGTGCTCAAAGCCGCCGTCATGGGGCTGCTGTCGTTCCTGCTGTTCTCCAACATCGCGAAGAACTACAGCCAGTCGTACTCCAGCGTCGAGCAGTCCGATCAGACGACCGACCTCTCCGACTACTTCACGCACTTCGGCATCATGCTCTTTCTGATGTCGGGCTTCCTGCTGTTCAACCTCAACCGCGCGATCACCCGAACGAATTGGATCCGCACAATCTTCTTTGGCAGCGCGCGCCGCCGCCAGCCCGTCGAAACACTGCCCGTGATGGCCGCGCTTATCGTCGCGGGCGCGCTCCTGATCTGGGCCGCGACGTTCCAGCGCTGGGGCGTCATCGGACTTGCCGGAGTGGGACTTCTCGCCGTCATCCTCTGCGCCGCACGCGAACTTCGCAGCCCAACCGCCACCGCTCCCGTGTTGCTCTTCGTCTACGCGATGCTGGCGCTCGGCCTCGGCCTCGCCGGCGGCGTCGAGATGTTCACGCTCGAAGGCGACGTTGGCCGCATGAACACCGTGTTCAAGTTCTACCTGCACGTCTGGATGATGTGGGGCGTCGTTTCGGCGTTCGCCATGTGGTACCTCTTCGCCGTCATGCGACCGCAGGAGGCGTTCCTCAAGCGCGCGGGCGCCATCAACACCACGATCGTGAGGGCGCCACGCTACGCATTTGCCGGCGTCGCCGTACTGCTCATCATCCTGTCGCTCGTATACCCGTACTTTGGCACGCGCGCCCGCATCCACGATCGCTTCAATCCCGCGCAGGGCAGCGGCAACGACGGCCTCGCCTTCCTCAACGAAGGCCCGCCGTACATCGTCGAGTACGAGTCCACGGGCGTGCGCGGCACGCACAACATGGCGCTGACCCGCGATATGGTGGACTGGATCCGCGCCAACGTGCAGGGCTCCCCCACCATCATGGAAGCAAACGCGCCGTCCTACCGCAGCCTGGGCAACCGCGTCGCCACTTACACCGGCCTCCCCGCAGTCTCCGGCTGGCAGTTCCACCAGGAGCAGCAGCGCGTGAAGTTCGGCGGAACAATCGGCCAGCGCCACGCCGACATCACGACGTTCTACTCCACCGACGACGCCGCGGCTGCCCGACTCCTTCTCCGCAAGTACAACGTTCAGTGGGTCATCGTCGGCGACGAGGAGAACTTCAACTACCCGCAGGCCGGCATGGAGAAGTTCAAGGACGGCCTCGGCGGTACCCTGGAGCTCGCCTACGAAAACGACGACGGGCGTTCTGCCGCCGACGGCGGCAAGATGCAGGTCTGGCACGTCATCCCCAAGGATGAACAAACGGCTCCGAGCGCCCGCGTCGAATAACCGAGTCGCGCACGATGTCGTCTTGAGCAATGCGAAGGACCTTCTCCGTCGCAGAAGACCGCCGGACCAACCACACTCACCCGCCGAACCGCAGGCCCAACCCCTGTATCCTGCCTGAGTGGACCGCACAATCTTGCACGCTGACCTCGACGCCTTCTACGCGTCCGTCGAACAGCTCGACAACCCGGAACTGCGCGGTAGACCCGTTGTCGTAGGCGGCTCCGCCGAAGGCCGCGGCGTCGTCGCCGCGGCGTCGTACGAAGCACGAAAGTTCGGCATCCGCTCCGCACTGCCGATGAGCCGCGCGCTTCGCCTCTGCCCCGATCTGGTACGTGTATCGCCGCGATTCGGCCGCTACGGCGAAGTCTCGGGGTGCGTCATGTCTATCTTCCGCGCGCTCACGCCGCTTGTAGAACCGCTCTCGCTCGACGAAGCGTTTCTGGACGTCTCCGGATGGGTGCGCGACGGAGCCGATCCCGGCAAAATCGCCCGCGAACTCAAGGACGAAGTGAAGAAGGCCACCGGCCTCACGCTGTCCGTCGGCGCCGGCAGCAACAAGAGCATCGCGAAGATCGCCTCAGATCTCGAGAAGCCCGACGGTCTCGTCGTCGTGCTCCGCGGCACCGAGGCCGCATTCCTCGCGCCGATGCCCGTCCGCGCGCTCTGGGGCGTCGGACCCAAGACCGAATCCGTGCTGACACGCGCCGGCATCCGCACGATCGGCGATCTGGCGAGGCGCAGCCCCGCCGACGCCAACCGTCTCCTCGGCTCCAGCGGCGAGTTCCTGCGCGACATGGCGAACGGCATCGACAACCGCGAAGTCACCATCGAGCACGAACGCAAATCCGTTGGCGCCGAGCGCACCTTCGCGCGCGATCTCCCCGACGGCCCCGATCTCCGCGCCGCGCTCGCTGCCATCGCGTCCGAAGTGTCACGCCGCCTCGCGCACTCTCACGTCAAGGCGCACACGATCGCCATCAAGCTCCGCTACAGCAACTTCCACACGATCACGCGCCAGGCGAGCGTCAAGTCACCGACCGACGACGTGTCCGCCCTCTCAGCCGTAGCGACACAACTCCTCGACGCCGTCGTCGCACCCGGCGACGAGTTCCGCCTGCTCGGCATCCAGTGCTCGCGCCTCACCGAGGCCGCCGAACAGCCGCAGCTCTGGACGGCCGGCCAGCCCGCGGTCGACCTGCCGACTGGAGGCGCATCAGCGTGTTGATGTTCCGGCGAGGGGATCGCGAGCGCGTCACGAAGGGCGAGATCACCGTCTCGTACCGCCTCTGGCGTTCAGCAAAGGTGAAAGCTGGCAAGTCTTACCGCACCCCGCTTGGCACCATCGCCATAGATGACGTGCAGGTCATTCCCGCCGCCATGATCGCCCGCCGCGACGTGCGCCTCACCGGATGCAAGAGCGTCGCCGACATCCGGGAGTTAGCCGGCGAGCACACGAAGACGCACGTCGCCGACGACACGCTGCTCCATCGCGTCCAGTTCCGCTTCCTCGGCGACGTGGCGCTAGTGCCTGCAGCAACACGCACGCTCGATCTCGATGAAGTAGCGAGTCGCCTCGCGAAAATGGACAATCGCTCGCCGCGCGGCGCCTGGACGCACGCCGTCCTCAAGTCGATCGCGGACCAGCCGCAAGTCCCCGCCCGCATCCTCAGCGCCCAGCTTGACTGGGAGCGACTCGACTTCAAAGCCCACGTCCGCAAACTGAAAGCGCTCGGACTAACGATCAGCCACGAAGTCGGCTACGAACTCTCGGACGCGGGTCGCCGCTATCTGACCGCCACAAGCACACAGGTGAAGTCGAGGGACTGAGAACGTCAACCCACGGGCGGAAGCGAGTGGCACAGCCGTCCCCGGCTGTGAGTCACACCGCCAACAGACACTCCGATGATGTGTACGTGCGCCCGCATCCCTGTCGTCCAGAGCGAAGCGAAGGACCTACTCCGCACTGCTCAGAACCCCATAGAAGAAGCACCAACTCCGAACGAGGCTCCCCTTCCCTCGCGCGGAAGGGGCCGGGGGTTAGGGCTCACCCAGCCGCGGCAATCCGCCGCTGCGCGATCTCCGCATATTCCTGCACGCTCTCGATTAGCAACCACTCCCGCTGATGCCTCGCGGCCGCCACAGCCAGCGTGCCAGCCCCCGCGAACGGATCGAGCAGCAGCTCTCCCGGCTGAGACGCTAGCAACACGGCGCGCTCCAGCAACCCGAGTGGCTTCTGCGACGGGTGCTTGCCCGCCGAGCGTTCTTTCTTGGATGTCACCGGGAACTCCCAGAGATTGCGCATCTGCTTGCCGCCGTTCATCTCTTTCGCGTCCCAGTAGTTAAAGGTCCATCCCGTCGCTTTCGCCGGCGTTCCGTTCACCGCCCAGATGATCTGCTCCGTGCTTTCGGTCAGTGTGCGCGCCGTGATGTTCGGCTGTGCATTCGGCTTGAACCACACGACGGAGTTGAGGATGCGCCGATCGAGCACATGTTGCAGGATGTGCCCGAGCTGGTAGATGTTGTGATAGCTGCCGAATACCAGGATGTTCCCGTTCGGCTTGACGACGCGCACGACCTCGCGCAGCCACGCGACGTTGAACTCGTAGAAGTCGTCTTTGGTGAACGTATCCCACGTCTCGTCCATCGTTACGTGCGACGAGAACGCCCAACCGAGACCACTCTTGCCCTTCCGCCCGCTCCCCGACCCGATGTTGAACGGCGGGTCGACGATGCAATGGTCGATGCACCCGTCCGGCCATCCCCGCATCGCATCCAGGCAGTCGCCCGTAATCACCTGGTTCGGCGCCGGCGCTCCGCGCGAAAGCCGCAGTGGCGCCTTGACGACGCGGCGCTTTGGGGCTGGGGCTCGTTCGATTGGTTCGATCATGCGCGAAGTAGATCATGTACCGATCAGCACTTCAGTAGGGGAATACCCTCGATTTCGCCAACCAGCAACTGTGAACTGCCAACCGCGAACTTCAAACTCCCCCCGTTTGACACACTCCCGAAGCTCTCGATAGACTGCCTGGCGATGCCTGCCGCACGGCGGGTATTCTGTTGTTTGGAGGATGCCGTGTTCGCGGTCGTACGCACCGGTGGCAAGCAGTACCGCGTCCAGGAAGGGCGCCGCGTCACGATCGAGCGCCTCCCCGGCGAAGCCGGGCAGAGCGTCGAGTTGAACGACGTCCTACTCCTCGCCGATGGCGAGAACATCACGATCGGCACACCCGCCGTCGAGGGCGCGCGGGTTCTGGGCACCATCACCGAGCAGGGGCGAGCGAAGAAGATCCTCGTCTTCCGCTACAAGAACAAGACCCGCGCCCGGAAGAAGAACGGTCACCGCCAGCAGTTCACGACGGTTCTCGTCGATGACGTGCTTGGTCCCGGCCAGCAGCCCAAACCTCGCGCCGCGAAGGTCGCCGAACCCGAAGCAGCCGAGCCAGCACCTAAGGTACGCCGCGGCCGCAAGACCACCGACGCGCCCGTCCCCGAGGCCGCGCCCGCGGATGACGTCGTCGCTGACGTCGTCCTCGCCGATGCGGAGGCCGCGCCCGCGGAAGAGGCGGCCGAGAAGCCGAAGCGCGCACGTAAGAAGGTGGAGTAGGACGTCATGGCACACAAAAAGGGCGTCGGCAGCTCCCGAAACGGCCGCGACAGCAACTCGCAACGCCTTGGCGTCAAGCGATCCGACGGCCAGGCCGTCCTCGCCGGCACGATCATCATGCGCCAGCGCGGCACCCGCTTCCACGCCGGCCGCAACGTCGGCGTAGGCCGCGATCACACGCTCTTCGCGCTCGCCGACGGCGCCGTGAAGTTCGAACCGTACGCGAAGGGCCGCCGGAAGAAGATCAGCGTCTACGCCATCGAGGCGGAAGCTGTCACGGCGGAAGCTGTCGCGGCGAGCTAGACTGAACGACACAGGTCAGACGAACCTCTGAGAAAGCCGGACATGAAGCCCAAGATCCACCCCGAGTACGTCGCATCGAACGTTCACTGCGCCTGCGGTAACGCTTGGGAGACCCGCGCCACCAAGGCCGACCTCCACGTCGACATCTGCAGCGCCTGCCACCCGTTCTTCACCGGCCAGCAGCGCATCGTCGACACCGCCGGCCGCGTCGAGCGCTTCACCAAGCGTCTCGAGAAGTCCACAGCCGCGCAGGCGAAGACGAAATAGCATTTCTTATCGCGCACCGACGACGACGCGTCCGCCAGTCCGGCGGGCGCGTTTTCTGTTTCGGCCGAAAGTCGGCGTAAGGCACCCGCCACTCCCGCCTCTCGCCTCTCACTTCCGTCTCGTGCTATCACTTCGCCCATGACCACCCTCGTCATCCGCAACGCGAACATCTGGACAGGCGATCCGAAGTCGCCGCGCGCTGACACCGCGATCATCCAGGACGGTGTCATCGCGTTCGTCGGCGCCGAGGCCGACGCGAACATTCCGTTGGGCGCCGAAACCATCGACGCCGGCGGCCGCCTCGTCCTCCCCGGGTTCACCGACAGCCACACACACCTGCTCGGCACCGGTCTCGCGATGCAGTCTGTCGACCTCAAGTCAGTCCCGTCAGTCGAGGAAGCGGTCCGCCGTGTCGCGGAACGCCTCGGGACCCCGGCGGCTGGCGCATGGATCCTCGGTGCCGGATGGGATCAAAACGACTGGCCCGGCGCGCAATTTCCCGACCGGCATAGCCTCGACTCCGTAGCGCCGGATCGACCCGTGGTGCTCACCCATACGTCCGGCCACTGCACGTGGGTAAACACCGCCGCGCTGCGGGTAGCCGGCATCAGCGCAAATACACCCGCCCCTGATGGAGGCACGATCGACATCGACGCCGCAGGCGAGCCCACGGGCATCCTCCGCGACAATGCATCGCGACTCATCGCGGCCGTCTCACCTAAGCTGCATCAGGACGACCGTATCGCCGCGCTCAAGCAGGCGACCGCTCACGCACACAGCCTCGGCGTTACGGGCGTCCACGCGATGGACGTCAGCCGGGGCGAGCTCCAGGCGCTGCACGCGCTCAACGATTCCGGCGAACTCCGCCTGCGCGTGCGACCCTTCATGTCGCACCGCATGCTCGACGAGTGGATCGAGCGCAACCTCGCTACCGGCGATGGTGACGACATGCTGCGCGTCGGCGGCGTGAAGTTCTTCGCCGATGGTGCGCTCGGATCGATGACAGCGTGGATGCTCGAACCCTGCGAGGGCGCGACGGACACGGGCCTTGCTCTGCAGCCCGCAGCCGATCTCGAACGCGATGTCCGGCGCTGTTTGCAGCAGGGGCTCGCACCCGCCATCCACGCCATCGGCGATCGTGCGAACCGCGAGGTGCTCGACATTATCGCACGCACTCGCGCGCTGGCTCCCGATCTCCCGCGTCGCATCGAACACGCGCAACTCCTCGCGTCGATCGATATTTCACGCTTCGCCTACGAGAACGTCACCGCATCGGTCCAGCCGATCCACGCGACGCAGGACATGGCGAAGGTCGACCGCGCCTGGGGAGCGCGCGGCACGGGCGCCTACGCTTTCGCGTCGCTCCACAGCATCGGCGTCAACCTCGCGTTCGGCTCCGATACTCCGGTCGAGACAATGGATCCGCTCGCCGGCGTCCACGCCGCTGTGACTCGCCGCAACGCGAGCGGCGATCCACTTGAGGGTTGGTACCCCGGACAGCGCCTCCCGATCGAAGTCGCCTTAGCCGCCTACACGTCTGGCCCAGCTCGCGCAGTCCGCGAAGATGATCGCTCCGGCACAATCGCGCCCGGACACCGCGGGGATCTGGTAGTGCTCTCCGAGGACATCCTCTCGACGCACGATCCAATGCGCATACTCGACGCGCGCGTGGATGCCACGATCGTCGCCGGCGAAGTCGTGCACCGCCGTCCGTCACAACAATGACAAGCCATACGGCACCTGCGCGTCCCGCGTGTCCATCAAGTAACCTGAAGACGCATGAGCAAGACAGGGATCGTCTCGGCGCTCGTCTGTATGTTGGCGCTAAGCGCCTGCAACGGCGGCTCAAGTTCGTCCACGAAGACGCCCGCGCAGCCAACGGCAACCGTGGCTCCCGCCACCGCAACAGCTATTCCGGTCGCGGTGCCCGGCAAGCCAGTCTCGTTCGCCGAATACACAACCGTCATCGCGCAGTACCTCACCGCCGATCCATCAGCATCTGGCCCGAACTGCCTCGCCGCGCTGTTCGCGGCCTGGAGCATGCCGCTGATCTCCGCCGACGACGGCTGCATCGCCGCCAACACCGACGAGGATCCCGCGAACGAGGTCGTCGCCGTGCTGACGAACAAGCTCGCCGCGCCGACCGCGATCAGCGAGACGCAATTCGAGATCATCGTCTTCGATCCAGGCGCGAGCGGCTACACCGTGGCGCACCAATCCGATCCCAGCGAGGTCGTTCCGCCCGGGACAACGCAGCCGATCAATCCGCTGTTGGCTGCAGGCGACCTCAACGGCGACGGCGGCGGCGAGTTCGCATTCGCCACCGGCAGCTGCGATGCGAGTACTTGTACTACCACCGTGCGCATCCTCAAGGGCGCCACCGCCGGCTACACCGCGATCACGCCTCCCGACGGCATTACCATGGCCTCCGCCCAGGCGAAGTTCCAGCCCGGCGCGGACAACACGCAGGAACTGCTGCTGACGGGCGGAGCGCAAAACAGCGTCGGTGCGGGGCCGCAGCGCACCCGCACGGAGACGTGGGCGTGGAACGGCGCGGCGTACGCCCTCAAGTCGACGCAACTCGACAAGGCGACGTACCTCTATCACGCCGTGAAAGACGCGGACACGCTGTTCACGGCTGGCAACTACGCCGACGCCGAAGCGGCTTACGCCGCCGTAGTCGGCGATACATCGCTGCAGATCTGGGACGAAGCGAAGCGCGAGCGCAATGAGTTCGAGTCGTACTCGCTCTTCCGCGCAGCCCTCGCGGTCCTCGAGGCCGGCGGCGATGCAGCGAAAGCGAACGGCTACCTCGATCGCTCGCGCAGCTACCATCCGGAAACCCTGCACGATCAACTCGCCGGCTCGTTCAAGGCCGGCTTCAACGCCAAGAACAGCATCAGCATCGGCTGCGCCGCCGTCCGCGACGATATCAACGCTAACCTCGCCGAGTATCAGGCGTTCTGGAACTTCGGCTACACCAACCCCCCATTCGACCCGGCCATCATCTGCCCGTTCTAGGTCATCATCATCCGTCGCCCCGCGATGGAGCGCGAGCGCCCCGCCCGCAACGCCTGGCCCCCATCTCATGCAACCAACCCGAACGCCATCCTGAGCGAAGCCGAAGGATCCCCCGCGTTCTAACTCCGGCGTTCGATCCGCCCAGCAAAGGCCCGACCCGAACGAACCTCCACCCAACGCCCCGCTTCCCGTGTCTCGCCTCCCGCCTCCAGCATCCAACCTCCAACGACTGACCTTGACCGCACCTCCCCACGCCATCCATGCTGAACGCGTGACCGAAGCCCCCGCCATCCATTGCGAAGGCCTCACGAAGTCGTACGGGCGTGTCCGCGCCCTCGACGGCGTCGACCTCACGATGCCCGCCGGCTCGATCTTTGGCTTCCTCGGCCCCAACGGCGCCGGCAAGACCACCACTATCAAGGTCCTGCTCGGGCTCTCGCTCGCCAGCTCCGGCCGCTGCTCCATCTACGACACGCCCGTCGAGCAGTTCAGCGCCGAATCGCGCCGCGAAGTGGGCTATCTCGCGCAGGATCCGTCGTACCCCAAGTGGATGACCGGCCGCGAAGTGCTCGAGTTCGTCGGCCGTCTCTACCCACTCGCCACGCGCCCCGTCGCAGAGCGCGCGCGCGAAGCACTCAAGCTCGTTGACCTCGAGGGCGCAGCCGATCGCGCCTGCGGTGGCTACTCGGGCGGTATGAGGCAGCGACTTGGCATCGCCCAGTCGCTGATGGGCGACCCCCGGCTCGTCATCCTCGACGAGCCCTCGTCGTCGCTCGACCCGATCGGCCGCCGCGACGTGCTCGATATCCTCCGCACGCTTCGCGACCGCGGCATCGCTGTCTTCTACTCCACCCACATCCTCGACGATGTCGAGCGCGTCGCCGACCACATCGCCATCATGAAAGACGGCCGCGTCGTCCGGCAGGGCGTCATGCGCGACCTCATGTCGGCGTCACTCGGCCGGTTCCGCCTCACCGTCGAGGCTCCCTCAGCCACTCTCGCGGACCACCTGCGCTCGATGCCCTGGGTCACCGCCGTCGAGCCCGCTGAGGCGACCGACGGCCGCGTCACGTTCATGGTCGATGTGCGCGACGACGATCATGCCAAGCGTGCCCTCCCCCGCACCGTCGTCGACGCCGACGAAGTCCTCATCGCCTGCGAACCGCTGCGCTTCCGCCTCGAGGAGATCTTCATGGAATCGGTGGGCGATGCCGCAACCTAACGGGAAGCAAACCGCACTCTTGCCCGGCTTCGGCGTGCTCTTCCAGAAGGAGTTCCTCGAGGCGCGCCGCTCGAAGCGCATCATCATCTTTCTGGTCATCATGACTGGCGCGCTCCTGCTCGTGCCCGTGATCGCATACTTCCAGGTCGAGAATTTCGGTGACGGTGCGCGGCACGAAATCGATATCGACGGCATGCAGGGGATCGTCGGCTCATGGTCTGCGCTCGTCGGATATCTCGGCTCGCTCATGGTCATCGCCTCCACCGTAGATGCGATGACACGCGAACGCGCCGTAGGCATCAGTGCATGGATCCTCACGAAGCCGGTCTCGCGCCCTTCATACGTGCTCGCGAAGGCGTCCGCGCACACGGCCATTAACATCATCACGCTCGTCCTGATCCCAACCGTGATCTGGTTCGTGATTACCTTCGTGCTCTTCGCCGATCTACCCGCTGCGCGCATCCTGCTCGCCTGCGTCATCCTCAGCGTGGAAGTGGCCTTCCTCTCGTTCCTCACCATCGCGCTCGGTGTGCCCTTTCGGTCTGTGACACCCGTCTCGTTGATCACTCTGGCCGTGTGGTTCCTGCCCAACTTCGTGCCCGCCGTCGCGTCATTGGAATGGACGTATCGAGTGCTGCCGTCCTACCTACCGCTGGCAGCCGTCGCGGCAGCCGCGGACACGGAGCTGACATCGCCGCTGCTCACCATCCCGATCGCCTCTGTCGTCGCCGTTGTCGTCCTCACCACCCTCGCGCTGCTCCAGTTCGAACGGCAGGAGCTGTGAGCCGCGCGCCCGACGCCGCGACCAACCTTTACTACGGTGGCCAGGCCGTGATGGAAGGCGTGATGATCCGCGGACCGCGTCACATGGCGGTCGCTGTGCGTGCACCGAACGGCGAAATCGTCCAGCGCGGCGAAGCGCTCACCGGCATCTACACCGGCTGGCCGCGCCGCATCCCGATCCTGCGCGGCATGGTCGTCCTGTACGAGACCCTGGCGCTGGGCGTGCGCGCCCTCACCTGGTCGTCGCAGGTCGCGCTGGGCGAGGAACAGCAAGAGGTCAGCCCGTCGCAGCTCGCCGCCATGCTTGGAGTCATGCTCGTGCTCGTAGCTGCCATCTTCTTCGTGGCGCCGGTGCTTCTCACGAGCTGGCTCGGCAACGTCTTCGGCAACGACTACATCGAAGTGATCGCCGAAGGCATCCTGCGCTTAGCGATGCTGGTCGGCTACGTCTGGTTCATCGGCCGCATGCGGGACGTCAGCCGCGTCTTCGCGTATCACGGCGCAGAGCACCGAGCGATCCACGCCTACGAGCACGGCCGCGAGCTGACACCCACGAACATCCGCGAGTACCCGAACGCCCACCCGCGCTGCGGCACCGCGTTCCTGCTCACCGTCATGGTGATCGCACTCGTGATGTTCCTACTGCTCGGGACCCCGCCCATCTGGCTCCGCATCGTCGAACGCATCCTGCTCATTCCGATCATCGCGGCACTCGCTTACGAAGTCCTCCGCCTTGCCCAACGCTTCGAGGGCAATGCGATCTTCTCACTCATCTACCGCCCCAACATTTGGCTCCAGTCCCTCACCACCCGCGACCCCGACGACGCCCAGATCGAAGTAGCCGTAGCCGCGCTGCAGCACGTGATCGCCCTCGAGAAAGGCGCGCCCGTACCACCGCAGGGTGCCGCGGCCAACTGATAGGCCCATGTTCGTCTTGTCATCCCGAGCGCCTAATCGTCATCCCGAGCGAAGCGAGGGATCTACGTCGGACGGCGCCGCAGTCCTACTCGGGCTCGCCATCCGAGCCTCTCCCCCAGTGGGAGAGGGTGGCCGATCGGAGATTCGCCCTAGGAGACTGGCCGGGGGGAGGGCCCGTCACGCCAATTCCTCAACATCCTTGAAGAAGCATGCCTTCGCGCCGGTGTGACACACCGCGCCACCCAGCATCTTCACACGGATCAGCAGCGAGTTGTCCTCGCAGTCCGCCTTGATCGACCGCACTTCCAGATAGTCCCCGCTCGTCGCGCCCTTGTGCCAGATCTCCTTGCGGCTCCGGCTGTAGAACACGACCTGCCCCTTCTCTTTCGTCATCTGCAGAGTCTCCGGGCTGATGTACCCCAACATCAGTACCACGTTCGTCTCGTCGTCCTGGATCACTGCGGGGATCAGCCCCTGTGCGTTGTACGTGAGCATCACTCTCTCCTCGCCACCCGTACGGGGCAGCCGATTATCGTTAGCAACTCGAGATGTCGTTTATGTGGATGAACTTCAGGGCGCGAGACGCACAGCGACGCCTTGCGCCGCCATATGCCGCTTCGTCGCCTGGATCGAGTACTCGCCGAAGTGGAAGATGCTCGCAGCAAGCACCGCGTCCGCCTTCCCTTCGATCACCGCATCGACCATGTGTTGCGGTGTGCCGCAGCCGCCGCTGGCGACCACGGGTACTTCCACCGCCTCGCTGATCGCGCGCATCAGCGGCAGGTCGTAGCCATGCTTGTGGCCGTCCGCGTCCATGCTGGTCAGCAGGATCTCGCCTGCCCCGAGTTCCACGGCGCGCTTCGCCCACGCGACCGCGTCCAGCCCGGTCGGCTTGCGCCCGCCGTGCGTGTACACCTCCCACGAGCCCTTCCCGGTCGACTTCGCATCGATCGCGACGACGATGCACTGCGCGCCGAAGCGCTCTGAGCACACGCTCACGAGCTTTGGATCCGCCACCGCCGCGCTGTTCAGCGAGACTTTATCCGCGCCCAACTCCAGCAGCACCCGCACGTCCAGGTCGCTCCGGACGCCGCCGCCGACCGTGAACGGGATGAACACCTCGTCCGCCGTCCGCGCCACCATGTCGTACGTCGTCGTCCGATTGTCGCTCGATGCCGTTATGTCGAGAAACACCAGCTCATCCGCACCTTCGGCGTCGTACACCTTCGCCAATTCCACCGGGTCGCCCGCATCCCGCAACTCGACGAACGAGATGCCCTTCACAACGCGCCCGTTGTCGACGTCAAAGCAAGGAATGATCCGCGTAGTAAGCATGGTGGCTCATAGTAACAAACGCCCGGTAGGCCCGGTCCGGCGCGCGGGAATGCGCATGTCATCCAGTCCACTGTCATTCAGAGCGAAGCGAAGAATCTACCCCGACCAGCACCGCCGCCCCGGCCAACAGGACGGCGCCGCAAGCCGCGCGCCTTCCAACATCCGACCTCTAACGCCGAACGCCCACCGCCAGCAAATTTACCCGAGCGTGCTTCAGCGCCTCGAACCGGTTCACCACCCGCTCGAACCCCACGCCAAGCGCATATGTGGGCGTGCTGAACGCCAGGTACTCCGGCTCCGTCTCGAACTGCAGCAACTCCTCGACATCCATCCCCGCGCCGTCGTACAGCGACCGCAAGCGCCGAGCGGTGTTCGCCTTATACACCGTCGGGAAGATGTCGTGTACATCAATGCCGCGCCACGAGTTGTAGCGCCGGTGGAACGAGTACGGCAGCAACGCCGAGCTCACCGTCACGTAGTGCCAGCGATTCGGCGTCAGGATCAGTAGCCGCCCGCCCGGCTTCAGCACCCGCGACAGCTCGCCGAACACGCGCTCCGGCTGCGTCAGGTGCTCCGCCACGTGGCTCGAGATCGCGATATCGAAAGTCCCATCGTGAAACGGCAACGCACCCAGATCCGCGCGCGCTGCCGCATCGATATTCCGATTGCCCGCCGGCTCATCCGTCACATCCACGCCGACGATCAGCCGCGGCTTCTGCGTATCGTCGAACTGGTACTGGAACACACGTCCGCTGCCGCACCCCGCATCGAGCATCACGTCGCCGCGCTGCACGTACTGGTGGATAACGTCGGAGAAGCGGTCGTACATCCCCCGGAACTGCGGCGGATAGAAGCGCTCGCGCAGCTCTGTCTTTCGAAAATGAAGGAAGGGCATCGTCAGCCTGTCGTAACAGCATGTTCGGATATCGCAAGTGAACCTTATCAGTTCGAGTCGTCGCGTAGTGGTAGTCGCTGGTGGCGGCGGTCGCGACCGGCTCGCACCTATGCGCGCGTGGCGTCTCGCGTCTTCGACCCCGTTTGTCGCGTATCCGGGGCGCCTGATATACTGCCGCGGTTACGAGATCAGAGAGACCGGACCCTGGGGCCGACGAGGCCTCAAATTTATGTCCGGAAGGATTGTGTGTGATGACGACTGCGGCTGCCCCGGTTTCTTCCGTATCCATGAAGGCGCTCCTCGAAGCAGGCGTCCACTTCGGCCACCAGACACATCGCTGGGACCCGAGGATGAAGCCTTACATCTTCACCGAACGCAACAAGATCCACATCATCGACCTCCAACAGACGGTCCCCCTGCTCAAGCAGGCGATGGACTTCGCTCGCGGCTGCGCATCGCGCGGCGAATCGATCATCTTCGTCGGCTCGAAGAAGCAGGCGCAGGAATCGATCGAGACCGAAGCGACCCGCTGTGGCATGCCGTACGTCACGAACCGCTGGCTCGGCGGAACGCTCACCAACTTCCAGACGATGGAGAGCCGCATCGACCACCTCATCCGTCTCGAAGAGAGGCGCGACCGTGGCGAGCTCGGGCTCCTCATCAAGAAGGAAGCCGGCAAGCTCATGGAAGAGATTGAGAAGATGAACCGCTACTTCGGCGGCATCAAGATCATGAAGCGCCTGCCTGCCGCGCTCTTCATCGTCGATCCGCCCATGGAGCGCATCGCGGTCACGGAAGCGCTCCGCATGCGCATCCCCATCATCGCGATGTGCGACACCAACTCGAACCCCGACGAGGTCGACTACCCGATCCCCGCGAACGACGATGCCATCCGGGCCGTCAAGCTCATAGCCAGCAAGATCGCCGATGCGATCCTTGAAGGCCGCAACCTGCAGGGGTACGCCGCCGAGGCGGACGACACCGAAGGCCTCGACATGGCATCCGTGAGCGGCACGTTCTCCGCCTCGCCTGACGATCCGGAGCCGGCGCCGGTCAGCTACGCCTCCCAGGAGGCCGCACCGCCGTCGGCATAGCATCGGCATCGATACCAGGGACACACGAGAGAGGAACACGGACGTGGCAGTAACAGCAGACGCGGTCAAGCAGCTTCGCGACCTTTCGGGCGCGGGCGTCATGGAGTGCAAGAAAGCCCTCGATGAGACGGACGGCGACGTAGAGAAGGCGGTCAAAGTCCTGCGCGAGAAGGGCATCGCCGGCGCCGACAAGAAATCCGGACGCGAAACCGGTCAGGGGCTCGTAGACTCGTACATCCACGCTGGCGGCCGCATCGGCGTGCTGGTCGAAGTGAACTGCGAGACCGACTTCGTGGCCCGCACGGACACGTTCAAGAGCCTGGTACACGACATCGCGCTTCAGATCGCCGGCATCCCGACGACGCTCGTGATCAGCGAAGATCAGCTCCCGCCCGACACCGAGGGCTCACTCGAGGAGACGGTGCTCATGAAGCAGCCGCTCATCAAGGACGGCTCGCGCACGGTCGAGCAGTTGGTGAAGGAAGCGATTGCCGCAACCGGCGAAAACATCCGCATCCGCCGCTACACGCGCTTCGAACTGGGGCAGTAGGAGCCTGGCATGGGCACAGCGCCATACAAGCGCATCCTGCTAAAGGTCAGCGGCGAAGCCCTCATGGGCGACGCCGCTTTCGGCATCGACCCGGTCACCGTCAACAGCATCGCCACCCAGATCAAGGCCGCAAGCGAGTTCGTGCAGGTCGCGGTCGTCGTCGGAGGCGGCAACTTCTGGCGCGGCGCGACTGCCAGCCAGACAGGCATGGACCGCGCAACCGCCGACTACGCCGGTATGCTCGCGACCGTCATCAGCGGCCTCGCGCTACAGGACGCGATCGAACACGTAGGTGGCGATGTCCGCATGCAGACCGCCATCCCCGTCCAGCAGGTCGCCGAGCCCTACATCCGCCGACGCGCCATCCGCCATCTGGAGAAGCGGCGCGTTGTCATCTTCGCCGCAGGCACCGGTAACCCCTACATGACCACCGATACGGCCGCGGCGCTGCGCGCGATCGAGATCGACGCCGACGCGCTGCTCGTCGCGAAGAACCGCGTCGACGGTGTGTACGACGCCGACCCCCGCAAACAGCCAAACGCCCGCCGCTTCGCCAGACTCTCGTACATGGACGCGCTCAGCCGCCGCCTGCAGGTCATGGACAGCACTGCCCTTTCGTTCGCCATGGAGAACGACCTACCCATCGTCGTCTTCGACATCGGCCACCCGAACAGCATCGTCGATGCGGCGCGCGGCGCCAATATCGGCACCCGCGTCGGCGCCGAGGAATCGCTCCTCGAGCCGGCGAAAGCCTAGCCGCACCGCCATGCACGGCCGGCATCTCGCCGGTCCCGCGCGTGCGGTACCATAACCCCGCTTGGAGGGAACCGGTCACCAATGATCGACGGGATTCTGAATGACGCGGAGCACCGCATGCAGAGCGCCGTGAGCGCGCTGGATCGGGATCTCGACACAGTCCGCACCGGCCGTGCTCGCCCGTCCCTGGTCGAAACCCTGAAGGTGGACTACTACGGCACGCCCACTCCCCTGAATCAGATGGCGGCCATCAACTCGCCTGAGCCACGGCTCATCACCATCCAGCCCTGGGACAAGACCCAGTTGAGCGCGATCGAGAAGGCAATCCAGAAGTCCGACCTCGGCCTGACGCCGACCAACGACGGCAACATCATCCGCCTGGTCGTCCCGCCGCTCACCGAGGACAGGCGCAAGGAGCTCGCGAAGACCGTGCACAAGAAGGCCGAGGACGCACGCATCGCCGTCCGTAACGTCCGCCGCGATTCGCTGGAACACTTCCGCAAGGCGCAGCACGACAAGGCGATCACCGACGACGACGAGCGCGGCGCGCAGGCGCGGCTCCAGAAGATCACAGACAAGTACGTCGCGGAAGTGGATAAGCACGGGCACGCGAAGGAACAAGAGCTGCTCGAAGTGTAGGCGCGGGCGCGCCCGCGACAGATAGACCAAGTGCGCTTACGTCAGAAGTCCAAACCCTCGAACGGACACGCCCCCAACGGCGCGCTGCCCGCGATCGCTCCCGCGCCCGCGATGACGGCCGCGGAGAAGCGTGCCGCATCATCGCGTCCCGTCCCGCGCCATGTCGCGCTGATCATGGACGGTAACGGCCGCTGGGCGAAGCAACGTGGCCTCTCACGCCAGGCCGGGCATCGCGCCGGCACCGAGAACATCAGGCGCATCATCCAGGCGTTCGGCGAGCGCGGCGTCGAAGTGCTCACCCTCTATGCCTTCTCCACAGAGAACTGGACGCGACCCCGCCGAGAGGTCTCCGCCCTCATGCGCCTGATCCCGCGCGTCATCAGCCGCGAGATCAAGGAACTGCACAAGAACGGTGTCCGGCTCGTCCACATCGGCCGCCTCGATCCGCTCGAACCGAAGATCCGCGAGAAAGTCGAGCAGGCGATCGAGTTGACGAAGGACAACGACCGGATGACCGTCGCCCTCGCCTTCAACTACGGCGGACGCGACGAGATCCTCGACGCGACCCGCCGCATGCTCGCCGATCGCGTCAAGCCCGATCGTGTCGACGAGGCGCTCTTCGCCTCGTACCTCTACACATCCGAGATCGGTGATCCCGATATCATCATCCGCACGGCCGGAGAAATGCGCCTGTCGAACTTCCTGCTGTGGCAGTCCGCCTACGCAGAGTTCTACGCTACGCCCACGCTCTGGCCCGACTTCGACGAGGCCGAGATCGACCGCGCCCTCGATGCCTACGCGTCGCGCGAGCGCCGGTTTGGGGGCGTCGAACCGGTGAATGGCGCGAAGCCTCGCGCTCGCAAGTGAGCGGCGGTTGTTGACTCAACGGGTCGCCAGCGCGGCCGTCGGCGTCCCCGCTATCCTCGCGATCATCTACATCGGCGGCAACTGGTACGTCGGCGTCGTCGCTGCTGCGCTTGCCATCGCATCACTCGAGTTCAATCACGTTCGCCGCGACTGGTTCGACCCGGTCTGCGTGCTGACGGCGCTGCTCGTAGCTGGCGTCGCGGTCGGCGCCCACACTGGCGACTATCGTCAGTACATCTGGTTCGGCGCCGCGCTCGCGATCCCGCCGATCGCCGTCACGATCAGCCCCACCGAAAACGGCGCGCTCGATGACGCCGCATGGATCGCGTTCGGAGTCACCTACGTCGGCATCCTCGGCAGCTTCCTCGTGCAGTTGCGCGATGTCGATTTCGACGGTCGCGACTGGGTCTACCTGACGGCGCTCAGCACCTTCGCGGTCGACACAGCGGCGTTCTTCACGGGCCGCGCGATCGGCCGCCGCCTGCTTGCGCCGAGCATCAGCCCGAAGAAGACGTGGGAGGGCTTCTTCGGCGGCTGGGGCGCCGGATTCGCCGCCGTCGCCACGCTGGGCATCGCGTTCGACCTCACGACCGAACCGTGGAAGCTCGCACTACTCGGACTGCTCCTCCCGCTCGCCGCCGCAGCCGGAGATCTCGCGGAATCTGCCATGAAACGCCGCATGCACATCAAAGACGCCAGCGAGCTCATCCCCGGCCACGGCGGAGTCCTCGACCGCCTCGATTCCATCCTCTTCACCTTCGCCCTGACCTACGTGTTCACCCAGGTCGTCTTCTAAGCAGCGCGGCGAGGCGTAAGGCGCGCATTCCTCATGCAGCGCCAGCAGTTCCAGCCTCTAACCCCCAGCCTCCAATTCTCATGCCGGAACTGCATACCCGCATCGGCACCCAAGCGGGGCGTATGGTACCGTGATCGCATGACCGAACGCGTCAGGGGCGTCGCCATCCTCGGCTCTACAGGCTCCGTCGGACGTCAGACACTCGACGTCATTCGCCACCTCCCCGGCCACTTCCGCGTCGTCGCCCTCGCTGGCGGCAGCAACCATACGCTTCTCGAAGATCAGTCGCGCGAGTTCCACCCGGACTTCGTCTGGTGCCAGAACGCCGAGCGCAACATGAACCTCAAAGCGGCCTCCGGCAGGAAGACGCGCTGGGCCACGATGGAAGAGATGGCGGCGCACCCGGATGTCGATATCGTCGTCGTCGGCACTGTCGGCGCTGCCGGCCTGGGGCCGACGATTGCCGCCCTCCGCGCGGGCAAGGCCGTCGCCCTCGCCAACAAAGAAGTGCTGGTGATGGCCGGCGCCATCATCACGCAGGAAGCCGAGCGCCACGGCGGGGAGTTGCGCCCCGTCGATAGCGAGCACAGCGCCATCTGGCAGTGCCTCTGGGGCGAGGACATAGCCTCCGTCGAGAAGCTCATTCTCACGGCCTCCGGCGGCGCATTCCGTGACCTGCCGGCGCGCGAGCTCGAGCACGTGACGCCCCGCGACGCACTCCGCCACCCGACATGGGATATGGGCCGCAAGATCACCATCGACTCCGCGACCCTGATGAACAAGGGGCTCGAAGCCATCGAGGCGCGGTGGCTGTTCAACGTCCCGATGGACCGCATCGAGATCGTCATGCACCGCGAGAGCATCGTCCATTCGCTCGTGGAGTTCCACGACGGCAGCGTGAAGGCGCAGCTCGGCGAGCCAGACATGCGGTTGCCCATCCAGTGCGCCCTCAGCTACCCGGAGCGCGTGGCGGGCGCGGGCGTACCGAAGCTGAACCTGGCACGCGCGAAAACCCTGAACTTCGGCGACGTGGACATGAGCCGCTACCCGTGCCTCCGCCTGGCCCTCGAAGCCGGCGCGAAGGGTGGCACCTGGCCCGCGGTGCTCGCCGCGGCGGACGAAGTGGCCGTCGAGCAGTTTGCCGTAGGTGCCATCGGGTTCACAGATATCGCGAAGGTGGTGGATTCGGCACTGTCGGGCCATTCCGGCACGGCCGATCCTTCCTTGGAAGCGATTCTCGAAGCTGACGCCTGGGCGCGCGCCTTCGCAATGGAGCGGGTGCGCGCGGCACAGCCGATGGTCCGCGCGCGATGAACCGCCACCCGCAAGCGAACGTACATGCAGATGAGCCCCGCTTCCGCGGGGCGGGCGAGGCG
This sequence comes from Chloroflexota bacterium, assembly GCA_031400455.1. Taxonomy (GTDB): domain Bacteria; phylum Chloroflexota; class Dehalococcoidia; order DSTF01; family JACRBR01; genus JANXYW01. Next base: position 141,570 of record JANNPX010000019.1, on the reverse strand, counting down.
ATGTGGACGTACTAACCCAATCCATCCTGCCGTTCTTCGGCATCCTGCTGGGACTGCTTGTGGTCCATGAAGCCGGCCACTACGTCACGGCGAAGATGTTCGGCGTGAAGGTACTGGAGGCAGGCATCGGATTGCCGCCGCGACTCTTCGGCTTCCGCTGGCGCGATACCGACTACACGGTGAACGCCATCCCACTTGGTGCATTCGTCCGCATGCTCGGAGAAGAGGATCCGACCGACCCGCAAAGCTTGGCTGCACAGCCGAAGTGGAAACGCACGGTGATCATCGGCGCCGGCGTATTCATGAACCTCATTCTCGCCATCACGCTCTTTAGCGCCGGCCTCATGATCCCGCATGACATCTCCGTCGCCGGCGCAAGCATCGTCGAGGTCGTACCAAACAGTCCAGCCGCCAGCGCCGATCTGCGCGCAGGCGACCAGATCCTCGAGGTCAACGGACGCGGCATCAAGAGCCAGCAGGACGCGTCCTACCTCCTGCGGGTGTACCAGGGCTCGAACATCGATCTCACGCTTAAGCGCACCGACCCACGCACCGGTACTGAGAACATCACCAAGTCGGTGTACTCGCGCTGGAACCCGAAGTCGTACCTCGATGAGTGCGGCGTTAAGCGATCGCAGGGTCCGATCGGGATTAGCATTTCTCCAGCGCACTCGCAGGCCACGACGACGACAGCTGCGGAACGCGTGGAGATCCAGACGCAATCCGAGAAGAACTTCGTCGAATACAAAGAACAGGTCCCGGCAGGGGCTCCGGCGGCATGCCTCGGCGGTGCGGCGTTTGGCTTCAGACCGCTCACCGCCGCCCAGTGCGGCGCCGAGGATCCAGAATCGCGGGCGGCCGCCGAAGCGTTGAAGACGCGCTTGTTCGCCGGCACCGAGTTCCCGTGCTACGAGTTCGCCGTCCCGCAGGCATACATCGTCCCCATCGAACGCGAAGCGCAGCCACCGTGGGAAGCCATCCCGAACGGCGCGCGCCTCAGTTACGAATCGCTGATCATGGCGCGCAACCAGATCTGGGGCGTTATCCGCGGCTTCGGCGATTCGCCATTCACGGGACCGGTCGGCATCGCGCAGGCCACCGGCGAAGTTGTCGACCAAGCCGGCTGGCTGTCTCTGCTCAACTTCGCCGCGCTGATCAGTATGAGCCTTGCGATGCTGAACGCCCTGCCCATCCCCATGGTCGACGGCGGACGCTTGGCGTTCATCTTCGTCGAGTTCCTCCGTCGCGGGAAGCGCGTCGCGCCCGAAAAGGAGGCGCTGGTACACTTGGCGGGGTTCGGTGCGATGATCCTCTTCGCACTCGTCATCACCTACTTCGATATCGTGCGCATCTTAAACGGAGACACCCTGCTGAAATGATGAGCCCTCGACGCAAGTCCAAGCCCGTATTCGTCGGCGATGTCCAGGTCGGCGGAGATGCACCCATCGCCGTCCAGTCGATGTGCGCGACGATCACGGAGAACGTCGATGCCACGGTCGCACAACTCGACCAACTCAAGGAAGCCGGCTGCGACATCGTCCGTATCGCTATTCCGGACAAGCCTGCCGCCGACGCCATCCCGGAGATCGTGAAGCGGGCGCCGCTGCCGATCATCGCCGACATCCACTTCGACTACCGCTGGGCGCTGGCCGCCATCCGCGGAGGCTTCGATGGCCTACGCCTCAACCCCGGCAACATTCGCGACGCCGAAAAGGTGAAACAGGTCGCGCGCGAAGCGAAAGAGCACAACATGCCGATCCGCATCGGCGTCAACGCAGGTTCGCTGCCGCCGATCCGCGCACTAGCAGAAGGTGAGCTTCCCCCGTCGTTGCCGGATCGCATGGTCGATGCGGCGCTCTGGGAGATCAAGGTCCTCAACGAAGCCGACTTCGACGACATCAAGATCTCCATGAAGGCGTTTGACGTCCCGACGATGGTCGAGGCGTACCGCCGGCTCGCGACGCTCGTGCCGTACCCGCTGCATCTCGGCGTTACGGAAGCGGGCACGCCGCGCGCCGGATCGGTGCGGAGCGCCATCGGCATCGGCATCCTGCTCGCCGAGGGCATCGGCGACACCATCCGCGTCTCGCTGGCCGCCGACCCTGTCGAAGAAGTGCCGATCTGCTGGGATATCCTCAACACGCTGAACCTCCGCAAACGCGGCGCAACACTCGTCGCCTGCCCGACGTGCGGCCGCATCGAGATCGAGCTCATCCCGCTGGCGAACAAGGTCGAAGAACATTTCACCAAACGCGGAAAGATCCTCACGGTCGCCGTCATGGGTTGCGTAGTCAACGGTCCCGGCGAAGCAAAGATGGCCGACCTTGGCATCGCCGGCGGCAAGGGCCGCGGCGTCATTTTCCGCAAAGGCGAGATCGTCAAGACCGTCGACGAACCCGAGTTCATGAGCGCGCTCATCGAAGAAGGCGAAAAGATCATCGCCGAAATGGAAGCCGGCACCTACACAGCGGTGAGCCACACGATGGACGATGTCATCCCGCTGATGGAAGTGCCGAGCCGCTAACAGCGCGCAGGACGTGAGACGTTGTAAGTTGTAGGGCCGCCCCGAGGCGGCCCTTTCGTCTTCATCGGAGCTTGTGTGCCACCCAAGAAGCGCCCCGCCTCACCGGACGTCTCCCGCCTCAAGATCCTCGCGACGGGCGACGAGAAGCCGTTCGCGGCGTGCGTCTCGGAGCTACTCGCCTCCGGCGATCGCCTCGCGCGCGAAGCCGCATTGGATGCCCTGCTCGATCGCCCGCTGACGTCTCTGCGCGAGCAGATTCTCACCGTCTATAGTGAAGTCGATGCCGAAGGCGAGAAACGCGATCCCGGTGCACACATCCGCACGCTCATCACGCGGGTCCTCCTGATATTCGCCGATGTGCGCGACATATCGATCGGCATGCGCGCCAGCGACACCTATGAGAAATCGATGGGGGTCGACGGCACCGCCAACCTGCGTGCCTTCGGTCTGCGCCTGATCGCCGCGACCGATCCGGATCTCTTCCCGTATGTCGCCGTTGAGCATGTCGGCGACTCAAGCGAGTTCACGCCGGAGCCCGCCAATACTGCCATCCAGCTCCTCGCCGGCATGGGGCACCAACTCGCCGTCTACCAATGGCTAGTAGCGGCCGACCGGCCCGAACCCGCGCTCGTCGAAGCCGCGGTCGAGTTGCTCGTCGACGCGCCGCCCGAGGTGATGTCACTCTGCCTCGCTCGCCTGACACGTGACGCGCTCGAGCAGACCGATGAGCCCCTCCTCACCAAACTCGCCGAGACGATCGTCGAGCGCGAGTTCGACGACTCCTACGCCTCCCTCGCATCGATCATGAGCGCCAAGATCAGCAACGAACTGCACACGTATCTCGCACTCCTCCTGGCCGCGACCAACCGCCCGCCGCTGCTTGCGATCCTCGAAGAACAGCTCGAACGAGACATCCGCCGCCGCCCCGCAATCCTCGACGCACTGCGCGTGCGCACGACGCCGGAGCAAGCAGCGATCCTCAAGCGTTGGGACGACTCGGCTTAGCCACAACGCAGCCGCATTTGTCATGCAGAGCGAAGCGAAGCATCTACTCCACCGTGCACAACGCTCCGGCGACGCCATACCATCAACACCGCGAGCCGTACGATGCACACTCGACCACAACACGAGCCGATCTCGCGCGCCCGGCCCACCTTCCCTACACTGCCCTTATGCCGAAGTACATCCTCGCGCTCGACCAGGGCACGTCCAGCTCGCGCGCCATTCTCTTCGACCACGCCGGCGCTCCCGCCGCTCAGGCCGCCTTCGAGTTCCCGCAGATCTATCCGCAACCGGGCTGGGTCTCGCACGATCCCGAAGCGATCTGGTCGTCGCAGCTCGACGCCGCGCGCAAAGTGCTCGCTGACACGAAGACCGAGATCGCGGACATCGCGGCAATCGGCATCACAAACCAGCGCGAGACAACGATCGTCTGGGATCGCGCCACCGGCATAGCGATCAACGATGCCGTCGTCTGGCAGTGCCGCCGCACAGCCGCGATCTGCGAGGACCTGCGCAAGCGCGGCCTGGAAGTCGAAGTCCGATCTCGCACCGGACTCGTCATCGACGCCTACTTCTCCGGCACGAAGGTGCGCTGGCTCCTCGACAACGGCGGCAAGGGCATGCAGCAGCGTGCCGAGTCGGGAGAACTGGCGTTCGGCACCGTGGATTCTTGGCTCGTTCATAAGCTCACCGGCGGACGCGAGCACGTGATCGACGCGACGAACGCGTCCCGTACCATGCTTTACAACCTGCACGACGGCGAGTGGGACGACCTCATGCTCAACGAACTGAACCTCCCAGCCGCGATGCTCCCGTCTCTCGTCGACAGCAGCGGCATCGTCGCCGAGACCGACGCGTCGATCTTCGGCGCGCCGCTCCCCATCGCAGGCATCGCAGGCGATCAGCAGGCCGCCCTCTTCGGACAGGGCTGCTTCCATGCGGGCGACGCCAAGAACACGTACGGCACCGGCTGCTTCATCCTCCAGCACACGGGCGACCGCCCGGTGTTCTCGCAGCACGGACTGCTGACGACCGTGGCGTCGCGCATTGGCGGCAAGCAGCGGTTTGCGGTCGAAGGCAGCGTCTTCATCGCTGGCGCCGCCATCCAGTGGCTGCGCGACGGACTCGGCATCATCAAGAGCGCCGCCGACAGCGAAGCGCTCGCCGCCTCTGTGCCATCCAGCGACGGCGTGTACGTCGTGCCCGCGTTCGCGGGGCTCGGCGCGCCGCACTGGGACATGTACGCCCGCGGCACGATCATCGGCATCACGCGCGGCACCACCGCCGCCCACATCACGCGCGCCACGCTGGAGTCGATCGCGCTGCAGACGCTGGACGTCGTCGAGCTCATGGAGCGCGAGACCGGCGTGCGCATGCACGAGTTGCGCGTCGATGGCGGCGCCGTCGCGAACGACCTGCTCATGCAGATGCAGGCCGACGTGCTGCAACGCCCCGTAATGCGATCAGCCACTCCCGAGACGACAGCGCTCGGCGCGGCGTACCTGGCCGGGCTGGCCGTCGGATTCTGGCGCGACGAGGCCGAGATCGCGGCAATCGGCAAGGACGGCGGCCGCTTCGAGCCACGCATGCTGCCGTCCGACCGAGAAGCTCTCGTCGCCGGATGGCGGCGCGCCGTTGGTCGCGCGAAGGGCTGGGTCACGGACGACCCATCGCACGGCAGCGGCTTGTGAGGCCGACGCTCGACAAGGTCGCGAAGCAGAAGTTCGATGTCGTCGTCATCGGTGGCGGCATCAACGGCGCCGGCATCGCCCGCGAGGCGGCGCTGCACGGCTACAAGACGCTCCTCGTCGAGCGTAATGACTTCGGCGGCGGCACGACGTCCCGCGCGACACGGCTCATCCACGGCGGCCTCCGCTACCTCGAACACGGCGAGTTCGGCCTCGTGTACGAATCGCTCGGCGAGCGCGAGACGCTCGTGCGTGACGCGCCGCACCTGGTGCGCCCGCTGCAACTGCTGATACCGGTCTATCGCGGTGACGCGCGTCCCGGATGGAAGGTTCGCATCGGACTGACGCTCTACGACCTGTTCTCGTTCCGCAAGTCGCTCCCGCGCCACCGAGCGATGCCACCGCGCGCGCTCGATACGTACGAGCCCGGACTGAGCCGCGACCGACTTACGTCCGCATTCCTCATGTCGGACGCGCAGGTCGAGTTCCCGGAGCGCCTGACCATCGAAGCCGTCCGCGATCTCACCGACGCCGGCGGCGTGGCGCTCAACCACGTCGAGGCGACCGGCCTCGTATCGCCCGCACACGTGCTGCGCGGCGTGATGCTGCGCGACGCCTGCACGGGCGCGACGGCCGAGGTCGAAGCGAAGGTCGTCGTCAACGCCGCCGGCCCCTGGGTGGACCAGGTGCTCGCGGGCAGCGATGCTCAGCGCCACGAGCCGTTGATCGGCGGCACGAAGGGCAGCCATCTCGTCGTCGACTGGCCCGGCGGCCCGCAGCACGCCGTCTTCGCCTCAGCGAAGGATGACGGGCGCCCGTTCTTCATCCTGCCCTGGTACGGCCACACGCTCGTAGGCACGACGGACACGCGTTGGGACGGCGACCCCGCACAGGCGCGCTGCACGCCCGACGAGTTGTGCTACCTGCTCGACGAGGCGACGTGGCTCTTCCCGGCGACGCCGCTCCTACGCGAGCACGTGCTGTACACGTACTGCGGCGTGCGTCCCCTCCCGTGGATGCCCGCAGGTACCGACGAAAGCAAGATCCCGCGCAGCCACTTCATCATCGATCACGCCAAGCGCGGCGGCCCCAACGGCCTGCTCTCCATCGTCGGCGGCAAACTCACGACGTACCGCGCCCTCGCCCGCATGGCCCTCCCCGCCATCAAGAAGCACACGGCACCGTCCGACACCGCACCGCCGCCCGGTGTAGGGGCACGCGGTGGCGTGCCCTCCCCATCCGCCACCGCTGCCTCGCGTACGGACACGTCTGAAGGCCTGTCCCGCGCGTCGCACACCAGCGACCCCCTCGCCCTCTACGGCGCTCGCGCCGCCGAAATACGCGCGATGATCGCGGCGGACGCGTCGCTCGGCGAGCGCATCTGCGAGCACAATCCCGACGTGCTCGCGCAGGTCGCGTACGCTGTCGAGCACGAGCACGCCGTCACGCTGGCCGACGTGCTGCTCCGCCGCCTCCCTGTCGGATGGAGCGTCTGCCACGCCCTCGACGGCGCCGAGCGTGCCGCCCGCGTGATGGCGCCCCGCCTCGGCTGGAGCGATGACCGCATCACGCACGAGGTCGCCGCATACGAGCGCGAATTGCGCGAAACGCTCGTGCCGGTCGAAGCGCTCGGCGCCGGATGAGCACCACGATCGACCTCCTCGGTCACCACCTCGATCTCGTCCCGCTGATCGCGCGCTGGCACTGGGACGAGTGGGGCGGCGCCTACGCAAACACGTCGCTCGACGCGTGGACGGCGCAACTCGCGACGAAGACGCGTACGGACGGCATGCCGTGCAGCTGGGTGGCGTTCGTCGACGATGAGCCGGTCGGCTCCGTCGTGCTCGAACTAGACGGCGTCGAACCGCGTCCCGAGCTGAAGCCCGATCTCGGCGGGCTCTACGTCCTTCCCCAGCACCGGAGCAACGGCATCGGCAGCGCGCTGGTGCTGGCGTGCGAAGCCGGCGCGCGCGAGTTCGGCGTCTCGGAGCTGTACCTCTACACCGAGAGCGCCGAGTCGCTGTACACCCGTCTCGGCTGGGAGACCTTCGAACTGACGAGGTTCCAGAAGCAGCCCGTCGCCATCATGCGCCGCTCGCTGCAAGGCTGACTAGTCATTGCTCAGAGAAGATATTTCTTCGGCGCAGCCGACGGCTGGCGGCGGAAGTTGTGGATGAGCCAGCGTTTCATGCCGTCGCCACCATTCACTTCCTCGATGCGCGCTCGGCTCTGGTTGTCGAGCGCCTCCTGCACGCGGCGGGCGTACGTCGCGACGGCGGCGTGCGTCTCGTCAGTGATGTTCAGCACGTCGCGCAAGTGCGCGGCGACGGCGAGCTGGCGTTCGCAGAGGCGCAGCAGCCAGCCCAGCTCGATCTCCGCCCAGCCGACGTGGAACGACGCGTCGGCGAACGTCAGCGCCAGGCGCGTGTTGTTCGACTCCGGCCCGATCTCCAGCAGCGTCGCGCCGAAGTTCGGGCGGCCGAGATCGCTGGCTGCGCGATACACGGCGCGCAGCTGCTGGTCGGCGGCGAGCGTCGTGCCGGCGAAGTAATGGCCGAGGCCGATGTCGAAGGCCTTGTGCTCCTCGTCGGGCTTGAGGTGCCCCAGCATCCAGCCGACGAACTCGGGCATTTCTTCGTGATGGAGCTGGTACTCGGCCGCGATCAGCTCACACGCGCTGCGTATGAGATTGGGCGCCGAAGCGTACGAGCCACGCGTGACCAGCAGGCACGCGTCCGCCATCGACGTGTACACGCGCGACCACGCACCGACGACGGCGGCGTACGCGTGCGTGCGGTATCGCGAGTGGGACGAGTCGTTGAGGATACGAAGCTGGAGTTCCATGCCTTCGGCGAGGAGCCGCAAGTCAGCGCCAAGGACGAACTGCGCCTGGCGGTAGGCGTCGTGCGTCGTCGTTGATGCAGCATCGTCCGGCTTGCCGGGTAGGGCGTACGATTGCGGGAAATCGATGCCGCTTACGCGCTGTCCGGGCGTCGGGAGCGGTGGCGTGGTCACCTACCGCGCCCTCGCGGCGCGGCGGCGGCGAGGCGCGACGTACGCCGACTCCGTGGCCGTATACGTGCGGCGGAGCTTCGGGGCGTAGCCGGTGATCTTCACCGGCACGACACCGGTCCAGTCTTTCGCCACGAACAACGCGCGGGAGATGCCGGGAAACGTCACCTTGCGCGCCACGATGTCGATATCGAACTCTGCCTTTTGCCCCGGCTTGATCGTCAATCGACCGACGGGCCCCCATACCCACGGCTCCGACGTCGACACGGCGCCGGTCAGCGTGCAGTCGCAGCGGTTCGTCACGACGATGCGACGCCGGACGCGCGCCTGCTCGCGCAGCTCCGCCATGTCGATCTCGATCTCGTCCGGCTCGATCGTCGGCAGCGGATTGTGTACGTGCACAGGGGCGCGCGTCGAGACGCTGTCGGCGACGATGTCCTCCCAGTCGGGCTGCTCCGCGACGTGCTCGTAGTGCTTGCGGCGGCTCGTCGCCCGGGCCCGCGGGTGGAGCTGATCGTACGCGCGCCGCCGTTCCGGATCGCCGAGCGTCTCGAAGGCGACGTTCAGGCGCGCGGCCTTGCGGGTGGCAAGCGGGTCGTTCGCGTTCGCGTCCGGATGCACCGCGCGCATGAGCTTCCGATAGCGACGCTTGATCTCGGCGTCAGTCGCGTCGGGTGCGAGTTCAAGGACGGCGTAGTGGTCGGGAGGGTTCACAGTGGCAGTTTACAGTCCGCAGTTCGTTACCGGCGCACCTTGAGGGCTGACCAGCCCGCGTAGTCGGCGGTGCGGCCTAGCTCTTCTTCGATGCGGAGGAGCTGGTTGTACTTCGCCGTGCGATCGGAGCGCGCCGGGGCGCCGAGCTTCGCCTGGCCGCAGCCAGTGGCGACGGCGAGATCAGCGATCGTGGTGTCCTCCGTCTCGCCGCTGCGGTGGCTCATCACGGACGTCCAGCCGGCGCTCGACGCCATCGCGACGGCTTCGAGCGTCTCGGTAAGCGTGCCGATCTGGTTGACCTTGATCAACACGCTGTTCGCAGAGCGCTCGAGGATGCCCCGCTCGATGCGCTTGGTGTTCGTGACGAAGAGATCGTCACCGACGAGCTGCACCTTGTCGCCAATCTTCTGCGAGAGCAGCGCCCAGCCGCGCCAGTCGTCCTCTGCCATGCCGTCTTCGATGCTGACGATCGGGAACTTCTTCGACCAGCCGGCCCAGTGCGCGGCCATCTCCTCGCTGGTCAGCGAGCGCCCGTCCTTCGGCAGCACGTAGCGGTCGAGCTTCTTGTCGTACAGCTCGCTGGACGCGGGGTCGAGCGCGATCGCAACGTCTTTGCCGGCCTCATATCCTGCGGCCGCGATCGCTTCGAGAATGACATCGATCGCCGGCTCGTTGCCGCCGAGCGACGGCGCGAAGCCACCCTCGTCCCCAACGTTCGTCTGGTGGCCCATCTTCTTCAGCACACCCGCAAGCGTGTGGTAGATCTCGACCGCCCAGCGCAGGCCTTCCTTGTAGCTTGGCGCGCCGAGCGGCATCACCATGAACTCCTGGAAGTCCGTCGAATCGGTCGCGTGTTTGCCGCCGTTGAGAATGTTGAACATCGGCACCGGCATGCGTCGCGCCGTGGGGCCACCGAGATACTTCCACAGCGGCACGCCCGCGGAGGCAGCCGCCGCGTGAGCGTTCGCGAGCGAGACGCCAAGGATCGCATTCGCGCCGAGACGCTCCTTGTTCGGCGTGCCATCGAGCGCGCAGAGTTTGCGGTCCAGCCCCGCCTGGTCCCCCGCGTCCATGCCGATGATCTCCGGCTCGACTTCGCGGTTGACGTTGACGAGCGCGGTCAGCACGCCTTTGGCCGAGTAACGTTTGCGGTCGCCGTCGCGCAGCTCGACCGCCTCGTGCTCGCCCGTGCTGGCGCCAGACGGCACCGCGGCGCGCCCGAACGCGCCGTCGGACAGCCGCACATCGACCTCGACGGTCGGATTGCCGCGCGAATCGAGAATCTCCCGCGCATGGACCTTAGCGATGGTGGCCATGGTTGTCCTTTCGGCTCGGCATGTTCAGCCTCGGTCGCCCGCCGGGATGACGGCGAAGGAACCCGTGGCTGTGGCGACGAGCTTGCCGTGGTCGTCGGCTACCTTCGATTCTAGGAAGACGACGCGGCGGCCCTGCTTGATGATGTCCGTTTCGCACGTCAGCCGGCCGCCGCGGACGCCGGCCAGGTAGCTGATCTTGATCTCGATGGTGGCGCAGATGTCACCCGGCGGCAGCACGGACATCGTCGCGCCACCCATGCTGTAGTCCACCATGACGTACACCGCGCCGCCATGCAGTACGCCGTGCGGATTCAGCATCTCCGGCACGACATCGAGCCGGTACGTCGCGTGCCCTTCCTTGGCGCCGGCATTGCTTATGTGCAGCGCCTCCGCCAGCGGGCCGATGCTGGCGCCCGGCTCGCGGGCACGCACCACGGTGGCGTTCATCGCGCCCGCCCAGTCGAGCAAGCGCTGCCGCTGCGCGTCGTCGAGTACGGCGATCGCGGCGTCGAGGCGGTCCAGGAGCGCTTGGTCGGGCATGCGACGAGGATACAGCCGCGCCGCTCGTCGCGCGAGGATCGCGGCGCCCGTTCGACCCTGCGATGGAGTACGATCCCGGCATGAAACTACTGCTTGCTCCCGCCCCGCAGTCCGTCGATGTGACCGGCGGATCGTACACGCTCGCGCGCGACCGGACGATCGTACTGTTCGGCGAGGCAGCGTCGCTGGCGTGGGTGCAGGCGCGCGGACTGCGCGATGCCATCGAGCGCTACGCGGGCGTGCAATGGGACGTGCGCGCAGCGTCCGGTCTGGCCGAGCGCGAGGCCGTCGTCGCGAGCATCGATCGAAAGATCGAGCGACCGGAGGGCTACCACCTGACGATCGGCGAGGAGCGGATCGGCATCGTCGCGCGCGACGGCGCGGGGCTTGCGCACGGTTTCGCGACGCTGACCCAGCTCGTGCGGCAGTTCGGCAAGCGGCTGCCACAGCTGCACATCGAGGATCATCCCGACTTCCCGAATCGCGGCGTCATGCTGGACATCAGTCGCGACAAGGTGCCGACGATGGCGACGCTGTACGGACTCGTCGACATGCTGGCCGAGTGGAAGGTGAACCAGTTCCAGCTCTACATGGAGCACACGTTCGCGTACGACCAGCATCGCGCCGTGTGGAAGGATGCGTCGCCGATCACGGGCGAAGAGATCATGGCGCTCGACGCGTACTGCCGTGAGCGCTACATCGACCTCGTGCCGAACCAGAACTCGTTCGGGCACATGGAGCGCTGGCTGACGAAGCCTGCGTACCGCGACCTCGCCGAAGTGCCGGAAGGAGCGTCGCTGCCGCACCGGAAGATGCTGCTCGTGCGGCCGGGGAAGTTCTGCACCGCGCTCAACCCGCTCGACCCGCGATCGATCGCGCTGATCGATGGGCTGTACGCGGAGTTGCTCCCGCACTTTTCGAGCAAGAACATCAACGTTGGCTGCGACGAGACGTGGGAGCTGGGGCAGGGCCGCAGCAAGCGCGCGTGCAAGGAACATGGCACCGGGCGCGTGTATCTCGACTTCCTGCTGAAGATCCAGAAGCTGTGCGAACGCAACGGCCGGCGCATGCAGTTCTGGGGCGACATCCTGATGCAGCATCCGGAGCTGATCGGCGACGTGCCGCACAACACGACTGCGCTCGAATGGGGATACGAGGCGGACCATCCATACGCCGCCGACACGAAGGCGTTTCGCAAGGCGGGCGTCCCGTACTACGTCTGTCCCGGCGCGGGCGGCTGGATCTCGCTGATCGGCCGCACCGACAACGCGATGGCGAACATCCGCAACGCGACGACGAACGGGCGCAAGAACGGCGCGATCGGCGTGCTGAACACCGAGTGGGGCGACGGCGGCCACATGCAGCCGCTGCCGGTCGCATATATGGGATTCCTGTACGGCGCGTCGATGAGTTGGTCGCCGGCGGCGAGCGTCGACATGAACATGCCGGGCGCGCTGAGCTTGCACGCGTTCGACGATCCGTCGGGCGTGACGGGGCGCGCGGCGTACGATCTCGGCAACGCGTACCAGATCTGCGGTGCGCGCTCGCGCAACGGCACGCTGCTGGCGCAGTTGTACTTCCGGCCGCTGACGGACGACTGGCCGATGCAACGCGTCCGCGAGGGCGGCTTCGAGGACACGAGCGCTCAGCTCGCAGAGACGGGCGCGCGCATCGACGCATCGCGCATGCGGCGCGCCGATGCGCAGCAGATCGCCGATGAGTACGCCTGCGCCGTCGAGATGGCGGACATCGGCGCGGCCATCGGCGCGGCGAAGTACGCGCGCGTCACGGGCGCATCGCAGACGAAGCTGCGTGCGGCGTATAAGCGCGCGGCGAAGCGGCTCGATGCCGTCGTGCCGGAGTACGAGCGGCTGTGGCTCGAGCGGAATCGCCCGGGCGGGATGCGGGATAGCGTGTGGCGGATCGCGTCGATGGCGTCGCAGCTGCGGCGAGCTCTGGGGTGACGATCCACGAAGAGCACGAAGGGCACGGGGGTTGCGGCGATGCCGCCGAGCAACAGTTTCTACTCGAAGACGACTTTGTGGGGACGGCTCGTCCGCTCACTGACTGCCGCTGTGGTGACTACGCTGCTGTTCGTGGTCATCGCATTTGTCAACGGTTGGTTTGTGAGTTCCGATGCCAGCTCAGAAAGCCTGGTCTTCTGGACGGGACTCTGCGCAGCAATATTGGCGCTCACGTTCGTCGCCACCATCGCGATGTTCGAGTTCTGGTGGAGGCGCCATCCACCAGCATGGATGATCACGCAGGACGACGATGGTATCGACGTGACCGCACCGGAACATCGCGATTAGCTCATGCGCGAAACGAACAGGTCTGAAGAACTGCCCGTACGAGAGTGACGCGCTGACCGCTGACCGGCTGAGTGCTGACCTAAATGTGGCAGGTGCTGAGGCCGCGCTTCTCGAGGTACTGCTGGTGGTAGTCCTCGGCGACGTAGAACCTGGCGGCAGACGTGATCTCCGTGACTATCGGGCGGCGGTAGCGGCCTTCGGTCTCTAGGCGTTGCTTCGAGGCTTCGGCGGCGGCCTGCTGCTCCGGCGTGTTGTAGAAGACGGCGCTGCGGTACTGCTCGCCGATGTCGGGGCCCTGGCGGTTGAGCGTCGTCGGGTCGTGGTTCTCCCAGAAGACGTTCAGCAGCGTCTCGTACGAGACGAGCGCGGGGTCGAATTCGACCTCGACGACCTCGGCGTGGCCGGTGTCGCGGTAACAGACGTCCTCATACGACGGGTTGTCGAGTTTGCCGCCCATGAAGCCGACGGCGGTGGCTTTCACACCCTTGATCTGGCGGAACGCGGCCTCGACGCCCCAGAAGCAGCCTGCGCCAAAGGTGGCTTTCTCGGTGGTCTGAATCTCTGTAGTCATGTCTGAGAGCACTCCTGTCCTACGCTCGTTTGCATATGCAGTGTAGTGCCTCCGCGCTGACAAATGTTACGCGTCCGTGTACATCGGGGCGTATCCGAGTACAGTGGGTCGAATCTCTCGGGACGGCGATGCTGGTGAGGGTGAATGACGGGGGTTGACGCTTCGATGGACGCCGGTGCTCCCGCAGTGGGATCGCCGAACGAGGATGCAGCCGCATCCGGTGCCGCCGTCATCAGCCGAATCTTCGAATTCGATTTCTCCCGCCCGCTGGCATTCCTCGTGCTGGCGCTGGCGTTTGTGGCGAGCCGCGCGCCGTTCATCGACAACGGCTACGGCACCAAGCCCGACGCGTGGCGCATCGCCCTGTCCGGCTACTGGCTGTGGGACCACCACGAGTTCTATCCCTCGCGGCTGCCCGGCTACCCCGTGCCCGAGCTGTCGTACGCCCTCGTCGTCAAGGGCGGCTGGGTGGCGACGAACTCGCTGACGATCGCCGTATCGCTGCTGGGACTGTGGTTCTTCGCGAACATCGTGCGCGAGTTGAAGATGCCGAACCCTGCCATCCTCGTGATCGGCTTTGCCTTCCAGCCTCTGCTCTGGATCAACAGCATGAACACGATGGATTACGCGTGGGCGATAACGTTCATCCTCGGCGCGTACTATTTCCTGATCACGGAACGGACCGTCTTCGCCGGCATCATGCTCGGCCTCGCGATCGGCTCACGGCTGCCATCCGCCGTCATGCTGCTGCCGTTCACGGTGTACCTGATCCGCGACGACCGCGCGGACGAGCTGCGCGACTTCTTCGTGTGGACGCTCGTGATTCCGATGCTCGCCTTCCTGCCGATCATCTGGACATACGGCCCGGACTTCCTGAAGTTCTACGACGCGCAGATCGGCGTGCGAACAGTGATCCGTCTGCTTGCGAAGGATGCCGTCGGGCTCGTCGGTGCGCTCGCCATCGGTCTCGGCGTGCTGGTCTCGCTGCCACGGCTGGCGAAGCTGCCGCGCGACTTCGTGCAGGACAAGCAGGTGATGACGTGGGTGCTGGCGATCGCCGGTGTGGCGTTCGTGTTCGGTCGGCTGCCGCACGAGGCGGCGTATCTCATCCCGCTGTTCCCGTTCGCGTTCCTGCTGATCGGGCGCTACTTCGCGCGACCCGTGCTTACGGCCGTGATCGCGCTGATGCTGCTGACGAACTTCGCGGACCTCACGACGCCCGGCGACGAGGAGAGCCTCAGCTCGCTAAGAGATCTCCGGCCGGGACAGGGCATGCTGCTTTCGAACCGCGACACGATGAACGCGCAGCTCGCGTACACACGGAGCATCGAGACGCACGATCTGCCTGAGAACTCCGTCATCAGTATCGGCTTCCTGTACCCGCAGTTCGCGGTGCTGAACCGCAACCGCCTCCAGCTTGGGATTCTCGAGGAAGACACCAGATCGATCAGCCAGCTCACGGACAAGGGCAAAGCTCTGGATCCCGAACGTCGCCGAACGTTCGTCTGGCTTCTCGATTTCGATGACTTCGAAAAGCTCAAGCGGAACCAGCAAGACGTCACGTTCTTCTACACGCAGGATGCCGGCATCAGCACCGCCGTGCTGTACGGCTACCGTCCCGGCATACTCGGCGCGAAGGTGCTGGATCTGGGCGTTTCGCCGTCCGGCGGCGGCGGCACAGCGCGAACCGACCGGTAGCGTGACCGCCGAGAACGTCGACCCCGCCTACCTCCACTACCAGTACGACGACGCGGAGAAGCTCCGTATCCGCATCGACACGCACGCCCGCTACAGCGAGCGCACGGCGGACACGTGGTCCTCATGGCTTCTCTCACACGTAGACGCAAAACGCGGGCAGACCGTGCTCGATGTCGGATGCGGACCAGGTGTGTACCATCGCCCGCTCGTGGCGCTCGGTGCGCGCATCGTCGGGCTCGACGCATCACAGGGCATGGTGCGAGAGGCGCTTGCCGCGAACGATGCGGCGGACGTGGCGCAGGCGGATGCGCAGCGGCTGCCGATCCGCGATGCTTCCGTCGACCGCGTGATGGCGAACCACATGCTCTACCACGTGCCCGATCAGCGTGCCGCCCTGGCAGAGTTTCGCCGCGTCCTCAAGCAGGGCGGGCGCGCCGTCATCTCGACGAACGGGGCGGACAATCTCGCGCAACTCGACGAGTTACACGCGCAGGCCGTCCTGGGCGCTGGCTACGCCGCCATCCCGCACGACGCATTGCGATTCACGCTCGATGACCTCGCGCTGGTACGATCGGCGTTCCCAACAGCCCAGCTCGTCGTCCGCAACGACGCGTTCATCTTCGCGGATCCTGACCCCGCGCTGCGGTTCTACGGGACGTACTCCATCGATTCGATCCGCGATCGGCCCGCCGACGGCAGTCACCGCGCCCCGATTCTGCGCGAAATGCGCGCGCTGATCGAGGAGATCATCGCGTGGGAGGGTGTGTTGCGCGTGTCGAAGACGGCAGGCTGCTTCGTCGCGGACCTTTAGTCGCGCCGCCGATCAGGTGCGGCGGAGGAGGACCGTGCCCGCACCGACGACGGCGGCCAGGAGGAGTGCCGCGAGCGCGATGATGATGGCGATAGTGACGACCGGCGTTCCGCCATCGTCGCCAGACGACGCATCGGGCGTGCGCGCAGGAGATGTTGCGGCGGCGCGTGCTTCCTCCGTCGCTCTTGGCGTCGGTGACGCGGAGGCGCTGCGGGCTTCGAGGCCGACGGACTCGCGCCACGCATTCTCAATGCCGAGCTGATCGAGCCCATAGACAGACTCGAAGGCCTTGTCGGGCGTCGAACCGTCCTTGAACACCTTGAGCAGGTCGCCGAACTTGTCCGCTCCGTAGGTGTCGACCAGGAACTTCACGATCGAGCCCGCCTGGCCGTAATAGAGGCCGACGGTATCGCCCGTCGAACCAGATGCGGAGGAATTCAGTTCCTTGAATGACAGCACGCTGTCGCTTTCGATAGCAGTCTCGAGCGAGTTTGCGTGGCCCGAGAGC
Source organism: Chloroflexota bacterium (assembly GCA_031400455.1). Taxonomy (GTDB): domain Bacteria; phylum Chloroflexota; class Dehalococcoidia; order DSTF01; family JACRBR01; genus JANXYW01. The sequence continues at coordinate 124,874 of JANNPX010000019.1, read as the reverse complement.
GGTGTGGTCTGCGAGTAGACCGAGATGCCTTCGTTCACCCACGAGGCGATGCCGAACGGACCCTTCGTCGCCTCACGCGTGACGATGTGCGCGACTTCGTGACGGACGATCTCGAGCGTATTCTCGTCGGCAGAGACCATCGCCGTATCGGAGTAGACAACCTCCCCGAGCACCTCCACGCCACGCCCGCCCGCCTTCGGTGCAATCGCCGGCTGCATCTCTTCCGCCGTCGTGTACAGAAACACCTTGATCGGAAACGCAACCTGCGCGCGCTCCAACGCGCCGACCTTCTCCAGTGTCTCAGCCGCCGCATTGAGGACAGCGCGTGCCTGCGAATCGCTGCCCGAGTGGTAGTAGAGCGTAATGTTGTCCTGCTGCAGCGTCTGGAACGTGAAGCGCGTGTCTTCGTGGACGTACAGTTTGTCTTCGGTCGAGAACTTACCCCCATCCGCGTCCTCGACATCCCAGTGGTACGTGATCTCGGCGCCGGGGATGATCGTGATGCCCGTACCGCTGACGAGCGAGTGCGTGCAAGTCTTCGTGGCGGCACCGGTGCAGGCGGCGACAGCAGTGGCGCCGGTGCCGTCCGGAGCCAAGTGGTACTGGAGCCGCACTTCCTTCACGTCCGCCGACGTGCTGAACGTGATCGAGAACGCGACGCCCCGCGGAAACTCGTTGCTCGGCTGCTCGTCGATGACGTTCACCGCGAGTTGCGCGCCGACGCGCGCTGGTGCGTGTGCGCCGAACGCGAGCGCCAGTGCGGCGCAGACGGCGAGGGCGAAGGTCGACTTACGCATCGGCTGCTCCTACTGTCGTCTTCAGGTACGCCTTGATGGCGGGGTCCAGATCCCCGTCCAGAACCTCGGCGGCGTTGCTGGTCTCATAGCCAGTACGGTGGTCCTTCACCATCTTGTACGGGTGCAGCACGTAGCTGCGTATCTGGTTGCTCCATCCCGCGCTGACGTGCTCACCCTTGATCTTCGCCTGCTCCTCCGCGTGCTTCTGCAGCTCGAGCTGGATCAGCCGCGCCTCGAGCACGCGCATCGCGGACTCGCGGTTGCGCCCCTGCGAGCGTTCGTTCTGGCACGTGACGACGATCCCGGTCGGAATGTGCGTGATGCGGATGGCGGTGGAGTTCTTCTGCACGTTCTGACCGCCGTGACCGCTCGCACGGTAGACGTCGACGCGGATGTCGTCGGGGTTGATCTTCACCTCCGCCGCGTCACCCGCCTCCGGCATCACTTCGACGAGCGCGAACGACGTGTGGCGCCGGTTCTCCGAGTCGAATGGCGACAGCCGCACGAGGCGGTGGACGCCGCGCTCGCTCTTGAGGTAGCCATACGCGTACTCGCCCATGATCTCGATGGTGGCGCTCTTGATACCGGCCTCTTCGCCGGGCATCAGGTCGATGACTTCCGACGGGAACCCGCGCCGCTCGCACCAGCGGAGGAACATCCGGAGTAGCATCTCGGCCCAGTCCTGCGACTCGGTGCCACCTGCGCCGGCGTGGATGGCCAAGATCGCGCTGCGTGCGTCGTAGGGGCCCGAGAACGTCAGCACGAACTCGAGGTCGTCGACCTGCGCGTCCAGCGCGTCCAGCTCGCGGCCGATGTCGGCGGCCGTCGCGTCATCTGACTCGGCCTCGGCCAAGTCGACCAGTTCGAGCAGGTCGGCGACGTTCGTCTCGAGTCCGCGCCACGTGGCGACGCGCGCGCGCACTCCCGCCAGGCGCCGCATGGCGTCCTGCGCGGACTGCTGCTCGTTCCAGAAATCGGGCTCGGCGGACTGTGCCTCAAGGGCGGCCGCCTCTGCTTCTAGTGAGGGGACGTCAAAGACGCACCATGACATGCGCGATGCGGTCGCGGAGGGAGGTAAGCCGTTCGCGTAGTTCCTGCATGTGCGGGTGCTGTCCTTTCGCGGCGAAGTCGTATGTAGATGTTAGCGGATCAGCAGTGGATAGTGGCTAGTCGGTCGAACGCCTCTATTCACTATCCACTATTCACTATCCACTATCCACTCAGCCGCATATCCCGATCGAGCAGGAGGCGCTTCGCCGCCGGGCCGGTCATGCCGTACTCGCCGATGCTGCCGTCGGAGCGGATGACGCGGTGGCAGGGGATGAGCAGCGGCACGGGGTTGCGGGAGAGTGCGGCGCCGACGGCGCGATGCGCGCGTGGCGATCCGATGTCGGCGGCGATCTGCCCGTACGAGCGCGTTTCGCCGCGCGGGATGCGCAGCGTCGCCTCCAGCGCGCGGCGGTCGAAGTCACTCAACGACGACAGGTCGTACGTCAGATCGGATGGCTCGGACGGATCGCTGCCGCGCTCGATGATTCGCGCGATCACCTTCGGTACGGACTTCGCGCGGCGAACGGGACGGCCCAATCGCTCGAAGTACGACTCTTCGAATCCGGTGGTTGTGCGAACAAGCTCCACGCAGGTGACGCCGCTGGCGCCGAACGCCACGTACACGTCTCCGATGAGCGACGTCGCGATGGCGTACTGATCCATGCGTGTGCTACCTCAGGCTAAGCCCGATGCTCCGGGTACGACCGCGCCGTGATCGGCCACACCTCGACGACTTCATCACCTTCGACCGCGTACAGCACGTCGTGCAGGTTGATCGTGGGGTCGATGTGCGACGGCCAGAGATCGATCACGTCGCCGACGGCGATCTTGCTGTCGGCGGGGAGCGCGATCGTGGCGTGCTCGTCGCTGAGGAAGAGCAGTTGCGCGCCGTCGACGTCCTTCACGCTCGGGTTGCCGTGATCTACGGCGCAGGCCTTGAGGCCGGTGTCGGTGGCGCACTGCTCCGGGCGTGGGCGGCTGAGCACGGTGCCGCGGATCGTGAACGCCATCTCGAACGGGATGTCGAGCTTCGCGTAGGCGGTGTCCATCAGAACGTACGATCCCGCCTGCACTTCGGTGATGCCCTCCATGCCGCCGGTGATGTCGTACGTACCAGTGCCGCCAGCGCTGACGATGTCGCAGCGCAATCCGGCCTCGCGCACCATGCGCGCGGTCGAAAGCAGCCGCTCCATTGCCCTCGCCGTCTTCGCTTCGCGCTCGGCGCGATCCTCGATCGCCACCACGTGACCCTCGTAGCCCATGACGCCGCGCAGCACGACGCCGTCCGTCGCATCGACGCGCTTCGCGAGCGCGACGGCGGGCTCGCCGGGCGCGATACCGCAGCGCGGCAGCCCCACGCCGACATCGACGAGCACGCCGACCGTGGTGCCGGCAGCGCGCGCGGCGGCCGCGATGTCCTCGAGCCCATAGTCGGAATCGACGGCGACGATCAGGCTCGCCTCTCCGGCGAGCTTGGCCGCACGGGCCGCCTTGCCGGGGCCGACGATCTCGTTGGCGATGAGGACCTCGTCGCACAGCCGCTCGCGCGCGACGACTTCCGCCTCGCCGATGGTGGCGCACGTGAGGCCGGTGCAACTACCGGCGACAAGCTGGCGCTTCGCAATCGCGGGCGTCTTGTGCGCCTTGAAGTGCGGGCGCAGCTTGCTCGTGCGGCCGGCGAAGTACGCCGCCATGCGGTCGATGTTCCGCTGCATCGCCGGCAGGTCGACGATGAGGGCGGGGGTCGGGATCTCGTGCAGCTTCATGTCACGCGATCATAGCGCGGCGTCCGGTGTGCCCATAGCGAGGTTGGGTGCGTGCGTGGAGGGGCACTCACAGCCGGGGACGGCTGTGCCACTCGGGCGGGCTGCGATCGAGCTCCTGGTAGGCGATTGAAGGCTGCTGGCTCGTAGATCGCCATGCGCTACCCTACCCGCATGAGTGAACAATCCGGCAAGCGACCTCGGCGGCGGCGCGGCGGGCGCGGCGGCCAGGGGCGCCCGCGCGACGATGCCGCACAGCAACCGCAATCGGACGCGCCGGATGGTGCATCCACCCCGGAAGCTTCGGCGCGTCCCGAAGGACGCTCGCCGCGGCAGGACACACGCGGCCGTTCGCGAAGTGACCGCCCTCCCGGCGCGTCTGGCACGCCAGGGCAGCCCCCCGGCCCTCCCGGTCCCGGCGGACGCACCCATCGGAGTCCCAGCGTTACGGATCGACCCCGTGGCGATCGTGATCGGCCGCGCGGCGGCGGCGATCGACCGCAGCGCGACAGCCGCCCACGCGACGGCGGATCGCGCGACAGCGGCGGCTCACGCGATCGCGATCGTGCGCCACGGGTGTTCGAGACACCGGTGCCGCAGGACGAGCGCTCCATCGAACTGGGCGCGGCCTTCAAGGAGTCGCAGATACTCATCCGCGACGCGAGAAAAGCGCTGGCCAAACGGAAAGCGGAGTTCGCCGACGAGCCCGACTGGATGCTGGAGCAGCTGGCGGCCGCCGAGAAGCAATTTGAAGAAGCCGCTACAACCTGGACGGCCCACCTCGAAACAACTGGACGGAAAGTCGTGCGCGGGGATCGGCGCTAGCTTCCGGCTCTTCACTGCAGAGACTCGGAGGCACAGACGCTTGCGCTGTAGGGGCACGCGGTGGCGTGCCCTCGCCGATCCAGTGATCAAGCCGGAAACCGGGACGCGTCGCCCGAGGACTCACAGCCGGGGACGGCTCTGCCACTCTATCGCGGCTAGCTTCCGATTCTCATCACTGAGACACTTGTATTGATCCGGTAGCCCTAAGGGGCTAACGTAGACTCCCACGACAGTGAAGGAGCGACGCATGGTGTTCAAGAGTCCGTGGCCCAGCCTGGAGCCCTACGCGCCGACCAGCGTACCCGCGATGATGGAAGCGACGGTCCGTCGCCTGCCCAACAAGGTGGCGCTGATGACGGCGGAGGGGCAAGCGTACACCTTCCAGCAGTGGTGGGACGCGGTCAACGGCATGGCACGCGCGCTGCAAGACGCCGGCCTGCGCAAGGGCGAAATGGTCGGCATCTACGCGCCGAACTCCTGCGAATACGCTGTCGCGCTGCACGGTGCCCTGCTTGCCGGCGCGACAGTCACGACGCTGAACCCGCTGTATCGCGAGCGCGAGGTCGAGCACCAGCTACACGACGCCGGCGCGAAGATCGTCTTCACGCTGACCGCACTCCTGCCCGTCGTGAACGAGGCGAAGGCAAAGCTGCCTAAGCTTGAGCACGTGTTCGAACTCGAGAGCGCGTGGGAGATGGCCGCGGCGGCGAAGGGCGCGCCGGATCCCGTCGCGATCGATCCGATGAAGGACATCGCTGTGCTGCCCTACTCGAGTGGCACGACGGGCTTGCCAAAGGGCGTCATGCTCAGTCACCAGAACCTAACGGCAAACGTCCGCCAGACGATGGCGCTGGGCATGACCGACGAATCGGCGGTGGTGCTGGACTTCCTGCCCTTCTATCACATCTACGGGATGATGGTGCTGCTCAACTGCGGTCTCGCTGTCGGCGCGACGCAGATCATCCTGCCGCGCTTCGACCCGGCGTCGGCGCTGAACCTCATCCAGGAGCACAAGGTCACGGACCTCTACTGCGTGCCGCCCGTGATTCTGGCACTGGTCAACCTGCCCTCGCTTGGCGATTACGACCTGTCGTCGCTGCGCTTCCTGATGTCGGGCGCGGCGCCGTTGCCCGCGGAGGTCGGACGTCAGGCTGCGGAGAAGCTCAAGTGCATCGTCATGCAGGGATATGGCATGACGGAGTCCAGCCCGATCACGAACGTCAACCCGCTGGCGTCGCCGCGCGACGGCACAGTCGGGCCGCCGGTGCCGGACACGCTCGAAAAGGTCGTAAGCCTCGACACCGGTGAGGAGATCGCGCCGGGCGAGATCGGCGAACTGCTCGTGTTCGGCCCGCAAGTGATGCAGGGCTACTGGAACAACGCCGACGCCACGCGAGAGACGATGACCCCGGACGGCTGGCTGCGCACAGGCGACATCGTGACAGCCGACCCCGACGGCTACATCCGCATCCACGACCGCAAGAAAGAGATGATCAAGTACAAGGGTTACCAAATCGCGCCGGCCGAACTGGAGTCGCTGCTCATGGAGCACCCGGGCGTGCGCGATGCGGCGGTGATCCCGAAGGCTGACGATGAGGCGGGCGAAGTGCCCAAGGCGTTCATCGTGCCGCGCGAGCCCGGACTCGACCTGAACGCCGTGCTGGCGTTCGTGGCCGAGAAGGTCGCGCCCTACAAGAAGATCCGCCACATCGAGATCGTCGATGCAATCCCGAAGAACCCTTCGGGAAAGATCTTGCGACGGCAGTTGATCGATCAAGAACGCGCGAAAGGCTGACCGGAACAACAGATTTCCCCGATTCCACAGACTCAAGAACGGAGCGTGAACAATGGCTGATGACGTACTGATTGAGAAGCACGATGGCGTGGCGAAGATCACGCTGAACAGGCCGGAGAGCTTGAACGCGATGGGCGGGACGCTGATGGCGCTGCTGGCGCAGTACCTCGCGGACGCGAGCGCCGATCGCAGCGTGCGGTGCGTGGTGCTTACGGGCGCGGGCCGGGCGTTCTGCGCGGGCGGCGACGTGAGGGGCATGGCGGCGGGACGCGATACCGTAGCCAACCCAAACGGCAGCACCTCGAGCGACATGTCGCCAGCGGCGCTACTGGCGGCGGGTATCCAGGGGCTGCGCGCATCGCAGCGAGCGACGAGCCTCGTGCTGCACACGATGCCGAAGCCGACGATCGCCATGGTGAACGGGCACGCTGTCGGCGCCGGCCTCAGCCTCGCGCTTGCCTGTGACATCCGCGTCGCATCAGAGAACGCCAAGCTGGGCACGATCTTCCGCAATGTCGGCTTCAGCGGTGACTTCGGCGGCTCGTACTTCCTGCAGAAGCTCGTCGGCATGGGCAAGGCGCGCGAACTCTACTTCACCGGCGAAGTGCTGAGCGCCGCCGACGCGATGGCGATCGGCATGGTGAACCGCGTCGTGCCGCACGAGCGGCTCGAAGAGGAGACGATGGCGCTGGCGGCGCAGCTCGCAAGCGGCCCGACGCTGGCCTACGCGCGCATGAAGGAGAACCTGAACCGCGCCGAAGACTGCGACTTGCCGACGCTGCTCGATCAGGAAGCGCTCAACATGTCGCTCTCCGGCCAGACCACGGACCACCGCGAAGCAGCCAAGGCGTTCGTCGAGAAGCGCGCACCGACGTTCAAGGGCGTGTAGGGGACCACGCTCAGGCTACGCCGTCGGTGCGGTGCTCATCGATGCCTGGTAGCCGCTGACGAACGGGTTCGCCAGCCACGCCTTGAGTTCGGCGTCATCAGCGCGCTCCGGTAGCGCTTTCATCATGTCGGCGACATGGATCGGGTCGTGCTGCGCCCAGCCGACGAGGAACCCCTTCAGTGGGAAATCCGCGGTACCGCGCTTGGGGTCGCTGAAGTGCATCGGGCGGGCGACCTGCTCCTCGTCGAGGCTGCTGAACGCGGTGATAAGCCCTTCGCGGTTGGTCGCCGCTTCTTCGAAGATCTGCTCGATCGACCGACCGCGAAGCCGTGCCACCTCGGCATCGTTCCAAGCATCGAGGTCGAACGGCGCACCATCGGCATCCTGCGTCATGCTGAATTGCCCACCGCGTTCGATCGTGCCCATGTAACGGTTGAAGACTGCGTCAAGCGTCGCGAGGTGGGACGCGAAGTCTTTGACGATCCACGTGCTGTCCGGCACCGGACGCGCCAACTCCTCTTCGGATAGCGAGAAGCAGAACTCCTCGAACTTCCTGCGGTTCTCGCGGATGACAGGGATAATCTGCGCGACGGTATCGTTCATGTTCGTTCCTCCAGATGCGATGGGTTGCGTTACGGGATGGGCGCGACTTCGTCGCCGACGGCTATCTCGCCCGGAGTTTCGACGCTGGCGTAGACGCCGAAGTTTGCTTCTTTCGGTTGGTCCGTGCGATACGCGGTGATCATCTTAAGCGTGTTCATGTCGCGCTCACCGGTCTCGGGGTCGTGCGTGATCATCGCGCAGCGCGGATCCGCCATGTGCACCTTCGCGACCGCGGTGCCGCCGATGCGCACCGTGCCGCCGATCCAGGTGTCCTCTTCGTGAGCAGCGGCCCCACTGATGTAGATGTTCTGTCTGAACCGGCGCTCCTCGATCGAGTGCTCGCCGGAACTGGCACGAAGCGCATCCAGCGATCCAATCGAGCACAGCGACAGCGGGAAGCCATCGAACGCCGACTTCGCCGCCCGCACGAGCCGCAGCGACAAGCCAGCGAACTCGGAGAGCGCCGCACTCCAGTCGCCTTCGACGACAAACCCCTCGACATCGCGTTCGCCGAAGAATCTCGACGTGATCGGTTCAGCGCTGACCGGCCGGCCTTCGACGACGGTGCCGCCCGGAAATTCGAGCCTCAGTGTCTCCGGATCGAGCGTGAACGTAGCGCGCGCCTGCGTCAGCGAACCGACTTCGCGCTGTGTAATCAGCCGTGCCTTGTCGCTGACAACGAAGAAGCGTCGATCTTCGGGAATGCCGCGTTTCCCGACCTGCGCGCGCTCCAGGCGCTGCAGTGCCAGCGACTTCACAGGCGAGATGTAGATGGAATCGATGCGCACGACTGCCTCCGCCACCCAGTGGTCCGGCACCCAGTCTGGGCGGCTCGAACGTATGGAGCAAGCATGGCATGATGGTGCGCGCCGCGGCCGTAAGCCGCGTGGAAGGAGAATCGCCATGGGCAAGCTGGACGGAAAAGTAGCCGTGATCACGGGCACGAGCCGCGGCATCGGTGCGGAGATCGCGCACCTATTCGGGGCCGAGGGCGCGAAGGTGGTCTGCGCGGCGCGCACGTTACACGAGGGTGAGCACCAGTTCGAGGGCTCGCTAGAGACGACGGTCGCTGACATCCGTAAGGCGGGTGGCGAAGCGACGCCCGTAGCCGTCGACATCTCCGAGGAATCTGAGTGCGAGAAGCTGATCGCGGCCGCGCACGACGCCTACGGACCCGTCGACGTGATGGTGAACAACGCCGCGCTGACGTACTTCATCCCGATTAAGGATTACCCAACCGCGCGCTGGCTCAAATCGTGGGCCGTGAACTTCCACGCGCCGTTCATCCTCAGCCGGCTTGTGCTGCAGGACATGATCCCACGCGGCAGCGGCAGCATCGTCAACATCTCATCGGGCGCGGCGATCGGCCCCGGCCGCGGGCCGTACCCGGAGAATGCATGGAACTCGATCGGCAGCACGTGCTACGGAGCGGAGAAAGCGGCGCTCGAACGCTTCACGCAGGGTCTCGCGGCGGAGGTGTACCAGCACGGTGTCTCCGTGACGTGCTTCTCGCCGTCGCAGGTCGTGCCGACGGCCGGCACGGTACACCACAAGCTCGTTCGCGGCCTCGACGACCTGCGCGGCGAGCCCGCATCGATCATGGCGAAGGCGGCGCTGCTGCTGGCGACGGAGCCATTCGACAAGGTGAGCGGCCGCGTCACGTATAGCCAGCAGATCCTGAAGGAGTACGGCTGGATCGAGAACGCCGCCGGCACGGGCGTCGATCCCGCATCACCGGGCAGTGGGTACAGCCAGATTTAGTGGACAGTTGACAGTGGCTAGTGGCTAGTGGAACAACACGCGCAGCGTGACGCTCGTGTCCGGCGGCGGCGGCATCACGGTTCCGAGCGGATCAACGTCGACGGCGCGGCGCGCGATCTCGCGAACGTGTCGCCGCGGCTGAAAATCGGAGGCGTCATCGTCTTCGACGACATCAGATCCGCGCCGCGACTCGCCTGCCTGCGGGAGTGGTACGTGAAGGACGACGCCGGCTATCGGGCCTGGGAGTACACAGAAGCCGGCGCCGGCATCGCTGCCGCCGTCCGCGGCGGGCCGTAGCTTCTGCGAGCCCCGGGGCGCGATCCACAATTCACGAATAAGGCGAAGGGCAGCCTTGCGGCTGCCCCTCCGAGAGTTGCTGTGGCGGTTCGTTAGTCAGGCACGGCGGTCTCTGTCGCTGTCGGCTCGGCCGTGGGCTCCAATGTCGGCTCAGTGGTCGCGGTCGGCTCCAGCGTTGGCTCGGCCGTCGCTGTCGGCACCAATGTCGGTTCGGCCGTCGCTGTCGGCTCTAGCGTCGGTTCGGCGGTCGCCGTCGGCTCTAGCGTCGGCACGGCAGTCGCGGAGGCGGTAGCAGTCGCTTCAAATGTCGAGACAGGCGTCGCCTCGGGACAAGCGTCGACGTGGTCGTCGCCGACGAACCCTTCCGCCTTCACGTGATTCAGCAAGTGATGATCAAGGGCGTTGGTGTTCACCGTGATCGTGTGCGGGCCGGCGTTCGGCCCCTGCTGGTTTCGGTCGTAGTGGCAGATGACGACGAACGTGTCGTTCCGGTTATCAGCGCTGCCGCCGCTGCCCTGCGAAGCGAAGGCGCCGCCCGCAAAGAGCGCGGAGAGGCCGATCCCGGCTATGGATGCTGGAAGGAGAATGAACTTCTTGATGGTACGGTCCTTTCGGAATGGATGCCTGACCCCGACGACGCGTTTCACGCATCGCCCTGACAGTAGTAATCGGCACCAAACGCATGTCGCGTAGCCTGCGTCGCGTTCAAGTCAGCGGGATTTGCAGCTTGAACCAGGCGACTGCCAACCGGCGATCCGGTACCTCAGAACTGCCCCGGCATTCAAGTGCGGGCAAGCGAAAAGGGCAGCCACTCGGCTGCCCCTTACGCATGCTTCTACGGTGATGTCCTAGTCCGGCGCTGAGGTCGGCTCGGACGTCGGCTCAGATGTCGGTTGGGAAGTCGGCTCGGCCGTCGCATCGGTGCAGGCGCCTTCCTTGTCGTTACCGACGAACCCTTCGTCCTTCACGTGGTTCGCGAGGTGGTGGTCGAGGGCGTTGGCGTTCACGGTGATGGTGTGCGGGCCGGCGTTCGGACCCTGCTGGTTCCGGTCGTAGTGGCAGATGACGACGAAGTTGTCGTTGCGGTTCTCGGCGCTCTTGCCGCTGCCCTGGGCGGCGAACGCGTCACCTACGAAGAGGGCGGATACACCGATGGCGGCGATTGCTGCTGGAAGGAGAATGAGCTTCTTCAAATGGTGCGAGTCCTCTCGGGAATACTGCCTGGTTGTCAACGATGCGCGTCAAGCACCGCCTACCTGTAGTAACCAGCCAGCAACCGCCAACGTTACAGCCCCCGCGCAGAGTTGTTGGAAGTTCATTGCGCCGGTGGGTGTGCGGAAACCGACGATGCGGTACGCAACGTGTGAAACGGCACGCGCTACACCATTCCGCGGCCGGCCGTATCCATCAGCCACCAGCGACAATGCTGGCCCTGCTCGATCAGCAACTATCACGCCGTCGGGCCGGAAGATGCAGTCGTCTCAAGCTCGGACCCGGGGAACACGTACTCGACATCGGAGAACGAGTCGGTCGCGAACACGTACAACAACCTCAGCGTCTCGTCGCCGGTGTTGCGAGCACCATGGAGCACGTTGCCCGGAATGAAGACGCTCGAACCGGCGCGCAGCGCGTGCTCGACACCATCGATGCTGACGACGCCTTCGCCTGACAGAACGTAGTAGAGCTCCGTTGCCTCATGGCGGTGCAATTGGAGCGGATTCGGTCGCCCGGCCAGACCGACGTCGGTCACGCCCAACGTCATCTGTGAAGTGGGCGTCCGGTCGCCGCTGAGCAGGGTGCGCCACGTGACTTTGCCGCGCCCGGCGTCACCCCATTCCTCGACGGGACAGGAAGACTCGTGCACGACGACTGCTTTGTCCATGTAATTGCCTCCAAGGGTCAATCAGTTGCATGAGTTCCGATTGGTACCGGGGGTGGGATTTGAACCCACAAGGTCTTGCGACCCACGGATTTTAAGTCCGCTGCGTATGCCAGTTCCGCCACCCCGGCTCGTGGACAGCACCCCCTCCGGCGCGCCGGCGGAAGCGATGCGAATATAGCACGATCGCCCCCGCCCACGGCGGTATGATGCCCGCGTGAGCGCTACCGTCGCCATCATTGTCGTCGACCTGATGTTCCAGTCGCGCATCCGCGCCGCTGTCGAGCAGCTCGGCATGGAGCCGCGGATAGCGGATGTCGCACCCGCGGCGAACAGCGCGGTGGCGGCGCACCCAGCGCTGGTGGTCATCGATCTCCACGCTGCTGGCATCGACGTGCCGTCGGTGATCCTCGCCGCGAAGGATGGTGGCTCGAAGGTGTTGGCATTCGGGCGGCACACAGAGCCTGCGATCCTCCGGGCCGCTCGCGAGGCCGGCGCCGATTCCGTCGTGGCCCGCTCGCAGCTCGTCGAAGAGCTGCCGGACCTGTTACGGCGGCTCGTCGCAATCGGCCCATCGACTTCGTGATCCGATCGTGATGCCAGTCCGTTTGTTGGCCGGATCCCGGTGCTGTTATAGTGCCAGCGGGCTACCAGATCTACTTATGACCACCACTCCCGCCACTCGCTACGAAACCGTCATCGGCCTCGAGGTGCATGTTCAGCTCCTGACGGAGCGGAAGATGTTCTGCGGCTGCAGCGCCGCGTACGCGGACGCCCCACCGAACACGCACGTCTGCCCGGTGTGCATGGCGCTGCCAGGCGTGCTGCCCGTGATGAACGAGAAGGCGGTCGAGTACACCGTCATGACGGCGCTGGCGCTGAACTGCGAGATCCCGTCGTTTTCGAAGTTTGACCGCAAGAACTACCCCTACCCGGACCTGCTCAAGGGCTACCAAATCTCGCAGTTCGACCTGCCGCTGTCTCAGCACGGCTGGCTGGAGATCCAGGTCGAAGGCGAGGAGCCGCGCCGTATCGGCGTCACGCGCTGCCACCTCGAAGAGGACACGGCGCGCCTGACGCACAAGACCGACGGCAGCGGCGAGACGTATTCGCTCATCGATATGAACCGCTCCGGCGTGCCGCTGATGGAGATCGTCGGCGACCCGGATCTGCGCTCGCCTGAGGAGGCGCGCGCGTACCTGGTGAAGCTGCAGCGGATCCTGCGTTACATCGGCGTCAGCAAGGCGAACATGGAGGAAGGCAACTTCCGCTGCGACGCGAACATCTCGCTGCGCCCGATCGGCGAGACTGAGTACGGCTCAAAGGTCGAAGTAAAGAACATGAACAGCTTCCGCGCGGTGTACAACGCGCTGCACTCGGAAGTGATCCGCCAGACCGTCGAACTGGACGCGGGCCACCGCATCCCGCAGGAGACCCGTGGCTGGATCGAAGCCGACGGAAGCACCGTCAGCCAGCGCTCGAAGGAAGGCGCGCACGACTATCGCTACTTTCCCGAGCCGGACCTGCCGCCCGTGACGCTCGACGCTGCGTACGTCGACGCCGCCCGCACAAAGCTGCCCGAACTGCCCGACGCGAAGCTCGCGCGCTTTGAGCGCGAGTACGGTCTGGCCGAGTACGAGTCGAACCTGCTGACCGAGACGCGATCGCGCGCCGACTACTTCGAGCAGGCCATGGCGCCCGCTCGCGACAAGGACGAGGCAGCTCGACATCGCTACGCGCGCCAGGTGGCGAACTGGATGATCGGCGACTTCGCCCGGCTGCTGCACGCGGCGGGCTCGGATATCAGCGACACGAAGATCGCCGCGATCGACCTCTATGGTATGATCGATCTCGTCGAACGAGGTGCGCTCACGGGCACGAGTGCCAAGGCTGTCTTCGAGGAGATGTTCGCAACGGGCAAGCCGCCCGGACAGCTCATCAAGGACCTCGGCCTGGAGCAGATCAGCGGCTCCGACGAGATCAGTGACATCGTCGATGGCGTGCTGGAGGCAAATCCGAAGGCGGTAGAGGATTACCGCGCCGGGAAGCAGGAGGCCGTCAAGTTCCTCGTCGGGCAGGCGATGCGTGCCACACGTGGCCGAGCCAATGCCGAAACACTGACCGAGGTCTTGAAGGCCAAGCTCGAAGCCAGGGTTTGAGAATTGCTAACTAAGCTATTCCCTTTCCTCCTCAACCGCGTGATAGACTGGCGGACGATATGCGCCAGCTTCTAAGAGACCCCTCCTTCATCAAGTGGTTCTACTTCGGAATGCACATCAAGCGGTGGCTGCTGCTGCTGCTCGTAGGCGTCGCCGTCATGGGCCTCGGATTCGGGTACTTCCTGCGTGAGGTCTACGGCACCTACACGTTCCCCGCCTGGGTCTACTACGCGACGCTGCAGTTCGTGCCTCGGTACATCCGTGGGGCGCTCTTCCTCGTCGCCAGCATGGCGATCATCAGCTTCGCCATCTGGAAGCTGAATCAGTCGCTGCTGTCGGCGTTCATCCGGCCGGAGCGCAACGAGAGCATCGTCGACATCATCTACAACCACCGCTATCTGCGCCGCGGTCCGAAGATCGTCGTCGTCGGTGGCGGCACGGGCCTCTCGACGCTGCTACGCGGGCTTAAGGAGTACACCGGCAACATCACGGCGATCGTCTCGATTGCGGACGATGGCGGCAGTTCGGGCAGGTTGCAACGCGAGCTGGGTGTGCTGCCACCAGGCGACATTCGCAAGAACATCGCCGCGCTGGCCGACGCCGAGCCCCTCATGTCGCGCCTCTTCGAGTACCGCTTCTCCGAGGGTGAAGGGCTCGAAGGCCACGCCTTCGGAAACCTGTTCATCGCCGCGATGACGGAAGTTGCCGGGAACTTCGAGGAAGCAGTCCGCGAAACGAGCCGCGTGCTCGCCGTGCGCGGCCAGATCCTGCCCGCCACCCTCTCCGCGCTGACGCTCTGCGCGCGCACGGTCGACGGTACGATCGTCCGCGGCGAATCGGCGATCACCGAGCGAGGTCACGTCAAGGAGATCTACCTCGACCCGCCGGACATCAAGGCGAACCCGGACGCGATCCGGGCGATCCTGCAGGCCGATCTGGTCATCTGTGGGCCCGGCAGTCTTATGACAAGTGTACTCCCCAACCTGCTCGTCGAGGGCATCCGTCGCGCGATCGAAGTCTCGCCGGCCCTGAAGGTGTACGTCTGCAACGTTGCCACCCAGCATGGCGAGACCGACGCTTTCAGCGTCAGCGACCACTACGACGCACTCCGCGAGCACCTCAAGGGCACGAGCCCGTTCGACTTCGTGCTGGCCAACAGCAACACCGAAGCGGTCCTGCCCGAAGAGTGGCACTCCGAACCGGTTCGCGTCGACCGCATCGAGCTGGAAGGCGCCCGCGTGGTGAAGGCGGACGTCATCGCCGAAGAGAACCGCTACCGGCACGACTCCAAGAAGCTCGCCGACGCCCTCATCCGCCTCTACTACGAACGCCACCAGATGGCCGATGCGGAGCCGATGCCCGTCGAACTGGACCGAGAGGATCAGCGGGTCGGAGTTGGGTAGGTGGGGCGTTCGTCGGTCGCAGTACAAAGACCGCCTGGTGGGCGGTCTTTTCGGTTCAGCGAACGGTCAGCTGGCGGCGCTCATGCCGCCGCTGCGCTGCGAGAGCGACTCCAGGCCCTTCACGGCGATGTCCACGAGCTGCGGCGGCAGCGGCCAGTCGCCGGGCGACCAGCGCGGGAACGCGTGCAGCGCTGAGAAGTCGATCAGGTACGTATTACGCCGCCCCTGCTTCTGACGGACAATGATGCCCTCATCCTCGAGTTGGTTCAGGATCGCCACCACAGCACGCTCCGTGACGCCAACACCGACTGCCATCTCCCGCACCGTGCTCGCCGGATCCATCGCGATCGAGAGCAGCAACAGCGTGTGGTTCGTGAAAAAGCCCCATGAACCGATTTTTGGGTCGAGCGCCCCGGAATCCGGCGGTTCGCGCTTCGGCCCGCCGTCGCCGCGGTAATCCGTGATTGCGAGCAGCGTGCCAATCAGCCCGTCTACAAACACCCGCGGCGTCAGCGTCACGGTTCCCTCGCGGCGGTATGCCGCCAATGCATCGAAATCGACCGAGTAGGTGTTCCGGCGGCCTTCGCGGTGCCGCTCCACGATGCCGCCTTCGCTGAGGATGCGCAGGATCTCGAGCGTCGCGCGCTCGGTGACGCCTACGCCGGCCGAGATCTCTCGCACCGTCGCGCCGCTGTGGCGGACGACAAAGACGAGAACGAGGGCGTGATTGGTAAGCAGGCCCCACCGTTGCTGCTGTTTCATAGATTCAGCCGTCCTTCCCTGGAAGCTGGTCTAACGTCCGAGGCGAAAAATAGTTTCAAAATCGATGGTAAAGGTACTTGACAGGTTGATTTCAGGAACTAGAATGCATGTATAAGTAATCAGGCATACGCAATCAGGGTATTCGAATCACGGTTCTCTGTTCATGTGCTTGATTTCACGAAGTAGTACACGTGTTATGGCAATCAGTTCTCAGGCATCATGCATTAGTTTTCATCCGTTCGCAAGACCAGAGAAGTCATAACGCTGCGAGATTCGAAGATTTAACGGTGCCGCTCCCTGTTGGCGGGGAGTCTCGCGGGAGGCGAGGAGGGAGCGGCGGATCCGAAAGGAGTGGGTCCCGGGAAGGTTGTCGATTCTGAGGCGCCGGATGCTTTGGTGGCAAACAAGGCGGGGGTCCGGCCGTTGAGGGAGAGACACCGGGGGCGGTTTGGCCGACCGTCCCTCCCTGCAGAAGCACTGGTAGGGGTTTGTCCAAGGCAGAGAAAGACGAAGCAGCCGGCTGGAGGGCCGGCTTCTTCGTGTCTCGTCACACTTCCTACCCGTCAGACCCAGAGTCGTATCTACGGGCGCCGACGCAGCCCTACGTCGGCCCGCCCGAAGCGGCGATCACCGTGTTGTGAAGCAGCATCGCCCGCGTCATGGGGCCCACGCCCCCGGGGACGGGCGTGATGGCCGAGGCCTTTTCTGCCACCGCGTCGAAGTCGACATCACCGACGAGGCGCGTGCCTTTCTTCTTCGTCGCATCCGGAATGGCGTTCACGCCGACATCGATGACGACGGCGCCTTCGTGCACCATATCCGCGGTGATCGTCTTCGGGCGTCCCATGACGGCGATGAGGATGTCTGCCTGACGCGTGTACTCGCCGATATCGGCCGTCGCGGTGTGGCAGATGGTGAGCGTCGCATTCCCGCCGCGTCGCTTCTGTATCAGCAGCCCGGCCAGCGGCTTCCCCACGAGATTCGAGCGACCGCACAGCACGACGTGCTTTCCCGCCGGATCGTTGCCGGTCCGGAGCAGCATCTGGATCACACCATGCGGTGTGCACGAAATGAACCCCGGCTCACCCCGGAACAGGCGCCCTACGTTGATCGGATGCAGGCCGTCAACATCCTTCCCAGGCAGAACGGCGGAGGTCGCCAGCGTCTCGTCGATGTGCGGCGGCAGTGGGAGTTGCACAATGATGCCGTGCCAGCGCGGATCAGCGTTGAGGTCGGCCACCATCCCGAGCAGCCCATCCTGCGAGATGTCTGCGGAGATGCGGATAGTCTCCGACCGCATCCCGACCGCGGCCGCGTCGCGCGCCTTGCCGCGCACATACGACACCGACGAGGGATTCTCCCCCACCAGCACGACGGCGAGGCCCGGCTCAGTGCCCGCCGCACGCAGCCGCGCCACCTCTCCCCGCACCTCGTCCAGCACCTGCTGCGCGATAACAGTGCCGTCGATGATCGTCGCGGTCATGGCTGCTCCATTCGTACTGGCATTGGCGACGCCAGTGTAACGACCGAGTTCGGCGCTCGGAAGCGAGGGGACGGTCTCAGGCGTTCCTTGCGTCGTGCCCTTTGAGGATCGTCCCCGCCTGTACAATCCAGCCATGGAGATGGCCGTCGGTATCGATGTGATCGTGATATCGCGCGTGGCGAAGGTGCTCGCGAAGCACCCGGAGCGCTTCCTGCGGCGCGTCTACACGCCCGAGGAAGTGGCCTTCTGCCGCGGACGGGTGCACGAACTCGCGGCGCGGTTCGCGGCGAAAGAGGCCGTCATGAAGGCCCTCGGCACCGGCGCGCGCGGCCTTGCCTGGCGTGAGATCGAAGTTCTGCCGAATCGACGAGGCAAGCCGCTCGTCTACCTGCACGGTGATGCGAAGAAGCGCGGCGAGCGGATCGGGTTGCGCGGCGTCGACATCAGCCTCACGCACGAGGGCGACCTCGCGATCGCGGCAGTCGTCGGCATGTCGGATGATGCGCCGCTGAACCGCGACGAGCATCGCGCGTACCTCGTCGACTGGCTGCACGAGCAGGGGCGACTTTGAAGCTCGTAACCGCCACGCAGATGCGCGAGCTAGAAGAAGCGGCGGTCACAGCCGGCACGTCGCTCGATGAGCTGATGGAGCAGGCAGGTCTCGCCGTTGCGCAGGAGGCGTGGCTAAGCCTTGGCATCGTCGATGGACGGCGCATTGTGGTGCTTGTCGGTCCCGGCAACAACGGTGGCGACGGCCTTGTCGCCGCGCGTCACCTCGCTGACTGGGGCGCAGATGTCGTCGCGTACCTGCTCGCACCCCGATCCGGCGACAAGAACTTCGACCTCGTAGCCGAAGGCGGCGTCCCGATGTTCTTCGCCACGCAAGACGTCGACCACGCATCGCTCCAAGCGGCCCTCGACGGCGCGGAGATGATCGTCGATGCCCTGCTCGGGACGGGACGGAGCCGCCCCATCGAGGGGGTACTCGCATCGGTACTCGAACGCGTGAACGCGGCGTTGCAGCGCTCTACGCCGCCGAGGGTTATCGCTGTAGACCTGCCGACGGGGGTGGATGCCGACTCCGGCCGTGCCGACCCGTTGGCGGTGCGCGCCGACATGACGGTGACGTTCGGACTCGCGAAGGTGGGACTGTACACGCTCCCCGGATCCGAATACGCGGGCCACGCGCAGGTGGTCGACATCGGGCTGACAAGAGAAGCCGAAGCGGCGGTGCCGCTCGACCTGCTGAGCATCGTGTGGGTGCGTGACCGCCTTCCGAAACGGCCGAAGTCGTCGAACAAAGGGACGTTCGGGCGGGTACTCGTTGTCGCCGGCTCCGCGAACTATCCGGGCGCGGCCCGCCTGGCTGCGGAGGCGTGCTACCGCGCCGGCGCTGGGTTGGTGACGCTGGCCGCTCCATCGAGCGTGCAGACGCTCATCGCGGCTGCAATCCCCGAAGTAACGTGGCTCCCGCTTGATGGCGACTCGAATGCCTTGTCGACCGATTCCACCGCGACGATCGTCGCGGCCGCTTCGTCCTGCGACGCGATGCTGATCGGTCCCGGCATCAGCCAACGGGACGGCGTTAGCGACGCCGTTCTGAGTGTGCTCACCGGCGCTACGACACGCGCCGCCGTGATCGACGCAGACGCGCTGAACGCGCTGGCGCAGCTCCCAGGATGGCACGAGCGCGTGAACATGCCGGCGGTGCTGACGCCGCATCCCGGTGAGATGGCACGCCTGCTCGGCACAACGGTCGCGGAGGTACAGGACGATCGGCTGAACGTCGCGACGAAGGCTGCCGCGTCGTGGGGGAAGGTCGTCGTGCTGAAGGGCGCGCACACGGTCATCGCGGCACCGGACGGCCGCGCCGCCATCAGTCCCTACGCAAACCCGCTGCTCGCCACGGCGGGCACCGGCGATGTGCTGGCCGGCGCCATAGCGGGCTTGCTCGCGCAGGGCCTCGAGCCGTTCGAGGCAGCAGCGTGCGGCGTGTACCTCCACGGACTCGCGGCGGAGGAGATCGGCGAGGAGTACGCCGACCGCGGGATGCTGGCGAGCGAACTGCTCCCGGCGCTGCCGCGCGCAATCCGTACCGTCATACACGGAAAGCCATCGCGCGGCGGCGCACTGCCGTTCGCCGGGATGGGCGATCTTGGCGCCTTCGCGGGACTGGGTGGGTTGGGCGGTGGCGCCGGGTTGGGCGAGTAGCGCTTTACTTCTTCCACTGCGACGGCTACGCTCAATCACTCGATGAAACGCCTGATCTACCTCGACCACGCCGCCACCACGCCCCTGCACCCGCAGGTGCTCGAAGCGATGATGCCGTATCTGACGAACAGCTACGGCAACCCTTCCGCTACCTACGGCCTCGGGAAAGAGGCGACCGACGCGGTGGTCAGGGCTCGCAAGCAGTTAGCGAGCACTCTGGGCGCGCGGCCGGCCGAGATTGTCTTCACGGCGGGCGGCACCGAGTCGATCAACACTGCCATCAAGGGCGTTGCGTTCCAGCAGAGGAAGGCGCGCGCCGGTAACCACATCGTTACGTCGCAGATCGAGCATCACGCGGTTCTGCACGCCTGCCAGTACCTGGAGCGCTTCGGCTTCGATGTCACGTATCTGCCGGTCGACCGCTACGGACTCGTATCACCCGACGATGTCGCGCGCGCCATGACGCCCGAAACGGCGCTCGTCAGCATCATGACCGCGAACAACGAAGTGGGCACGATCGAACCCATCGCCGAGATCGCCGCGGCCGTGCGTCAGCGCGCGGCATCGATGAAGAAGCGCGTCCCCTTCCACACAGACGCCGTGCAGACGCCCAACTCGATGCGGCTCGATGTCGCGGAGTTGGGGGTGGACCTCCTCAGTCTGGCCGCGCACAAGTTCCGCGGCCCGAAGGGCGCTGGCGTCCTGTACATCCGTCGCGGCGTGCCCTTCCTGGCGCAGCAAAATGGCGGCGGACAGGAGCGGCAGCGGCGGGCGGGCACCGAGAACGTCGCCGGCATCGTCGGCACGGCGGAAGCGCTGCGGATCACGCAGGAAGCGCTGGAGATCGATCGAGCCCGCGTCGGTGCTCTGGCCCGTACGCTGCGCGATGGCATTCTGCGCTCCGTCCCCGGTTCGACATTGAACGGCCATCCCGAGCAGCGGCTGGCGAACAACGTCAGCATCAGCTTCGAAGGAGCAGACGCGCGCGACCTCCTCGCCGATCTAGACGCGGCCGGCATCGCATGCAGTGCCGGAGCCGCGTGCGGCGCGACAACGCTCGAGCCCTCGCACGTGCTGCTGGCGATGGGCGTGCCTCTCGAACGCGCTGCGGCGACGCTCCGCTTTAGCATTGGACACGAAACGACTACGGCCGACATCGACCACGTGCTCGCGGCGCTGCCCGCGATAGTCGAACGCTCGCGCGCGAAGCACGCGCCCGCCGCCACGGCATCAGCCGCAGGCTGAGCACCCGCGTTGCGGAGGCACGCGGGCTGAAAGCCCGCGCTCCGAAGAATGCACCCCTGATATGATGCGGCGATGGACGATGGCGAGCTGATCGCGGCGTATGTTGGCGTGCTGCGGCACGAGTTGGAGTTGCCGCGCGGCTCCGACGCACTGCTGGAGCTGGAGATGCGCCTGCTGCCGCAGGACGTGCGCCAGCGGCCGCCTGCACGCGCACCTGGTATCGCGCGTCTCGCGAAGGCGCTGAAGCGCCTGCGCGCCGGCAAGCGCCCGGCAGCGTCGATGGACGAGTTCGCCGACGACCTGCGCTTCCTCCGAGTGTTCGACGACACGACGCGCGGGTGGTCCGCCGAGGCGATCGACGACCTGCTGGCGAACGTCATCAGCGCGCCCGAACCACGCGCCCGCAAGACGGCCGTCGAGAAGCCGCCAGCGGACGCGTCGTCGCCAGTGGTGCAGTTCCGGCAGCGGAAGCCGCGGGGGGACGCGTGACGGCGTTCCTCAAACGGCTGCTCGGCGGCGGCGATCGCGGCCATGACGACGGAGATCGCACGTACGACATACGCCTCGTGTTCGCCCTCGGGAATCCGGGCAAGGAGTATGCGGGTAACCGGCGTAACGTCGGCTTCTGGGCGGTGACGCGGCTCGCGAAGGAGTACGGCCTCGACTTCGACACGAAGACCGGCACGTACTCCCTGGCAGAGGGTGAGATCGCTGGACGTCGCATCGCCATCGCCAAGACCCGCACCTACAACAACGACAGCGGGCGCGCCGTGATGGCGCTGATCTCGAAGCTCAAGCTCGACCATGCGCGCGAGATGCTGGTCGTCTGCGACCACCTCGACTTGCCAACCGGCAAGGTGCGCATCCGACCGGATGGCAGCGGCGGCGGGCAGAAGGGCGTCGCGGACATCATCGCCAAGACGCGCACCGACGCGTTCCCCCGCGTACGCATCGGCATCGGCCGCCCGAACCACCGCGGCGAGCCGACACGCGACCCGGAGCACGTCGCCAACTGGGTGCTCGGCGACCCCACGCCCGACGAGCGCCGCCTGCTCGACACCGGCGTCGACCGCGCCGTCGCAGCGATCGAGTGCGCCATCGCGGAGGGCATCGAAGTAGCGATGAACAAGTTCAACAGGGATGAGTAGCGGCACGCTCGCGCGCGTTCGGCTTGCAATCGCCGCGATCGTCGTGCTCGCGTCTCTGCTCGCGGTGTCGGCTTGGCTCAAGAGTGCGACGTGCGATTGCGGGTCGCGCGGCTTGCCATGGGATGCGATTGCGCTCGCCTCGACAGTCGTCGCGGGCACAGCGATTGCCGCGTACGCAGCTTTGTCGATGGTTGCTCGCCACACCGCCTGAACGTCTTGCTACAATAGCCGCGCAAAGGGGCTGATCTCGGGATCAGGCCCTGTTCGTGTTATCCGCACTGCGCGGAGCATCGAGGCGAATGGATCTTTCGGCGCTGTTGCCGGTGATCGACGGGACGGTTGGGCTCGACCGGCTCCGCAGCCGCATGTCCGCGGGCGGCGCGCTCATGCTCGGTGTCAGCGACGGCGCGAAAGCGGCGGTGCTCGCAGCGCTCGCCCGCGACACCGCGCAGCCAATCGTCGTGATCACGGCGAAGCCCCAGCACGCCGAAGCGCTCGTCGACGAACTGCGGGCGTGGCTGGGTGATCGCGCCGGGCGGGTCCTGCTCTTCCCGGAGCGCGACGCGCTGCCGTTCGAACGGCTGGCGCCCGACCCCGATGACGTGCAGCGCAGGCTCGAAGTGCTGGATACACTGGCATCCGGCGCCGGCTCGCCGATCGTCGTGGCGTGCGCAGCCGCCATCGCCCAGCGCACGCTGGCGCCGGACGAACTGGCACGCGCGACGGCGGTGCTGACGCGCGGCGGCACCACGCGACAGGACGACCTGCTGCGCGCACTCGATGCAGGGGGATACCGCATCGAGCCACAGGTGAGCATGCCGGGAGAGGCGTCGCGGCGCGGCGGCATCGTCGACGTCTGGGCGCCGTCGGAAGAACTGCCCCTGCGTATCGAGTTGTACGGCGACGAAGTCGAGAGCATCCGCGCCTTCGACCCCGCGACGCAGCGGTCGAGCGATCTGCGCGACTCGGTACGCATCGGGCCAGCGCGCGAGCTAGTGCTCGACCACCCCCGGATGTCACATCTCGCGGGGCTGATGCAGACGGGCGGCATGCACGGCGATGTGCGCGAGCGTTTCGACGCCGACGTTGCCGCGCTGCACGCGGGCGAGCCGTTCTCCGGAGACGACCTTTATACGCCGTTCCTCGCGGCAGGATCGCTGCTGGAGTACGTGGCGGAAACGGCACTCGTTGTGATCGACGAGCCGGCGGACGTAGCAGCGCTCCAAGGCGAGCACGACGAACAGGCGCGCGAGGCCCGGCGAGAGTTGGAACTCCGTGGCGAGATCCCCCTCGGCATGCCGGAGCCGCACGCCGTCTGGGATGAGCTGCACGCCGCCATCGAGGCGCTGCCGCAGCGGCTGAGCCTCTCGCGCTGGGCGACGGGCGAGCTTGAGGCGCCCGGTGCCGAGGCCGCCGTACGCCTGCCATTCGGACCGGCCGCCGCGTACGGCGGGCGGTTGCGCGTGCTGGCGGAGGAACTGGCGACGACGCTGCGCGCCGGGCAGCAGGTCGTCATCGTCTCGACGCAGTCGAAGCGCCTCGCGCAACTTCTGGAAGAACACGACGTCTTCGGGCGCGTGGTCGATACGCTCGAATTGCCCGAGCTGGGCCGTGGCGCGCTGACAATCATGCACGGATCGTTGCCACATGGCTGGTCAGTCGGCGACGACGGCGCCGGACTGACACTCCTCACCGATGCCGAAGTGTTCGGCTTCAGCAAACAGCGACGAGCGCCGCCCCGCAAGGGCGCCTCGCGCGATGCGTTCCTCGCCGATCTCACGGCGGACGAGTACGTCGTCCACATCGAGCATGGCATCGCGCGCTTCGCCGGCCTCGTGCGAAAGGACGTCGGTGGCAACGAGCACGAATTCCTGGAGCTCCAGTACGCCGACGGCGACCGGCTGTACGTGCCGACCGAGCAGGTCGACCGCGTTAGCCGCTACGTCGGCCCGAGCGAGCACCGCCCGTCGCTGACGCGCCTCGGCTCGCAGGAGTGGTCACGGGCGAAAGCACGTGTCCGGCGCGCCGTGCAGGAGTTGGCAACGGAGCTGCTCAAGCTCTACGCCTCGCGCGAGGTCGCCGAAGGCCACGCATTCTCGCCCGATGCGGCCTGGCAGACCGAACTGGAGGCGTCGTTCCCGTACGTCGAGACGACGGATCAAGCGAGCGCCATCCGCGACGTGAAGCACGACATGGAGGATGTGCGGCCGATGGACCGCCTCGTGTGCGGCGACGTTGGCTACGGCAAGACGGAGGTCGCCGTGCGGGCCGCGTTCAAGGCCGTCACGGACGGCACGCAGGTAGCGGTGCTCGTGCCGACGACGGTGCTCGCTCAACAGCACTACAATACGTTTCGCCAGCGGCTATCCGGGTTCCCCGTGCGAGTCGAAATGCTCTCGCGCTTCCGCAGCGACCGCGAGCAGCGCCAGGTCGTCGCGGACGCGGTGTCGGGCAGCGTGGATATCGTCATCGGCACGCACCGCATTCTCCAGAAGGACGTCTCGTTCAAGAATCTCGGCCTGATCATCATCGACGAGGAGCAGCGCTTCGGCGTCACGCACAAGGAGCGGCTGAAGCGGATGCGCAGCGAGGTCGATGTGCTGACGCTCACGGCAACGCCGATCCCGCGCACGCTCAACATGGCGCTCACCGGCATCCGCGACATGTCGACCATTGAGACGCCGCCCGAGGAGCGACTGCCGATCAAGACGTACGTGACGGAGTTCGACGACCACCTCGTACGGGAAGCGATTACGCGCGAGATGGAGCGCGGCGGGCAGGTGTACTTCGTGCACAACCGCGTGCACAACATCGAGTTGCTCGCGCGCCAGCTCCGCGACATCGTACCGGAGGCGGAGATCCTCATCGGTCACGGGCAGATGCACGAGGACCGGCTCGAAAAGGTGATGCTCGACTTCACGGAAGGCAAAGCAGACGTGCTCGTCTGCACCACGATCATCGAGTCCGGGTTGGATATTCCGAACGTCAACACGATCATCATCAACAACGCCGACAAGTTCGGGCTGGCGCAGCTCTACCAATTGCGCGGACGCGTCGGGCGCGGGGCGGCGCGCGCATACGCCTACCTGCTTTACGAGAAGCACAAGGCGCTCAGCGAAGTTGCGCAGAAACGGCTGCAGACGATCTTCGAAGCGACGGAGCTGGGCGCGGGATTCCAGATCGCCCTGCGCGACCTTGAGATCCGCGGCGCCGGCAACCTGCTCGGCGCCGAGCAGAGCGGACAGATCGGCACGGTCGGTTTCGATCTGTACGTGAAGCTGCTGGCCGATGCCGTCGAAGGGCTGAAGGCGCTCGCACGCGGCGAGGCGCCGCCGCCATCGAAGATGCAGCCGCCGCTCCAGATCGATGTCCCGCTGACGGCGTTCATCCCGGAGAGCTACATCGGCGACCTCAATCTGCGTCTCGCGATGTACCAGCGGATGGCCGCGGCCGACGCGCCCGACGCCGCCGCCGACCTCGAACGCGAGATGAACGACCGCTTCGGCACGCCGCCGATGCCGGTGCGCAACTTGCTCTACATCGTGCAGGTTCGCGTACTGGCGAAACGCGCGCACATCGCATCGATCGCGCGCGACGAGAGCGCGGCGGGCTCGCGCGTGCTCGTCGTGCGCGCGAAAGACGGCTACGACTTCGGCGTACAGATCGCCCCGCGCACCCGCCGCGAGCTGGAGCACGCCGACGGCGTCACGGTCGGCCACGCGCAACTGCGCATCGATCTCGAGCTGGCGGGCGACGTATGGCGCGAGACGCTGGTACGCGTGCTGGCGGCGGCGGCGGAGTAGCCGGCGGTCGACCTCACCTCGCGGCCGTTATCGAATAATCTCGTACGCCCCGACTGAGTATCCCTCTCCGTCACAAGCTGGACCACATGACCACGGAAGGTACTGGACGTCGCCATCACGCAGTCGCCTTCACGGATGGGCGGCGGGCGTTCGTCGCGGCGTGGGACAAACACGATCGTCTCAGTCCCTCCTGGTGCAGCGAAGCCGCCTGGCGTTCTCTTCAACGCGAGCGCCCGCGAGCCCACGACCTCCTCGTCGATGACCAGGGCAACAGCGAGCCATGGACGGGTGTCTAACCTGGTTAGCTCCGCCTTCGTGACGCGCCCGCGAAGCCCAACACTCTGCTCGTCGGGAGCCAGAAGCCCCGCGCAAGTTGACGGCGATGCAACGCCGTACGACGAACTGCGATCCGGCACGAACTCCACGAGCACGACGAGGCCCGTCGCGAGCGAGCCGAGTAGTAGCAACAATGGAGTGAATGCAGTCCATCGCACGCCCGGAGTATGACTCATTGGCGCTGGCGACGGCGCGACTCGCATGGTCCACAGGACCGCAGCATCGGGACCACACCCTACGGATGCGCACCAGCCTCCGCCAGCCGCCGCACATTCGACAGCGACCGCGCGAAGACGCGGCGCAGGTGCGGGCGTACAACAAGTGAGAAAGCCAACTCGCCGAGCCGGCCGAGCGGCGGTACGAAGTCTTCGACCCAGATGAAGGTCGTGCCGTTGTGGGTCGGTTCCAGCAGGAACTGGCCCGTGCCCTTGAACTGGCCGCGGTGCTCGACGTCCATCCTGCGCGGTGGCTCCCACGCCGTGATCGCCATCACGTCCTTCACGACGGGCAGCCGAAACAGCTCGCTCGTTACGTGCATGATCGCGCCCACGCCGCGCTTCTCCTCCGTAACAACCTCGAGCTTGTGGACATCGACCATCCACGCGCCTTGGTGCTCAAGATCGGCGAGGATCTCCCACACTGCTTCGGGTGCGGCGGCGATGAACGTGCGGACTTCGAGGTGGGCCATGGGGCTCCGAATCAATAACCTAGGTTAGGAACTGGCCGACGTGATCTACTACGACATCCGGGTGGCTCCAGATCATGCCGTGTCCAGCGCCTTCGATGACTTCGAGCCTGTTGTTCGGGATATCGCGCGCGAGGCGCTGTGAGAAGCGCATCGGCGTCAGGATGTCTTCCGCGCCGGCAAGGATGAGCGTCGGCGCGGAGATCTGGTCAAGACGGCCCTCGGTGTTCGCTGCCGTCACCGCTCGTACGTGGCGCTCGTAGGCGTCCTGCGGCTGCCAGAGGTCGTTGCCGGCGGTGCGCGCAATCATCTGCTCGATGAAGCCATCCTCGCGGCGGTAGTCCAGGTGGCTGTAGACGCTCCAGAACGTTGCGCGGCAGTAGTCCTCGCGCGACAGCGTGCGCCGAAGCAGCGCCTGGCCCTCGAAGATGGCCGAGCCGCGCGGATCGCCGCTGGTGTACGTCGTCACGAGCGCGAGCCTGCGCACGCGCTCCGGGTGCCGGATGGCGATCTCCTGCGCGATCACGCCGCCCATCGAAGTGCCCACGACGTCCACCGGCTCGATGCCGAGCGCGTCGAGCAGGCCGATGGCGTCGGCTGCCATATCGAGTACGTCGTATTGCGAATCGACGGTCGATGATCGGCCGACGTCGCGGTTGTCGTACGAGATGCAGCGGAAACGCTTCGCCAGCGGCCGCGTCACGGCACCCCAGCCGCGATGATCGACGCCGAGCCCCTGGATGAAAAGGACGGGCTGGCCTTCCCCGTCATCGCGGTAGAACAGATCGATGTTGTTGGCGGAAACGGTTGGCACGATGCGGCTCCCTCTCGTGTGACGGCTATACTCGCCGCATGCGTGCACGATGGCATTCGATGGCGGGGAAGATCCAGCGGCTGTTCCGGCTGGTGGTTCTGTTCATCTTGCTGCGGCTCGTCGTCGGCATCGCAGTCCTTGTGTTCTTCGATCGCGACGCGGTCGCCTGGGGCTGGATAGTAACGTTCGTTGTTATCGCGATGCTCGCGGTCTACGTGCTCGTTGCTCTCGCCGTCCGCCGCTGGTCGCCGCCACGGACGAACGCGGGCTGAAAGCCCGCGCCACGTCCTGCCCGCGCTCCGAAACGTACAGCTACGACACGATGCCCTCTCTCGAACCAGGCTCCAGGCGCTCCGGTGGCGTCATGTCTTCGGCGGGATCGCCAGCGGGCGCGGGCGGAGCGCCGACGCGGACGCGCGGTGACGGCGTGCCGGGGGTCATGTTCTCTGCGATCTGCGTGATCGATTCGAATAGCCCGAACGGCACGGGGAGCACGATCGTGCTGTTCTTCTCCGTGGCAATTTCCGCCAACGTCTGCAAGAGCCGCAGTTGCAGCGTCACGGGGTTCGTCGACATCGCCAGCCCCGCCTCGGCAAGTCGTTGCGACGCCTGAAGTTCGCCGTCGGCGTTGATGACTTTCGCGCGGCGCTCGCGCTCGGCTTCGGCCTGCCGCGCCATCGCGCGCTGCATGCTCTGCGGCAGCTCGACATCTTTCACCTCGACGGTCGAGACCTTCACGCCCCATGGTTCTGTCTGCTCGTCGATGATCTGCTGGAGCCGCGCATTGATCTTCTCGCGCTCACTTAGCAGCTCGTCCAAGTCGGACTGTCCAAGCACGCTGCGCAGCGTCGTCTGGGCGATCTGCGACGTGGCGCGGAAGTGGTCGACGACTTTCGTCACGGCATCTTCGGGCGCGGTGACGCGGAAGTAGATGACGGCATTCACCTTCACGGTGACGTTGTCGCGCGTGATGCACTCCTGGCTCGGCACGTCCATCACCACGGTGCGAAGATCCATCTTTACCATCCGATCGATGATGGGCAGGATGACGAAGAGGCCGGGACCGCGGGCGCCCACCAGCCGGCCGAGCCGGAAGATGACGCCACGCTCGTACTCGGAGACGATCTTCACGGAGTAGAACCAGACCAGGAAGCCCCACGGCGGGATGAGCAGGATGAACGCGAAGATGGTGAGCATCAGCCGCACAACGGCTGCTAGACCTCCTTCATCCTTGGCACGGTCCTCGCGGGCGGGCGTCGGCGGAATCTCACTCGACACAGCGAACTCCTTTCGGTGGGACGGTGCCTGCATTGTACGCTCGCGTTGCACGCAGGGGGCGAGGCGGCTACGATAGCGCACCAGAGCCGTGCCACGCCGCGGCCATCGAGAGGAGCGCCACCATGCTGGAACACGTCGACCGGGTGCAGATCGCCGTTACCGACCGCGAAGCCGCCGCGCAGGCGTTAATCGACATATTCGACGCCAAACTGGTGAAGGACGACGAAGTACGCGTGCTGGGCGCGAAGCGCCGCGTCGTACACGCCGGTACCAGCGAGTTCGAGCTGCTGGAGCCGTCCGGCGTCGGGCCGGTGCAGGCGTACCTCAACCAGTGGGGCGAGGGTCTATTCGCTGCCGGATTCTCGACGAACGACGTGGCCGCATTGGCGTCGCGGCTGCAGTCGAAGGGCGTGGAGTTCACCGACGAAGGCGGCCAGCTCTTCATCGCGCCAGACCAGACCCCTGGGTTGCGCATGGTGATCTCACAGGAGGTCGCGCGGCCGATGATCGGCACGATGCGCTACCTGTACGAAGCGACGAACCTGATCAACGATCACGTCGCGGCAGCGGACTTCTACGCGGACCGCTTCGGGCTGGATGCGTCGCGGTTCGTGCCGATCAAGAGTAAGCAGTACGGCTACGACGGCCAGCTCACGATGTTCAACCCGCCCGAGCGACTCGATCGCATCGAACTGTCGCACATCACCGACGACACGCGGCCGATGGGCCGCTTCATGACGCGCCGCGGCGGCGAGACGCTGTACATGTGCTACATCGAGGCGGAAGAGATCGCGCCGATTGTGCAGCGGCTCGACAAGCGCGGCATGCGCTACGCCGGCCGCGACCCGCAGAGCCCCAACCCGGAGGGCATCTTCCTCCACCCATCGACGCTACACGGCGTCCTCATGGGCTGCAGCCGCACCAATCTGGCATGGGTGTGGTCCGGCCACCCGGAACTCGCCGGTGTATCTGCCGGAGATGTTGGGGAACACTGAGGCCTGCTACGGCGCTCGTTTAAGCAGCGACCTCAGATCTCGCGATCCCGCAGCACGAGTGTTGTCCACGAATTGATCGAAGGCTCCGATGTCCGGAAGCGCGCGTATCACATCGTCCGAGATGCCCGCGCGCAACGCCGAGGCAAATCGGTCAGCGCCGATCACCCGATACGGGCGGCCGTAGTAGAGCCGCGGCGTGGCGTCCAGTGCTTCGGTGACGCCAAGCGCGTTGTGCATCTGGCCGGCGATGCCGTATGCGTCGCAGAGCGCCTGCTCGCGATCGGTATACGTCGGCGCCTCCAGCGCGCGTGCGACCGCAGGCGCGAGTTGCGCAGCGCAATCGAGCGCCGCGAACGCGGTGCCGAGCCACTTGCTATAGGGAGCGTACCGGCGTTCCATGAGAAAGCTGAGCCGCATCAGGTCGCGCGCGAGGCGGGCGGTAACGATGCGCGATCCGATGTCGTCGCCCGCCTCTGCACAGCGCCCGACGAACGCCTCCTCCGCGGCGATGCGCTGCCACTGGCACGCCATAATGTAGAGCCAAACATCGGGCGGATACCACGCCAGACGTGCACGCGCCGCCGTGAGATGGCCGGGGCCATCATGGAAGACTTCTCCCGCGGTGGCTTCCAGCAGAGTCTGCGACGGCGCCATCAGCCAATCTGGGACTGCGATCTCGCCGAGCGGATCGTAGCCGAGCGCGCCGCGGAAATACCCGTGCGGCTCATAGACATCCACACGATGCGCCACCGGCTGGCCTTCCGCGATGAGGACGGGGAGTCGGACGCCAATCGCATCTGCCGGGCCGTAGCTTGTGGAGTAGCCACGGAACGTTGCGGGGAGGCCCGCCGACAGCGCATCCGAGATGCGCGGGCCGAGTGCGAGGTCGCCATCTGCGACGAACAGCATCGCGCGCGGACCCCAGTGGTGGTCGGTCGAGCGCGACGAGTCGTACCCGAGAACTTCGGAGCCGGTGCCGATCAGTGCGGCAGCGTATTCGAGCGCGGGGAACTCCGCATCGAGAATCGGGCGCACAGCCTCGGCGTAGAACGAACGTGACAGCGCGAGGCCGGAGACGAACGGCGGCACAACGGACTCATTCGGCCAGCGAATGCTTGGGCTATAGGGCGCGCCAGTAGCGCTTGCCCTCGGTGCGCACGATGCGACCGAAGCCTGGGTGCGGGAAATGGCCAGCGATCACGGTCATACGCTCGTCTTCGATCTTCTGCATCAGCTTCTCGCGCGACTCCATCGCCAGCGCCGGGTTCATATCGAACACGGGCGACCATCCCTCCGTCACCTGCGCCGGATGGTGGCATACATCTCCGATGATCACGCCCGCTTCGCCGCCCGAGACGATCGCCACCGAGATGTGTGCTGGCGTGTGCCCCGGCGTCGAGATCAACGTCAGGTCGTCCGTGACCTTGTGTTCGCCTTCGACCAGCGATATCTCCGCGACGCCTTCCAACGGCTGCACACAGTCGATCACCCACGGCGTGTTCGCCGCGACGTCGGGCGCGGTCCAGTATGCCCACTCATCGCGATCGAAGATGTGATTCGCGTTCGGAAACGTGGGCACGAACTTGGCGTCGCGCTCGGTCGTGTGCCAGCCGACGTGGTCGACGTGGATATGCGTCGCGATCACAATATCGATGTCTTCCGGCTTGATGCCCGCCTCAGCGAGCGCATCGGGCAGACGGCCCGTTGGCATGCCCTGCCGACCCTTCGCACCAATCCCAGAGTCGACCAGCACCGTCTTGCCGCCGGTCCGCACGACGAAGCATCCGATCGAGAGCGGAAGCAGGTCGCTGTTCCCTTCCAGGAGTTCCCTGTACGGCGCCCACGCCTCCAGCGGAACATTCGGGAAGAGAGCACGCACCGGCGGTGGGTTGATCGCCGCGTCGAGGATCGGCGTGATCTCGACGTTGCCTATGCGAATCGGGCTGGCAGCCATCCGGCCTCCTTGTATGTCGATCACGGAACCATCGTCCAGTAAGACCGCCTGAGACGGTAGCGGCGCTCGACTCGTCCGTCAACGGGTGGCGGATTCGAACCGTCCGGCCTATACTCACGGCAACCCCAAACGAAAGGAATGCAACGTTATGGCAACTCCCTACTGCTACTTCCAGAAGCGCATCGTCCCGCTGGAGGAAGCGAAGGTAGGCGTCATGACGCACGCGTTCCTGTACGGCACCGCCGTCTTCGAAGGCGTCCGCGGCAACTGGAGCGAGGAGCGCGGCCAGTCGCTGATCTTCCGGCCCGTGGAGCACTTTCGGCGCCTGAAGCAGTCCGCGCACATCATGCACATCGACCTGCCGCAGAGCGCGGAGGAACTGACCGACATCTGCAGCCAGGTCGTCGCCGCTACCGGTTTCCGCGAGGACACGTACATCCGCCCGATCGCCTACAAGAGCGGCGAGGTCATCGGCCCGCGGCTGGATGGCGTCGATAGCGACTTCATGGTGTTCGCCATCCCGTTCGGCAACTACCTCGACCTGGATGCCGGCATCCGCTGCCAGACATCGACTTGGCGTCGTGTCTCGGATGTGGCGATACCGGCCCGTGCAAAGGTGAACGGCCTCTATGTGAACTCGGCGCTGGCCAAGACCGAGGCCATCGAGAACGGCTACGACGAAGCGATCATGCTCAATGACGACGGCAAGGTGGCAGAGGGTTCCGGTGAAAACCTCGTCATGGTGCGGCACGGCAAGCTGATCACGCCGGAACGCAGCGACAACGTGCTTGAGGGCATCACCCTCGAGTCGGTGCTGCAGTTGGCACGCGAAGAGCTGGGCATCGAAGTGATCGAACGCTCGATCGCGCGGTCGGAGCTGTACGTTGCAGACGAGTGCTTCCTCACCGGAACGGCGGCCCACCTGTCGCCCGTGGTGGAAGTCGATCGCCGGGCCGTCGGCGCCGGCGGAGTCGGGCCGATCACGAAGAAACTGCAGGGACTGTTCTTCGACGCGATCCGCGGCCGGAATCCCAAGTACGCGAGCTGGGTGCATGGCGTCACACCGGTGGCCGAGCCCGCGACAGCGCGAGTCAACGCCTGATGGAGTTTCGTCCTTCGCGCGCGATCGGTTCGCTGGTCGGCGGCGGGTTGGCCGCATGGTGCTTCATCGTCACGCTGGCGCTGGTCGTCCGTGGACTGACGGAGGATGTGAGCCTCGGCATCATCTCGCTGTACGCAGCGGCTTCCGTATTCTTCTTCATTGGCCTGCTGTTCGCCTACTGGACGTACAGCCTCGGCACGCTGCGCTACACCCTCGACCGCAATGCGCTGACGATCACCTGGGGCGACATCCGCCAGATGGTGCCGATGTCGCAGATCGAGCGCCTCGTGCCTGGCCGCGAGCTCCCGAACCCGCACGTCGCAGGCGTGAGCTGGCTCGGCCACCACATCGGCCACGCCGACATCGACGGCGGCATCGGCGACACGTTGTTCTACTCCACGCATCGTACGCCCGCGGACCTGCTCTACATCGTCACAGCGAATCAGTCGTACGCCGTCAGCATCGAAGATGAGGTCGCATTTGCGGAGGCGGTGCAGGCGCAACAGCGGCTCGGGTCGCTCGTCTCGGTGCCTCAGACGCCCGACCGCCTCTACCTCGCGGCGCAGCCATTCTGGGAAGACCGGACGGCACAAATGCTAGCCGTCGCCGCATTCGCGATGTTCTTCGCGATGTTCGGCTACGTCTACCAGCAGTATCCGGGGCTGCCGGAAAGCATCGCTCTCTCGTTCCCGCACCTCAACGGCGTCACCCGCGTCGCGTCCAAGGACGAACTGCTGAAGCTCCCGATGACTGGCGTCGGTCTGCTGCTGCTGAACCTCGGATTGGGCTTCGTTGCCCACTCGTGGGAGCGTATGGTGGGATACGTACTGCTGATCGCCGCTATCGCTGGCGAGGCGATCCTGCTCGCCGCTGCGATCATCGCCCTGCACTGACATCTTCCGCGTCCCTACAACGCGTCACTCCCAATCGAGCCAAGCAGAGTGGCACAGCCGTCCCCGGCTGTGAGTCGCAAGCGCGGACGTGTGAGCCTTACGGCTTCCCGTTGCGTAGACTTAATCGATGGCTGAGCGATTTGACGCGATCGTCGTAGGCGGGGGCCCCGCGGGCAGCACGGCCGCCCGCAAGCTGGCACTATCCGGCGCGCGAGTGCTGCTGCTGGACAAGGCGAAGTTCCCCCGCGACAAGCCATGTGGCGGCGGCGTGACATTCCGCGCAGACGAGGCCAACGACCTCGATCTGTCGTCCGTCACAGAACGCGAGATCTACGGCGTCCGCGTCAGCGCGGCGATGGGCCGTCGTTTCGACCGCACCAGTCAGAAGCTGCTCGCCCGGATGACGCAGCGCAGCAAGCTCGACTATTTTCTGCTGGAGCAGGCAGCCTCCGCCGGCGCGGATGTTCGCGACGGCGTGCAGGTGCGCGCGATCGAGATCGCTGACGAGGGTGTCCGCGCCCGCTCGAACGGCGACGTGTACGAAGCGCGGCTGTTGATCGGCACGGACGGCGTCAACGGCATATCGGCAAAGGCGCTGGGGCTGGAGCCAGCGGGAGAACACGCAGTCGCGCTGGAGGCGAATTATCCCGCCGACGCGCACGTGATGGCGGACTGGGAACACTCTATTGCGCTGGACCTTGGCGGCATCCCCGGCGGCTATGGCTGGGTGTTCCCGAAGGGCGACCACCTTAATGTCGGTGTGGGTGGCTGGAAGTCCGTCGGGCCGGATCTCCGGCGCCTGCTGACGAAGTACAGCCGGTATTACGGGCTCGACGAGACGAAGCTCTTCGGGCATCGCGGCTATCAGCTACCGCTCCGCCGCGACGATCAGCCCATCGTGCGCGGCCCGACGATGCTCGCCGGCGATGCCGCGGCTCTCGTCGATCCGCTGTCCGGCGAGGGGATCTGGGCGGCGTTCGTAAGCGGCCGGCTTGCCGCCGAAGAAGCGCAGCGATACCTGGCCGAACAGGTGGGGGACCTCTCCGGTTACCAGCGCGCACTTGATGCGGAGATGCGCGAGGAGATCCTGGCA
The DNA here is from genome assembly GCA_031400455.1 of Chloroflexota bacterium. Classification (GTDB taxonomy): domain Bacteria; phylum Chloroflexota; class Dehalococcoidia; order DSTF01; family JACRBR01; genus JANXYW01. Next base: position 89,851 of record JANNPX010000019.1, on the reverse strand, counting down.
TCGCGACGGCTGATGGCGGTATTCCAGCGGCTGCCCGCGTTCTCGGTGCTGATGCTGAAATACAACGGCACCTTCTGGCGCTACCTCACAGAGATCATCCGCGGCGAGATCACCTACCCCGATCTGCCGAAGAAACTCGGTCCCCTGCGCCACGCCATCTACCGTTGGGGCGACCACGAGATCGCACAGCATCAGCGCGACCTCGCTCGCGCGGTTGCCAAGTGACGAGCGCGGCAACGAATGCAAGCAACGGGAGCGAGCGATGACCGTTTCTCCGCTACCGGACGCATTCCCGTTGCTTGACGCCGGCGATTTCGTACTGCGCCAGATTCGGCCAGACGATGCAGCGGATTGGTATCGCTATATGGGCGACCGCGCGGTCACCGAACTCACAAGTAGTGACTATGACTCGCAGGCCGAGATCGCCGAAATCATCGCCTACTTCCAGACGGCGTTCTCGGACAAGACGGCCATGCGCTTTGCGATCGCGCGTCGTGACGACGGCGTGATGGTTGGAGATTGCGGCTTCAATCACTTCGATTGGCGCGACCACAGCGCCGTGATCGGCTACGGGCTCTCGGCGGAGTATTGGGGTCGCGGTGTCATGACGGGCGCGGTCAGCGCCATGCTGCGTTGGGGATTTCAGCGACTCGAGCTCAACCGCATAGAAGCGACAACCAACCCGGCCAACACGCGATCAGCGCGAGTGCTCGAGAAGCTCGGCTTCGTCCGCGAGGGCACGCTCCGCGACTACCGCTTCGACCGCGGCACCTTCCGCGATTGCTGGATCTGGGGACTCGTCAAGCGCGAATGGCGCCACGCCAGATGATTTACGGCAAGCTGTCAGGCGACACACGGTCGCAGGTGCGTGGCGGCGGTGTGCCTTCGTACGTGGGTGTCGGAGGCGCAGGCGTAGCGGTCAGGCGTTCGACAGCGGCGGTGGCTGCCCACACGGTCGCGGTCGCCGATGCGGGCGTGTTCGTCGGAATCGGGACGTAGTTGTCACCGCAATACAGTTTGCGAGTATCCACGATGACGCCTTCGACACCCGCCTGCGTAGCAAAGTAGTCGAGCCCGCGATCCGCCGGCGCATAGATCAGTTCGCCATCACGATTGAAGCGCGCGCCGCTGCACGGTTCGACGAACAGCCCCGGGCCGAACGTGCCCTTCTCCGTATCGATCACGGCGGCGTTATCCCAGACGATCTTACAGCCGCGCACGTGGCCAAAGTAACCCGGCGGGTACAGATAGAACGCGCGGATCCGACCATCGTTATCACGGCCTACAAAGAACTCATCGAGCGGAAAGAGCACGGGCTGGCCCGTGTATTCCTTCGTCAGACGTGACTGCACGAGGCGGCCGGTCGGCTGGCTATCATCACGGATGGTCGACATGAACGCGACGAGCGCGAACGCCAATGCGGCGATCGCCAGCACGACGGCGATAGACGCCCCGACCCGTGAGCTAATCACGTGCGGAGCGCTCGTGATTCGAGCGCACGGTACGAAGCACGCCGTGTGGCCGGGGCGGGGTTGCTGTGCATCGCAGCATTATACGCAGGCCCCGCTGCTTAGCCGCCGAGGTTGGGTAACTCCTTGAGTTCGTACGGCAGCTCAAAGTCCGAATCGCTCACGCTGGAGGAAACGGTCTGGGCCTCCATCTCGAACGCATCGTCGCCCTCGGTACTGTTGTGGAGCAGGATTCCTTCATCCGTGAAGCACACAGTGCGAACCTGTCCTCCGGCGTTGTCCTGGGTTCGGTAACACGTGCCTTCGCGTCCAGCGATTCTCCGCTTGCTCTTTTCCAGAAGAGTCACGTCCAGGTCGTCGATGCCACCGAAGAAATCCCGCAAGCTGCCACCCGATTCTCCATCCGCGGGCGCATTACTCACGCAGAGGCCCTGTCCCGGATCCACGCCCAGCACCAGGGCGAGATCGCCGGCTTCGCTCAGGCACGTCACGGAGAGGTCGGGTGTCTCGATGAAGACCGTCGAGACGTCCTTGCCGTCGGTCGCAGCTATCGTCGTCCAGCGCAAACGAGCGGAGCCGTCCTTCACGATCGTGAGCGTACCGGAACCTGAGTCATCGGCAGCGGAACCGGTGGTCCGATACGTCGCATTGAATGTGCTGATCTTGGCCCTATCCTGGACCGCCTGCAGTTCCGGATCGATCGTTCCTTCATCGGTACCCGTCGGTTCGGTCGCGCCCGGCACGCGGGTTGCTCCCGCCGCCTGCGTCGGCCGGTCGCCAGTCGGTGGCGTCTTGTCGTCGCTGCTCCCTCCGCCGCATGCCGCGAGGGCAACGATCGCAATGAGGGCCGGGAGTGTCAGCAGGATTCGCCGGAATCGGGGCATCAGCACACCTCTAGCGCGCAGAATTGTCACGGAGTCGAACCCGCTCATCATAGTCGATGGTCACGCGACCAGCCGTCCTAAGCTGATTGCAGTTGTGTGATCATCGACTTCAGCATCGCCTCGTCTTCCGGGGTCGCGGCCGGGATCCCGAAGGCGGCGCGCGTCGTGACACCGCCGTAGTGCTTGAGCAGCTTCGGAACCAACTCGTCGTACGTACCGATCGTGCAGAACTCCTCGAGCATGTCATCCGTGATCATCTCGGACATAGCGGCCCATTCGCCGCGCTTCGACATCTCGAACAGCCGCTCGAACACATCGCCCCAGCCGTGGATATCCATGACGGCACGGTAGCCCGGCGTCGACGCGTAGAACGAGATCTGGCGGCGGACAGGCGCGGCGTTCTTCGTCAACTCGGCGCTGTTACGCCCGGTGATGATGAAGCCGAGTCCGGCAATATCAACGTCCTTCACGGATCGTCCGGCCTTCTTCGCGCCGGCTTCAACCTGCGGCATGATCACCTCGTGCAGGTACTTCGGCGTGTTGAAGCCGTGCAGGCGCAAGCCGTCGCACAACTCGCCGGCGAGCCGGCAGTTGTACGGGTTGACGGCGGAGATGTAGATAGGGATGTTCGGGTGCTCGATCGGTCCGGGATTGAAGACCGGCGTCATCAGCGTGTACTCGTAGTGCTCGCCCTTGAACTCGGCCTTTGAGCCGTTCTGCCAGCTATCCCAGATCGCACGCACCATCATGATGTATTCGCGCAGGCGTGGACCGGGCGCCGCATCCCACGGCGTCCCGTAGCGGCGGATGTTGTGGCTCTTTACTTGCGTCCCAAGCCCGAGCAGGAAGCGCCCGTTCGTGAACTTCTGCAGGTCCCACGCCATCTGCGCCGTAACCATCGGACTGCGAGGGAAACAAATCGCAACTGCTGTTCCGAGTGTGATGTTCGATGTGTGCTCTCCGGCGAGGACCAGCGGGAAGAACGGGTCATGACCGGTCTCCGGCGTCAGCACCCCATCGTATCCGAGTGCCTCCGCGCGTTTCGCGGTCTCGCCCGAATGGCGAAGATCGAGGCTGACCATGGTTTCGACTTTCACATTGGGCTCCTGTCAGCTTGGGTTCGTAGCCGGAATCGAACGCTGCTCGAGCAACAATAACGTTGCGAGCGGTATGTGCAATCAGCGTCGTACACTTCCAAGACTGCTAGCTCGGTGCCAGTGACCAAGAATGTCGGATATGGCCAATACGAGTCTCGACAACAGCGTGGACTTTCGCCCTGCCCGCGCCGAAGACGTGCCACGCATGGCCGAGTTGATCGCCGGTGCGCACCTGCCGCCACTGTTCATCGAGGAGTACCTCGACGGGTTCTTTGCCGCGGAACAGGATGGGCGGCTGATCGCCTGTGGCGGTATCGAGATGTATGGCGATTGCGGCGTGATCCGCAGTGTGGTCGTTGACGAGGCGGTGCGCGGCTTGGGCTTGGGCGGCAACATCGCTGAGCTGCTCATGGCGGCTGGCCGTGCAGCGGAGGCGACAGACTTCTACTTGTTCACGGGTGATGCGCTCCCGTTCTGGGCCCGCTACGGGTTCGTCGAAGTGACATTTGCGGACTGGAAGGCCGCGCCTCGCCTGAGCTGGCAGTATCAGTTCGTTTCGCAGAATCACGAACTGATCCCCGACGTGCATACGATGTGGCGGAAAGCCTAGTGGCCCGGATCCACGTGCGCCTCACGCCGCGCGGCGGCCGCGACGCCATCGATGGCTGGGACGGCGACGTACTGCGCGTGCGCGTCTCGGTGGCTCCGGTCGACGGAAAGGCGAATGATGCGCTCGTACGATTGCTGGCGAAGGCTCTGGGGCTGCCAGCGTCGCGGGTCACGCTGGCATCAGGCGCGACGTCCCGCGGAAAGACGATCGATGTCGACGGCATGACGCCGAATGAAGTGCGGTCGGCGCTCGATGGTTAGCGCCTGCTGCTAGCGGCGCGGAAGACGCATGGTGAACGTCGAGCCGTGACCCGGCCGGCTTTCGACCGAAACGTTGCCCTCGTGAGCGAGCACGATGTGCTTGACGATGGCGAGGCCGAGCCCGGTGCCGCCGTCGCCCCGGCCACGGTCGGCCTTGTAGAAGCGCTCGAAGACTCGGGCGCGCTGGTCGGGTTCGATGCCGATGCCTGTGTCCGTCACGCCGATCACGACCTCCGCGTCATCTGCTGCCGCCGTGACCGTGATCGCTCCTCCGCGCGGCGTGAACTTCAGGGCGTTCGCGATAAGGTTGCCCAGCGCCCGCTCCAGCCGTTCACCATCGCCGATGATCGGGAGTGGCCCGTCGGGGGTATGCGCGCTCAGCGTGAGGCCCGCGCGCACCGCCTGGCGCGCGAATCGCTTCACGCTGTCCGTGACCAGCGTGGATGCATCGAGGTTCGCGAAGTGCAGTGGCGCCGCGCCGGACTCAATGCGCGAAAGCTCCAGCAGCTCTTCCACGAGCTGCGTCATACGGTCGACCTCGCGCTGGATGTGCCCCATGAACTCGATCGCCGCGGGCCGGTCATCGATCGCTCCTTCCTGCAGCGTCTCGGCGGCCGCGCGAATGCCCGACAGGGGCGTCCGCAGCTCGTGCGAGACGTTGCTGATGAAGTCGCGCCGCATGCCCTCGAGCCGGCGCACCTCGGTGAGATCGTGGAACACGGCCAGCGCCGCCCAGGTACCCGCATCATCGATAGGAACCGCCGTAGCCTGGAGCCAGCGCTGCGCCTGCCCATACGCGACGACACGCACGCTGCGCTCACCGCGCTGCGCAGCAGCGACAAGCAGATCGTTGAGGTCGTAATCACGCACGACTTCGATAAACGGCCGCCCAAGACCCCGATCCCCCGCTCCCGTGAACATGTGCTTCGCCGCGTCGTTGACGTAGACGACGGCACCCTCGCGGTCGATGGCGACCGTGGCGTCGCTGCTGGCGTTCAGAAGCGCTTCGAGTTGGGCTCGTTCCTGCCGCAACGTGGCGAAGGTGTGGTCAATGTATGCGCTGGCGGCGTTCAGAGCGGACGCCAGCGCCGCGAACTCGCCGTCAGCTACGGCGACCCGGGCATCGAAGTTACCCGCAGCGAGCGCCTCGGCGACGCGCGTCGCCTCGCGCAGCTGGTTGAGGCGCGGAAGCAACAGCAGGAGGGTGATCAGAGTCACGCCGGCCGTGCCGACGCCGAACGCAATCCACGACCGCCCGGCCCCGCCGCCTCCGATCCGCACGACGAGCATGGCGACGCCCACGACGGCGATGTAGAGCGCGACCGCCCGGACGATGATCCCGTGCGGAACGGCGGCGCTACCGGACAAACTTGTACCCCACGCCGCGGATCGTCAGCAGGTGGCGGGGGCGCGACGGTACGTCTTCGAGTTTCTCGCGCAGCCAGCGTATGTGGACATCGACGGTGCGGCTGCCGCCGAAGAAGTCGTACGCCCATACATGCTCCAGCACCTGCTCGCGGGTGAACACCTGGCCGGCATTCTTCGCAAGAAAGAAGAGCAGGTCAAACTCCTTCGGCTTCAGAATCACCTCGCGGCCTGCACGCTTGACCGTGCGCCCGCGGTCATCAAGCTCCAACTCACCGGCGACGATGCGCGAAACATCAGCGTCTTCGCGTGTTCCGGAGCGGCGCAGCAGCGCCTTCACGCGCGCCATCAGTTCGCGCATGCTGAAAGGCTTAGTGAGATAGTCGTCGGCGCCCAGTTCCAGGCCGATCACCTTGTCCATCTCCTCGCTCTTCGCGGTGAGCATCAGGATCGGCACGTCGGACTCCGCCCGAAGGCGGCGGCAGACCTCGAGCCCGTCCATCTTTGGCAGCATCAGATCCAGCACGATGACGTCGGGGTGTTCACGGCGCGCGGCGTTCAGGCCGGCGAGGCCATCGGCCTCGGTCGTAACGTTGAAGCCGTTCTTGCGGAGATTGTAGGAAAGCGTGGATGCCAGGCTCGGTTCGTCCTCGACGACCAGTACGGTCCGTGCGCCCACAACTGGCTCACTGGTCATGCGGCTCCTTGTTCGAACCTCGACTAGTAGCGGGAGACGTTGATCTCCTCTAGCTCCCCGGTGACCATAAAGATCACGCGCTCGCAGATGTTCGTCACGCGGTCGGCGATACGCTCCAAGTTGTGGCACGTCCAGATCAAATACGTCAGCCGCTGCACGTCCCCCGGCCGGCTGATCATCTCCTGGATCAGCGCCGCGTACGATTGGTCGTAGAGCGTGTCGATCTGGTCGTCCTCGTCGCAGATCAGCCGGGCAGAGCGATCGTCACGATCTACGAACGCCGTCAGGGCACGACGCAACATATCGGCGGCTCTATCAGCCATCTCGCTGATGTCGGCGAGGATCGGAGGCAGCGGCTCATCGCCCAACATGAGGTTGATGCGGGCGATGCCCTCAGCGTGATCTGCCATGCGCTCCAGCTCGGTAGCGATGAAGAGCACCGCCACCAGCACGCGGAGGTCGGCGGCCATCGGCTGCTGCAGCGCGATCGTGTGGATGCACTTCTCTTCCAGCTCATAGCGCTTGGCGTTGATCGCCTGATCCTCGCGGATGACCGCGTTAGATCGTTCCACATCGCGTGTCCGCAACGCCTCCATTGAGCGCTGGACAGCTTTCTCCACCATGCTGCCCATGATCAGCACGTCGTCCTGCAACTCGCGGAGTTTCTTGTCGAACAGGTCTCTCGTCATGCGACGACCCTTCTAGCCGATGCGGCCCGTGATGTAGTCTTCCGTACGTTTGTCCTTCGGTGACGTGAAGATAGCATCAGTATTGCGATACTCGACCAGCTCGCCGGCGCGATCCGGCCGCATCATCAGGAAAGCCGTGTAGTCCGCCACGCGGGCTGCCTGCTGCATGTTGTGCGTCACGATCACAATGGTGTACTGCTGCGCGAGTTCACGCATGAGGTCTTCGATCTTCAGCGTGGCTATCGGATCTAGTGCGCTGCACGGTTCGTCCATCAAGATCACGTCGGGCCGGACCGCGAGCGCGCGCGCGATGCACAAGCGCTGTTGCTGCCCGCCCGAGAGAGCGAGGCCGCTCTGGTTGAGCTTGTCCTTCACATCGTCCCAGAGCGCCGCCGCCCGCAAGGACGATTCGACAATCTCGGACATGTTGCCCTTGATGCCGTTCACCTTGGGCCCGAACGCGATGTTCTCGAAGATCGACTTGGGAAACGGGTTCGGCTTCTGAAACACCATGCCGATGCGCCGGCGGACCTCGACCACATCGACGTCCTTCGCGTACAGATCCTGGCCGCGATACTCGAGCGCACCTTCGATGTGAAAGCTGCTGACGAGATCGTTCATCCGGTTCATGCACCGGAGGAGCGTTGTCTTCCCACAACCCGATGGGCCGATGAGCGCCGTGATCTTCCGCTCCGGGATGCGGAACGAGACATTGTCGAGCGCGCGAAACTGACCGTAATAGGCGCTCAGCCCCCGGACGTCGATGACCGTCACGCCGTCGGGCTGTTCGATGAGTTCGCCAGTCGGATGCGCCGGGGAGGTCAGTGCGGGCTCCATCTCTCGCTCTTTGCGGTACTCGACTACCATCTTACCTTCCTCTGGTATCGATTGCGGAGCAGGATCGCCACGGAGTTCATTGCCAGGAGCACGACGAGCAGGACGACGATGCCGGCAGCTGCCGTCGCCTGGAAGTCCTGCTGGGGCCGGGCCGCCCACGCATAGATCTGTACCGGCATCACCGTAAAGGCCGACCCGAGCGAGTCGACCCCGAATCCGGGCGTGAACGGCACGTACTGGAACGCGCCGATCATGATCAGCGGCGCCGTCTCACCCATCGCGCGAGAGAGCGCGAGGATAACCCCCGTCATCATCCCCGGAAACGCCACCGGGAGTATCTGCCCCCGGATCGTCTGCCACCGCGTGGCGCCGAGCGCCAGCGCCCCGTCGCGCAGCGACGTCGGCACCGCACGCAACGCCTCTTGCGACGCGATCACCACCACGGGTAGCACCAGCAGCGACATGGTCAGCGCGCCGGCAGCGACGGATCGGCCCAGGTCCATGAACCGGACGAACAACGCCAGCCCGAGGATGCCGTAGATGATCGAAGGCACGCCGGCCAGATTGGCAATGTTGATCTGGATGATGCGCCTCAGCCAGTTGTCCGGCGCGTACAACTCGAGGTAGATGGCGGCGCCGATGCCCACAGGCACCGTCAGCACGCCGGTCAGTCCGATCACCCAGATGCTGCCTATGATGGCGGGATTGAAGCCGGCCTTCGTGGCGAATCGCGACGGAAGATCGGTGAGAAACGCCATGTCGACGCGCAGCAGTCCGGCATCCAGCACCTGATAGATCAGCACGGCGAGCGCGAGGATCCCGATGATCGTGCAGCCAAAGACAACGGTGGCGAAGATCCGATCGACCCACATCCGCATCGTGTTGCGGTTCGAGCCCGTGCCGAGTGACGGCACTTCGATGCTCATTGGTAGACATCCCGAAACTTGGCCAGCAGGAACTGGCTGAACACGTTCATGAGCAGCGTCATCAGGAAGAGCGTCATGCCGACCGCGAACAACGCCCGATACTCGATGGTGCCGGCGGCGGCGTCGCCCAGCGCAACCTGGACGATAAACGACGTCATAGTCTGGAAGCTATCGAGTGGGTTGAGGCCGAGGTTTGGCGTGGAACCCGCCGCGAGCACAACTGCCATCGTCTCACCCACCGCGCGAGAGAGCGCGAGGATGAACGATGCCACTATGCCCGAGAGCGCCGCAGGCACGACGACCCGTGTCGACACGTCGAACTTCGTGCTGCCCAGGCCGTACGCACCCTCGCGAAGACTATCCGGAACGGCGTGCATGGCGTCCTCGCTGAGCGACGACACCATCGGGATGATCATGATGCCCACGACCACGCCGGCGCTCAGTGCATTGAAGAAGCCCACCTGGTCGCCAAGTACGCGCTGGAGTTGCGGCGTCAGCCAGTTGACGGCGAAATATCCGTACACGATGGTTGGGATTCCCGCCAGGATCTCGAGCAGCGGCTTGAGAATGCTCCGCACGCGATCGCCCGCGTACTCGCTGAGATAGATGGCGGCGCCCAGCCCGACGGGTAAGGCGATGATGCCCGCGATACCGGCGACGATGATCGTGCCCCACACGAGCGGGAGTACACCAAATGAGCGCGGCTCGATCAGCGCCGACCACTTGGTGCCGAAGGCGTACTCGACAATCGACACGTCCCTGAAGAACGTGACGGTCTCCTGGAGCAGCACGAAGATGATCGCTGCTGTTGTCGCCACGGAGACGAACGCGCACGCGAACAGGAGGCCATGAATCACGATCTCGCCCAGATCGCGCGTGCGATTTCCTGTGAGTGCGTACAGGCCGTCGGAGGAGGTCTCGCGCGACGCGATGGCCATGCTCAATCTCCATGGTGTGCAGCGTCCCGGCGCCCGCGCTTGCGGACGCCGGGACCATCATGCACGAGCGGTCGAATTGACGCTAGTTGGCGCCCAGCTTGCTCAAACCTGCCGTGTAGTCGGCCTCCGGAACCTCTACGTAGTCCACATCGGCCACTAACTGGGGGTTCGTCAGAACGAACTGTAGGAAGGCTTTTACCTGCGGCTTCTCGGCGAGCGACTTCTTGTTCACGTACATGAACAGCGGCCGCGACAGCGAGTAGCTGTTGTCCAGCACGGTGCTGTCACTGGGCGCGATGCACCCCTTGCGCTTGTCCGTCGCGACAGCCACACCCTTGGAGTCCTGGTCCTTATCCACCTCGATCGCCTTCAGCTTGTCTTCGTTCTCCGCGAAGTACGCGTAGCCGAAGTAGCCGATGGCGCCCTTGTCGCGGCCGACACCCTGCACGAGCACGTTGTCGTCCTCGCTGAAGGTCACGCCGGCGTCGTTACGAAACTGGTCGACCTTCCCGTTGATCTCTTCCGTGAAGAAGTCGAACGTCCCGGAATCCGCGCCGGGGCTGTATATCTTCAGCGCCTGGTCGGGGAAGCTCGGGTCCACCTGGTTCCAATTGTTCACCGTGCTGCCCTGGTCGAAGATCTTGCGCATCTGCGACCACGTGAGGCACGTTGCCCACGTGTTGTCCGGGTTCGCCACGACGGTCAAGCCATCGATGGCAATCTTCAGTTCAATGAACTCGACCCCCGCACCTGCGCACGCCGTCTTCTCGGTGTCCTTAACGGGGCGCGAGGCATCACTGATATCTGTCTCGCCCTTGCAGAACTTCTCGAAGCCGCCGCTCGTACCCGAGATGCCGACGGACACCTTCACCTTGCTCACCTTGCCGAATTCTTCGGCGGCGGCCTCGGCGATCGGGCCCACGGTACTGGATCCATCGACGACTACGTTGCCAGATAGGGCCGAATAGTCGGCCGCTGCCGGCTTCGTAGCGGCTGATGTCGCACCCGATGCCGGCGTCGTCGCCGCCGACTTGGTCGGCGTCTTGTCGCTGTCGGCGTCATCACCACACGCCGCGAACGCAACCATACTCACCGCGCCGAGCGCCAGCGCTATCCCTGCAAGCCGGCCCGCTCTCCAGGTTCGTTTCGTTATGTTCATCCTTGCTCCTTCCGGCCTTAGCCGGTGATCTAGCCCGCCTCCGGCGAGCGCCCAACTCCCACCAACTCAGTCGATCGCAGCCTAGTGAGCCCTCATTAACGGGTGATTAACAGCCATTAATGGAGCGTAAATGTGGCGTCGCGTCGGATTCGCGACGTTAACGTTGCGCTACGCTGTGGCTGGTCGAGAGGCCGGAATGATGAACTCTCTGAGGAAGCTGCCTGGATTCGTCGCCGTGCTCGCCGCCGCGGGCCTGTTCCTCACCGCCTGCCCCAAGGCGAACGGCTACACGATCGCGCCCGCGTTCCCCCAGTTGCGGTTCAGTAACATGATCGGGCTGCAGGCCGTGCCGGGCGACGCCGAATACGCGTTGCTTCTGACGCAGGACGGCGTCATCCGTCGCGCGAATCTAGCCGATAAGGCTGTGGCGCCCACCGTGTTCCTCGACATTCGCGATCGCATGATCCCGAATCCGGGCCCCGAGCAGGGGTTGCTCGGCCTGGCGTACTCGCCCGACTACGCCACGAGCGGCCGATTCTACATCTACTACACCGTTGGCGGTCCGATGCGGAACCGCATCTCGCGCTTCGTCGCCCATGGCGATACGGCCGATCTCGCCTCCGAGCAGGTGTTGCTCGAGATCAACCAGCCGTTTCAGAACCACGATGGGGGGCGCTGGCGTTCGGGCCGGACGGCATGTTGTACGCCGGGATCGGCGATGGCGGATCGGCAGGCGACCCGTCAGGGTACGCCCAGCGATTCGACTCGCTGCACGGGAAGATCCTCCGGCTCGATGTCTCGGGCGTGGGCTACGCGATACCGCCCGACAATCCGTTTGTAGGGCACGACGCGCGGGGCGAGATCTACGCGCTGGGACTCCGCAATCCCTGGCGCATCAACTTCGACCCGGCAACGGGAGAGCTCTGGGCGGGCGATGTCGGTCAGGACGCGTGGGAAGAAGTCGACCGCATCGACGCCGGCGGAAACTACGGCTGGAAGGTCACCGAGGGCTTCCACTGTTACGAGCCAGCCGAGAGCTGCAACGGCGCCGGACTGGTCGCTCCCCGCATCGAGTACAGCCACGAATTCGGATGCGCGATCACCGGCGGGTTCGTATACCGTGGTGCCGCTATGCCGGAACTCTTCGGCTGGTACGTGTACGGTGACTACTGCACGGGCCGCGTGTGGGCGGTCGATACCGCCAGCGCAGATGCTCCGGCAATCCCGATCGCGGACACCGGAACGTCGATCACGTCCTTCGCGCAGGACAAGGACGGCGAACTCTACATCGTGACCGCGAACAACGAGATCTACCGCCTGGTACCGAAGTAGCGGGGCGATCCGTGGTACACGCAGCGGGACGGCCGCCCTTGGCCCGTAGCGCGGACTAAAGTCCGCGCGTGCTCTGATCCGAGTACACAGAGCGGGCTGCACAACGGTGTCCGCATTGGCGGCGTAGCTAGCCGTCGGCGCCTCATGATCTTCGCGGCCCGTCACCCCGCGCAGTTAGCGGCCAGGCTGCTGATGGCGGTGACCCGCCGACCCATCGTCATCGCGTCGACGAAGCCGTTGGTGGCATATCCGACGCTGATACCGGTCTCCGGGTCGCCCCAGGCGATCTGCCCGCCGGCGCCACCGTGCCCGAAGGCGCGCGCCGAACACGTGCGACCGAAGCCGCGATACGCCGCCAGTCCGTCGCCGCCGGCAACCACGACACCGAGCGCGCGGTTCGTGTTGAGATCGAGCGTCGGATCGACGAGCTTCATCCCCAGATCGATGTGGTGCGGCCGCGCGCGGACCTTCGTGCCGAATTCGATCGCGCTCTGCGGCATGATGCGCGTGCCATCCGCCGTCTCGCCGCCGTTGATGAGCGGCTGGTAGAAGAGCGCCATCGTCGCAGCCGATGCGACGGCGCCCCCACCGGGCACGCCCGCTGCGCGAACCGCCGGCTGGTTGAAGCGCAAGATCGCCTCAGGCGTCACCTCGCCCCAGCCACCGGGCGGCTCGACGGGCTCGGTGACGTAGACGACGTCCGCGACGCGGTGCTGTTCCTCCGGCGGGCAGCCGAGGAACAACTCATCGAGGCCCATCGGACCGGTGAGCCGCTCGGCGATGAACCGCTTCCACGGCAGGCCGCCGCGCCGCTCGATGATCTCCGAGAGCACCCAGTGCATCGACGTGGCGTGATACTGAAACTGGCTATCGACGGGCCAGTTGAGCCGCCACTCGCTGAAAGCGCGGAGCAACGCCGCACGGTCGGTCCACTTCTCGGCGGCGAAGGGCGCTAGCGGGAACCCACCCGCGTGCAGCATCAGCGTCTCGATGTCAATCGCGTCTTTCCCGTTCGTACCAAACTCCGGGATGATGTCCGACACCTTCTCATCGAGGCGCAACTGACCCTCATCGAAGAGCATCCACACCGCCGCAGAGACGACGGCCTTCGTTGACGAGAAGAAATGGTACAGCGTGTCGTCCGTCGCCGGCTTCGCGGCGCCGCCCTGCACCGCCGAGCCGTACGTCCGCATCCCCGCCAGCTTGCCATGACGGGCGACCGCGACCTGCGCGCTGGGCACGATCCCGTCGTCGACGTCGCGCTTGGCGCGTGCGAACACCATTTCGAGCCGCTCGCTCTCGATGCCGAGATCTTCGGGCTTCGCGGCCAACTGAGTTGTGTCGATCATGCTGTCCTCCGTCTTGTGCGGCCTGCTCCGGCGCGGGTCTCAATCATACTCCCGTCGCGCGCGGCGGTCATCCGTCAGCGCACAAACAGGATCACCACGACGACCAGGCCGTAGCTGATGACAGCGACGCGCAGCCACGTCCGGCCGAGACGGCGTGCGACGCCGACGCCGAGGTAGCCGCCGCCGAGTGCGCCGACCGCCATGACCGCAGCGGGCAGCCACCGCACCGGGCCGAACAGCATGAACCCGACGACCGCGACGGCGTTGATAATCAGCGAACTCACGCCCTTGAGCGCATTCAGCCGCTGGATGTCTTCGGCGAGAAAGATGGTGAATACCGCCAGGGTCATGATGCCGAGCGCCGCGCCGAAGTACGCGCCGTAGGTTCCGGCCAGAAACATCGACACCATGACAGGCCACGGCATCTGCCCCGTCTCGGTGAACGTGGCGCGGTGATGCTGCGTGTACGCGCCGATTTGGTCCTGGAATGCCATCAACCCGCACGCGAACAGGATGAGGAACGGCACCACCGCGTCGAAGGCGGACGCCGGCGTGAGCAGCAGGATCACCGTCCCGACGGCTGCGCCGGCCACGTTCGGGATGGCGAGTTGGATCAGCCGCCCGCGCTGGCCCTTCAGTTCTTGCCGGTAGCCCAGCGAGCCGCCGACGTATCCGGGCCAGAGCGCCACGGTGTTCGTGACGTTCGCGGTCTTCGATGGATAGCCAAAGGCGATCAGCGCCGGGAAGCTGATCAGCGACCCGCCGCCTGCGACCGCGTTAATCGCGCCAGCGACGAACGCCGCAGCAAGCAGACCGGCGTATTCGAGTAGTTCCATCCGCGCAAACGATGACGGCTGCGGCGGCTACGCGCCACCCGCAACGGCCGGGAGGTCGAACACCGCGCCTTCCGTTCCCGCCGTGAGCGCGAACGGAAGCGCGCCGCCGTTGCGGGCCTCGGCGAACATGCGGTCGAGCGCGTCATCGTCGTGCGAGGGATCGTGGTGGAAGGTGACGAGATGTGCGACGCCGGTTGCGCGCGCGAAGCTGAGCGCCTGCGATACCGAACTGTGGCCCCAGCCGACGTGTTCGGCGTACTCGTCGTCGCGGTACTGCGTGTCATGGATGAGCAGATCCGCCCCGGCCGCGAGCGCAAACCCCGACGTCCAGTCCGGATCGCTCGGCAGCGCACCGGTCGCCAGTGCCGGTTCGTGGTCGGGCATATACGTGAACGAGAGACCGCCCTCCGTCAGGCGGTACGCGACGGTCGGACCGGGATGACAGACCATATCCGCCATGATTTCGAACCCGCCGATGTGAAACCGCTCCCGCGTGATGTCGTGCAGCGTCAGTCGGCACGGAAGATCGCGTATCCGCACGGGAAAGAGCGGCGGCGAGAGATAGCGGGTGAGGCGGTGCCGCATGTCCATCGTCGTCGACGGCGGTCCCCAGATGTGTACATCGAGATCGGGCGTGTACAGCGGCTTGAAGAACCCGAGGCCCTGGATGTGGTCCATGTGCAGATGCGTAAGCAGCAGATCGACACGTGAGACGCTCGCCGCAAGTCGCTCACCGACGCTACGGATGCCCGTTCCGGCGTCGAGGATCAGTACCGTGCCGTCGTTGCCATGCACCTCTACACATGCTGTGTTGCCGCCGTAGCGCACCGTGTCAGGCCCTGCGTTAGCCAGCGATCCGCGGGTGCCGCAAAGCGTGATCTTCACCCTTCGTGCACCTCCCACCAGATCGCTACCGCGCCGAGCGGACGCCGGCCTTCGCCTTCGAAGGGGAACGCTGTCAGCTCGACGTCCCGCCACTGACCATCCATACCGCGATATTTGATGCGCCTGTGGTCCGGCCTGCCCTCGCGGAGCGCGATCACCAGGGGCAGCTCGCCCGGCTGAAGCGGCGAGCCGTCCTCCGAGGCAACCTGGAACATCGCCGTCAGCTCGTCCAACGGCATCTCGCCCGCTTCGTCGTAGCGCACGCCCAGCAGCGCTTCAGCCGGCTCGTTGTAGTAGATGAGGTCGCCGTTGAGCCCGGTGACCCAGATGGGCAGCGTCATGTGGCTCGCCCACTGGCGCAACAGGATCAGTTCGATCTCTTTCTGGGCCATCTCAGCTCATCCTCCGCAGGCAGAAATCGTACCTCAGCGCCACGCTTACGGGGCATTCGATCATGCCCGCGAGCGGTATCATTGCGTGGATTCGGGATGGACATGCGGCTGAGGAAGCGACCATGACGACGACGGACCGGCCGAGCGCGGCCGAAGGCATCGACTTCGCTGCGATCGACAACGCGATCGGCTTGAACTGGTACGACGTCGACCCGAACCTCCAGCAGCTCGTGGAGCGGCTGGCGCTGCCTGAAGATCGCGCCTTCGCGGAGCAGCAGCTCCGGAATATGGGCGGCGTCATCGGCGGGCCCGTGGCGGAGCGCGCAGAGATCACCGACAAGCACCCGCCCCGCCTCGAGAAGTACGACGCGTGGGGCAACGAGATCAACGAGATCGTCCACCACCAGAGCGCCATCGACACGAAGCGCGACCTCTGGGAGAACGGCTTCCTCGGCCTCCGTTGGACCGACGAAGTGCGCAAGACGCGCGCCGGCCACCTGCCGCCCGTGATCAACACGGGCTTCCTCTACTTCCTCAACCAGGCCGAAACCGGCATGGCGTGCGGCATCGGTATGACGAGCAGCGCCGCCGGCATCGTCAACCGCCACGCGCCCCCCGAGATCCGCGATCGATTCCTCCCGCATCTCACTACGATGGACTTCGGCGAGGCATGGGCGGGTGGAATGTTCATGACGGAGATCGGCGGCGGCAGCGATCTCGCGAGCAGCGAGTGTTCCGCGCGCAAGACCGCGGACGGCTGGCGCGTCACCGGCTCGAAGTGGTTCTGCTCGAACCTCGACGCGGAAGCGATCCTCACGCTCGCGCGGCCGGACGGCGCCAACGCCGGTCTCGCCGGTCTCGCGCAGTTCCTCATCCCGAAGTTTCGCGCCGATGGCAGCCGCAACGGAGTCCACATCCGCCGACTGAAAGACAAGCTGGGCACGAAGGCCGTGCCCACCGGCGAGGTCGACTTCGAGGACGCCGAGGCGTACCTGATGGGCGCAGAACGCGGCGACGACGACGATCGCGGCGCGCGTGACGGACGCGGCGTCAACCGCATGATGGAGATGGTGCAGGGCTCGCGCTTCGGCGTCGCGCTCATGGGCCTCGGCATCATGCGGCGGAGCTTCGTCGAAGCGGCAATCTACGCGCACCACCGCACGGCCTTCGGCCAGACGATCGCGTCGTTCCCGCTCGTCAAGGAAACGCTCGTCGAGATGGCGGTCGAAGTCGAAGCCGGCTGCGCGATCGCGTTCGAGGCCGCCGAGGCGGGCGCCCGACACGACGCCGAGTCGCAGCGCCTGTATCGCATCCTCGTGCCGCTCGCGAAGCTGCGCTGCACGCGCCGCGGCATCGATCTCGCGTCGCAAGCGGTCGAGATCCACGGCGGCAACGGCTACATCGAGAATTGGCCCGTCGCGCGCCAGTTGCGCGACGCGCAGTGCCACACGATTTGGGAGGGTACCGAGAACATCATCTGCCTCGACGTGCTGCGCTCGATGATGAAGGAGCACGCCGACGAAGCGCTCTTCGCCCGCATCGAGCGCGCCCTCGGCGGCGCCGAGCACCCGTCGCTGACGGGAACCGCATCACAGATCGGCAAGTCCGTCGATGAGGTGAAGGAAGCGATCGCCTGGCTGGAGAAGGCGCCGCAGGACGTGCGCCTGCTCCAGGCGCGCCGCCTCTCGAACTACATGGCCGACGTCGCGCAAGCCGCCCTGCTCGTCGAGGAGGCCGTCTGGGAACTCGCGCACAAGCAGTCAGCCCGCAAGGCCGTCGTAGCCCGCTACTTCGTCGAGACGCGCCTGACCGCACGCCCCCTCCGCGGCATCACCTCAACGGACAGCACCGTGCTGGAGTTCTTCGAGCAGATCGTGCGCCATCAGCCAGTCGCGCCATCGGCGTTGGGTTAGGGAGTCGCGAATGAAGACACTGAGCGTGCTCGCGTGTGCCGTGGTGCTCCTTACCGCCTGCGGTGGCGGCGGAGGAATGAAGACCAGCACCAGCGCGCCAACCACGGGAACCGCGACCGTAGCTGCGACAGGATCGCCCGCTACCGCGACAAGCGGTACACCGTTCCCGTCTGGCAACGATCGAATTCCAGATGAAGACAAGGCCGCAGCAGCGGTTCGGGCGATCTTCAACGCGCAGGTGGTGTCGCCCTGTCCCGCCAACACGCTATGTGCGAGCGCGACGAACACGATCGACACACTCATGGGCGGGATCTCCGTCTGGAGTGTCAGCGAGGCATCGGGCGCGGGGTTCGTAGGCGTCCTCGGACGCACCGCCGATGGAGAGTGGAAATTCTGGTTCGCGGCGCAGCAAGCCTACCCGCTCATCACCTTGCCCGGCGAGGTACGCGTGTGTGCGAACGGCGACGGGCTGCGCTTGCGCTCGCTCCCGTCGACGACAGCGCCTCCCGTCGCATCGCTCGACGACAACGCGATCAACACCGTCGACCAGTTCGTGCTCACCGAGCCCGGCACATACGCGCCGGGAGCGAGCACCAGCGGCTACGGCTGGTACCACACCCAGACCGAGCCGGCAGGCTGGGCGTACTCGAAGTATCTCTCGACCGCAGCGCTTCCTGACTGCGCCCCGCATGATGCGCTGGAGACGCCGTAAGTCGGCCGAACCCGCCGGGAAGACTAGTCGCGAACGTCTACCAACACTGCGTGCACGTGGCGCACCAGTCGACCAGCGACCGTGTCGGTGTATTCGATCGGAATACCATGGCTGTCCCGCACGAACCGCTCGACACCCTTCACAGTGCCAGCGTTCGCACTCGGACACTCAAACGCCGGCCGCGTCGGCTCACAAAGGAGTTCGTACTCCACTACCTTCTCGATGTCGTGAGCGCCGTCCTTCCTCTCCCAGCCAAGCCTCAAGAGAGCCTCTGCTGACGCGATTGGATAGCCCCATGGCGTTATCGGAAATATGGACTCTCCCGGAGCGGCGACCTGAGTCGCCGTTCTTTCCTGATCGGCAAGATATTGAGTTAGTTCAGGAGCGCGATACTCCGACCATGATCCGGCAGTCGATGGAGTCTCAGAATCCGCGATTGTGTCCTCGCGCCAGCCATCTGATCCATCATAGGTTAGTTTGATGATCTTGACTCTCGTATGATCCCCGGTGCCCTCTTCGATGCTGTATACGGCAGCGTAGCGGGGCCATCCGTCGCGCTCGCCTGAACTCGAGGAGCACGATACTGAGAGAGCACAGGAGACAAGAACGCCGAGGAAGGCTAGCCAAGTGCATCCTCTGATCGTGACCACAGTGCCTCCGGCTGGTTGCGCTTCACGGTGTCTACCAGCAGCTACATAGACTTAGCGTGATGCTACCGTACGGACATTGCAGGCCTTCGGAATAAGCGAAAGGCTCCGCCGCGGCGGAGCCTTCAGTTCGCAGTGGTAGCGCGTGCGGGATTCGAACCCGCGATCTCCGCCTTGAGAGGGCGATGTCCTGGGCCGCTAGACGAACGCGCCATGTGGCTGGGGATGGAGGACTCGAACCCCCACATACAGATCCAGAATCTGCTGTCCTACCATTAGACGAATCCCCATCGCCAGCACCTAGTCTAGCATGGGCGATTTTGGGCCGACAACAGGCGCTACCCGTACGAATCAGAGCGAATCCGCGGCGATCCGCAGCCGAGCAAGACAGCGATCCTTGCCGAGGATCTCCATGCTCTCGAAGAGCGGCGGCGTCACCTTGCGGCCCGTCACGGCGAGCCGGATCAGCGAGAACAGATCGCCCGCCTTCGCGCCGATCTCGTCGGCCAGCGCGCGCATCGCCGCTTCGAGGGCATCGTGCGTCCACTCCGCGTCTGCTGCCGCATCGGCCACGCGCACCAGCGCCGCCTTCGCATCTGCGGGTCGATCCTTGAACGCTTTGCCGAGCAGATCTTCCTTCGCGTAGCTCAGATCGTCGGAGAAGAAGAAGTCGCAGTAGCCGGCGACCTCCGTCAGCAGCTTGACGCGCTCGCGGATCAGCGGCGCGATGCGCGCGACGAGCGCTCGATCGATTGGGCGCGCGACCGATGCCGGCAGATCGCGCTCCAGCGTCTGTGCGAACAGTTCCGCCAGTCGGTCCTCTGGCATCTCGCGGATGTACATGCCGTTCATCCACGTCAGCTTCTCGATGTTGAACACCGCCGGATTCTTGACGATGCGGTCGAGCGTGAAGTGCTCGATGAACTGCTCGCGCGAGATGATCTCCGTCTTGTCGTCCAGCGACCAGCCGATCAGCGCGAGAAAGTTGAACATCGCCTCGGGCAAATAGCCCGCGTCGCGATATTCGAAGACGCTCGTGGCGCCGTGCCGCTTGCTGAGCTTCGCGCCGTCGGGCCCCAGCACGAGCGGCAGGTGCGCCAGCACCGGCGGCTCGAAGGCCAGCGCGCGATAGATCAGCAGATGCCGTGGCGCGGAGGAGATCCACTCATTGCCGCGCAGCACGTGCGTGATCTTCATCGCCTCGTCGTCGACGATGTAGCCCAGGTGGTACGTCGGGAAACCGTCCGACTTCAGCATCACGAAGTCGTCGATCGTCGCCAAGTCGAATGTGGAATCGTCGTAGATCGCGTCGTGCAGCGTGATCGTGCCGGTGTCTGGCGTCTTGAACCGCACGACGCAGTTGCGGCCCTCCGCCTCGGCCTCGCGCCGGGCTTCGGCCTGGCCTTGCCGCTCGCGGCAGCGGCGGTCGTACTTCGGAGGCTGCTTGAGGCGCGTCTGCTCCGTGCGCAGCGCATCCAGCCGCGCCGACGAGCACCAGCACTCGTACGCGTCGCCCTGCGCCAGCAGCCGGTCCGCCGCCGCGCGGTACGAATCGATGCGCTCCGACTGCACGTACGGCCCGTACGGCCCGCCGACATCCGGCCCCTCGTCGTAGTCCAGCCCGAGCCAGCGCAGGCTCTCCGAGATCCGCGGGATCGAATCCAGATCGAGCCGCGTACGATCGGTGTCTTCGAGCCGCAGGATGAACTGCCCGCCGTGATGCCGCGCTAGCAGATAGTCGAAGATCGCGGTGCGCAGATTGCCAATGTGAGGTACGCCGGTGGGGCTGGGAGCGTATCGAGTTCGGACGGTCATGCGGGGAGTTTACAGTTTGTAGTTCTTAGTTCGTAGTTCGCCGTCTTCGGTTCGAGGTTCTACGTTCTCAGTTCTCGGTTCTCAGAGTCCGTGCAGCGCCTTCACCTCGGTGAGCATCGCATCGAACTCACGCGGCGTGTCCGTCGCCGGCGTGCCGATCGGATCCGGCGTCGGCGCATCGCCGCGCAGCACTTCGATGGTGCGGCGGATCGACCACGGCAGCGCGACGAGGTGGTAACCACCTTCGAGCGCAAAGAGCAGGCGACCGCCGCACAGCTCTTCCGCAGCCTGCTTGAGCATCGACGTCAGAGCGCCGTAGCCATCGACGCTCAGTTGCTCGCCGGCGATCTCGTCGGCGAAGTGCGCATCGTAGCCCGCCGACACGAGGATCAACTCCGGGCGGTAACGACGCAGTGCCGGCAGCACGACCTCCCCGAACGCGCGGCGATACGCGTCGTCGCCACAGCCGTGCGGCATCGGAATGTTGATGTTGTAGCCGCGGCCGTCGCCCGCGCCGATCTCTCGCGCAGCGCCCGTGCCTGGATAGAACGGGTACTCGTGCGTGGAGACGTACAGCACGGCCGGATCCTCGTAGAAGGCGTCCTGCGTGCCGTTGCCGTGGTGCACGTCGAAATCGACGATGGCGACGCGCTCGAGCCCGTGCTTCGTGTTCGCGTAGCGCGCGACCACCGCGGCGTGGTTGAACAGGCAGAACCCCATCGCCTGACGAGGCGTCGCGTGATGCCCCGGTGGCCGCACCAGGCAGAACGCCGACTCGACGCTCCCTGCGACCACGGCATCGAGCGCGGCGAGCGTGCCCCCGACAACGCGCGCGGCGACATCGTACGAGCGCAGCGTAATCAGCGTATCCGGATCGACCCAGCCGCCGCCCTCTCGCGCCGCACGCTCCACCGCCGCGACAAACGCCGGATCGTGTACCAACGCCAGCTCGGCGGGCGTGGCATCTCGAGCATCAATGCGCGTGAGCTGCGCGAGCAGGCCGCAGTCTTCGAGCAGCGCCATCGTCGCCAGCATGCGGTTGCCGTTCTCTGGGTGCGCGCCCGTATCGTGCTCGAGGAACATCGGGTCGTAGAGGAAGCCGATCATGTGGGGAGTCTACAGTTCGCGATTCGTAGTTCGTAGTTGGTAGTCGGTAGTTGGCAGTTCGCGGCTTCACGGTCCACCACGACTCGCTGAATCCGAGCGACGGCTCCGCCGGGGGGAACAAAGAGGCCGCCCATCGTGGGCGGCCTCTTTGTATTCGATTATCAGCGAACTACTCCGCCGTTACCGCCTCGACGTGGCCGGGAGCCTGCTGGCCGCGGAAGCGGCGCCAGGCGCGCGGGATGTCGCCCTGCTGCCACGTCACGAGTAACATGCTCGCGATGAAGACGGAGCTGTACGTCCCCGTCGTGATGCCGATGAGCAGCACGAGCAGGAAGTCGCGGATGCTCCCGCCACCGAGGAGCAGCAACGACAAGACCGCAAAGATGACGGTCAGCGTCGTCATGAACGAGCGGCCCATCGTCTGCAGCAAGCTGTGGTTCACCGCGTCGGGGAAGCTGCGGATGCGCCCGTGCGCAACGTTCTCTCGCACGCGGTCGAACACGACGATCGAGTCGTGTACGGAGAAGCCGACGACGGTGAGTATGCCCGTGATGAAGAACGTGTTGACCTCAACATCGAACACCTTGCCCAGAATGGAGAAGATGCCGACGACCAGCAGCACGTCGTGCAGCAGTGCCACGATGGCGGAGACGCCGTAGCGTAGGGAGTGCGGCACGTTACGGAAGGCGTACGTGATGTAGCCCATGATGAAGAGCGAGGCAAGCAGCACCGCGTATGCGGCGTTCTTCCCGATCTCCTTCGAAACGGAGGCGGACACGGAGGAGAATTCGGTGAACTGCGTCGTCGGATTGCCTAGCGTGTCGAGGAACCCACCGTTCTTGCCGCTCAGTGCCGATTCGATCGCTTCGCGTTCGGACGGGAGCGCAGGGCCGACAGGCGGCGTCGTTGCGGAGCCCTCGATCTCCTTCGTCTGCACAAGGAACTGGTTTTCCCCCGTGCGCTGCACGCGCGCTTCGGAGTGGCCCAGGTCGGAAATCAGCGACTTCACATCTTCGGACGATGTCTGCTGGGCGTAGCGGAACGAGAATGTCGTGCCCGACGTGAATTCGATTCCCGGCTGGAGGCGCGGCGGGATAAGCAGCGAGATCGCCCCGGGGATCACCAGTATGAATGAGAACAGGTAGAACCAGTTGCGCTTGGCGACCAGGTTAAGCATCGGCGACCTCCATGCCGGCGATGCCTTGCGTGGACATCGGCGTATCTGCATCGGGCTTGTCGTCGGTCCAGAGCCAGAGCGGGCGCGCGAGCGGCGTCCTGATCGCCAGACGCAGGAACGTGCGCGTGACGGTGATCGCCGAGAATAAACTGATGATCACGCCGATAGCGAGCGTGAGCGCGAAGCCCTTGATCAGGCTCGATGCAAACTGGCTCCCCATCCAGTAGAGGATGCCGCAAGTGATCAGGGTCGAAATGTTGCTGTCACGGATCGATGACCACGCACGCGAGAAGCCGGCTTCGACGGCGGGCATCAGGCTGCGGCCGTTTCGCAATTCTTCCTTCGTACGCTCGAAGATAAGGATGTTGGCGTCGACCGCGATACCAACGGAAAGCACGAACGCCGCGATGCCGGCGAGCGTCAACGTCACCGGACCTGATCCGGGGATGCCGATCTTGAACAGCGCCAGCACGACCGCGGTGTAAACGACCAGCGCCAGGCTCGCGAGCGCGCCCGGCAGGCGGTAGTAGAGCGTCATGAACGCCATGATCAGCAGCATCGCCACGAGGCCCGCCTGGACCGAGTGCAGCACCGCCTTGTCGCCGAGCGTCGCGTCCACATCCTGCTGCTGGATTACCTTCAACGGGATCGGGAAGGCGCCGTTATTGAGGAATGTCCGCAGTTTCTTCGCGTCGCTCAGCGTGAGGCCCGTCGTCTGGCCCGTGTCGGTGATCTGCGAGTTGATGGTTGGCGCGATGATGGAGCCGCTCTTCCCGCGGATGGGTTCGCCATCCAGGAAGGTAGCGAGCGGTAATCCGACGAGGCGCTGCGACAGTGACCCGAAGACCTTCTGGCCATCGTCGGTCATGTTGAATACGAGGAGTGGCTCGCCAAGAGAGCCAAACTCGACCTTGCTGTTCGACTTGAGGAACGAGCCCGTCATGACGGTCGCCGCGCCGTTGAGGTCGCCTTTGGCGGGTATCCACACGACGGTGTCCAAGATCGGCTGCGTCGTGAACGATGGCGTGACGCGCGTTATCGTGCCGTCCGCGCCGCGAACGGGAACCTGGCCGTTTGCGTCAACATCCGGGTCGCACGTGCCGGGTTTGTACACGACAGCGGCGCCGTTGGGCACCGTGCCGAGCGGCGTCCCGGCGCCACCTGCCTGTCCGCCGGGTTGGATTCCTTCGCAGAACATGAGCACCGCGGGGCGTGTGATGTCGCGTGCCGTCTGCGCGCTGACGCCCGGCAGTTCCACGATCAGTCGATCCTTGCCCGACCGGACGACGGTCGACTCCGACACACCGAACGGGTTGATGCGGTTCTCGACGATCGTCTTCGCGGCGTCCAGGCCAGAATCGATTTGCTCATCGTCGACATTCAGCCCTGAGACGTCAGCCTGCAACGTGATGCGCGAACCGCCTTGGAGGTCGAGCCCCAGCGTCATGCCGCGGCAGTCGCTGGACGGGTTCGTGTCGTCGCTGGCTTCGTTCGCCTTGCAGGGCAGGTCAATGCCGCCGATCGTGCTCGGAATGCCCCGGCCGCTCGGAAGCGAGAGGGCATCGGGCAGGTAGCGATCCGGCTCGTCTGGCCAGACGGCGTAGATCGCCCCGGCGGCAATGGCGAGGATCACGAGGACGGATAAGCGATTCCACCACCTGCGCATCAGTTCCCCTCTTCTTTAGAACTCGAGAGCGCCCCGGAGAACAGCGTCTGGCCGGCGGCCACCCGCTGCGCTATAGCGCTCGAAAGCGCGCTCATCACAACGCCGTTTCCGAAGTCGATTACGATCTGTACCGGTCCGCTCTCAGGGATGACCACGTCCTTAACGGTACCGAGGAACCCCGAGGTCGTCAGCACTTCGTCGCCGACCTGAAGATCCTTGATGTCCTTCTGCTGGCGACTCTGTTCCTGCTGCTGCGGCCGCAGGACGATGAGGTAGAACGCAACCACGATTGCCAGAATCGCGATGAATCCGATTTCCGCTGCGTTCATCGTTCGTCCCTAGCCGTTTCGGGCTCTGCTTCCGCCAGCCGTCCGACGAACTCGAGCGCGCCGTCGAAATCGGTCACTTCGCCGGCCGCCTGCGCCTCGCGAAGCGCCTCCAAAAGCCTCCCAATGGATGCTCCTTCAGGTACTCCGAGCCTCGTAATTATGTCGCGTCCTGTCAAGATTCGAGGCGGGTCTACTATACCCTCCCCCTCCATGGAACGCACGAGCAGGCTGTTCATATACCCTACGTGCCTTGACCAATCGGCGGACGTCATCTTCGGACCCCGCGCGCCGGCCGCGTCGGCAAGCGACAGAAAGAGCACTGCGCGCGCCGCATCGCCCAGATCGCGGTGGAATCGGTACAGCGCGCGACGTGTCGGCACCTCCCCGACCTGCGCCAGTTGCACAGGCCGCAGGTGCTCCGTGACGAGCACCGAGACGAAGCGGACCTCGCGCGCGGAGAAGCGGTAGCGCCGCAGGATGCGCGATGCGATCCACGCACCCGCATCGGCGTGCCCCAGAAAGCTGATGCGGCCATCGGAGCGCAGATCACGGGTCTGCGGCTTCGCGATGTCGTGCAGCAGCGCGGCGATCTTGACGAGAGCGCGCCGCGTACGGCCTTCCGTCGTCTCCTCGGCGAAGTACGTCCGCAGTTCGGATTCACACCAGGCGAAGGCACGCCACACCTCGTCCCACATCCATGCCACCTCGCCGGCGGGGCGCGTTGGCGCGAGCATGATGTCCATCGCCTCGACGGCGTGCAGCGCGTGGTCGAAGACGTCGTAGGCGTGGAACTCGTCCGGCTGCGTGACACCCCTACCCGCCGTCAGCTCCGGCAGCAGCACGTCGAGCAGACCGACGGAATCGAGCAGGCGCAGTCCGCCGAATGCGTCGCCGAGTGCGAAGATGCGCGCGAGTTCGTCGCGGCGGCGCTCAGGGGCGGCGCCGGTGACGTGCCGGGCGCGGCCCCGGATGGCGGATGCGGTGGCGGGTTCGAGCGCGAAGTCTAGATCCGCGGCGATGCGGACGCCGCGGAGGAGGCGCAGCGGGTCGGCCTCGAAGACGTGCTCGCCGTTCATGCGGACGAGGCGCGCTGCCAGATCCGCCACACCGCCGCAGAGGTCGATGACATCGCCCCCGTCGATCGGCGCCGCAAGCGCGTCCACGGTGAAGTCGCGGCGGCGGAGATCATCTTCAAGCGAACCCTGGAGCTGCGCGACATCGATGTAGCTCACCGGGCCGTCATCCAGCACGACGCGCGCGACGGCGTTCACATCATCCAGCTCGACGAAGTGACCGGAGAGCGTGTCCGCGATTCGGTGTGCGACCGTTATCGCGTCACGGCTGACCGCGAGATCGAGATCGCGTGACGGGCGGCCGAGAAGCGCGTCGCGCACGGTGCCACCGACGATGTACGCCTCGACGCCCGCTGCGTTGGCGATCGCGCGGCACTCATCGAGGAGCGGGCGAAGCGATGCGGGTGGTTCGAAGCCAGTCATGGAACGCAGTATGTCATTCCGCGCGCACCCACCGTCATTCTGAGCGAAGCGAAGAATCTTGTGGAATCAGGCTCACTGTCCGCCAACCAGCACCGGAGCTGCGGAACGCCGACCAGCACCCGGCGGGGCGGTCAGGCGAGGCTAACTTCGACTTCCTGCGGCTCGGCATCGTCGATGGACGAGCGGGTGGGGATCAGTTGGTCGTGGCTATCGAGGTGATCGATGTAGAGGATGCCGTTTATGTGGTCGATTTCGTGTTCGAGCGCCTGCGCGAGCAGGGTTTCGGTAGCTTTGATGCGCACCTCTTTGCCTTCGCGGTCAAGCGCTTTGACCGTTACCTGCTTTGAGCGGGTGATTTCGGCCTGGTAGCCGGGGACGCTGAGGCACCCTTCCATGAGGCGACGCTCGCCGGATGACTTCACGACTTCCGGGTTGATGAGCGCCATCAGGCCATCCTCCGGCGTCTCGATGACGACGACGCGCAACGACACGCCGACCTGCGGCGCTGCGAGACCGACCCCTGGCGCGTTGTGCATCGTGGCGATCATGTCGTCGATGAGCTGCTGGAGCGACGCATCGTCGACCTTGCGGATCTTCTTCGCCTTCTCACGAAGGACGGGATCACCGGCGATGCGAATCGGCAGGACAGGCATGTTTGATTGATTCCTTCTGTTTTTCTTAAGCCGCATCGTAGCGGCTGGGCGACGGTTAACCACAGAGGCGCGACGCCAGCGAGTTGTCTTTTTGGGGTTGGTGAGGTTGTCGTCGGCCCTCGGCGGTCAGAACAAATGTTTCACGTGAAACATTGTTCGCGTACGAGCAGGGCGCACAGCCGTGCGCCCCTACCGTCGCGCGCGGGTGGCGGCACCGGCGCGCGTGGCGCTGCTAGACGGAGGCGGTTTCGAAGCGGTCGCAGAGGCGACGGAGCTGCCAGAGATGGGCGAGGTCGTGCTCGTTCATCTCGCGCGTGACTTCGAGGACGGAGCGGGGCCCGAGGTAGGGGTGGATGCCATTGCGCTTCCAGTCGTCGTCGTCGAGCGACCAGAGCAGGTAGACGGTCTGCTGACGGACGACGGAGAACTCGTCCATCAAGTCGAAGGCGTCGTCTTCGGGGTTCGCGTTCGGGTTGGGGGAGTCGCCGTCGAAGGCCTCGATGCGCGGATCGGCCGTGCGGACCATGCGCTCGAGCCAGTCCGTGTAGCGGCGCTCCATGTGCGCCATGTGGGCGACGAGTTCGCGGCACGACCACTCGTCCGGCTCCGGCCGCCGGTCGAGCGCGCCGTCGTCGACGTTCCAGACGAGCGACTCCATGGCGTGCGCGGTCTCACGCAACGCTTTCAGCAGCCAAGCCTTGGGGTCGTATTCGGGAACGAGTCGCATGGCGGACGCCTCCTGATCATCATCGATGATGCAGATCGGGATCGTACGCTTATCACCGGAAGGTTACAAGGGGCCGGCGCCAAGTTGGAGACGGGAAGCGAGATGCGGGAAGCGGGAAATCGGCCGAAAGCGGAAAGCGCGCGGACTGAAGTCCACGCTAGGGTGCAAGTGCGGCGACAAGCCTGCTCGCATCCCTACTTCCGCCGCGCTTGCCTCGCTACCATTGCCTTCGGATGAATCTCGACGCACTTCCTTACACATCGTTCATCGTGCTCCTAGAGTTTGCGGTCGGCAGCCTGTGGGTGTGCCTGTTCGCGGACTGGCGGGGGCGCGTGGCCCTTACGTTCGTCCAGTTCAGCGCGGCGATGGTTACGGTGACGGCCGCAGTGATGCTGCTGAACTCGCTCGTGCTCGACCCGAAGTCCGCGATTGGCGGCTACCGGCTGGACGATGACCTCCTGACGCCCGTGAAGGTCGCCGTCGTCGTGTTCCTGCTCACGACGCTGCCGTACAACTGGTTCCTGCTGAAAGAGAAGCGGCGCCCGGCAATGATCACCGGGTCCGTGTCGGCGATCGCGGGCGTGGCGCTCGTGACGGTGACGGCGTACTACCTCAGTCTCCCGACGTGGGGATTCGCCGGCGCGCTGCTGAGTCTCTTGGCGGGGACGCTCGCCGTGGGGCTGGTGGTACTGGCGATGACGCTGGGGCACTGGTACTTGGTGACGCCGCGGCTGCCGCGCGAGCCACTGGCGGAGCTGACGCTTCTGCTGGTCGCGGCGGTGGCGCTCCAAGCGGTGCTGCTCATCATCAACGTCGTGATCCCCGCGCGCGAAGTGCCGGAGGCGACGGCGTTTCTCGGGTCATCGACGCTGGGTGCGAACCCGGCGTTCTGGCTGCGGATCACGATCGGGCTGATGTTCCCGGCGGCGCTCGGGTACATGTCATACATCTCGAGCCGCGGCTATCCAGCCAACGAGAACGCGATGATGTCGGCGACGGGCCTGCTCTACATCGCCGTCGGCGCGGTGCTGGTCGGCGAAGTGCTGGCGCGGGGGCTGCTCTTTCTCACCGGAGTACCGGTCTGATGCGACCCGTCTATTTCATCCGCCATGCGTCACCCACGATCCAGCCGGACGAGCCGGCCGAGACGTGGGCGCTATCCGAGCGCGGGGTCGACGAGGCGCGTCGGCTGGCGCAAGTCGCCGCGAGGTGGGGGCTCGCTGCCGTGTACAGCAGCGCGGAGCCGAAGGCGCAGGCGACCGCGCTGATCATCGGTGACGCGGCGGGGCTGCCCGTCCATGTCGTCGAGGGCTTGCAGGAGTTGCGGTTCGACCGCTGGATTCCGAACGCGGACGAGTTCGGCGAAACGATCCGCGACATCTTCCTCCAGCCCGCCGGTACGGTACCGGGCGCCGAGCGCGCCGAGGTCGCGGCTGCGCGTTTTGCATCGGCGATCGCCCTGCTGGACGAGCGGGAGTTTCCGGCGGCGATCGTCTCGCACGGGCGGATCCTGACCGCGTACCTCTCGCAGCTCCTGCACATCGACGACCCGTGGGAGCTTTGGCGCTCGATCCCGATGCCGGGTTGGGCGCGCGTCGACCTCGATGATCCGCGCGGGCCGGTGGTGTTTGAGGGTGTCCCGACCGGTTAAGGCGCCGCCATACGCAGATTCGCGTCGATTCTCGTGGTTTGCCGGAGGCGGGGCGAGCCGCTATGCTGCGTCGTTATGGATGTAAGTCACCTCGTAGAAACTCCCGTCAATCCTGCTGTCGAGCAATTCGGCCCCGGCGACACCGTCAAGGTGAGCGCGAAGGTGGTCGAGGGCGAGCGCGAGCGCACCCAGGTGTTCGAAGGCGTCGTTATCCGCAAGAACAACGGCGGCGGCGGCGCGAACTTCACCGTCCGGCGCATTGCCAGCGGCGTGGGCGTCGAGCGGACGTTCAACCTGCAGTCACCGCGTCTTGAGAAGGTGCAGGTCGTGCGTCAGGGCAAGGTGCGCAGCTCCCGGCTGTACTACCTGCGCGGGCTCACGGGCAAGGCCGCCCGCATCAAGGAAAAAGCGCGAGCGTAAGCTCCGCGATTCGATCGTCGTTCAAGGGGAAGGCACAAAGGCCTTCCCCTTTTTTCTTTCGTGTCGGGACGTGGGCCCCCTCTCCTCCGGCCTTCGGCCACCTCCTCTCCCTCAAGGGGCGAGGAGGCTTGGATCGAGCGGCAGTCTGATGATCGAGATGTAGCGGGCGAACGGGGACCTCACCCCGGCCTGTCTCCACGGCGACTCTTCGATCGTCCGCACAGGGTGCTCGTAGGTGGCCGGGTCTCGCGGCTCGACGAGCGGCGGCGTGACGCGGGCGGCCACACAGGGCCGCCCCTACGGTGAAGGCGTCGGCTTCGCTCGGGGTGCCACGCTAGAGTGACGGACGCGCGGCGTCGGGTTGATGAGCGGCGGCGTGACGTGGGCGGACACGCGGGTCTGCCCCTACAGCGAGAGTTCGGACATCGACGGGAGTGCCGCGCTGGAGTGACGAGATCGGCCGATCGTTCGAGTATGCTCACTTCACATTGCTTCGCCTGGCAGGGCTTGAAGGATTCTGTGCTGTACGCCGAAGTCGCCGTCAACTCTACGTTTCCACACCGGCAGACGTTCAGCTATGGCGTGCCTGAGGGCATGGATGTGGTGGCGGGGCATGCGGTGTACGTGCCGTTCGGGCGGCTGACGCTGCAGGGCGTGGTCGTCGAGACGCACACGACGCCGGTGTTCGCCGAGCCGGAGAAGATCCGCCCGATCAGGTCGATTATCGGCGAGCGGCCGTTGCTCGATGCCGATCGAGTCGCGCTCGCGAAATGGATCTCCGCGTACTACCTGGCGCCGATCTTCGACGCCGTGGCGCTGATGCTGCCGCCGGGGTTCGAGCGGAAGCCGCAAACGACGGTGTACCCGCTGGTCGATGCGGGCGAGATCGATCGGCTTGAGCTGAGCGCGCGGCAGCGCGAGACGCTCGACGCGATCGTCGCGGGCGGGCGCATCGAGCTGGATGCGCTGCGCGAGCCGCTGGCGTCTAGTGGTGCGGACGCGGCACTGCTGCAGCTCGAACGGCGGGGGCTGATCGCCCGCCAGTACGATCTCGCACGACCACGCATCGGCGCGAAGACGGTCGAGGTAGCATCGCTCGCCGTGCCGCTGGACGATGCGCTTGCGCGGATCGCTGCGGCGGAGTCGCCGAAGCATTCGCGGCGGGCGGCGGTACTGGACCGGCTCGTAGTCAAGCGCAGCATCTCGGCCGAGGAGGCGAGCCGGCTGGCGGGAAGTCGCGTGAATCTCGAGCGGCTCGTGCGCGCCGCCGCCGTGCGCTACGACCGCGAAGGGCACAACGTCGAGTTGGCGATGTCGCAGTTGGAGGCGATCGCCGAATCGCGCGCGCTGACGACGACGAAACGCGCATTGCAGGCGATCGCGATCGCACGGCATCTCGCTGCGGAGGGCGAACGCACGCTCGCCGAACTGCGCGAGGCGCTGCGCGTCGACACAGCGACGGCGCACTGGCTACGTGATATCGGCGTGGTGGCGGTGCGGTTCGATCCCGTCGAGCGGGATCCGCTGGCTCATTTCGCCGTCGTTCGCCGCGACGCGGCCGAGTTGCTGCCGGCACAGGCAGAGGCGGCCGAGGAGATCTGCGCGGCACTGGCGGCGCGCCGGCACGAGAGCTTCCTGTTGCACGGCGTCACGGGCAGCGGGAAGACAGAGGTGTACCTGCACGCGCTCGATCACTGCGTGGCGGACGGGCGGCGGGCGATCGTGCTGGTGCCGGAGATCGCGCTGACGCCACAGACGGTGCGGCGGTTCCGCGAGCGGTTCGAGCGGGTGGCCGTGCTGCACAGCGGGCTGAGCGACGGCGAGTTGTTCGACCAGTGGCGCGGCATT
Source organism: Chloroflexota bacterium (assembly GCA_031400455.1). Lineage (GTDB taxonomy): Bacteria > Chloroflexota > Dehalococcoidia > DSTF01 > JACRBR01 > JANXYW01. The sequence goes on along the minus strand of JANNPX010000019.1, from coordinate 57,965 downwards.
GCAGATGGGCGCTACGACGTCGTGATCGGATCGCGGTCGGCGGTCTTCGCGCCGCAGCCGGAGCTCGGGCTGATCATCATCGACGAAGAGCACGAGTGGACTTACAAGCAGCAGGATCCGCAGCCACGATACCACTCGCGCGACGCGGCGCTGGAGCTGGCGCGGCTGAAGCGCGCCGTAGTGGTGCTCGGCAGCGCGACGCCGGATGTCGTCTCGTACGAGCGGGCGACGCGCGGCGAGCACACGATGCTGTCGCTGCCGGAGCGCATCCGGCCCGTCGCGGCGGCTGACGGAAGCTTGCGGCCGACGGCGTCGCTTGCGATGCCGCAGATCGATGTCGTCGACCTGCGCGAGGAGCTGCACAGCGGCAACCGCAGCATGTTCGGGCGTGGGTTGAAGGAAGCGATCGACACAGCGCTGGCCGCGGACGAGCAGGTGATCCTGTTTCTCAATCGGCGCGGGCTGGCCGGGCACGTGCAATGCCGCGATTGCGGCTTCGTTCCGGAATGCAGCAGTTGCGCCGTCGCGCTGACGTACCACAAGCAGTACGACCGTACGGTCTGCCACCAGTGCAATCGCCAGACGCGCCTGCCCGCGACGTGCAAGCAGTGCGGCTCGCCGCGGGTGCGGCTGCTCGGCGTCGGCGTCGAGAAAGTCGAGGCCGAGGCGGCGCGGGCGTTCCCGCATGCGCGGCTGTTGCGCTGGGACCGGGATGTAACCCGCACGAAGGGCTCGCACGACCGGATCCTCGCGTCGTTCCTGGCGCACGAGGCGGACATCCTGATCGGCACGCAGATGCTGGCGAAGGGGCTGGACATGCCGTCGGTGACGCTGGTGGGCGTGGTGAACGCCGATATGGGGCTGCACCTGCCGGATTTCCGATCGGGCGAGCGCACGTTCCAGTTGCTGACGCAGGTGGCGGGGCGCGCGGGACGCGGCGAACGGCCGGGGCGCGTGATCATCCAGACGTACACACCCGACCACTACGCCATCGAAGCGGCGGCGCGGTACGACTTCGATGGCTTCGTCGGCGAAGAGCTGGAGTCGCGTCGCAGCGCGAGGTATCCACCGTACGGGCGGCTGGTGCGGCTGCTGCTGACGCATCCGAATCCGCGGTTCGCGCGCGAGGACGCGCTGCGGCTGCAGCGCGTGTTGTCGCATCGCCGTGCGCAGATCGGATCGGACTCGACGATCATCGGGCCATCGCCGGCGTACGTCGAGCGCGTGCGCGGCCGCTGGCGCTGGCAGTTGCTGCTGCGCGGCCGCGATCCGGCGGAGCTGGTGCGCGACTTCGTGCTGCCGCCGAATTGGGCGGTAGATGTGGATCCGGGGTCGTTGTTGTGAGCAAGCACGGGCGCACAGCCGTGCGCCCCTACGACGGATCGGTCACCGGCTCAACCGCCCGAGCGGACTGCTTGGAGGGCTTGCTCTAGATCCGCGGGCAGCGGCGCCTCGTACTCTACGCGCTCGCCCGTTCGCGGATGCGCGAAGACGATGCGGCGGGCGTGGAGGAACTGGCGGGCGACGAGCTGCGAGGGCTTGCCGTAGAAGCGGTCGCCGATGATCGGGTGGCCGATGGCGGCGAGGTGGACGCGGATCTGGTGCGTGCGGCCGGTCTTCGGGCGCGCTTCCACCAGCGATGTGCCGTCGAAGCGCTCGATCAGCTTGTACGACGTGACGGACGCGCGGCCGTTGTCGACGACGGCCATGCGCTGGCGGTTGCGCGGGTCGCGGGCGATCGGGGCATCGATGATGCCCTCCACTGGCTTGGGCGTGCCTTCGACGAGCGCGACGTAGGTCTTCTCGACGGTACGATCCTTGAGCTGCTTCGCTAGCGCGTTGTGCGCGGCGTCGTTCTTCGCGACGACGATGACGCCCGACGTATCGCGGTCGAGGCGGTGGACGATGCCGGGACGCAGCACGCCGCCGATGCCGGAGAGATCGGTGCAATGCGCAAGGATGGCGTTGACGAGCGTGCTGGTCGTGTGACCGGGAGACGGATGCACCGTCATGCCAGGTGGCTTGTTGACGACGAGCATGTCGGCGTCTTCGAACAGGATGTCGAGCGCGATGTCCTCGGCGAGCGCGGTCGCCTCTTCGAGCGGTGGGATATCGACGCTTACGCGCTGGCCGGCGTCGAGTCGAAGCGATGCCTTCGCGCGATGGCCTTCGAGCAAGACGTGCCCCTGGTCGATGAGCTTCTGCACGCGAGCGCGGGTGAGCGACGGGATCAGCCGCGCGACGAAGACGTCGAGGCGCTCGCCCGCCGCCTCGGCTTCGAGCTCAGTCGCTGGCAGCGGCGTCGGTTCCGTCATCGCGCGGGGCTTCGGGTTTTGGGGTTCGTGCGGCCTCGGACTCCTGGAGCAGGAAGAAGATCAGGACGACGACGATGCTCGTGGAGATGCTGGCGTCGGCGACGTTGAAGGTGGGGAATCCGCCGACATCGACGAAGTCCGTAACCTCGCCGCGGCGCACGCGGTCGATGAGATTGCCGATGGCGCCGCCGAGTTGCATGCCCAGCGCGATGCGCACGAGGCCGTGGTCCATGGGCGGGTAGATGTAGTAGAGGACGATGGCGGCCAGACCGAAGAGGCTGGTGATGATGAGGAACGGGGTCGCGCCCTGGAGGATGCCGAAGGCGGCGCCGCTGTTCACGACGTGGATGATGTGGACGAACGCGAAGCTGCGGTTCCACTCCTCGCCCAGCTCGAGGTTCGAGCGGATGAGGCTCTTGGTGAACTGATCGAGGCAGACGATGGTGACCGCTATCGAGAAAAAGACGAGGTCGCGACGCCAGCGCGCGCTGATGCGGGCGCCCATGCGCTGGGCGAGGCCGATGCTCGGCGCGGCCAGTGTCGTGGAATCGTTCACTAGAGGCAGGATAGCATGGCGGTCGTCGGTCGTCGGTCGTCGGTCGTCGGTCGTCGGAAGGAGCGGTTGGCCGAGCGCCGTAGATGTTACACTGCTAGTCCGAACCCGATATTTCTGCCAAAGGAGTCGCGCTATGGTGCAGTCAGCGGAGAGCGTGGTCACGCCGGAGCGCTACAGCCAGGGGATGACGTACGCCGAATACGTGGCGTCGATCGAGCGCAACCAGAAGCGCTTCGAGGAGAATTACGCGGGGACGGAAATCGCCCCGGCGGATGTGGCTGCATTCAAGGCGTTGATGGCGAAGCCGAATGGGCCCGCGAAGATGATGGTGATCGGCGAGGACTGGTGCCCGGACGTCTTCCGCGGCATGCCGGTATACGCGCGGCTCGCCGAAGCGACCGGCATCGAGATGCGGGTCTTCAAACGCGACGAGAACAAGGACATCATCGGCGAGTTCCTCAAGGACGGCGAGCACGAGTCGATCCCGGTAACGGTCTTCTACACGAAGGACCACCGCTACATCGCCCACTTCATCGAGCGCCCCGAGTTGGCGTACGAGGAGATGCGGACCCTGCTCGTGCCGATGTACGCCCGCATGCGGAAGGCTGACCCGACTCCCCCGGAGAAGGAAGCGATCAAGCAGGAGTACATCGCCTTTCAGAACGGCCCGGTGTGGTCGAACTGGCGCCAGGAGACGGTCCGCGAGTGCATCCGGATGATCGCGGCGAAGGTTTCGTAGCGGCAGCGACTGAATCCGGTCGAACGCAGATCACGATTTCCAGGACGTCGTAGCGTGCCCGCAGAGGCCGCACAGCCGTGCGCCCCTACCACGTGCGCGTTTGGCGGAACCGGCCGATTGGCATGTCTTTCCGGCTGATGGGGATGATCTCTCGCCTCATGGCTGGCGTATCATGGGTGCATGGGAAGCTCGATCAAGCTCTTTCGCATCTTTGGCATCGACATCGGCATTCACTGGAGCTGGGTGTTCATCTTCGTGATCGTCACGTGGACGTTCGCGACCGGGATCCTGGCCGACAACTATCCGGAATGGACCGATCAGCAGCGCTGGATAGCGGGGGCGCTGATCGCCGGGGTGTTCTTCCTTTCGATCCTGGCGCACGAGCTCTCACACGCGATTGTCTCAAACCGCAACGGCCTGCCGGTGAAGACGATCACGCTGTTCGTGTTCGGTGGCGTCTCGAACCTGTCGCGCGAACCCGATAGTGCATCGCTGGAATTCCGGATCGCCGTGGTGGGGCCGCTGACCAGCCTGGTGCTGGGGTTGCTGTTCGGCGCGGCGTGGCTGGCGCTGCGGCCCGTGAACAGCGGCATTGCGTCGATCTGCGGGTATCTCGGATTCATCAACGCCTCACTGGCCGTCTTCAACATGCTGCCGGGCTTCCCGCTCGATGGCGGACGTGTGCTGCGTTCAACACTGTGGGGGCGCAACAAGAACCGGCTGCGGGCAACGCGCACCGCGGCGCACGTCGGCGAGTGGATCGCCTACGGCCTCATGGCCGGCGGCGTCGCTCAGTCCGTCTTCATCTCACCGTTCGCCGGCATCTGGATGTTGCTGATCGGCTTCTTCCTGAAGAACGCCGCCGCATCGAGCTACACGCAGCTCGTCGTCGAGACGACCCTGGACGGCGTCACGGTGCGCGACGTGATGAAGACGTCGTTCGATTCGGTGGCACCGGACGTGAGCCTCGAAGAGCTAGTACACGACTACGTGCTAAAGCGGAACGCGCGCTGCTTCGCCGTGATCGCGGCGGGCGACTTCGCCGGACTGGTGACGCTGACGGACGTGCGCAAGCTGCCACGTGAGGAGTGGGCGACGACGAGCGTGTATCGGGCAATGACGCCGGCGACGCGGCTGCAGACGGTCTCGGCGGACGAGAACCTGACGAAGGTGCTGCGGGTGATGGCCGAGCACGACGTGAACCAACTACCCGTGGTCGAACGGCGTGAACTTGTTGGGATGCTGGACCGGGCCGATGTCGTCCGGTTCATCCAGATGCACCGCGAACTGGACGAACGGGTCGACGGGGATGGCGGCGTGGGCGCAGTGCCCGCCGACGGCGCTGCGCCAGCGGGTGCGGCGAGCCGCTAACCCCAGGGCGTCTTGACCCCTTCACGCTGGAACGCTTCCAGCAGGCGGGCGCGGAGTGCGCCTGCGACCTCCCACTGCTTGCCCGGAACGACGGTGCCGTTCACCTGCACCGACACGCCGCTCATCATGTCAATGTTGTCGATGCGGAGGTACTTCGGCGCCTCGAGGATCATTGCGCCGTACTCGGGATCGGCGGCGAGGACTCGACCCACTTCGTCCGCAACCTCACGTACTTTCGCGAAATCGCTGGCGGGCGCGACGGGGATGGTGACGCGCACCTTCGAAAAGTCGCGCGTAAAGTTCGCCGCGACGACGACCGTGCCGTTGGGGATGGTGTACATGACGCCATCGAGGTCACGCAGGATCGTGCGGCGCAGCGAGACATCCTCGACCGTGCCGGTGACGCCCGCGAGCGTGACGATGTCGCCGCGGGCGTACTGATTCTCGCTGAGGATGAAGATGCCGTTGATGGTGTCGCGCACCAGCGACTGGGCCCCGAGCCCGATCGCGATGCTCGTGATGCTGACGCCGGCGAGCACGGCGCGGATGTCGAACCCAAACTCCGGAAGGATCGTCAGCACCGCGAAGGCGAAAAGGACGATCTCGGCAGTGCGGAGGATGACGCTGCTCAGCGTCTCGACGCGCCGCTCGACCTCCACTTCGGGCCGGCCGGTCATCTGGCGGGTGATTGCCGGCCGTAGCGCACGCGGTACCACGCGGCGGATGATCATCGACGCGATGATCACGAAGGCGAGGGTGCCGACGACGGCGGTGCCGTGATCCTGGAACCAGACGCTCACGTCGTGGCGGGTGACTTCGAGGAGCGGGATGGTGGGTAGCATCGCGGCAGTGTAGCGCGGTAGTTGCGGAGGCACGGGCCCCTCACCTCCGGCCTTCCGCCACCTCCTCTCCCTCAAGGGGCGAGGAGGCTCAGGTGGAATGCCGTGCTGCTGATCGGGGTGATGGCGGCTCACTCAAAGCCGCGGGCGGCGGTGCCACTCCGTGAGGTGCTAGGTGGCGGTGAGGGCGGCCGCGAGGCGGCGGACGGCGGCGCGGGACTCCTTTGGTGGGACGGCGGCGTAGCCTAGCGCGAGGCCGGGGCGGCCGGGGGCGCCAATGTAGTACTGCGAGATCGGCGGGGCTTCGACGCGGTGGTCGGCGGCACTCGCGGACGCGGCGCGGTCGTCGGCGCCGGACGGCAGCCAGCCGACGAGGTGCATGCCGGCTTCGGACGGGGTGAGATCGAGCAGTCCGCCGAGTTCGCGGCGCGCGGCATCGATGAGCGCAGCCTGGCGGTCGGCGTAGAGCATGCGCATGCGGCGGATGTGGCGCTCGAGCTGGCCGTCTTCGATGAAGTCGGCGAGTGCGGCCTGGTCGACGGACGGCGAGTGGCGGTCGGCGATGGCGCGCGCGGCGACGAACGCATCGACGAGATCGGGCGGCAGCACGAGATAGCCGAGACGCAGCGACGGAAGCATCACTTTGCTGAACGTGCCGAGATAGATGACGCGCCCGTCGCTATCGAGCCCTTGCAACGCGGCGAGCGGACGACCGGCGTAGCGGTACTCACTGTCGTAGTCGTCCTCCAGCACCCAGGCGCCGGCTGTGCGTGCCCATTCGAGCAGCGCGAGACGGCGTGAGAGGCTCATCGTCACGCCGAGCGGGTATTGGTGCGACGGCGACGCGTAGACCATCGCCGCGCGCGGTTCGAGCACGACGCCTGCGGCGACGTCGAGGCCTTCGGCATCGACCGGCACTGGCACGAGACGCGCACCGGCTGCGGCGAGTGCGGCGCGGGCGCCCGGGTAGCCGGGATCTTCGATCCACACCGCGTCGCCGGGATCGAGCAGAACGCGGGCGGCGAGATCCAGCGCCTGCTGCGAGCCGGCGACAATGACGACCTGGCCGGCATCGCATCTCACACCTCGCGCGACGGCGAGATGTGTCGCGATGGCAGCGCGCAGCGGCTGGTATCCCGCCGGATCGCCGTAGCCGAGCAGCGCGGGAGAGCCCGTGCGCCAGCGGCGGGCGACGTAGCGCGACCACTCCTCGGCGGGGAACGCATCGATCGCAGGCATGCCGGGGCGGAACGCTCGCGGTGCGCCGATGCGTGAGTGCGTCACGGGCGCGGCCATGAGCGCAGCGCCCCGCTTCGAGACGCCGCGGCCGCGCTGGCCCTTGCTTGGCGGCACGGGAGGCGCGCGGCGAGCACGCAGCGCGTCGTCGGGGAGGGTGCGCGTGACAAACGTGCCGGCGCCGACGCGGCCTTCGAGGTAGCCCTCCGCGAGGAGCTGATCGAACGCGGCCATGACCGTGTTGCGGGATACTCCGAGTTCCACGGACATCGCACGAGTCGAGGCGAGGCGGGAGCCAGGCGCCAAGTGGCCTGTGAGCACGGAATCCCGGAGCGCGTCGTACAGCTGCCGATGCAGTGGTGCGGGCGCGGCGGGATCGAGCGCGACGGCCGCGAGTGCTGTGCCTGCTGAGGCGACCATGGCTTCGCTCCGAATTGGCACTGTGCATAGTGCCGTATCTGGTGCTATTCGTGATGCCAATTCTACACGAGAATGGCACAAGGCTCGCAAGTGCGGGAGGAAGTCGTGGCGAAGGATTATCTGCTGACACCGTGCGCACAGGTGCGACGGAAAGACCGCGCTGTCGATGACGATGCGTGGATCGTGGAGTTCCTGCGCCGCGCGCCGATGGCGCAACTGGCGACGATCCACGACGGGCAGCCGTTCATCAACAGCAACCTGTTCGCCTACGACGCGGACGCGCACGCCGTGTACATGCATACGGCGCCGGTCGGACGCACGCGGTCGAACGTCGATGCAGATGAGCGGGCCTGCATCAGTGTGAGCGAGATGGGGCGACTGCTTCCTTCGCACGAGGCGCTGACGATGAGCGTGGAATACGACGGCGTCGCGATCTTCGGACGTGCGCGCGTGCTCTCCGATGATGCGGAGCGCGAGCACGGTCTGCGGCTGATCCTCGACAAGTACTTTCCGCACCTGGCGTACGGCGACGACTATCGAGCGATCACGCCGGACGAACTGGCGCGCACGTCCGTGTACCGGATAGATGTCGACGCGTGGAGCGGCAAGCGGAAGCGTGTCGACGATGACTTTGCTGGCGCGTTTCGGTACGGCGCGCATCCGTCACAGCGAGGCGGTACTCCAATGGCCGACAGCGCGCGCACGTCGGCGGATCAACGCGTGGTTGAGCTTGGGCTCGAGTTGCCGCCGTATCGGGCACCTGCGGGTACGTTCGTGCACGCCGTTCGCACCGGCAATCTGCTGATGCTTTCGGGGCACATACCGATGCGCGCCGACGGCACCGTCATCTTCGGGCGGCTGGGCGAGACGATGGACGTCGATGCTGGGTACGAGGCGGCGCGCGTCGCAGCGATAGGCGCGCTGGCGACGCTGCGTCACGAGGTGGGCTCACTCGATCGGGTGACGCAAATCGTGAGGGTGTACGGCGTCGTCAACGCGACGCCGGAGTTCTTGCAGCACACGCAGGTGATCAACGGTGCGTCGGATCTGCTCATCGAGGTGTTCGGGGAGGCGGGGAAGCACGCGCGGCTGGCAGTCGGCGTATCTTCGTTGCCGTTCAACATCGCGCTGGAGGTGGAGCTGGTGGCGAGGTGGAGGGGAGTTCGTAGTTCGAGCACCTCACCCCCGGCCTTCGGCCACCCCCTCTCCACGACGTGGAGAGGGGGCTAAGATGGAGGATCAGTCTCCGAACGGATGTTGACAGGTTGGTGGGATGTGACGTACGCTCGTGGAAACGATCCGCGCGGATTGGCCGTGCGAGGGAGAGAGGAGGTGCGAGAGATGATGGACAATGTGCTCAGCCTTGCATCGTCGCGCACCCGGAGGGATGGAGAGTAACGGCCGCTCGTAGCAGCCTGTCGTGAAACTCGGACCGCCTTCTGGCGGTCGTTCTGTTTCTCAGAGCCGTGCGCGTGATGCGTACGGCTCTTTCGTTTCCATCAACAACAGGAGGTGCGACATGACGACAACCAGAGTTGCGGCACCGAGTACGAGCAAACGATACGAGACACAACGGGTGGCGACGCCCGGGAGGATGGATGGGACAGAACAAGGACAACGACCAGATGGTGGCGCTCCAGCATTTCATCGACCAGGGCGGGTCGGTGGGGGGCAACGATCGCGGCAGCGACGCGCTGGGGCTGATCAGCGAAGTGCTGGGCGTGGTGAAAAGCGGCAAGGAAGCTACGGTCTACCTGTGCGAGACGCCGGAGGGCGGGCTGCTGGCGGCGAAGGTCTACCGGTCGCGGCAGGTGCGGCAGTTTGCGAACGCGTCGGCGTACGGTGAGGGGCGAAGCCGCGGTGTGGCGCGGCGCGATGCGCTGGCGATGACGAAGAATTCCCGCGCCGGGCGGGAGATGGCGTTCGGGCGCTGGGTGTCGGAGGAGTTCGCGACGCTCACGGCGCTGCACGCGGCCGGCGTGGCGGTGCCGAAGCCGTACGCCATGTCGGACAGCGTAATCGTCATGGAGTACATCGGCGACGAGGACGAACCGGCAGGCCCGCTCGCGGCGGCTCGACTCGATCGAGCGGAGGCCGATCGGGTGTTCGGCGTGCTGATGCGGCAGGTCGAGATGATGCTGGCCTGCGACCGCGTACACGGCGACCTTTCGGCGTACAACGTGCTGTACCTCGATGGTGAGATCACCATCATCGATTTTCCGCAGGCGGTCGATGCGCGGTTTAACTCGAATGCGCTGTCGCTGCTTGAGCGGGACGTCGAGAACCTGTGCGGGCACTTCGCGCGGCTGGGTGTACGAGCGGACGGATACGGAATCGCGCGGAGGTTGTGGTCTCGGTACCTGCGGAATGAGTTGTGACGGCGGGGAACAGGGACTACGCGGATTTCACGGATTGGGTTGGGGGCTGATGGGAACCACAGATCTAACCGATTTCAGAGAAGGGACGGCCTCGCTTGAGGAACTATAAGCCGGAGATGAGTTTCGGGCCGGAGGTCGCGGCCGGCGATCCCGGTCGGCTTCGTGGCGATGAGGACGCGACCGTGGCGTTCCTGCGTGGACTCTCAGGAAACGGCCCGGTGCTGGAGTTGGCGATCGGCACCGGGCGTATAGCACGACCGCTGGCAGCGCAGGGCGTGCGTGTCGATGGCATCGATATCTCGCAGGCGATGGTCGATGTCCTGCGCACACAGCCGGGCGGCGACAATATCGCCGTCACGATGGGCGACTTCGCCGAGGTTCCGGTCTCGGGGACGTACCGGCTGATCTACCTCGTCTACAACACGCTGCTCAACCTGCTCACGCAGGACGACCAGGTGCGCTGCTTCGAGAACGTCGCGAAGCACCTGACCGGCGACGGAGTGTTCGTGGTCGAAGCGCTCACGCCGGCCGCCCTGGGTCTTGTGGATCAGCAGTACGTCCATGCTGAGGCGATCGAGGTGAACTCCGTGTGGCTGGATGTGGCAAAGTACAACCCTGTGACTCAGCTGCTGGACGAGAGTCACGTGTCGTTGAATTCGCGCGGCGTGCGCCTATTCCCCGTTGTCCAGCGACAGATCTGGCCGAGCGAGATGGATCTGATGGCGCGGATCGCGGGACTACGGCTGAAGGAGCGTTGGGACGGGTGGGAGGGGCAACCGTACACCGCGACCAGCAACGTCGTGTCCGTGTATGGACGTTGATGCTTGCGGTTGAGGAGCGAAACGTGACGGAGCCAGCGCAGCGGAGCCTAACGCTCGTCACGCACCTGGAGCGACGTGACGTTGTACCGATCCTCACACTGCGTCATGTGCGCGAGGACGATCGACCAGGACTGGCGCGCGCGATGTACGCCGCATATCACGGCGGGTTCGATGAGCCCCGCATGACGATGGATGACGTGGAGGGCTATCTCTGGACGTTCTTCGATAGCGGCATCGCGGCGCCGCTTTCTGAGTGCAGCTTCGTCGCACTGGACGAAGGCCGCATCGTTGCGGCGACGCAGGTCTGCCTCGACGAAGGGCGTCCGCTATTGGCGCGAGTGTACACGATGCCATCGCGGCAGAATCGCGGGCTCGCGCGCACGTTGATTCAGCTCAGCGAGAACGCCCTGCTCGAGCGCGGCGATCAGGTGCTGACCCTCCTCGTCAAAGCCGGGAACTTGCCCGCGCGGCATCTCTACGAATCGATGGGGTTCGTCGTCGAGCGCGGGCCAGAGTGAGCGGCACGTCGCTGCTAGAATGCGGGCATGGTTACTGAAGAGACGATGCGGCGGGTGTTGCAGGAACATGTGGACTCAGAGAATGCACACGATCGGGCGCGCGTGCTCGCGACGTACATCGATGAAGGTCCAGAGTTCGATGACGTGCCGACGGGACGGAAGTTTACGGGCGCCGACGAGATCGTCGGGAACTATCGCAACCTGTGGGACGGGTTTCCTGGGCTGGTGCGGAGGATCGACCGCTGGACGTTCGGCGAGGACTCTTGCGTGATCGAACTGACACTCACCGGTACGCACGACGGTGAGTATCGCGGGATCGCACCGACGGGTCGGAAGCTGGAGCTACGGATCAGTGCGCACTTCGCGTTCGATACGGCCGGGAAGATCGTGCGTGAGACGGCGTACTACGATTCGCTGACGTTCATGCGGCAGCTGGGAATTGGGCGGAGTCCGTAGCCCGTAGTCGGTGGTTTGGAGTAGATGGACGAAGGCCCCACTCGACGAGCGGGGCCTTCACCGCACAGGCAGAGGAAGGAGGTTAGCCGGATGACCGCCCCTGCAAAGCGATCCGCCGTCACGGCAAAGATCGGCGGGCGGTCCGAGTTCTGTTGGGCTAGATGTGAAATTTCAGATCTAAGCCGCGCTATACTCGCGGCGTGAAGCGAGATCTGCAGCGGCGCATCACGGCACTGCCGATACGGGCGAAGCTGAAGCTGGCGCGGCGGATCTTCCGCGATCCCGGCGTGCCTGCTGGCGCGAAGGCGGTGATGCCAGTCGTGCTCGTCTACCTCGCTTCGCCCTTCGACATCATTCCGGACTTCATCCCGCTGCTCGGGCAGCTCGACGACTTGCTGGTGCTGTTCCTGGGGCTGGGCGTCGTGCTCTGGCTGACGCCGGCGCACGTGATCGAAGACCTGCTAGGCGAACTGGAGTGAGCAGCCTGCGTGCGGGCGCCGCACGCGTGTCGATCGCCCCGCGGCGCGAAGACCTCACGGACGGCGTGTATCTCGGCGGCTTCGGCAGCTATCGACAGCGCCGGGCAACGGTTGTCCACGACGAACCGCAGTGCCGCGCGATCGCGATCGGTGATGACGCTTCAGCGTTCGTGGTGGCCGCGCTCGATCTTGTGGGTGCGAGCGGGCCGCTGCTGCAATCGATCCGCGAACAGGCGACACAGCTGACATCTCTCCCCGCTTCGCAGATCGTCATCGCCTGCACGCACAGCCATGCGAGCCCGGACATGCAGGGGCTATGGGGCGGGACGAGCGAGGGCTACGAACGCTACGTTGCGGAACGCACGGCGGCCGCCATCCGCGACGCCTTCGCTGCGATGGGGCCAGCGGCCGCGCGCGTCGCGACGGCGTCGCTGAGCGGCGTCGTGCGAAATCGACGTGGCTGGCCGGGCACAGACGATGTGCTGACGACCCTGCACTTCGCGACGAGAGGCGGCGCGCCGATCGCGACGTTGGTGAACTACGCCTGTCATCCGACGGCGAGCGGGTCTGCCAACACCGAGGTGTCGCGCGACTGGTGCGGCTACGCGGCGGACGCCGTGGAAGCGGCGCTGGGTGGCGTCGCGGTATACGTGAACGGCGCCGTGGGCGATGTGAACCCCGCGGCGGACGGCGGCTTCGAGCATGCAGCATCACTGGGCGAAGCGGTGGCGCGCGCGGCGGTTGCGTCGCTGGACGTATCGGACGCTGTTGACGGCGGCGTGGACGTGCGCACGGAGCCGCTCCTCTTGCCGGTGCAGTTCGAGCGACTCTCCCAGCGCGTGCAGGACGCCGTCGGACGCGCGGGACCCGCGCTGTCGGTGCTGCGCAGGACGGGCGGGATGCGCGCCGCATCGGCCGCACTGCATGCGACCGGCCGATCGGACCTGGCGCAGATGGTCGCGGCGCTCGAGGGGTTTACTCAGCGCAAGATAGTGAAGCGCGATGGGCACACCTACTTGCCCACCCATTGCGGCTACGTGCGCATCGGCGGCAACGTCGAGGGATTCGCGGCGCCGGGCGAGGTGCTGTCGCGACTGTCGGCGCCGCTACGCGCATCGCTGGGCGCGCGCCATCGCCTGTTCTTCGGGCTCACGCACGATACGCTCGGTTACTTCGTCCCGGAAGATGAGTGGATGACGGGGCGCAACAACAACTACGAGGAGTTGGTGTCGATGGGGAAGCATGCCGGGACCCTCCTCGCGGAGGCGCTTGGGGAGTTTGTAGTAGGTAGTTCATAGCTCGTAGTTGGTCGTTCGCTACTGGCGTCAGGGGCGCTGAAGTTCGACCGTGTACGGGGCTAGCTGGTTCGTTCCTTCGGTGGAGCCGGCGATGGCAAGAACGGCATCGGTGAGGCCCGCGCTGCTGAAGCGGAACTCGCCGCTGTTGGCGGCATCGAGCGGTACATCAAGCACGGCGACGGAGCCGTCATCCCTCGTCTCGATCAGGCGCGCAATGTAGGTCTGTTGGAGCGGCTGGTCGATGTTCACCCAGCCGGTCGTCTGCGGCGCCCCTAGTTGCGCTGCTTTCGCACCGTCTGTGAGCGCCACCTCGCGGATCGCCCAGCCCTCGCCGTGCGTGCCGCCGTCGGTGACGTACTCGAATCGCAGCTTGATCTTCTTGCCGGCGAATACTGCCAGTGAGACCGATTCATCGACCCACGCGGGTTCATCGGCGGCGCCGCTGTTGCCGGAGTAGCCTGGGCCAAGCGCCTGCTTCGCCGGATCCTCGGTGTTGGTGTGGGTGCCGGCCTGCGCCTGCCACGTCGCGCCAGCGTCGGTTGAGACCGAGACGTAGCCCCAGTCGTACCAGCGTTCGATATCGAACCACGTCTTGAACGCGAGCGCGGGGGCCGTGGTGCCGGTGAGATCGACGTCGTAGGTGAGGGTCGTGTCGATCTGATCTTGCGCATTGGCCCAGAGCACCGGCCCCTCGGCTAGCGCTGCAGGTGGCAGAATCTGCACAGAGCCGGCGCCGCGGAACTTGAGGACGTACTCACCGCCGTCGAGGCCGGGCACAGCGTAGTAGTCGGTGCCGAACTGGTGCGCGTTGCCATCGACGGGGGCATCGGCCTGAAGCTCGTTGTCGATGCGGATATCGATAACGCGGCCCGGGTTGCCGTACGGGCCCTCGTCGCCGTTGAGGATGTTGGCGGCGATCCAGTCGCCGAAGACGGCGCGGAAACGGAGCGGCTGGCCGAGCGAAGCCAAGAATGCGTCTACGCCTGCCTCGCCTGCCCGCGGCTCTCGGGCGATGGCGCCGAGCGAGGGGTCGCCGCCGAAGCGGCTGGCGACGTAGCGCAGGAAGGCCGCGGCTGCGCCGTAGTGCGCGCCGGTGCTCTCGCTGTCCCAGAGGTTCAATTGCGTCCGGGGGTTCGCCGCGAAGGTCCTGATGCTCGAAGCCGCGCCGCCCACGAGCATCGAGCTGTCCTCCGACAGCCCCTCGTTCACCCACGCTTCTTCACGCGGGGCGTTGTGAGCCTGGATGAGGTGCTGGAGTTCATGCGCGAGAACGACGTTAAAGGCTGCGCCGCCCGGCTTGAGCGTGCGATCCATGTACACCATCTCCGCCTCGTTACTGAGCGGACGCACGGCGCGGAGGTAGGCGTCGTCGCCGGTATAGTAACCGCCGACTCCGCCGCCGAGATCCGCCTGCAGCACGATGATGCGCGGATCGCCATCGACGCCGGGCATCGCAGGCGGACCGAAGATCTGCGTGACGACGGGCCACGTCGATGCTTCGAATTCGTCGGCGGCAGCCTGCACGGCACTCGCGTCGGCGTCCAGCGCGTCATCCTCGTAGAAGTATGCGTGCGCGCTCTTTGCGACGAGCGTGGCCGTGATCGCGGAGATGGTCGGCGGCGTGATGTGCGCGAGCGCGCTGCCCGTGATCTGCGCGACGAAGAACTCGCGCTGATCGCCGATGTTGAGCTCGCCGACGAACGGCTTTGACGCAGCAGCTCTGCCAGGCGTCTTGCCGTATCGCGCGGCGAGATCGATCGCTTCGAGATCCGGCAGATCAGCGCGCACGCCGATCTGCGACGCGAGATCGGGTGTCGGGCGCGGAGTTGGTGCGGCGCTGGCAGTTGGCGTCGGCGCAGCGCCGGTCGCCCCGCTGGTGGCCGAGGGTGTGAGCTTGTTCGAGCCGCCGCATGCCGCGACGAGCAGCACCGCAACGAACAACAACATGGCCGTCCACGTGCGGGGACGGCCATGACAGGCGTTCGATTGTTGTGAATTATCGGGCGCGGGGGTGGGCCTTTTCGTACACCTGGCGGACGTGCTCGTTGGCGATTTGCGTGTACACCTGCGTCGTCGAGATGTTGGCATGCCCCAGCAGTTCCTGGACGCTCCGCAGAGGCGCTCCGCCCCTCAGCATATGAGTGGCAAACGAGTGTCGCAAGGTGTGGGGCGTGACCGAGGACTGGATATTGGCTTCCTTGGCGTACTGCTTGAGGATGAGCCAGAAGCCCTGGCGGGTGAGGCGCTCGCCACGGCGGTTCACGAAGAGGGCGGATTCCTTGCGGTTCTTCACGAGGACTGCACGCGCGTCGTTCAGGTACGCGGTCACGGCGGCTGCGGCCTGCTCGTGGATGGGGATCGTGCGCTCTTTCGAGCCCTTGCCCATGCAGCGCACGTACGGGTGCGGACCCGCCATGTTCATGTCTTCCATGTTGAGCGACACCAACTCGGTCACGCGCAGGCCGGTGGCGTAGAGCAACTCGAGCATGCCGCGGTCGCGCCGCGCTTCGGGCGTGTTGCGCTTCATCGGCTGCTCGAGGAGCTCATCGACTTCCGTCACGGAGAGCGGCTTGGGCAGCGAGCGACCGACCCGCGGCGACTCCAGGCTCTCGGTGGGATTGCCGTGGATCGTGCCCTCCGCCTGCAAGTACTGAAAGAACGACTTGAGCGCGGCGACCTTGCGCGCGACCGTCGCCTCCGCGTAGTTCTTGCGTTTCAGGCTGAGCAAGTAGTCAATGATCAGATCGCGTTCGAGTTCCTCCCAGTCGCGCGCTTTGCCATTTCCGCGCAGGCCAGTGACGAAACTGTCGAACTGCTGAAGATCGTTCTTGTAGGCCGCGACCGTGTTGCCGGACGAGCCTTTCTCGACCGACATGAAGTTCAGGAAGTGGCCAATGTGATCGTCCATTGCGCCCTCGCGTTGTGCTGGTCGAGTTGTTTAAGAAGTGCCCTAGGGGGAAGGAATTGCAGGGCGATTGTAACACGTAACCTGAGCTTGTCCAGTGATCGCGTGTCTCAATTTTAGGGCGATTCGATACGCATTCAGAATAGTCATCCCACGCGACGATACGCGCGGACTATCACACACTGGGACTTCTCGAAGCGTCGCGAGTCATCGTCTCATCCCACGCGTCGTTGCCGATGAGCGGTACGAATGCGCACGGACCGAGACGCGCCAGTTCGACACCGTGCGGCGTCTTCGCGACCCGCAGTAGTTGCTGTTTTCGCAGATCGCCGACCGGCACGACGAGCCGCCCGCCATCCGCCAACTGATCGATGAGCGCGCGCGGCACATGCGGGGCGCCGGCGCCGACGACGATGGCGTCGTATGGCGCTCGTTCGGCCAGGCCGAGCCGTTCGCCGGCGGCGCACACATGCACGTTGATGATGCCCAGCGTCGCGAGCACGGCAGCGGCACGCTCGGTCAACGCCGAAATCCGCTCGACCGACGTGACTTCGCGGGCGAGATGCGCCAGGACGGCGGCCTGGTAGCCGGAGCCGGTTCCCACGTCGAGGACGTGATCACCGGGCTTCAGCGAGAGCGCTTCGAGCATGAGCGCGACCATGAGGGGCTGGGAGATCGTCTGCCCTTCGCCTATCGGCAACGCGCCGTCGTCGTACGCCCGGGAGCGCAACTGCTCGGGCACGAACGCCTCACGCCGCACGGCGGCCATCGCCGCGAGCACGCGCTCGTCGCGGACGCTGGCGCGGAGCAGGCCCAGCATCTGCTCTCGGGCGGCCGCCAGCTCCGGGGCTACGGCGGGCGGCTGGTCGGTCAAACGGACGCCTTCACCTTCTCGGCCAGTGCGGCCGTGAAGCCGACGGTCGAGGCGATGTCTTCGACGGACGCTTCGCGGATGCCGCGAACGGTGCCAAACTTCTTGAGCAGCGCCTTCTTCCGCTTCGGGCCGACGCCCGGGACGGTATCGAGCGCGGATTGGAAGCCGGCCTTCTTACGAACGCTGCGGTGGTAGGTGATGGCGAAGCGATGCGCTTCGTCGCGGATGCGCTGTACGAGGTACAGCGCCTGAGAATTGCGCGGTAGCACGACCGGCTCCGTGACATCCTGCACGAAAATCTCCTCGTGCTGCTTCGCGAGTCCCACGGTGGGGATGTCCTTCACGCCCATTTCCCGCATGACGTCGAGGACGGCGGCGAGCTGCCCTTTGCCGCCGTCGATGATGACGAGATCGGGCAGTGCGGCGAACGACTCGTCATCGCGCGGCCGCGTCTTGCGGTTCTTGGGGTCGGTGTCGACGCCGGGTGCATCCGCTTCGGGGCCGGCGTCGGGCGCATCGGCACCGGCGTCGCGCAGCACCTGCTCGCGGGCGCGACGGAAGCGGCGGCGCAGGACTTCGGCCATCGACGCGAAGTCGTTCGCGCCCTCGACTGTCTTGATGCGGAAGCGCCGGTACTCCTGCGGACGCGGGTGGCCGTCGATAGCGACGACCATCGAGCCGACCGACGAGGTGCCCTGGATGTTCGAGATGTCGTAGCACTCGATGCGGCGCGGAGGCGCGGGAAGGTCGAGCGCCTCCTGTAGACCTTCGAGTGCGGTTCGCGTCTTGCCGGTATCGGCCATCCACTTCACGCGCGCCATGTCCAGCGTCTCGCTCGCGTTCTTCGTCGCCATCTCAATCAGGCGGCGCTTCTCGCCGCGTTGCGGGACGAGCAGCTCGACGTTCGTGCCGCGCCGCTCTGTCAGCCAGCTCTCGATGAGGGCGTGGTCCGGCAGCGCGAGCGGGACGATCACGCGCCGGGGGACGTAGGTGGCTGACTCGTAGAACTGTTCGACGAAGCTGGCCATGACGTCGGCATCGGTTTCGTCCTTCGTGCCGTCGAGCGTGAAGCTGTCGACGCCGACCATGCGCGTGCCGCGGACGAACAGCACCTGTACGACGGCTTCGTCATCGCCGCGGGCGAGTCCGAAGATGTCCTCGTCGGCCGGGCGGGTGCTGGCGACGGCCTGGCGCTCGGTCACGCGCTCGACCGACTGGATCTGGTCGCGGATGCGGGCGGCGCGCTCGAACTGCATCGTTTTGGATTCGACCTGCATCTGGCGCTTGAGTTCGCGGACGACCTCGTCCGTGCGACCTTCGAGGAAGAGGATGACCTGGCGGATGACCTCGTCGTACTCCTCCTTCGTGCAGTAGGACGTACAGGGGGCGATGCAGCGGTTGATGTAGTAGTCGAGGCAGGGGCGGGGGTCGGTGCCGGTGATGGTCTTGGTGCAGGAGCGCCACGGAAAGAGCTTGTTGACGATATCGAGCGTGCGTCGGACGGAGCCGGCGTTCGCGTATGGCCCGAAGTAGCGCGCACCATCTTTCTCGACGCGCCGCGTTATGTAGACGCGCGGCCAAGGGTCAGCAAGGTCGACCTTCAGATACGGGTAGTGCTTGTCGTCCTTGAGGCGGATGTTGAAGAACGGCTGGTGCCTCTTCACCAGCTCCGCTTCGAGGTGGAGCGCCTCCTGCTCGGTGTGGGTGACGACGTACTCGAAGTCGACGATCGCCTCGGAGAGCGCGCGGGTCTTTCCCTCCATGCTTAGCGGAGAGCCGAAATAGGAGCGGACGCGATTGCGGAGGTTCGCGGCTTTGCCGACGTAGATCACAGCCCCGTCAGCGCCACGCATGATGTACACCCCGGGGCCGACCGGGACGCGAGCGAGTTGTTCGGCGAAGCGGGTCGAGGTCACGGGTTCATTGTAGCCAGCGCAGTTCCCCGCCGAGCGTTGGCGCGCTTGCCGCGGATGCGGCTGAGACGGTGTTCGAGACCAATCTGATCTGCGGGGGCGGCACGTACCAGTAGTGCGCTCGTGACCTCTTCGGCGGCGGAGAGGTCACGAGCATGATGCTCCAGGTGCTTCGCCAACTCGAGGCCGGCGGCGCGGTCGCCCTGCGCCCAGAGTCGCTGCCACAGCCCTTCAGCTTCGATCCGCCCGCCGGAGCGCTTGCACAGCGCGGCGTGCCGCGCGGCGGCCCACGCCCAGTCGTCTCCACCCTCCAGCCACGGCAGCGCTCCCCGGTAGAGGCCAGCAGCGCGTTTGGAGTCGCGCGCTCGTTCCCACCAGCGGGCGGCGGCCACCGCGTCTTCGGGATCGATGTCGTCGGACGAAAGCAGCCTCGCGAGCGACGCCAGGATTCCGACGAGGGAGAGCACGTCCTCGGCGTTGTGGCGGAAGACGCCCCGGAGGGGGCTCGCACGACCAGCGCGCAGGTAATCGAAGTACAGCTGTGGGATGAGCCAGCCGGGCACATCGTCGGGGCGCTCGAGCTTCAGGAGGCGGCGCTCGGCCTCGGCGAGGCGGCAGCCAGGCATGCGGTGCTTGTAGAGGCGGCGGACGGGGTGCAGCAGGTCGAAGTGCGCGAGCGGCGGGTACGGCGAGGGAACGCGGGAGAGCGTGAGGCGCGTTTCGACGAACGGGACATCGAACGAGCGTCCATTGTAGGTGACGAGGCCGTCGAAGCGGGCGGTGTCCGCGGCCAGCATCGCGAGCATCGCTTGTTCGTGGGCGAGGTCGGCTAAGAAATACTGGCGCATGCGGAAGGCGGGCGGGCAGCCAGGCTCCGTCGCCTCGTATGTGCCGAGGCCGGCAAGGACGACATATGTGCCGGTGCCGCCGGAGAGCCCGGTGGTCTCGATGTCGAAGAACGCGAGGCGCGAAGGGTGCGGCGCAGCATCCGTCCCGAGCAACAGACGGAGAGCTTCGGGCGCGGCCGCAAGCGCTGAGCCGAGCGGCAGTGTGCCGTGACGGTGAGCGAGCGGGAACCACTCGTCGCGGACGAAGACGGGGCCGTGGGCCGTCTCGTGCCAGTCGCCGTGCAGGATCTGGGCGATGGGCGGCATCTCGCGCGGGAGCGGCGGAGCCTGGGGGCGGAGGCGTGGTTCGTCGGCGACGATGGCGCGGAGGCGATCTCGGAGGGATGGGGACGTCGGTGCGGTGACCATCGGCGTTCGCCTCTTCCTGGCGGCTCATGAGCGGCGTGCGCGTTCGCCGCACCCCGCCCTGCCCCTGCGGGCTGAAAGCCCGCGCTCCGGTGCTGCGCGCTATCCCGAGCACGGGCGGACACACGGGTCCGCCCCTACAGCCAATCCCGCCTCGCCAACATCCCGACGAAGACGGGAGGCCACGCAGGGCCTCCCCTACAACGCCAGGACAGCCTCCGGCAGATCTGGCGTCCGTGTTTCCGGTTCGCAGAGGCGGTGCAGGAGGAGGGTGGCGGCGCGTTTGTTTGTGCCGTGCTCGCCTATCGAGGGGCCGACGCAGCCGGGGCAACCGGCGGGGCAGTCGCAGCGGCGCACGACTTCGAGTGCGGCGTGCATCAGGTGTGTGTGGATCTCGAAGAGGCGGCGCGCCATGCCGACGCCGCCGGGCTGGTTTTCGTAGAGGAAGAGCGTCGGACGTTCGGTGAAGGGTGAGCGCATCTGGGCAACGGCCTGCAGGTCGCGCGGATCGCACATGAGGAAGATGGGCGCGAGGTAGCGCAGCAGGTGCGCGATGCCCCATAGACCATCCTGCAGTTCGGTTCGCGCAAGCCCAGCGACGGCGTCTTCCCCAAGCGCGAACCAGTAGCCGGTCGTGTGACGGCTCTGCTCCGGGATGGCGATCTTGCCCCACCCGACGTTCTCGTTCGTATCGAGCTTGATCTTCTTGAAGATGGTCGCCACGTCCCGCACGGCTACCTCGCCGTGGTCCACCTCGCAGCCGGTGGCGGGCGCCCGTTCGAACGACTCCAGCACCTCGAGATCGACGGCAAGGTTGGCGTCGGTGTAGTAGTCGACGTCTACCTTGCGGACGTACGCCTTCTTCTCTTCCCAGTCGAGGCGGTCGACGTGGTACTGCTGGCCCGCGTGCATGTAGATCGCCTCGTCGTGGACGAGGAGCGGCGCGGCGGGACGATCGATCTCGCCGATGACGCGCGGCTTGGGCCCCTGCTCGATGATGACGAAGTTGTCGATGGCGGCGCTGCGCAGGCTGACGCCCTCCGCCGGAAAGACTTCCGCCATCCAGTGGTAGCGTCCGCCCGCCTTCACGACCACACCATCGTCGGCGAGCAGGTCGAGCAGCTCGGGCGTGCTCGGGCCGAAGTCGCCGGCCACGCCACGCTGACTCGACGTTATGTCGCCTTCTTCGAATGGCACCTCGAACGCCGCGCACTTCATGTGGCTGACGCGGACGAGCAGGTTGTCGGGATCGACGAGGCCTGCCTCGGGGGTCGTGTTGAAGACGTGGTCCGGGTTCGAGGCGACGTACTGGTTCAACGGCGACGACGAGGCGACGATGACGGAGAATGCGAGGTCGTGGCGGCGGCCGGCGCGCCCCATCTGCTGCCAGGCGCTCGCAAGCGTGCCGGGGTAGCCGGTGAGCACGGCGGCGTCGAGCCCGCCGATGTCGACCCCTAACTCGAGCGCATTCGTGGCGACGACGCCACGGATGCGGCCCTCGCGCAGGCCGCGCTCGACGGCGCGGCGCTCGTTCGGCAGGTAGCCGCCGCGGTAGCCCTCGACGGTGGGCGCGCCGATGTCGGGGCCGGTGGCGCGACCCGGCGGGGGCTTCAGCGACTCTCGGAGGTAGCGGAGCAGCAGTTCGACGCGCACGCGTGACGGTGCGAAGACGATGGTCTGGACTCCGGACTGGAGGAGGCGAGCGGCGATCGTGCGCGCGGCATCGACAGAACTCTCGCGGATGCCGAGTTCGCGGTTGACGATCGGCGGGTTATAGATGGCGACGACCTTGCGTCCGCGGGGGGAGCCGTTGTCGTCGATCAGCGTCACCGGCTTGCGGATAATGTTCTGGGCCAGTTCGGCGGGGTTGGCGATGGTCGCCGAGCAGCAGATGAAGATCGGGTCGGAGCCGTAGAATCGGCAAACGCGATGGAGGCGACGGATGACGTTGGCGACGTGGCTGCCGAAGACGCCCCGGTACTGGTGCAGCTCGTCGATGACGACGTAGCGCAGGTTCTCGAAGAGCTTCACCCACTTGGTGTGGTGCGGCAGGATGCCGGTGTGCAGCATGTCGGGGTTAGTGACGACGACGTGACCGGCCTCGCGCACCTTGCGGCGGGCGTCGCCGGGAGTATCTCCGTCGTAGGTGAAGGTGCCGATCCGGGCATCGAGGTCCGCCACGAGTGCGTGCAGTTCCTGCATCTGGTCCTGTGCGAGCGCTTTCGTCGGGAAGAGGTAGAGCGCGCGGGCATCGGGATCGTCGAGGATCGTCTGCACGACGGGCAGGTTGTAGCAGAGCGTCTTGCCGGAGGCGGTAGGCGTGACGACGACGATGTTCTCGCGCCGCATGACGGCAGCGAGAGCGGCGGCCTGGTGCGTGTAGAGGCGATCGATGCCGCGGCGGGCGAGCGCGTCGATGAGTCGTCGGCTCGTGGCGGCGGGGAAGTCGCCGTAGCGGGCGTCCTGCGCCGGCAGCTCGCGCCACTCGACGAAGCCGGAGCGGCCGTCGGGGCTGCGGCGGAGTTCGGGGTCGGATCGGAGCGCCTGCAGAGCATGTTCGAGCGGCATCCGTGCTGCCTCCGTGGCGAACAACCGTACGAATGCGGAGTATAAGTGTAGAACGGGCGTTCGTCAAATGGGAGTCTGTAGTTCGTAGTGGGTAGTTCGTAGTTCCTGGGTGCTGCGCACGGCACCTCACCGCGCCCGTCGGGCGCGCCCTCTCCACAGTGTGGAGAGGGCTCTCGGATCGACGGGCGTCGCGTTATCGAGAGTGCGATGTGGGTCGAGCGTCTGGGCTGCGCGGGTTGCTTGCATCGGTGACGGGATGCGGCACACGCCAGGGCCTATCGGCTCGTTGACCCATAGGAGGGCGGCGATAAGATCAGCTACCAACTCGCTATACGGGCGCGCTTCGCGCGTGGAAAGGACGATGATCATGGCTACTGGTAAGGCGGCGATACTGCTCGGGCCCGGGAAGGGGTACGAGATCCAGGAGTTCGAGGTTCCGACGCCGGAGCCGGGCGGGATCGTGATCAAGGTGGCGATGGGCGGCATCTGCGGCTCGGACCTGCACATCTGGCGCGGAGACTCGCCGTTGTTCGCGGCGATGTCGGGCAGCGTCGCGGGGCACGAGATGACGGGGCGGGTGCACTCACTCGGCTCGAGCATCACGACAGACTCGCTGGGCCGGCCGTTGAAGGAAGGCGACCGGGTGGCGTACAGCTACTTCTACCCGTGCGCCCGCTGCTACCAGTGCAACAAGGGCGAGTTCGCCACGTGCCCGAACAAGCTGATGACGATGGGCGCGGGGCCGGTCAGCAAGTTCAGTGGCGCGTACGGCGAGTACTACTACCTCAAGCCGGGCGGCTGGATCTTCAAGGTGCCGGATGAGGTAACCGACGAGATGGCGACGCCCGTGAACTGCGCGCTCTCGCAGGTGACGTACGGGCTACAGAAAGTCGGCATGCGGTATGGCGACACGGTCGTCATTCAGGGCGCGGGCGGCCTCGGGCTGAACGCCGTCGCTGTGGCTAAGGAGATGGGCGCCGACGCCGTGATCGTCATCGATGGCATTGCGAACCGGCTCGAGCTGGCGAAGAGGTTCGGCGCGGACGAGACGATCGACATCAGCAAACTTCAGCCGATGGAGCGCATCGCAAAGGTGCGGCAGCTCACGGGCAACCGCGGCGCGGACATCGTCGTCGAGGTCGTCGGCGTGCCGGACGTCATTCCGGAGGGGCTGCAGATGCTCCGCGAGGGCGGCGTGATGCTCGAGATCGGCAACATCTCGTTCGGGCGCACGGTGGCGATCGACCCGTCGCAGCTGGTCTGGGGCTCGAAGCGCATCCAGGGCGTGATCATGTACGACCCGTGGGTGATCCCGGAGGCGCTGGACTTCCTCGTGCGCACGAAGAACAAGTACCCGCACGAGGACGTCGTCTCGCACAAGTTCGAGCTGGCCGACATCAACAGCGCCTTCGAGAACAGCGAGTGGGCGCGCGAGGGCTCGACGACGAAGGTGAACCGCGCCGTCATCACGATGAACTGAACGGGATCACGATCCACGAAGAGCACGAAGGGCACGAAGGTTTGAGGGGCGGGTTGTTGAGCCGCCCCTTGTTCACCCCTCGGCCGCCCGAGGCTGTACCCTTTGCGCTATGGAACCGCAGATCCGCTACTGCACGACCGCCGACGGCGTCAGCATCGCCTACTGTGTCTCGGGAGAGGGCCCGCCGCTCTTGGCCTGTCCGCATCTCATCGAATCGTTCGGGCTCGACCACATGTGGCCTCCGTATGAACAGTTCATGAGCGCTCTGGCGCGGCATCGGCGACTGATCCGGTTCGACACACGCGGTCTCGGCCTCTCCGACCACAACGTCACAGACTTCTCTCTTGAGGCGTTGATCCGCGACATCGACGCTGTCGTCACGGCCGTCGGGTTCGACACGGTCGACATCTGGGCGCCGTTGGCGAGCGTGATGAGGGCGATCGGGTACGCGGTTCAGCGGCCCAGCCGCGTGCGAAATCTTGTCTTGTATCAGGCGCATGAATCCGGTGCGGACGCATTCAGGCCCGAACGTATTAAAGGCATGGCAGCGTTGGCGCGATCCGATTGGAGGACAGCGGCTCACGCGATGGCTGGTTCCATGCCCGCGCCCATCAGCGCTGCAAGCGGCCTTTACATGGTCGGTGAATGGAACAGGAAGTCTGCAACGGGAGAGGCGTATGCCTGCCTCATGGAAGCTATGATTGAGACGACTGTCGCCGAGCTACTGCCCGGCGTAGCCACGCCGACGCTCATTCTTCATCACAGGAGCGACCACTTCGTCCCAGTTCGTTTCGCCCAGAAGGTGGCGGCGCAGATCGTCGGCAGCCGCATGCGCATTCTCGATGGGCCGGGCGGGTTCTTTTTCGTTACTGAGGACAGGGCCCGTGACACCGCGGACGCGGTCGAAGGCTTCCTGCGCGAGGGCGACGACCCAACGCCGTCGTCGGTCGCGCCCTCTGCGCCGTCGGGCATGGCTGTGGTGCTCTTCACCGACATCGTTGATTCCACGGCGCTGACCGAGCGGCTGGGCGACACGGTGTTCCGCACGGCATCTCGCACGCTCGACGAAGGGATGCGCGCAGCGATGCGGGACGCGGGCGGCACGCCGGTGGAGGGCAAGGTGCTGGGCGATGGCGTCATGGGTGTGTTCACGTCGGCGTCACAGGCGATTGCCGCCGCCCGGCGCTGCATCGAACTGAGCGCCAAGAGCGAACTGCAACTCCACGTCGGCCTCCACGCTGGTGACGTGATCCACGAGAAAGGCAACGTCTACGGCGGCGCGGTCAACATCGCCTCGCGCGTCTGCGGGCTGTCGGCGCCGGGTGAGGTGCTGGTGTCTGACATCGTTCGCGGTCTCGCTCGCACGTCAGCGGGCGTGGAGTTCGAGGATCGTGGCGAGCAGGCGCTCAAGGGCATCGACGACGCTGTGCGGGTGTACGAAGTGCGGTGGCGGGAATGAGCACGACAGATCCCCAAGTCCGGTACTGCACGACCTCCGATGGCGTCCAAATCGCGTACGTCGTTGATGGCAACGGTCCGGGTATCCCGGTCATCTGCATGGGCGCACCCTTTACGGACGTGCGGCCGTCGTACTGGGAAGAGCTCGGGATGAGTATCATCGGCGGCGTCTCGCGGGACGCGCGGCCGGTGGCATGGTTCGACTTTCGCGGATGCGGCATCTCCGAGAGGAACGTCGAAGACGTCTCCATGGACGCCCTCGAACGCGACCTCTACGCTGTGATCGAGCGGCTCGATTGGCCGCGGTTTTCGCTGATGGCGATGGGCATGCCCGGCCCGCTCGTTATGAAGTACGCGGCCGAGCATCCCGATCGCGTCGCCAGCCTTGTGCTCCGGGAGACGTACGCGCGAGCCGCGGACATGGGGCGTATCCCCCGCATACGGGCGTTCGGAGCCCTCCTGCGTGAAGACTACGAGTCGTACCTGATGCTGGTAGTCGCGACAAACGGCTGGTCGAGCGAGGGCGCGCGCCTGGTGAAGCTCTTCGCCGGCGCCACCACCGAGGAGATGAGCCGCATGTATGCGGCCGCTTCGCGGACGTTCAACGCGAGCACGTTCGTCGACAAGATCCGGGCCCGCACGCTCGTGATCGGCCGCGATGACATGCCCGTGCCAAGCGGCGACATGCTTCGCCAGCTGGGAGGGCGCATCCGTGACGCGCGCGTCGTCATGGAAGCGGGCGGTTTCGCGCGCAACGGCCCTGCGGTGGAGCAGTTCCTCGCTGAGGGCGATCCTGCCCCCGTCGCGTCCGTGGCGACAGCTCCCACGGGAACGCGCACTGTCCTCTTCACTGACATCGTCGGGCACACCGAGATGATGCAACGCCTCGGCGACACCCGGGGCCGCGACGTCCTGCGGGAGCACGAGCGGATCACGCGCGAGACGCTGAAGGCCCATGGTGGCGCCGAAGTGAAGACGATGGGCGACGGGTTCATGGCGTCGTTCGGCAGCGTCACCTCCGCCATGGAGTGCGCGATCGCCCTCCAGCGGGCGTTCGCCGCCCACACCGAATCGATGCCCGAGCCGCTGCACGTCCGCGTCGGCCTGAACGCGGGCGAGCCGATCGAGGAGGACGGCGACCTCTTCGGCGCGACGGTCATTCTCGCGTCGCGCATCGCCGCCAAGGCGGGTGCAGGCGAGATCCTCATACCCGAGCCTGTGCGTCACTTGCTGTCGGGGAAGACCTTCGTGTTCTCGGATCGTGGTGAGTACGAGATGAAGGGGTTTGACGACGCTGTGCGGCTGTACGAAGTGCGGTGGCGGGATTGACGCCGCATCACTCCGACGACGCGGGCTGAAAAGCCCGCGCCACGGTGGTTCGTGCCCGCGAGACGCGGGCTTAAGCCCGCGCTCTGGATCACGGGAGCTCAGCCCAGCGCCGGTTCGACGAGGATCTTCGCGTGGGCGTCCGGGTTCGCGAGCGTGCGGAACGCCTCCGGGACGCCGGCGATGCCGACTTCGCCCGTGATCAGCGGTGCTACGTCGATGGCGCCGCTGGCGATGTAGCCGAGCGTGCGGTTGAACTCTTCGGGCGTGTAGCCGAGCACGAACTGGATCGAGAGCTCCTTGTTGATGCCGATGATCGGCAGGATCGAGTCGTTCTCCATGCAGACGCCAACGACGAGGATGCGCGCGGCGGGCGGTGCGTCGCGCATTGCACGATCCAACATGCCGGGGACGCCGACGGCCTCATAGATGACGAGCGGGCGCTTGCCGTCGACACGCTGCCATGCTGCGATCGCGGGCTCCTCGCGCGGGTCGACGACTTCGTGCGCGCCGAGGCGCGCCGCGAGCGTGCGGCGCATCGGCGAGAAGTCAGCGGAGACGATCGTCTCGATGCCGGCGATCTTCAGCGCCGCGATGACGGCGAGTCCGACGGGTCCGCAGCCGAGGACGAGCGCGGCGTCGCCGGGCTTGATGCCGGACTTCGCGACCGCGTGCACGCCGACTGCCATGGGCTCGGTCAACGCCGCATGGCGGGGGTCGAGGCCGTTCGGCACGGGCACGCACAGGGCGGCTGTCAGCAGCATGCGCTCGGCGTACCCGCCCGGGTAGGTGTTCGAGTAGCCGATGGTCGTGAAGCCTTCGGCGTTCAGCATGACCGGTATCGACACGACGACATCGCCGGGCTTCACGTTCGTCACGCCCGCGCCGGGTGTGAGCACGCGCGCGCTGAACTCGTGGCCCATGACGATGTCGCGCTCGAGATCCATCACGAACGGCGCGCCGCTGGCCTTCGCCGATTCGACGAGTTTGGCGGCGTGGAGCAGCGTGTGGAGATCGGATCCGCAGATGCCGCAGGCGATCGTCTCGACGAGCACCTGTCCGGGGCCGGGTACGGGTTCGGCCACGTCATCGACGACCATGGTCTTGTTTCGCATCACGGCTGCGCGCATGAGGTCTCCGTCTCCTACTCTGCCGGGGTTAGTTGCGGCGGCGCGGCACTATTGGGCGGGGGTCTCGTCCGTTGGTGCGGGTGTACCGACCGGCACCGGCGTTGAGGATGTGCGTGTACCGCTCGGATCGAGGATGTACGACTCGATACGTTCGGGTGCGAGAAGCGCAAGCGAGCTCGTGCAATCCGCCTCGATCCAGACAACGCGGCCGCTCTTGAGATGCAGCGCCACGCCCATGGGCTGCGTGTCAGGGTGTAGTCCGGTGGCGAAGATCGCCATCTCCGTGGCGCCGAACCCTCCACCGAATGCGGCGGGATCGGGACGGACTCTTGCGACCGCTCCAAGTGATGTCTTGTCTTTCGGGAAGTCCAGCCGGAAGACGTCGGGCACCTGCTCCGGGCGCACCCAGCTGGGGTTACAGCCCGTCGTCGCGGGCAGCACCTCGACGAGGGCGCCGTCGGCCTCGGTTTCGCGGCAGCGCGGCGGGTCGCCGGGCGCTTCGAGCGAGTTCTTCGTGCAGGCGACGTTCTGATATCCGACAAGACCCGCAAGCGCGATCTCATCCGCGGCGAGCGCGGCGGCGATCACCTGGTCGTTGGCGCCGTCACCCGTGTACACCGCACGAGTGGGCTCTGGCGCCGGCGCGGTCGGGTCGTTGGTCTTCTTCGTGCCGCCACCCCCGCAACCAGCGAGGAATACGGCAGCCACGGCGACAGCAAGCAAGGTGCGGGCGGGGGTTCGCATCATCGCAGAGTATATCGGCAGTCGAGCGGTATGCGAAAAGCCCCTCGATGAGGGGCTTTGACCAATTTGCGCGGAAGCGACGATTAGCTCGCGGCGGCCTCAGCCAATTCCTTCTGGGGCTCTACGGCTGCTTCCTCGGCCGGCCAGGCTCTTCGCTTCAACATCTCCCGCGGCGGGTCGATGTAGATGGCGCCCCAACCGCAGGCGTCCTCGCAGAGGCGGCAGCCTGTGCAGCGCTTGTCGTTCAACACGGCGATACCGTAGAAATCGCCGGCGGTGCGCTCGGGCTCGCCGAGGCTGAGCGCATCGAATGGGCACACCTGGATGCAGAGCTCGCAACCGCTGCCGATGCAGTTGTCCTCGACGACGATCGCCTTCGGCCATTCTTTACGCGGGAAGGTCTTGCAGATATCGCCGAGGTCGTCGAGGATAGCCTCCGGCGGACAGACGACACCGCAGGCGCCACAGTCGATACAGAGCCGCTCGTCGATGACGTGTACGACGTTTCGGGTGCCGGTGATGGCATTGGTGGGGCAGCGCTTCGTGCAGGCGGTGCAGCCAATGCACGTATCGACGATGGTGTATGCCACGAGCTGCTCCTCCGTGCCACGACGCTCGACCGGCGTCCAGATCCATCTTCGGCTTGCCGGCGGAGTTTGGCAAGCGGGCGCTTGTGAAATTCGTTACGAGAGTATAGGCGGGGGTTCAGGGGGCGATCAAGCAGACGCGTGGCGCTGCACCAAGCAGCGAACCTACGCCTTTGGGTACTCGACTAGCTGGCAGTAGTTGCCGTCGAGGTCGGCGAAGGTCGCCACGAGGCCGCCCCAGGGTTCGCGCGTCGCCGGTCGCACGAACTTCACGCCTGCGCCTTCGAGGCGTTGCTGCTCGGCCGTCGCGTCGTCGACGGTAAAGGTGAGCAGGACGCGCTGCGGCTCCTTCGCGGCGCCTACCGCCTCGCTGTGACCATCGACGAGAAATCCTGTCGTACCGGCCATGAAGGCACCGGGGAGATGGGGCATGCGCGGAAGACCGACGACGTTCTCGTAGAAGGCGATGAGTCGTTCGGGCTGGTCGCTGCTGACGTTGACGTTGAACGCGTTGACCTTCATGTGATGACGTCCTCTCGGGAACTTGGCCCGAAATGCTTCGGGGCGATGTGGGAATAGTAGATCACCAGATGTCGCGGGCCTCGAAGCGGGGTCCGTCCTTGCAGATGAGCTTCATCGAGCGGCCTCCTCGGGCGCGCACCTGAACCGCGCAGCCGTAGCAGATGCCTGTGCCGCAGCCCATGCGCTCTTCGAGCAGCACCTGGAGCGAGCGCCGTGTCTTCGATGCGCGGGCGACGGCGGCCATCGCCTGCATCATGGGTGTCGGACCGCAGGCGAACGATTGGTCGCACCACTCCAGTAACTCGCCGAACGGCTCCGTCACGAAGCCTTTGCGGCCAGCCGAGCCGTCGTCGGTCGTGGCGACGACTTCAACCTCGGGCGGGAGCAGGTGGGACGGGAAGACGTGCTCGGCGTCGCGCGCTCCGACAATCATCGTCACGCTGAGGCCTTTCGCGACGGCTTGTTCGGCGAGCCAGACCAGCGGCGCGATGCCGATGCCGCCGCCGACGAGCAACAGATTCCGGGACGTGTGACCGATCTCGTAACCACGCCCGAGGGGTCCCCATCCGTATACCAGATCACCGGGCTTGCGACGCGAGAGCCAGGCCGTACCGCGCCCGACGACGTCGTAGAGGATCGACCACTCCGGTCCGTTCGCGCCGGTGCGAATGCGGTGGAAGCTCATTGGGCGCGGAAGGAGCGGGTCGTTGGTCGTTGGAGGTTGGAGATTGGAAGCCGGAGGCGCGGTTTCGTCGCAGCGGAGCATCATGAACTGGCCGGGGTAGGCGCCGTTGCCGATTTCTGGTGAGCGGAACCAAGTGATCCAGGTGTCGGCGTAAAGGTGTTGGGTTTCGGTGACTTCGGCGTAGGCGGTCTTCATGACGGCAGCCGCATTGGCGCGCGCGACATGTCGTGCTGGATGGAAGCGCCTGCGGCGGACTCACAGCCGGGGACGGCTGTGCCACTCACTTCACGCTCGCAGACGGGGGCGGCTGTGATCCGCGCTTCGCGCCGCTCCGATGAGGCGGCGCTCACGTGACGGAGCCTTCGCGGTACTCGTGCAGGGCGCGGACGTGGTACGAAGGTTCGGTGCCGCGCTGCATGCCGGCGATGAGTGCATCGACCGCGGCACGCGCTGTGTCGGGGCTGGTGAAGCAGGGGATGCGCTTCTCGGTGGCGGCTCGGCGGATGTAGAAGCCGTCGCGCAGGGTGCCGGTGTAGCGGCCTTCGGGCGTGTTGATGACGCAGGAGACGGAGCCGTCGTTGATCACGTCGATGACGTTCGGGTGACCTTCGTTGAGTCGCTTGTTGACGACCTCCACGGGAAGTCCGAGCGCGGCAATCATCCCCGCGGTGCCTTCGGTGGCGAAGAGCCGGAATCCGGCATCGTGCAGGTGGTGGATGACGGGCAGCATCTGCGTCTTGTGGTGATCGGCGATGCTTATCAGCACGCCGCCACCGGGCTTGAGCACGAGGTCGGCCGACATCAGCGCCTTCGCCAGCGCGGACGGGAAGTCGATGTCGATGCCCATCGCCTCGCCGGTCGACTTCATCTCCGGCCCGAGATAGGTGTCAACCCCGATGAGCTTCGACATCGAGAACACGGGCGCCTTCACGGCGACGAGATTCTGGCGCGGCCAGAGGCCGGGCTCGTAGCCCTGGTCGGCGAGCGACTGGCCGAGCATGATGTTCACCGCGACCTCGACCATCGGCACGCCGGTGACCTTCGAGAGAAACGGCACCGTCCGGGAGCCACGAGGGTTCACCTCGATGACGTAAACATCGGACGCGCCGGGGCGCGCCGGATCGTCGGACGGCATGATGACGTACTGGATGTTGATGAGGCCGCGAGCGTTGATCGAGACGCCGATGCGCGTCGTGTAGTCGACGATCGTGTCGACTTCGGCGGCCGTGAGGTGGATGCCGGGGTACACCGCCATGGAATCGCCGGAGTGCACGCCTGCGCGCTCGACGTGCTCCATGATGCCGGGGATGAGCACGTGCTCGCCGTCGCAGATGGCGTCGACTTCGACCTCTTTTCCTTCGAGGTACTTGTCGATAAGGATCGGCTTGCCGTCGGCAACTTCGGCCGCCTGCTGTACGAAGCGCGCGAGCTCGGTCGGGTTCTGCACGATCTCCATCGCGCGTCCGCCCAGCACGTAGCTGGGGCGCACGAGCACGGGATAGCCGAGCACCTCGGCGGTATGGATGGCGTCTTCGACGCGCAGGACGGCCGCGCCGGGCGGCTGCGGGATGCCGATGCCGTTGAGGAATTCTTCGAAGCGGCGGCGGTCTTCGGCGAGGTCGATCGTCTCCGACGACGAGCCGATGATCGGCGCCGCCGCATTGTGGAGCGGCCCGGCGAGATTGATCG
Organism: Chloroflexota bacterium; assembly: GCA_031400455.1. GTDB lineage: Bacteria > Chloroflexota > Dehalococcoidia > DSTF01 > JACRBR01 > JANXYW01. The sequence goes on along the minus strand of JANNPX010000019.1, from coordinate 25,405 downwards.
CGGTCTGCCCGCCGAACTGCACGATGGACGGCGGCGTTTCGCCGCCGCCTTCGGCCGTGTCACCGGCTTCGTTCTCGAGAATGTCGCGGATCGACTCCTCATCGAGCGGCTCGAAGTAGAGGCGGTCGCTCGTGTCGAAGTCAGTCGAGACGGTCTCCGGGTTGGAGTTCACCATGATCGAGCGGTAGCCGGCCTTGTTCAGCGCCCAGGCGGCGTGCACGGAGCAGTAGTCGAATTCGATGCCTTGGCCGATGCGGATGGGGCCGCTGCCGATGACGAGCGCCTTCTTGCCCGGTTCGGGCACCGCCTCATTCTCCTGCTCGTACGTGCTGTAGAAGTACGGCGTTGCGGCGTCGAACTCCGCGGCACAGGTATCGACCATCTTGTAGACCGGACGGATCTCCCAATCGTCACGGAGTGTTCGCACCTGCTCGGGGAGACGGTCACTGAGCGTGGCGATCTGGCGGTCGGAGAAGCCCATTCGCTTAGCGGCGCGGAGCAGGTCCGGCGTCAGCGTCTCTGCCAGCAGGCGCCTCTCCATCGCGATGATGTTCATCAGCTTGTCGAGGAACCACATGTCGACGCCCGTTGTCTGCGAGACCGCGAGCGGATCGCGTCCGCGGCGCAGTGCCGCCATAATCGACCAGAGTCGCTCGTCAGTGGCGTGGAGCGGGCGCTCCTCGTGGTTGTCCTTCCATGTGGAATCTTCCCAGAGGAGGGAGCGGCCGCCGATTTCGAGCGAGCGGACAGCCTTTTGCAACGCGCCCTCGAATGAGCGGTCGATCGCCATCACTTCGCCGGTCGCCTTCATCTGCGTGCCCAGCGTGCGGTCGCCGAAAGGGAACTTGTCGAACGGCCAGCGCGGAATCTTCACCACGACGTAGTCGAGCGCGGGCTCGAAGGCCGCGGTCGTCTTCTGCGTGACAGCGTTGGCGATCTGGTCGAGCGTCTTGCCAACGGCGTTCTTGGCGGCGACGCGCGCGATGGGGTAGCCGGTCGCCTTGCTGGCAAGCGCGGAGCTGCGCGAGACGCGCGGGTTGACCTCGATGACGTAGTACGGCGGCAACTCGTCGCCGCGGGGCGTATCCCAGGGGGTGGTGCGCGGGTGCGGCGCAAGCGCTAGCTGAACGTTGCAGCCGCCCTCGATACCAAGTGCCGTGATGATCTTCAGAGACGCCGTTCGGAGCATCTGGTACTCCTTGTCGGACAGCGTCTGGCTGGGCGCGACGACGATGCTATCGCCGGTGTGCACACCCATGGCGTCGAAGTTCTCCATGTTGCAGACGGTGATGACATTGCCCGCACCGTCGCGCATCACCTCGTACTCGATTTCTTTCCAGCCGAGGAGTGATCGCTCGACCAGTACTTGGTGAATCGGACTGGCAGCCAGGCCACTCGCAACGATGCGTTGGTACTCCTCCTCGCTGTGCGCAATACCGCCGCCCGTGCCGCCAAGCGTGTAGGCGGGCCGGATGACCGCGGGCAGACCGATCTGTTCGAGCGCGCCGCGCGCTTCGTCGTTGTTGGTAACGATGACGGACTCTGGCGTCGGTTCACCGATCTCGTCGAGCATCTGGCGGAACAGCTCGCGGTCCTCCGCCTTCTTCACCGACTCGATGGACGTGCCGAGCAGGCGCACGCCGTACTTCTCGAGCACGCCAGCCTCGTGCAGCGCGACCGCCATGTTCAGGCCGGTCTGGCCGCCTAGCGTCGGCAGCAGGCCGTCGGGGCGCTCGCGCTCGATGATGCGCGTGATCACGTCGACGTCGATCGGCTCGATGTAGACGACGTCGGCGACGCCTTCGTCGGTCATGATAGTCGCCGGGTTGGAATTGACGAGTACGGAGATGACGCCTTCTTCACGCATGGCCTTGCAGGCCTGCGTGCCGGCGTAGTCGAATTCGGCAGCCTGGCCAATGACGATAGGGCCGGAGCCGATGATGAGGACTTTCGAGGGTTTGTTCACGCGCTGCGGAGTTCCTGGACTGCGAAAGGGGTGGTCGTCGTCATTTAGCGGCGCCTCGCGAGCGCCCGCTGACGCTCCTCGCGCTGCTCCGGGAGCACCCGCATGCCGCCGAGGTGCCCGGCAACGAGCGCGCCTGCCGCGAACGCAGCGGCTATTGCGATGGCGAACGAAGCGGGTATGGGGATCGGTGTGGTGGTGAGCATGTACGCGAGCGCGGCATCGGCAGCGATAGCGAATCCGAAGGCGACGGCGTAGCCGGGCCACTCGGTGATCCAGTCACCCGACCACCGCCAGCAGAACACGCCGAGTGCAACGCCGGCCGCACCGATACCGATCGCGAGCCCCCAGCCGCCGAGCCAGACGAGGATCGCCTCGCCGTGGTCGTCGCCCCAGATCGCAAAGGGCACGATGCTTGCCGTGATGAGCAGCAACGGCGCCGCGACCATCGCCATGGCGGCGACGCACTGCCCGCCGAACGCGAGGCGGCCGTACACGTCGATGCTCTTGAGGACCGCGTCGATGCGGAGTTCGTTGCTCACGTTAGAGGTTCACAGTTCACAGTCTGCAGTTCACGGTTTCAGACGAGCGGCAGTTCGAAGCGGGCTTCCGGGTTATAGATCGGGACGAGGGCGCCTATGCTGCTGAGGAACGTCAGTGCGACTTCGTTGTCCTGCGGCAGACGGCCGCGGATGCGCTTGTAACCCTTGTCGCGCGCGAAGCCGAGGGCGTATTCGGCCAACGACGTGCCGATGCCTCGGCGGCGTGTTTCCTTGAGCATCCAGACGCCGAGGATGACGGTGTCCGGCTCGAACGTGTTGAAGTCGAGCGCCGCGAAGCCGACGCACTTGCCGCCGATGAAAGCGAGGAACGCGCCGCCCTCGCTGCCCATGCGGCTGATCCAGGTACGAACCTCGTCGGGCGAAAGCGCCTTCTCGAACGCGACGGGGTTCGGCTCCTTCACAACTTCCGTGATCACCGAGGAGATGGCATCGGCGTCGTTGATCATCGCCTGCCGGTAGGTGGGTTCCGCCTGTACGTTGGTCTCCGCCATGATGGGCCTCCGTGCGGTTGTGCTGTCCGCGATGCTGGCCGGGGCGTCCGCCGCCGGACGCCTGTACGGCCTATTGTAGTCCTTCTCAGCGCGCGTGTACTGCGTCGACCATCTCAACAAATCGCTCGAACAGGTACATGTTGTCCAGTGGGCCTGGGGACGCTTCCGAGTGGTACTGGATCGTCATCACCGGCTCGCCCCGATGCCGAAGGCCCTCGACCGTGCCGTCGTTGACGTTTCGGTGGCTCACCTCGATGTCGGACGACAGACCGCCGTCGTCGACCGCGTAGCCGTGGTTCTGCGCCGTAATGTACACGCGGCCGGACTCCTCGTCGCGCACGGGATGGTTGGCGCCACGATGGCCAAACTTGAGCTTGAACGAGTGCGCGCCGAACGCCGCACCGATTACCTGGTGACCGAGACAGATGCCCATAATTGGCGTCTTGCCGACGAGCTCCCCCGCTGTTTCGACGGCGTAGCCGAGCAGCGCCGGGTCGCCGGGGCCGGGCGAGAGCAGCACGCCGTCCGGTTTCATGTCGAGGATCTCGGCCGCGGTGGTGTTGCACGGCACTACGACGGGCTCGCAGCCGAGCCGGTGCAGGACGCGCAGGATGTTGTACTTCACACCGAGATCGAGGACGACGATCTTTCGGCCGGGTCGGTGCTCGCCGTCGCCGGGATACTCGTACGGGCGGCGGGTGCTCACCCAGGGCACGAGGTCCGTCGAGCCGTAGCGCGGCATCTCGCGCAGGCGTCCGAGCGCCTCCTCCGCGGTTTCGTCGTGAGTGACGACGCCCATCATGACGCCGGCGGTGCGCAGCTTGCGGGTGAGCGCGCGCGTATCGATGCCGGCGATGCCGGGGATGCCGTTCTCCGCGAGATAGTCGTGCAGGGTGCGCTTCGAGCGCCAGTGACTGGGGGTCTCGCAGTCCTCCCGCACGATGAAGCCACGCACCTGAATGCGGCGCGACTCGACATCGAACTCGTTGATGCCGTAGTTGCCCTGCAGCGGGTACGTCATCACCAGCACCTGCTCCGCGAACGACGGATCGGTGAGCGCTTCCTGATAGCCGGTCATCGACGTGCAGAAGACGACCTCGCCATGCGAGCGCGCGGCCGCGCCAAACGCATCTCCGGAGAACACGGAGCCGTCTTCGAGCACGAGGAGCGCCTTAGGCAACGGACACCCCCGTTTCGTAGGCGACGCGGCCGGCGGCGATCGTGGCGACGACGGCGCCCGTGAGCGTCACTCCCCCGAGAGGGGTGTTCTTGCCTTTCGAGGCGAACCGCGCTGGTTCGACGATCCACTCGGCGGCCGGGTCCAGCAGCACGATGTCGGCGGGAGCGCCAACGGCCAGCGTGCCGATGCCGGGGACGTGGCGGTCGAGATTGAGCGCGCGTACGGGGCCGAGCGTGAGGCGCGCGATCAGGAGCGGCAGGTCGACGCGGCCGTCGTGGACCAGACGCATGCAGAGTCCGAACGCGGTCTCGAGTCCGCTGATACCGAAGGCTGCCTCGTCGAACTCGCACTGCTTTTCGGTGACGGCGTGTGGCGCGTGGTCGGTGGCGATGCAATCGATCGTGCCATCGACAAGGCCCGCGACGCAGGCGTCGACGTCGGACTGCGAGCGGAGCGGCGGGTTGACCTTGGCGTTCGTGTCGTAGATGAGTTCCTCGCCGCCCAGTGCGCCAAACGCGACGATCTCGTCGGTAAGCGTGAGGTGGTGCGGCGTGACCTCGGCGGTGACGCGGACAGCACGCGCCTTCGCGCGACGGACTGCTTCGACCGCACCAGCGGTGCTGACGTGCGCGATGTGTACGTGAGCGCCGCTCGCCTCCGCGAGCGCGATGTCGCGACCCACGGCGGTCTCCTCGGATGCGGCGGGCGCTCCGCGCAGACCGAGGCGGGTGGAGACCCAGCCTTCATGCATGACGGCGTCCTTCGCCAGCGACTTATCCTCGCAGTGGTCGATGATCGGTAGATCGAAGTTGCTGGCGTATTCGAGCGCGCGCCGCATGAGCGTCGGATCCCAGACCGGCGCACCATCGTCGCTGAACGCGATGCAGCCGGCGGCGGCGAGGTCGCCTAGCTCTGCCAGCTCGACGCCAGCGCGACCCTTGCTGACCGCGCCGATCGGCAGCACGCGCACGACACCGCGTGCGGCCGCCGCGCGGAGGACGTACTCGATCACGCTGCGCGTATCCATGGTGGGCTCAGTGTTCGGCATAGCGCAGACGGTCGTGAAGCCGCCGCGCGCCGCGGCTGCTGTTCCGGATGCGATGTCCTCCTTGTACTCCAGGCCGGGATCGCGGAGGTGCGTATGGACGTCCACGAAGCCGGGGGCGACGATCATGCCGCGCGCATCGATCTCGCCTACTACTTCGACGGCGATATTTGCTCCGACGGCGGCGATGCGGCCGCCTTCGAGCAGAACGTCCGCGATAGCGTCGAACTTCGTCGCCGCGTCGATGACGCGGCCGCCGCGGATGATGATGCGCTCGCTCACAGCGATCCCCTCGATGCACCGCGCGCGCCGCGGGTGCGCGTGAGGAGCCACAGCACGGCCATGCGCACCGCAACGCCGTTCGTCACCTGCACCTCGACGTGGGACTGGAGTCCGTGCGCGACTTCGTGGCTGATCTCGACGCCCTCGTTCATCGGGCCGGGGTGCATCACGAGCGCGCCGGGCTTTGCGCGTGCGAGGCGGTTGGCGTTGACCTGGTAGAGCCGCGAGTATTCGCGTGCGCCCGGCACGAAGCCACCGTGCATGCGTTCGAGCTGCATCCGGAGTGCCATCACGACATCCGCGCCCTCGATGGCGTGATCGAGGTCCGTCTCGACGCGGACGGGCGGCAAGCGGCCTTCCGTCGCGTCGCCGAGGCCCTTTGGCAGCAGGGTGCGCGGCGCGCAGAGCACGACGTTCGCGCCCAGCGCGGTGAGCGCCCACATATTCGAGCGAGCAACGCGGCTGTGCAGGATGTCGCCGACGATGACGACCTTCATTCCACGCACGTCGCCGAGCGCGCCGCGCATGGTGTAGAGGTCGAGCAGTCCCTGCGTCGGATGCGCGTGCAGGCCGTCCCCAGCGTTCACCACGCTGCAATCGGTGTGGCGCGATGCGAGGTACGGGGCGCCGGAGCGGTTGTGGCGCATCACCAGCACGTCGGCGCCGACCGCCTGCAGCGTCTTCACGGTGTCGACGAGCGACTCGCCCTTTGTGACGCTGCTGCCGGAGGCGGCGACGTTGATGACGTCGGCGCCCAGGATCTTGCCTGCAAGCTCGAACGACGTGCGGGTTCGAGTGCTGTTCTCGTAGAACAGCGTCACGATCGTCGTGCCGCGGAGCGCCGGGACACGCGGCACTTCACGCGAGAGCACTTCCTTCATCGTGTCGGTGGTGCTCATGACGGTCTCAAGCTCGTCCACGGAGAAATCATCCAGGTCGAGCAGGTGGCGGCGGCGCCACGGATTTTCTTCGCCCGCGGGCTCCGGCAGCGGTGCGGCGGCCTCGACGGGCCGGACTTCGGTGGTCATGGGAGCACCTCGGCTTCCTCTGCGGCGGTGACGCGCACGTACTCTTCGCCGTCCGATTCCTGGAGGCGGACGCGCACGTCGTCGCCATGCGACGTGGGGATGTTCTTGCCAACGTAGTCTGCGCGTATCGGCAACTCGCGGTGACCGCGGTCGATGAGCACGGCGAGTTGGATACGGCCCGGGCGACCATAATCGATCAGCGCATCGAGTGCGGCGCGAACGGTGCGGCCGGTGTAGAGCACGTCGTCGATCAGCACGACGCGCTTGCCGGCGATCTCGGGCAGGTCACTCGGCTGGATGTTGACGCTGGGACCGCGCTCGGGGAGGTCGTCGCGGTAGAGGCCGACATCGAGCGTGCCGACCGGCACCTCGTCACCCTCGAACTCGGCGATGGCGCGGGCGATGCGGTGGGCGAGCGGCACGCCGCGCGTGCGCATGCCTACGAACACGAGGCCCGATGTGCCGCGATTGTGCTCCACAATCTCGTGGGCGATGCGAGTGACGGCACGGCGGATATCGTCGGGCGACATGAGGGTGAGTTCGCGCATCAAAAAACCTCCTGCCCGGCGTTCGGGTTGGAGGTTGTGCGCTTGTATACGGGCGCGCGAAGCGCCGAGTGCTGGCTCTGCATCGGAGTACCTTCCCGGCCTCTCGGGACCGGATTAAAGGGATACGGACGTTGCGCTGATGATAGATCGAACCGGGCCGCGGTTCAAGCGCCTGGCTTGTCGAGTGCCTGCCTCGCCTGATCCGAACGGTGTAAGCTGATTTCGGGCCGCGGGCACCGGGGGAGCAACCTATCGTGAGACGCACTGCGCTGTTCATTGCGGCATGCATCCGAAGACGCCCCGTGGCTTTGATCGCGGCGGCAATGTGCGTCGCGGTGGCGCTCTCGTTCGGCATCCCGCGCCTCAACTTCGAGACCGGGCAGGAGACGCTGCTCGACCCGTCATCGAAGCTCGCGCGCGACAACGACCGGTTCCAGTCGCAGTTCGGCGGCGAGCCATTGCTCATCTTGTTCGAGGCCGCTCCTGGCGCGGGCACGATCGAGCAGCTATTTACCCCGGCGAACCGCGAGAGCCTGGCGCGGTTGGGCACAGATCTCGAAGCCACCGGCGACTTTCACAGCGTGATTTCGCCGTTGACCGTCCTCGAGTTCGCACAGGCGCAAATCGAACAGCAGATGGTGTCTCAGCCGGCGAAGCTGGTGGCGGACGAGGCGAAAGCGATGGCCGACGCGCGCACGGCGGCTGCGGCGCGCGGCGAGACGTCCGCACAGCAAGATGCGGCGGCGGCCGCGGCGAAGCAGAAGGTCGACGACGACTTCAACGCGCTGTACGGCGCGGACGCCCGGCGGTTTCTGGCGGTCGGCGAACACACGCTGGACAATCCGGACTTTGTGCACTTCGTCCTGTACGGCGCCGACGAGAAGTTGCGGCCGAAGATTCGGGGCATCTTCCCGGACTCGCAACACGCGCTGATGGTGGCGCGGCTGAAGGGCAACCTCTCGATCGACGAGGGGTCGGAAGTGGCCGGTGACGCCAAGCGAGAGATCTCGAACTATGAGTTCGAGGGCGTCACAGCGCTCGTCTCCGGGCCGACGCTGCTGATCAAAGAGATCAACGACAAGATGCGCAGCGCGCTCGTGCTGATGGCGATCTTTGCGGTAGCAATCATGGTGGCGGTGCTCGCCGTCGTGTTCCGAGCGCGCTGGCGGCTGCTTTCGCTGCCGGCCGTGTTGGTGGGGTGCGTCTCTGCATTCGGACTGATGGGCTTTCTTGGCATTCCGCTGACGATGGTGACGATCTCCGGGCTGCCCATCCTCATCGGCCTGGGCGTCGACTTTGCTATTCAGATCCACAGCCGGATCGAAGAGGAGACGTTCGCGACGAATTCGGCCGAGGCCGGGCTCGACAACACGCTGGTTCGCCTCGGGCCCGCGCTCGCGGTGGCCGGACTGGCGGCGTGTATCGGCTTCATCGTGCTGCATCTGTCGGCCGTGCCGATGATCCGCGACTTCGGATCGATGCTGGCGGTCGGTGCAGTAATTGTCTTCGTGACGAGCCTGACGCTGATCAGTGGCGTTGTCTACCTGCGCGAGCGAACGCGGCTGGGATCGCGTACGCAACCGCGCGCACGGTTCGAAGTCGAGCGCATCGTCAGCGGTCTGACGGCACGCACGATGGGACGGCTGGCGCCGATCGCGCTGGTCGCGCTGGTCGTATCGCTGGGCGGGTTATACGTCAGCCAGAAGATTCCGACGCAAACGGATCCGGAGAAGTTCGTGCCGTCCGACAGCCGTGTGCTAGTCGACCTGCACAAGCTGCGCGACGTTGCCGGTTCGACGAATGAACTGAACCTGTTGGTCGAGGTGCCGGAGGGGCGCCACGTGACGGATCAGGATGTGCTCGATTGGATGCTGCCGTTCGAGGAGCGGCAGCGCTTGGCGCACCCGAACGACATTCGGCAGTCGAACAGTCTCGCATCGTTCACCAAGTCGGTGACGGGCGACGCGCCAACGACCGCATCGGCCGAGCAGGCCGTGAGTGTTGCGCCGCGCTCATTGGCGGACAACGTCGTGAACGACGACCGCACGATGGCGTCGATCACGTTCGCGCTGAGCGATCAGCTGACGCTGGATGCGCAGCGCACGCTGACCGAGCAGATCCAGCGCGACGCTCAGCCTCCGCCCGGAGTGACGATTGCGCCAGCGGGCCTCAGCGTGATTGGCACGGCGGCCGTCGACGCGATCAGCAGTAACCGCGACCTGATGTCCTTCGTCGCGCTCGCGGCGATCCTACTGACGCTACTGTTGTGGTACCGCAGTGCGGTGAAGGCCGTGGCTCCGCTGCTGCCCGTGGTGTTGGCGCTGGGCGCGTCGGCGATGCTGCTCTACTTCAGCGGCGTGGAGTACAGCCCGCTGACGTCGATCTCCGGCCCGCTGATCATCGCGATGGGCACGGAGTTCAACGTGCTGCTGATGTCGCGGTACTTCGAGGAGCGGGCGTCCGGACTGGACGCACGCGAAGCGATGTCAAAGGCGTCGTTGCGCATCGGGCGGGCAATCGCCGCGTCGGGGCTGACGGTCATGGGCGGGTTCGCGGTGCTGGCGTTCAGCGACTTCCCGCTGCTGGACAACTTCGGCAAGGTCACCGCGCTGAATATCGGACTAAGCCTGCTGAGCACGCTGATCCTGCTGCCACCCTTGCTGGTGTGGGCGGACGGAGACCAACACCTGGTGCGCACGCCGATGGATGCGGTACCGGAGTAGCCATACACCTCGGGCGACTCACAGCCGGGGCGCTGTACCGCGATCGCGACGACTCACAGCCGGGGCGCTGTACCGCGATCGCGACGGCTCACAGCCGGGACGGCTGTGCCACTCTGTTCGCCCCGGATAATATTCCAGCGCCCTGCGGGGCGGCCGCAGTGTCTCACCTACTGGAGTTGATACCTATGCCAAACATGCGCGCGCTATTGCTGCGCAGTCTCACCGGCGGCGATGCGCTGGAGATCGCCGAGGTACCGGCGCCATCCGATCCGCGCGACGTGATCATCGAGGTGCACGCAGCGGGCGTTGGATTTCCCGACCTGCTGATGACGAAGGGGCAGTATCAGTTCAAGCGGAATCCACCGTTCATTCCCGGCGTCGAGGCGGCGGGCGTCGTGCTGAGCGCGCCGGAGGGCGCGGGCGTCCGGCCCGGCGACCGCGTATTCGCGTCGTCGAAGCTGGGCGCCTGGGCGGAGATTGCCGCGGCGAATCCGCTGAGCACGCTGCCGATCCCGGACGGCATGAGCTTCGCCGAAGCGACAGCGATGGCCAACTACCAGACGGCGTACTTCGGCCTCGTCTGGCGCGGCAACATCAAGGCGGGCGAGACGGTGCTGGTGCACGGGGCCGCAGGCGGCACCGGTACGTCGGCGATCCAGGTGGCGCGAGGTCTGGGCGCGAGCGTGATCGCCATCGCGCGCGGTCACGAGAAGCTGGCGGTGGCGCGCGCGGCCGGCGCAGAGCACTGCATCGAAGCGGAGTCGGACTGGCTGGCGGCGGTGAAAGAGATCACGGGCGGGCGCGGCGTCGACATCGTCTACGATCCGGTCGGCGGGGACCGATTCACGGACAGCGTGCGGTCGCTCGCGCCGCTGGGGCGTGTGTTGATCATTGGGTTCGCCGCGGGCACGATTCCTGAGGTGAAGGTGAACCGCCTACTGTTGCGCAACACGTCGGCGGTCGGCGTCGCCTGGGGCGAGTACCAGCGCGTCGACCCGTCGATGCCGCGCGCGATCGCCGAGAGCCTCGCGAAGATGCATGCCGAGGGCCACATCCGCCCGCCGATCGGCGAGGTGTTCGAGATGGAGCGCTGCGCCGACGCGCTGCGTGCGCTCGACGAGCGGCGCGCGACCGGCAAGCTGGTACTGAAGATCCGAGACTAGTGGCTACGCTGGAAGCGTGACCTTGAAGGTGACGCCGCCACCCGGCTCGTTCGCTGCTTCGATGGTGCCGCGGTTTAGCTCGACCAACTCTCGTGTGATCGCCAGGCCGAGGCCGCTGCCGGAGGCGGTGCGCCGCGCGCGGTCGCCTCGGTAGAAGCGGTCGAAGACGCGCGGCAGGTCATCCTGGGCGATGGACGTGCCGGTGTTCGTGATCGTGCAGACGATGCGCGCGGGGCCAGTGCCGTTCTCGCGCCGTCCAATGACGGTGATCTCGCCGCCGGGAGGCGTAAACTTCGCCGCGTTGTCGAGGACGTTGGTGAAAGCGCGCTCCAGCTTGTCCGCGTCGACACTGCGAAGCATGGCGTCCGATTCGAGATCGACGTTCACATCGACATCCTTCGCCTTCACGATCGGTTCGATGCGCCGCACGCAGCGGCCGACGATCACGTCGAGCGGCGTGTCTTCGCGTTTCGTTATCACCTGGCCTGCGTCGATCTCGCCGAGGTAGAGCAGATCGGCCAGTAGCGCATTTACGTGCTGGGCCTCGTCGCTGATCACCTGACCGATCTGGCGCGCGTCGGCGACATCCGCCGTTCCATCGGTCAGCGCCTGCGCGTATCCCGTGATCGATGTCATCGGCGTCTTGAGGTCGTGCGAGACGTTCGCGAGCAGCGCACGCATCTGCGTATCGCGCGTGCCGATGTGCTCGGCCATGACGGTGAACGAACGCGCGAGTCTGCCCACCTCGTCGTCGCGCGACACCTCAACGCGCTGATCGAAGTCGCCGCGCGCGAGCGCTTCGGATGCGGCGGTGAGCTTCTTGACGGGCTGCGCGACTTGCCGCGCGAGCACGATCGCGGCGAGCATCGCGAGAGGGATGGCGATCAGCCCTGCGAGCGTCAGACTGGGCAGCAGTCCCAGCCACGCACCGGCGATCGTATCGCTCTTCACGGCGAGGACGATGCGGAACGGCAGCTCGCGGCCATTTGCGGTAAACCGCTGGGATGCGGCGACGTAGGTGAGGTGCCCCTCGCCGGGCGACTGCTCGGAGGGCTGCCACGAGACGAATCCCCGGCGAACGTCATCTTCTGTCGACGATGGCACATCGACCTGCGTATCCCTCAGGTTGCCGCCCGTATCGTGCAGCACGGTGCCACCGGTCGAGACGATGAGGATACGCACGTCCTGGTCCTCCGCCAGCTCATCCAGCGCCTCCGAAAACGGCTCCTCGGGCTGCTCACGGGGGAGCAACGCAAAGAACGCCTGCTGGTAGATGGCGGGGGAGGCGGCGGCCACGCGATCGAGCGCCTGTTGCTGCCGCTCGCCGCGCGTGCGGATCACGAAGATCGCTCCGGACAGCAGAATGGCCAGCGCTATGACGAGCGTCAGCGAAACGACAAGCTTCGTCTGAAAGCTGAAGAGGAACGAACGCACGCGCGCGGTCACGCCGGCACGGCCTCAACCAGGCGGTAGCCGCTGCCCCACACGGTCTCGATCTTCAGGCCGGAGCCTTCCAGCTTGCTGCGGAGGCGGACGATGTGCACATCAACCGTGCGCATGCTGTAGAAGGCGGTGCCCCAGACGAGGTCGAGCAGCTTCTCGCGGTCCAGCGTGATGTTGGTGAAGCGGAGGAACGTCGCGAGCAGGTCAAATTCCTTCGGCGTCAACGCCACCGGTTCGTCCTTGATCGTGGCCTGGCGATTGCGGATGTCCATCCAGAGCCGGCCGGCCTGGATCTGCTCGCCGGCCGGCTCGGTCGCGGCGCGGCTGCGGCGGAGCACGGACTGCACGCGCGCGACGAGTTCAGTCGGGTTGAACGGCTTGGTGACGTAGTCGTCCGCGCCCTGCTGCAGGCCAGCCACCTTGTCGATGTCCGATGAGCGCGCAGAGAGAAAAATGACGGGCATCTCGCTGCGCTTGCGCAGGTTGCGGATGATCTGCAGGCCGTCGGGTCCGGGCATCATGATGTCCAGCACGGCCAGGTCGAAGGGCTGCTCCTTGAGGAGCTTCTGCGTCATGTCGCCGTCCTGGGCGACGGTGACGTCGTACCCCGCCTTGGCGAGGTACATGCGGACCAGGTCGGCGATATTGCGATCGTCGTCGGCGACGAGGATGCGGGAGGGTTCTTCACGCTCGTTCATAGATGTTGCGACTCCACTATAGAAGAAACGGCAGGGGGCACCGCCGCCCTGCCGCATCTCCAGATTCCCTGCTAGAAGCTCTGCGTGCCTTCGCCGTCAGAACCACTCTGCGGCGCGGGACTGTTCGGCATTTCGTCGTCGCTCCAGGGCATCGGGCCGCCGGGCATACCCCGGTGATGGCCCATCCCGCCTCGGAAGAACATGGCAAACTTGCCATCGATGAGCTTGTCGATGTTGTCGTTCAGCATCGACAGCATCTTGTCCTCGTGCGTCTGCGTCAGGTCGCCGTTCTTGACGGCGTCGTCAAGCTTGGCCTTCGCCGTGGTTGTGATGAACGACTTCAACTCGTCGCGGCTCTTGCCGTGCGCGTCGGCGACTGTCGCCAGCGTGGCGTCGTCGGCCCCAAGCTCCGTCATCAGTACGTCGGTCGTGATGCCCAGGAAGTCCGCGAACTCCTGCGGAATGTCAGCGAGCCCCATCCCGAAGCTGAGCCCGAATCCGGGGGCACCCTTGAATCCCCTGAATTCCCCCGACCCATTGAACTCCTTCGGCCCACCAAACGAGTGCTCGCCGAAGCCTCCAGCCGGGGCGTTCTGGATGCGCTCTTTCAGCGCATCGGCCTGCTTCTGCGTGAGGTCGCCGTTGGCCACGGCGGCGTCGATGTCTTCGTTACGCGTGTCGGTGATCGCCTGCTGAAGCTTCGGCGTGTCGATGCCGAGCTTCTCGGCGACACGGTCGAGGAAGGTCGAACCGGTACCCCCCGGAGGCGTCTGCGCCATGACGGCACTGGCGCCCAGCACTACTACCAGCGCCGCTCCGGTCGCCGCGATCAGCCATTTTCGTTTGAACATGTACTCCATCCCTTTCCCTGTCACACCGCCCGAATTCCACATTCATCCTAACGCCGCCCACCTGCCGGAGGTGTTTCGAACCGGTTATCGGCCTTGCGGGAGACGAAGGCAGCAATTCAACACCGGAAAAGAATTTCTGGGATCACCCACTCCGGGGCATCAGTTCGGCGCGGCCGCGCCGAACTTAGGGGTGGACAACACAGATCGCTCCGACAAAGGCAAACCCGCCGAAAGGTGGGGACGCAAAGCCACGGGCCTACAGTCCTTGCGGGGATAGGGCAGCCGGGCCGCCGAAGGCACCTGAGTGGGTCGGAGATCGTGGTCCTGTCCTTCACGGACGGATGCCTCGCTTGTCCGACTCCATTGACGGAGAGATCGCAGTGACCAGCATCACCATGGATGCGCGCGGGTTTGACGTAGCGTCGGTGCGCAATGCGCCGGCCGACGACGACGGCGCGACGGTCATCATGGGATCCTCTCCCACATCAAGCACTCTCAACGGCGCAGTCGACCGGAGTCACACTACCCCAACCCCTGACCCTGACCCCCGTGACTCCGGTCGCCGCACCTCTGGTGCACTACGTCTGAGCGAGTTGGCATCGCGCGCGGCGCGGTGTCGCCGGGTCGAGCCCAGGGCCTGCACCCTGCGCCGCGGACCCACCAGCCGAACGGCGCTCGTTTGCCTCGAGCGAACACCCCTCGGCTCGGCCCGGCCTACCCCTACAGCATCGGCCCGCGCCGCTATGTCTTGAACGAAAGAAGCTCGGCGGCTCCCGGCGCTCGCGCGCACCATCCGGCGCACGCGTTTTGCTGCCCGACGCATCGCCCGCGCTGATATGCTGGGCCTCACGTATGGCCTCTTACTACACATCACAGGGCTACGACGCACCGCCTGCCGTCATCTGGTCGATCCTGACCGATTTCTCATCGTGGCCTCGCTGGTTCCCGAACTGCGCCGCGATCCGCTTCGAGGCGGACGCCTCCCCGGCTGTCGGTGCGCAATTACTCGCCGTGGCCACCGACCCGAACGAGTGGACGCGTTGGCTCATCGCCGAATGGCACGAGCCGCGGCTGCTGGTCTGCGAGCACGTAGAATCGACGGCACCGATGTCGGGCCAGGTGCAGGCTGCGTACCTGCAGTTCGAGCTGATCAGCGAGCCGGAGGGCTGCACGCTAGAAGTCGAGATCGGCGCCGAGGGCCACGGCATGGTCGGGGACTTCTTCGTCTCGATGACGCTGGGCACGGGGGTACGCCGACTGCTTCCTCAGCTCGTCGACGCGTTCACCGACCACGTCGTGGAACGTGTGGCCTCGCAGCAATGAGTCTGCGGCCGGGGAAGCTACCGACGGCGATGCTTGCCGAATTGCTGGCGAAGGTGCCTCACACCGACCCGCGCGTGCTGCTGGGCCCGGGCATCGGCCGCGACGCCGCGGTTATCGATATCGGCGGCGGGCGCTGCCTGGTCGCCAAGACGGACCCCGTCACCTTCGCGACGGAGCAGATCGGCTGGTACGCGGTGCACGTGAACGCGAACGACATCGCCTGCATGGGCGCGCGTCCGGCATGGTTCCTGGCGACAGCGCTACTGCCACCGGGCGCGCCGGATGCTCTCCCGGGCGCCATCTTTGATCAGATCACCGCTGCCTGTGCCGGGCTAGGCATCGAGCTTGTCGGCGGGCATACGGAAGTCACGGTCGGCATCGAGCGGCCTATCATCGTCGGCGCAATGCTGGGCGAGGCGGCGCGCGACGAGATCGTAACGGGTGAGAACATTCGCACGGGTGACCGCGTACTGATGACGGGTGGCGTCGCCATCGAGGGGACGGCGCTGCTGGCGCGCGAGGCGGCTGCCGAGCTTGCCGCGAAGGGCGTCGACGCCTCGCTGCTGACACGGGCGCAGGCGATGTTGTTCGATCCAGGGATTAGCGTCGTGGCCGACGCGCAGGCGCTCTGCGCGGAATGCCGCCCACGGCTGATGCATGATCCCACCGAAGGCGGGATCGCCACGGCGCTCCGGGAACTGGCTGCGGCGGCGAACGCCACGCTGCGCGTCGACCCCGAGACCATACGCGTGTACGACGAGACGCGAGCGATTTGCGCCGCGCTGGAGCTCGATCCGATGGGGCTGCTGGCTTCTGGCGCGCTGCTGGCGATCATAAGCGCGGAGGACGAAGCGCGGCTCGCGTCAAGACGTAACATCGAAGACTCTAACTGGCGCACGATTGCGACGGTCGAATCAGGGCCCGCGAGGGTTATACTGGGGGCCGGAGATCCCGCCACACTATTTCCGACGTTCGCGCGCGACGAACTCGCGCGATTCTTTGACAGCGGGGACCACAGCAAGAGACGCAGACCGGAAGGATCGTGACAGGCATGACGTCCGAACAACGACCGAGGACACTCGGTGAACTCAAGCAGTCCGGCTACAAAGTCGTCTCCGTCAAAGAGGAGATGCGGCGCAATCTGATCGTGCGCATCCGCGCCGGACGGCCGCTCTTCGACGGCATCTACGGGTACGAAGATTCGGTGGTACCGCAGCTCGAGAACGCGATCCTCTCGGGTCAGGACATCATCTTCCTCGGTGAGCGCGGACAGGCGAAGTCACGGATGATCCGCGCGCTCACGGGGCTGCTCGATGAGGCGATCCCGGTCATCGCCGGCAGCGAGCTGCACGAGGACCCCTTTGAGCCGATCACGTTCGCGAGCCGCGCGCGCATCGAGAGTGAAGGCGACAACCTGGAGATCGATTGGATCGGCCGCGACCAGCGCTACGGCGAGAAGCTCGCGACGCCGGACATCACCATCGCCGACCTGATCGGCGAGGTGGACCCGATCAAGGTGGCCGAGGGCCGCTACCTCTCAGACGAGATGACCATCCACTACGGCCTCATCCCGCGCACCAACCGCGGCATCTTCTGCATCAACGAACTGCCCGACCTTGCCGAGCGCATCCAGGTCGGGCTGCTGAACATCATGGAAGAGCGCGATGTGCAGATTCGGGGCTACCGCATCCGTATGCCGCTGGACGTGCTGGTGGTGGCATCGGCGAACCCGGAGGACTACACAAACCGCGGGCGCATCATCACGCCGCTGAAGGATCGCTACGGCGCACAGATCCGCACGCACTACCCTCGTAGCGTCGAGCATGAGATCGACATCATGACGCAGGAGTCCGTTGCGTTCGATGACCTGGATTACAAGGTCACGGTGCCGACGTACATGAAGGAAATCGTCGCGGAGATCACGCGGCTCGCGCGCCGCAGCCCCGATGTGAACCAGCGCTCCGGCGTCTCCGTCCGCGCATCAATCGCCGACTACGAGAGCCTGCTCGCGAATGCGCTCCGCCGCGCCATCAAGCTGGGCGAGCACGATGTCGTGCCGCGCATCAGCGACCTGCCGTACGTCATCCCGACGATCAGCGGCAAGGTGGAGTTCGAGACGGTCGAGGACGGCAAGGAAGAGCAGATCATCGAGAAGCTGATCCAGGGCGCCGTAGTCGCGGTCTTCAACCGCTACTTCAACGTCGTGGACATGGAAGAAGTCGTCACACGCTTCAAGGCCGGCATGCAGGCGGAGGTCAGCGACGGGATGGCGTCGGACGCGTACCTCAACCTCGTGAAGACAGTCGACGGTCTGAGCAGCTCGGTCGCGAAGCTCGATCCGGGCGAGAACCCGGCGCTGATTGCCAGCGCGACGGAGTTCATCTTCGAAGGGCTGCACCTGAACAAGCGGCTCAACAAGGACAAGGTTGGCGGAAAGACGCAATACCGTGGTTAGCAGGAGCCGTCGAATCAGAACGGCGCTGCCGCAGCATTGATGCCTCGCCGCACTCACTCGGGTGCGGCGTTGCTTTCGCGGAAGAGGAACATCATGGTCGCATTCCGATATAGCGAGTGGGACGGCACGCAGGAGATCCCGGGGCTCGAGGCCGACGACGTCCTCGAAGCGCTGAGCGACGACCTGATGAACTTCGGCGACCTGCAGCATTCGATGCGCAACCTGCTGCAGCGCGGCATGCGTGACCAAAACGGCAATCGCCTCCAGGGCCTGCGCGACCTGCTTCAACAGCTTCGGCAGCAGCGGCGCAACCAGCTCGACAAGTACAACCTCTCGTCGCTGATGGATGACATCAAGAAGCGCCTGGACGAAGTGCTGGAGATGGAGCGCGGCACGATCGACAAGCGGCTCGACGACGCGCTGGGGCCACAGGATGGATCGCCGCAGCAGGGTGCGCAAGACGGATCGCCGCAGGGCCAGGACGGACAGCCGCAGCAGTCGGGAGCGCCTTCGGCCAAAGCGCAGCAATCGTCATCGCCGCGTGGTGAGCAGTCCGGGCAGAGCGGCGAATCGGGCGAGCAGGGTGGCTCGCAGCCGGGACAGTCAGGCGCCGGCGATAACGATCAGTTCGCCGAAATGCTGAAGAACATCTCGAACCGGAAGAAGAACTTCCTTTCGAACCTGCCGCAGGACGTGCCCGGCGCGGTGAAGGAGCTGCAGAACTACGAGTTCATGGATCCCGAGGCGCAGCACAAGTTCACCGAGCTGATGGACATGCTGAAGAAGGCGATGACCGAGACATTCTTCAAGGACATGTACGACCAGATCTCGAACATGTCGCCCGAAGACATGGCGCGCATGAAGCAGATGGTGAAGGACCTGAACCAGATGCTCAGCGACCGCCTGGCGGGGGGTGAGCCGGACTTCCAGCAGTTCATGGACAAGTACAGCGACCTCTTCGGCGACAACCCGCCAAAGACGCTGGACGGGCTCGTCGCGCGCATGCAGGGGCAGATGGCGCAGATGCAGAACCTGCTCGACAGCCTGCCCGGCGACATGCGACAGCAACTGCAGGAGTTGCTGCAGGACAAGGTCGGCGACCCGGATCTGCAAGCGGAACTACAGGAACTGCAGTCGAACATGGAGTTCCTCTCGCCCATGCGCGACATGCGTAACCAGTACCCGTTCCGCGGAGATGAGGAGATCGACCTCAACGAAGCGATGAAGCTCATGGACCAGATGCAGTCGATGGACGACCTGGAGCGCCAGCTCGAGCGCACGCAGTACGGCGGCGACATCGATGACATCGACGAGGAGAAGCTGAAGGAGCTGCTGGGCGAAGAGGCCGGCGAGACGCTGGACCAGCTCAAGCAGTTCCTCGACATCCTCGAAGAGGCTGGGTACATCCGCAAGAAGGGCAACAACTACGAGTTGACGCCGCGCGGCACACGCAAGATCGGCCAGAAAGCGCTGGGCGAGATCTATTCATCGCTGAAGAAGGACTCATTCGGGAAGCACGCCATCAAGGAGAGCGGCCGCGGCGGCGAGCGCGCGGACGACACGAAGAAGTACGAGTTCGGCGATCCATTCCACCTGGCGCTGGACAAGACGATCATGAACTCGCTGCAACGCGAGGGCGCGTCGCTGCCGGTGCGGCTGCACAAGGACGACTTTGAGGTCTATCGCTCTGAGGAACTGACGCAGACCGCCACTGTGATGATGGTCGACCTGTCGTGGTCGATGGCGCTCCGTGGTTCGTTCCAGGCGGCGAAGAAGGTCGCACTGGCGCTGAACAACCTGATCACGAGCCAGTTCAGTCGCGACAGCTTGTACATCATCGGCTTCTCGGCATACGCCCGCGAGCTGAAGGCAGAGGAGTTGCCGTACGTGCGCTGGGACGAGTCCGTGCTGGGTACGAATATGCACCACGCACTGATGCTGGCGCAGAACAAGCTCTCGAAACACAAGAGTGGCACGCGGCAGATCATCATGATCAGCGACGGCGAGCCGACGGCGCACCTGGAGCGCGGGCGGTCGTACTTCGCCTACCCGCCGAGTCCGATCACGATCCGCGAGACGCTGAAGGAAGTGAAGCGCGCGACGCAGAAGGGCATCACGATCAACACCTTTATGCTCGATCGCAACTACTACCTGAAGGAGTTCGTGAACCAGGTCGCCAAGATCAACAAGGGCCGCGTCTTCTACACGACGCCCGACAAGCTCGGGGAGTACATCCTCGTCGACTACGTACAGAACAAGCGCAAGGATGTGCGCGGGCAGTAGCGACGGACGGAACCACAGATTTCACCGATTTCACAGATTGGGGCGGGCGGCGATGGTCGCCCGTTTCCGATCCCGTGTCGTAGCATGACGGATGCCCGATGACAACTGGCAGTGGGATGAAACGCTGTTCGCCGGCGCTGCACCGTACTACACGCGTGGGCGGCTGCCGTATGCGGCCGGGCTTGCGGACGCCATACGCGATGCGCTCGGGCTCGACGGATCGGGGCGGCTGATCGATGTGGGGTGCGGGCCGGGGACGATCGCGCTGCGGCTGGCGCATCTGTTCGAGGAGGTCGTCGGCATCGATCCGGACGCGGGGATGCTGCTTGAAGGGGAACGCGAGGCGGCGCGGGCTGGCATCGCGAACGTCGTTTGGGGCCAGATGCGAGCGGAGGAACTGACCGACGACCTCGGCACGTTCCGCGTTGCGACGTTCTCGCGATCGTTCCACTGGATGGACCGCGATCGCGTCGCCGAGATCATGCTGCGGATGCTTGAGCCGCTCGGTCGCGGCGCATTCGTGCAGGTCACCGATGTGCAGGATGTCGGGCCGCAGATCGAGCCGGACGCAACGGCGCACCCGGCGATACCTCTCGATGGCATGCGCGCCCTCGTGCGGACGTATCTCGGGCCAGTCCGTCGCGCGGGGCAGGGAGTCCGCCCGATCACGCCGGATGGTGAGACGATCGTGCTGGAGCGCGCCGGTTTCGACGCACCACAGATTCTTCGAGTGCCGGGGCCGCAAAAGGTCGACCGCACAACGGACGACATCGTGGCGCTCGTGTTCTCGGGCTCCGACGCAGCGCCGCACTTGTTCGGCGAGCGGCTGTTGGAGTTCGAAGCGGAGCTGCGAGCTCTGCTGGCGCACCAGTCGCCGTCTGGCGTGTTTACGCAGCCCGTGCCGGATACGGAGGTACGCATCTGGCGTACGCCGGTACGCTAGCAGGGAGACGCGTTACGGCATGCAGCAGGGCGGAGGCGGAGTGCGATCATATCCCAACGGGAAGAACTCTATTGTGCCCTCAGGCAGCGTGTTGAAGTACATCGTCAGCGTCATCGACTCGCCCGGGTTCAGAAGTGCCGGGTGCGGCGGGCCGTCCGCTCTCCCGATCTCGACCGCCTGATCGTTGACCTTCAGGACGCCGCAAATCGTGATCTGGCCGTAGATCCGGGTTGAATTATTACGCACTTCGAGACGGATCGACCGATTGCGTGGATCCTTCGCGACGAGCTCCGCCGATAAGCCCTGATCTTGGATGGCTCCCCCGTCGAAGCCGCGGCCAACTGGTGGGAACTCGGCTCGCAATGGGAGCACCGGATCGGGTTCCTGCGGGCCTTTCTGAAAGAAGACTTGGAACCATCCGTGCTGCCCTGGTTGCAGCACGAAGGGGCAGACGCCGCCTGACACCGAGTTGGCGTACTCCTGGCGGAACCATCGCCCGGTGGCATCGGTGACCTTCGCATCGACGGTGATGTTGTTCATGGGCTCGGTTCCGCCATTGACGACTTCGCCGATCCATGGGCCGGCTGGCCCTTGCTGTTCCGTTCGCGTGACGCAGGTCGCACCGAGGAACGCACATCCGAGTGCGGCGACTACGATCAGGTGAACGAATGCTCTCACGGAAGTGCAACGCTCTGCCGACGAAAAGGTTAACGCTCACCCTGTGTCAGTGGAGTATCCTCTCATCCATGATCCGCGACGCGACTGCTGCCGACCTGCCGACGCTCGTGCGCCTGCTCGGACAACTCAACGAGACCGCATCGCCCGCACCCACTGAGCGGCACGCGGCAGCGTTCGACGCGGTGAGCGCCGACCCGAGGCAGCGGCTACTCGTCGTGGAACACGAAGGCGCCGTCATCGGCTCCGCCGTACTCGTGATCGTGCCAAATCTCGGACACAACGGGGCGCCGTACGCACTCGTCGAGAACGTCGTCGTAGATGAAGCCGCGCGCGGACAGCGGCACGGCGAGGAGCTGATGCGCTACATCATCGAGGACGCGCGCTCGGCTGGCTGCTACAAGGTCGTCCTGACGAGCCGGAAATTCCGCACGGACGCGCACCGGTTCTACGAGCGGCTCGGGTTCGACGCATCGAGCGAGGGGTTTCGGTACACGCTGGTCGCCGACTGACTCGGGCCCGGCGGGCGCCACATCTCGAACGCCGAATGGGCTTCTCAGCCCGCGTGTTCGCTGGCCGTGTCCTCTACGGCTGATGCAGGCCGGGGCTGCCCCCGCGCGGTCTCGGAACCTCAACCTGCTACAATGGATCGTTTGGGCAGTGTCCAGCGCCCGCTGGAGTGCCCGCTTCGGAGGACCTTTGTCCAAACTCGTCAAGAGTGTCGTTTATCCCTTTACAGGTACACAACCCCCCCTCACCACCACCGACCACCGCACCGTCCCCAGCCGTGATGACGTCATCACGTTCTACAAGACGCACGAGCGCCTGAGCTGGAGCCTGACGGAGTTGCTCGAGATCGGCTGGGCGGACATCGACATCGATGCGCTCACACCGACGGATGTCTTCGTGGCGGAGTCGGCGCTGCTGGTCGAGAGCAACAATCCCGACTATGTCGCCAATCTCATCGAGTACTTCAAGGCGGATCAGGATGTCTGCGACTTCATCATGATGTGGGGGATGGAGGAGTGGAAGCACTACTACGTCCTCCAGGACTACCTGACAAAAGTGCGCACGGCCTTCGCTGCCCGTGACGCCCAGGTGAGCCGCCACGATGCGGACGCGGTCACGGCCATCGAAGCGTCGATCCGGCGCGCGCTCGGCGAAGAGATCAGCGACGTGCGGGAAGCGAGCCTGACCAACTGGGGCATTCCGAACCATTACGTGCCGGTGCAGGTCGTCGCCAACACGACGTTCCAGGAGTTCGTGACGGCCGAGTTCTATCGGCATCACGCCCAGCAAACAAAAGAGCCCGTGCTGGCGAAGATCGAGACGCTGCTGGCGAAGGACGAGACGCGCCACGAGATGTTCTACGAGCAGCGCACGCGCGACTGCCTGGAGCACGACCCCGGCTTGATGCCGCTCGTCATCGAGGCACTCAAGGAGTTCGGGATGCCGGGCGCCTACTTGCTCGGAGACTACGAGAAGCGGCGAGCAGCGATGGAACAGGCCGCGTTCCCCACGCTTGCCGCGAAGAAGGATGCGTTCGTCCGCATCTTCAGCAAGATGTCACGCGTGATCGGCGAGGACAACGCGATGACCGTGTTCACCGAGGGCAACTATCTTTCGGACGGCCAACCCGATCCGTCCAAGAAGAAGATGCGCCCCGAGATGATCACCCGCCTGATGACCCGCAAACTCGCAGGCTAGATCCGGCCTACGACCCGCCACCCGCCGAGGCCAGCGATGGTTCCGCCTGACGAGCGGCGGCGTGCGTGTGGTGCGGCGGCATGCCGGCCAACTCGCGCATCGCGTTCTCGAGCATCGACGTCCCTTCCGGTACAGATGCGGCGTCCGTCAGCCACACCGGCTTGCCGATGCGCGCGCTAACGGCGGCCGGACGCGGCTCGCGCTGGCCCTTCGGCATGACGTTGCGCAGACCTTCGATGTAGATCGGGATCACGGGCACGTTGCACTGCATCGCCATAATCGCGACGCCGTGCTTGAAGCGCTGCACCTGCCCGGACTTCGAGCGGCCGCCCTCCGGATAGATGAGGATCGACCACCCCTTCTTGAAGAGCGCCATCGGGTACTCGAGTTGTTTCGTGCCGCCGCCACGGTGTACCGGGAAGGTGCTGTGGAAGAGCGAGTACCACCATGTGCGTTTCTTGCGGCTGCCGTAGAACTTGTCGGCTGCGGCCGCGACGAGCAGCTTGCTGCGGATGCTCTCCGGGAGCGTCGATACCGTCACGGGCGTATCGAAATGCGAACTGTGGTTGGCGATGACGATCGCCGCGCCCTTGAAATTCTTGAGGTTCTCGCGGCCCTCGACGTTGAATGGCCGGCAATACGCCTTCACGTGCTTGTCGGTGATCCAGTGGCGGCCAGCGCGCCGGACCATACGCGCCCAGATGCTCGTCTGCCAGGTGTGCGGCTCGGTGCGGTACGGCGCGATCGCCAACAGCTTCTGGAACTGCGTCATCTCGATCGCCGGCAGGGTGATCGACTTGATCGTGCCGACGTTGCTAATATCCGCGCCGATCGCTGCGATCGCGGCGTTGTCCTCGGCCTCGATGAACGTCACGAAGTCGTACTCGCCCAGGATGGCGTACTGGAGGGTGATCTTGCCGCCGAGCTGCTTCACGCGCGCGTTGATCTCCCCGAGACGATCGGGGTTCTGATCGATCGTCTTGCGCGCGGCGGGCCGGAGCTTCGTAAGGACGACGTACGTGGACATGACGACATCCCCCGCTAGCTCGAACGCGCCTTCAACATCTTCGTGAATTCGTCGACCGCAATCGCGGGCAGCGTCGTGAGCTGCACGGTGCCGCGCGCCCCGAGCTCGACGGAGATGCGCGCCACCGTCTCGTTGTCGGGCGCCTCGAGGATGTTGACGAAGTCGTAACCGCCGAGGACGGCGAACTGGTGCGTCACACGCCCGCCCATCGCCTCGATCTCGCGATTCACCTCCTGGAGGCGCTCGGGGCGTTCCTTCAGCGTACGGCGGCCCTCATCGGTGAGCGTACTGAGCAGAATATAGGTTGCCACGCTGCCTCCATTCACACACGGCTGGGAGTCGATTGTACTCCCCCCGGGCGAGATTGTCAGCAGGATAGCTTGTCAGGTTCGAGAAGCGTGTCAGCAGCCGGTCAGCCGGTCAGCCGGTCAGCCGGTCAGCCGGTCAGCCGGTCAGCGGGGGACGCGAATCTCCGCCAAGCTGAAATGCTGACAAGCTGAAGTGCTGAACTGCTGACGCGCTGACGCGCGCTAGATGAGCCCGCAGAACGTGCGGACGAGTTCGGGGTCGAGCTGCGTGCCTGCTGCGCCAAGGAGCACCTGCTTCGCATCGTGCGGGGAGAGCGCGCCGCGGTGCGGGCGATCGGACATCAGTGCGGCGTACACGTCGGCGATGGCGAGGATGCGCGACTCCATGGGGATATCGTCCCCGACGAGCATCTCAGGGTAGCCCTTGCCGTCGGGCCGCTCGTGGTGGCGAGCGATCCAGACGGCAACTTCCTCGAAGCCCGGCAGCTCCTGGAGGATCATCTCGGAATTCGCCGGATGCTGGCGCATGAGCTGCATCTCCGTGACCGAGAGGATGTCCGGCTTGGTGAGGATGCGCGCCGGCACGCCCAGCAGCCCAACGTCATGCAGCAACGCGCCGATGCGGATCATTTCGATATGGCCGGGGTCGAGACCGATCGCCTGCGCCAGCCGGTCGGCGTTGTCGGCGGTGTGCCGCGAGTGTCCC
>JANNPX010000042.1:0-58837 GCA_031400455.1 Chloroflexota bacterium | reverse complement strand
ATATTCACCACTGACCTGGTACGCGAACGTCGGAACGCCGAATTTCTGTTTCACCCAGGCCGCGATGGCCACCTTCGAGTCGAGTCGCCCGCTCGTCGGCGCCCAGGCGCTCGGCATCGCGCGCGCCGCGTACGAGTACTCCCTCGACTACGCCAAGGAGCGCCAGCAGTTCGGCCGTCCGATCATCGAGAACCAGGCGATCGCGTTCCGCCTCGCCGACATGAAGATGGAGATCGACGCGGCACGGCTGCTCGTGTGGCGGGCGTGCTGGATGGGGGCGACGAAGAAGCCGTTCCTCAACGGCGAAGGCTCGATGAGCAAGCTCAAGGCCGGCGAGGTCGCGGTGTGGGTCACCGAGCAGGCGATCCAGATCCTCGGCGGCTACGGCTACGTGCGCGAGAACCCCGTGGAGCGGTGGCACCGGGACTCGAAGATCTACACGATCTTCGAAGGGACGTCGGAGATCCAGCAACTCGTCATCGCGCGCGCAATCTCGGGAATGCACCTGACGTAGAGGCTGGCGGCCGTCCGCCGTCGGGTTGCACGCGAGGCCGTGCGGCAAGTGGGACAGAAGGACGGCGGACTTGCAGCATTCTGCAAGGGGCATACTCGACTCGTCGGGCGTGGTTCCTGGTTACTACGACAGCCCATTTCCCGGCGAGGATGGCGGACCGCGCCGCCAGATGATCCCGCGCTCGGCCGGACTCGCCATGCGCAAGGGCGAAACGCTGTCGGTCACTGCACGGCCCGCGGTGATGGCGAACATGGTCGTGCTTCGGGAGCCCGGAGAAGTGTTCGTGCAGGGCAACACGCCGCCGGCAGCGGGCGACACGACGAGTTGGGTCGAACGCGTCGACGCTAACACGCTGGCGACGATCGCACGGTCGCCGGACCTGCCGGGCGGGCCGTTCTGGCCTGGCGGCATTCTGGTACACGCGAACGGGTATCTCTACGTCACGTACGGCCGCCACTGCCACAAACTTGATAGTGGGTGCGCGCGCGTCGCCAGCTACGAGTTGCCACGCCCGCATCCGTACAACAGCCTGCTCTCGCTTTCCGACGGCAACCTGGTGATGAAGAACTTCGTGCGCGACGGCTCATCGCGCTCGTACTTCACCGTGCTCGATCCTGAGCGGCTCGAACCGGTGATGCCGGAAGTGGAGATCCCCGAAGGATCGATCGCGCGCATCTCGCGCGACATCACGCCGGACGGCGAGTTCGTCTACGTCGTCGGCGACCACACGGTCTTCCGATACCGGTATGAACGAGGACGGCTTGGCCGCGACGAGTACTGGGAGTTCATGTATCGTTCGCTGCCGGATGGAGAGCAGTCGTACGGGTGGGATCCGGTGATCGCGGGCGGGTCGGTCTGGTTCATGGACAACGGCGACAACCGGTACCAGCGGGGGCTGGCCGGTACCGGCGTCGCGAGCGGGCCGCTGCACCTGTTTCGGGTCGGCGTGGACGATGCGTCCGACGTGTCGATGCTGACGCCGTTCGGGCTGCCGGGTGGCACTATCGTGAATCCGCCGCTTGTCGACGCATCGCGCAGCATCGTGGTGGCGTACGACAGTGGCAACGGACGTATCGGTGGGTTTCGCGCCTCCGGCGAGGCATTCGAGCCGCTGTGGGAGCATGCGTTCCACGCCAGCAATCACTTCCTGCTCTATCCGGATTCGGGCGAGATCGTGGTGAACGACTTTCGGGATGGGAGCGAGCACGTCGTCGTGCTGGATATCGAGACGGGCGCGGAGCGAGGACGCGCGGCGACCGGCAGCCCGGTTCAGGCGGTGCAGTTCCAGTCGCCCGGCTGGGGGCGCGATGTGTACACCTGCACGTTCACGACGCTGTCGCGCGTGTTCGTGGCTGAGTAAGAACCTGTAAAGGAGAGATCACATGGCGTCGATGGAAGTTGTGTTGCTGGGGACCGGAAGTCCGCTGCCGAATCCGGATCGCTGCGGCGCCGGGCAGGTGGTCATCGCGGGCGACGTGCGGGTGATGGTGGACTGCGGCTGGGGTGTGGCGCGGCGGCTGTTCGCGGCGGCGGTGCCACCGCCGATGGTCGATGTGCTGTGCTTCACGCATCTTCACTCCGACCACATCACAGATACGCCCGACTTCCTGATCATGCGCTGGACAGGCGGCGCGAGGAAGCCGCTGATCGTGTACGGGCCGGAAGGCACCCGCGCGATGATGGATGGTTTTCTTGCGGCTATGAGCGCGGATATTGGATACCGGTTTGCACACCATCCGGGGAAGCTGTCGCCTGAAGGCATCATCTGCGAGGTGCATGAGCTCCCGGTGACGGCCGAGCCGTCGGTCGTTGCGGAGCTCGGAGGGCTGGCCATCAAGTCCTTCGAGGTCAATCACTTCCCCGTGGTGCCTGCGCTGGGCTATCGTTTCGAGCGGGAAGGCAAGTCGTTGGTGTTCTCGGGCGATACCGCGAAATGCGACGGGCTCGTACGCGGCGCGCGGGGCGCGGACGTGCTCGTGTCCGAGGCGCTGAATGCGGGGATGTGGCAGATGATGGTCAAGGCGATTCGCGGCACCGGGAACGAGCAGACGGCCAGTGTCATGGAAGACGTGCCCAGCTATCATTCGACGACGTTGGAGGTGGCGGAGATGGCGAGGGACGCCGGCGTGAAGCACCTGGTGCTGTCGCACCTGATGCCGACGCCGCCCGCCGAAGGGCCGCTTGTCGACAACTTCACCAACGGCATGGCGGAGATATTCAGCGGGAAGATCACGGTCGGCAAGGATCTACAGCGATTCGCGATCGAATAGGAGCAGCATGAGCGACGTACTGATCACGACCAACGATGCGCACGTGCGCACACTCCGGCTGAACCGGCCGGAGAAGAAGAACGCGCTTTCGGACGAACTGGCCTGGGGCATCGTCACCGCCGTCGAAGAGGCGGCGCGGGATGACTCCGTCTGGGTGATCGCGATCACCGGTACGGGCGATGCGTTTTGCTCGGGGCTGGATCTTACCGGCACGGGCGAGAGCGCATCGCCGCTGACCCGGCAGACCGGGTTCATGGACGATGTGAGCTGGGTCGGGCGGTTCGCGCTGGTGCTGCGCGAGGTGTGCGACAAGCCGATCGTCGGCGGGCTGAACGGCGTCGCGGCGGGTGCGGGACTCTCGCTGGCGATGGCGTGCGACATGCGCATCGGCGCCGAGCGGATGCGGCTGATCGCAGGGTACCCGCGCATCGGCGGGTCGCCGGACGGCGGGCTGACGTGGACGCTGCCACAGGCGATCGGATACGAACAGGCGATGCGGTTTCTGCTGGAGAACCGCACCGTGGATGCGGATGAAGCGTTACGGTTGGGGTTCGTCGGCGAAGTCGTGGCGGACGCGGCGTTCGACGCGCGCCTGGCGGAGTACTGCGCGTTCCTCGCGGAGCGCTCGCCGATTGCGAGCCGCTTCACGAAGCGGGGCATCACGCGGGCGACGCGGATCGACCTGGAAGATCACGTGCGCTACGAGCTAACGAACATCCGCCGCGCCTTCCAAACGAACGACGCCGAAGAGGCGCGGAAAGCGTTCTTTGAGAAGCGGCAGCCGGTGTTCGAGGGGCGCTAGTAGCGGCTAGTGAATAGTGAATAGAGAGATCTGATGACGCTTGTTGAATTCATTACGGCTGAACTGAAGCGGCTGCATGCGATGCTGGATCACGGTGTCCGGGACCTGACGCCGGAACAGTGGCACACGGTGCCGGCGGGCAACGCTGCGGCGAACCACATCGCGTTCGAGATGTGGCACTACGTGCGGACCGAAGACAACATCCTGCGGTTCATCATCCAGGGGCGGACGCCGACCGTGTGGATGGAGGGCGGCTGGGCAGAGCGGCTCGGGCTGCCGCCGGTTTCGCAGGGGACGGGGATGAGCTCGGAGGACGCGCAAGCGCTGCGCATCTCCGATCTGGATGCGTTCAAGCAATACACGCAGGACGTCTGGCAGAGCACGTCGTCGTGGCTGGCGAATCCGGACGCGTCGGTGTTCGACACGATCGTGACGGTGAAGCCGCTGGGCGAGATGCCGGCGATCCGGGCGCTGGGCCAGGTGTGCATGACGCACGGCTTTACGCACCTGGGTGAGCTGGAGCTTTCGCGCACGCTGCTGGGCTTGAAGCCGGCCATCGGGGTGTAGGCGGCCCTAACCCGCGGCCCCTTCCCCGCGAGGGAAGGGGAGCTTGCTCGGTGGGTCGTAGCCCGGACGGAGGGGGACGGACCTGTCTCCTACGGCGACTCTTCGAGAACGTGCGTCCCTACGGTCTTGGATGGTGGGCACCGTGTGCCTTGTGGTTCGGTCGGCGACGGACTTACAGCCGGGGACGGCTGTGCCACTCGCCGCGCGCCGGTTCAGGGTTCCCAGCGGAACCGGATTCTAACCGCAATTGGTAGCGCCGTTGAAGGGGCCGCCGGGCGCCCACATGTTCCATTGCGCGGTTCTCGCCCACGTTTCGGACGCCTTCGCCCAGTCGAGGTACTTGGCGTTGTCGCCGTAGTAGGCGGACTTCGCCAGGCCAACGTACACCATGACTATGCTGATGTTGTAGTCCGCGCCGTCGGCGCCGGCGACGATGGGCGCGGCGAGGTCGCGGCCGTAGCGATCCTGCTCGAACGCGTCGTAGTCGAGGCGGACGAGGGTGCCGGGCTTGAGGAAGATGTTGCGGAGGGCCGCGCCCGCCCATTCGCCGCCGCACGCTTTCAGTTCTGGCGCGTTGATTTGCAGCAGGCGGACGCGGGTGCCGCTATCGCAGACGAAGGTATCGCCGTCGATGACGCGATCGACGACGCACGATGGTTGCTTCGCGCCGGCGCCGGCCGTGCAGCCGAGTGTGAGCGCAATGAGCCCGGCAGCGGCAAGCAGTCGTAGCATCGGCTGAGAGCCTACCAGACCGGGGCCGTCGCCTCGCCTCACGCGGAGGCGTTTCTTATACTGCCAGCGATGAACTTCGCCGTCCTCGTCTTTCCCGGCACCTGGTCGGAACGCGATTGTCAGTACGTGCTTGCGCACGAGATGGGGCAGCGGGCCGACCTCGTCTGGCACCGTGAATCGAACCTGGATGCGTACGACGCGGTGGTCATCCCGGGTGGCTTCTCGTATGGAGATCACCTTCGGACGGGGGCGATCGCGCGCTTCTCTCCGGTGATGGACGCCGTGCAGCGGCATGCGGACGCCGGCAAGCCGGTGATCGGCATCTGCAACGGATTCCAGATCCTGTGCGAGTCGCATCTGTTGCCGGGAGCGCTGATGCGCAACGACAGCTTGCAGTTCCGTTGCGTGCCGACGTACCTGCGCATCGAGAACGCGGACACGATATTCACGCGGTCCGGTCACGCGGGGCAGGTGCTGATGGTGCCGGTCTCGCATGGCGAGGGCAACTACTACGCCGACGCCGAGACGGTTGCGAAGCTCGAAGCAGAGAAGCGCGTCGTGTTCCGCTACGTGACGCCGGATGGGCAACAGACGCCCGAAGCGAACCCGAACGGCTCGATCAACAACGTCGCCGGCATCATCAACGAGCGCGGGAACGTGCTGGGCATGATGCCGCACCCGGAGCGCTCGGCCGAGGCGCTGATGGGTGGGAGCGACGGACTCGTCATCTTCCGCTCGATGATCGAGAGCGCGGTCGCCGTCACGGCGTAGCGGGGCCAGATCGATCGAGGCACGGCCCCGCGTGCCCCTACACCACCTACACCTATCGAGCGGTCTACGTCGGCGACGAACGCGGGCTGGATTCCCGCGCCACGTGGCGTACTTCACGGCGACGATTCGGCAGGCCATTCGGCCCGGCGCGACGAGCGTACAGGCTGCCCACCTCAGGAAACGTTGGGGGTGCACGCACCCCCTTTGAGGAGAACCCTACTCTCTCGATCGCGGGGTTTCGCTGATGATTCCGTGTGGCCGCGACGCGCCGGGATGCGCGTGGCCGCCTACGATCATGAGAGGGCGTGCTTCGTGGCTGCGGCGGGTCAGACTCCGGAGGCGTATCAGTCGTCGAGTGCGGCGCAGGTGGCGGGATTGCCGCTGGCCGACGCTCATGTCGTCGGCTCCGCGCTGCCGATTGCCCTGTCCGCGCCACGCGCCGGCTTCTACGTCCGGCGAGGCAAGCGCATCTTCGACATGGCGTTCGCCCTAGCATCACTGATCGTGCTGTCGCCGCTGCTGCTGGCTGTCGGCGCGATCGTGCTGGTGATGTCGGGCTGGCCGATCTTCTACGGATCCGAACGCATTGGGCTGGACGGGAAGCGCTTCCAGATGTGGAAGTTCCGCACGATGGTGCGTGATGCGGACGCCGTGTTCGAGCGCTGGAAAGAGACGCACCCCGAGCGCGCCGCGCAGCTGCTGACGAGCTGGCAGCTGGAAGCAGATCCGCGTGTGACCGTACTCGGCCGCTTTCTCCGCAAATCGAGCCTGGATGAACTGCCGCAGTTCTGGAACGTGCTATGCGGCGAGATGAGCATCGCAGGCCCGCGGCCCTATCTCTCGCGGGAAACGCTCGACCCTGATCTCTCGCGGGCGATCGTGTCGGTGCGGCCCGGTTTGACAGGACCGTTCCAAGTGCGTGGACGGAAGGGCCTTTCGCCCCAGTCCAGGATGCAGATAGAAGCGGGTTATGCGGCGGATGTGCGGCTGCTGAAGGATCTCGGCTACGTGATCCGCACCGTGAAGCCGCTGGTGGAACTGGATGGACACTGATGACGCGTGTACTGATCGCATCTCTCAACTACGCCCCGGAAGAGACGGGCATCGCCCCGTACAGCACCAAGCTCGCGGAGCACCTCGCGTCGCGCGGGTATCGCGTAACCGTGCTGGCGGGGATGCCGCACTATCCGGCGTGGCGCGTATCGCCGGAGTACGCGGGACAGACGTCGCTGGTCGAAGCGCGGAATGGCGTCGAGATCCGGCGGCGGTCGCACTACGTGCCGGCGAAGCAATCGGCATGGCGACGCGGACTGTACGAAGTGACATCGCTGCGCATGGCGCTCGATGCGATGCGACTACCGCGGCCGGATGCGGTGCTGGGCGTCGTACCGAGCCTGAGCGGTGGCATCGTCGCGCGTGCAGCGGCGGCGCGGTTCCGCGTGCCGTACGGGCTGATCTTCCAGGATCTGGTCGGAAAGGCAGCGGAGCAGAGCGGCGTCTCTGGCGGTGGGCGCGTGTCGGGAGTCGTGCGCACGGCGGAAGGTTGGGCCGCGCGCGGCGCGTCGGCCGTTGGCGTGATTTCGGAGGGGTTCCGACCGTACCTTGAGTCGATGGGCGTTGATCCGGCGCGCATCCGGCGCCTGCGTAACTGGACACACACCGGCGAAGCGACGATCGAGCGCGCGGCGATGCGCGCGGAACTAGGCTGGCGGGACGACGCGGTGGTCTGCCTGCATGCCGGCAACATGGGATACAAGCAGGGACTCGAGAACGTCGTTGAGGCGGCGAGACTGGCGCAGCGGGCGCGCAGCCCGTTGCTGTTCGCGCTGATGGGCGATGGAAACCAGCGCAACGCCATCGCGCGGCTGGTGGCGAAGTACGCGCTGACGAACGTGCGGATCGTTCCGCTGCAGCCGGCCGAGACGTTCGCGAGTGTGCTGGCGGCGGCGGACATGCTGCTGATCAATCAGCGTGGCAGCGTCGACGACATGTCGCTGCCGTCAAAGCTGACGTCGTACTTTGCATCGGGCCGACCTGTCGTGGCCGCTGCGGCGGCGCACAGCGAGACGGCACGGGAGTTGGCGTGGAGCGGCGGCGGACTGGTCGTACACCCGGACGATCCGGCGGAACTACTCGAAGCGCTCGTGCGTGTCTCGAACGATCCGGGGCTGCGGGCGCATATGGCGCAGTCGGCGTGGAAGTGGTCGGCGGAACGGCTGACCGAAGAAGCTGCGCTCCGCGGCTACGAGCAAATGCTGGCATCGGTGCTGGCGGCCGGCAAGCACGGCCGGGTACACACGCCGGGACGGCGCACGCGCATCCAGCGCGACGCCGAGACGGTGGCGGCGGACGCCGAAAGGGACGAGCGATGGGCGGCATGAGGTCGCTGGCTGGTCCGCGCGTGATGGTGACGGGCGGCGCAGGCTTCCTGGGCCGCCACGTCGTGCGTAAGCTGGACGCGCGCGGCGCGGATGTGTTCGTCGTGCGCAGCAGCGAGTTCGATCTGCGCGAGAAGGATGCCATCGTGGCAGCGCTCGAGGCGGCGCGGCCTGAAGTGATCATCCATTTGGCGGCGGTCGTCGGCGGCATCGGCGCGAATCGTGCGAACCCGGGGCGCTTCTTCTACGAGAACGCGATCATGGGCATCCAGCTCATGGAGCAGGCGCGCATCGTCGGCGTCGAGAAGTTCGTCGGCGTGGCGACGGTATGCGCATACCCCAAGCACGTGCCGCTGCCCTTCCATGAAGACGACCTCTGGAACGGGTATCCCGAAGAAACGAACGCGCCGTACGGGCTGGCGAAGAAGATGCTGCTGGTGCAGGCGCAGGCGTACCGTGAACAGTACGGCTTCGACGCGATCACGCTGCTGCCGGTGAACCTTTATGGACCCGGCGATAACTTCGATCCGCAAAGCAGCCACGTCATCCCGGCGCTGATTCGCAAGATCGTGGAAGCGAAGCTGCGCGGGGACGATCACATTGTCGCCTGGGGGACGGGCGCCGCATCGCGCGAGTTCTTGTACGTCGAGGACGCCGCTGAGGGCATCGTGCTGGCGACGGAAAGGTACGACGGCCGCGACCCGGTGAACCTGGGAGCGGGGCGAGAGATAGCGGTGCGCGACCTGGTGCAGGTGATCGCGCGGCTGTGTGCTTTCGACGGCGAGATCCGCTGGGACGCCTCGCAGCCGGACGGACAGCCGCGGCGCATGCTCGATACGTCGCGGGCGAAGGAACGCTTCGGCTTCACCGCAGATACGGATTTCGAGACGGGGCTGCAGCGGACGATCGACTGGTACATCGACACGGTGCTGGCGACGCAGCAGGCGACGCGCCGGGTGATGC
Source organism: Chloroflexota bacterium (assembly GCA_031400455.1). GTDB lineage: Bacteria > Chloroflexota > Dehalococcoidia > DSTF01 > JACRBR01 > JANXYW01. Next base: position 49,840 of record JANNPX010000042.1, on the reverse strand, counting down.
GCGCGGTGCTGGAAGAGGAAGAAACGCCGAAGCAGATGGACGGGATGCGCCCGGCCGCGTAAACGCCGTTGTGAGATTCCGCCGGCAGGAGGCCCGATTGGCGCTGCAGATCACTCCGCGACAGGACGTCGTTGCTCCGCAGCCGCCTTCGCTGGTCGGCGGGACGCCGACGTTTTCGTTCGTGATCCCGGCGTACAACGAGGCCGACGACATCATCACGACGTTGGAGTGCGCGCTGGCGCAGCGGCTGCGTCCGAGTGAGATCATCGTTGTCGACGATGGTTCCACCGATGGCACACTCGAGAAGCTGCGGAAACTGCGAGACGACGGGCTGATCGTCGTCATCGAGCACGGGCAGAATCGTGGCGCGGCAGCGGCGCGCAATACGGCGATCGCGGCAGCGACCGGCGACGTGCTGGTGTTCGTCGATGCCGACAACTGGCCGCCGGTGGATTTCCTGGAGCGGCTGGCGCCGATGTACGAACAGGGGATCGATTTCGTGTCCGTGGAGTCGCGGATCGCCAACCAGGGCAACGTGATCGGCCGCTTCCAGCAGGCGCAGCATCAGTACTGTTACGGCGGGAACAGGCGCGGCAACGTTGGCTACACGCAGGCGTTCTCGTGCCGGCGCAGCGCGGCGATCGCCGTCGGATTCCCCGAGCAGCTACCGGGGTTTGGCGGCGAGGACGTCGAGTTTTTCGATCGACTGCTTCGCTCTGGCTACGCGTGGAAGGGCGACTTCTCGATCGAAGTACTGAACCAGGTGCCGGACACCGTGCGCGATTTCTGGCGGCAGTATCGCGGGCGCGGGAAGGCAGTGCCGTACATCGAGCACCGGTTGAACGGATGGAGCTTGCCATTCGTGACAGCGCGTCGCGGCCTGGCGCTGGCGAAGTCAGTCGCGCTGGCAGCATTTCTGGTGCCGCATGCGCGTACCGCGATGCGAATGTCGAAGCATTCGGCACGCGGATGGCGCGATATACCGGCTTTCTGGGCCCTGCAGCACGTGCTGTTCGCGGCGCATCGCGTGGGCGAGTGGCAGAGCGTGCGCGAATTATGGCGGACGAAGAGAGGCACGCGATGAAGGTAACGATTTCCGTGCCCGGGAAGTTCGAGCCGGCGTACTTGATGGCGCGGTACCTGGAGTCGCGCGGCGAGCTGGAGCGGATCATCACGCCCGTACCGTTCGCGCGTACGGAGCGATTCGGCGTGTCACACGAACGGACGTCGAGCCTGACCCCGATCGGCGCGTGGAACTACGGCGTGCAGCGATTCGGAGCACCGGCGGTGCAGGCGCCGAGCCAGCTCGCCGTGAGCGTCGCGTTCGACACGGTTGCATCGCGGATGCTGGGGTCGTGCGATCTCTTCAACGGCTGGAGCAGCATGGCGCTGACGAGCATGCGGGCGGCGCGCAGGCGCGGCGTGCCGGCAGTGCTGACGACGGGGTCGGCGCACGCCGTGACGCAGACCGAACTGCTGGCGGAAGAGCAGCGTCGTTTCGGGCCGGACGCGCCGCTGACACATCCGCGGCTTGTCGAGCGGATGGTGGCAGAGTATGCGGAAGCGGACGCCATAGTTGTGCCGTCGCAGTGGGTGGTCGATTCGTTTCTGCGGCACGGCGTTCCGGCGTCGAAGCTGTACCGGGTGCCGTGGGGCGTCATTCCGATCACGGGGCCGGTGGATCGCAGCGAACGTGCGGGACCGGCGCGCTTCCTGTTCGTGGGTGGGTGCTCGCAGCGGAAGGGCGTGCCGTACCTGCTGGACGCGTTTCGCAGGCTGGGTGCCGGTGCGACGCTGCGGCTCGTCGGCACGCCGAACGCGGAGTTGTTTCGGCGGGCGGGCGGATTGCTGCCAGGGTGCGAGTCTTTGGGATCGATGGCGACTTCAGAGTTGGCGGTGGAGTACGATGCCGCCGACATCTTCGTGCTGCCGTCGGTGGAAGACGGCTCGGCGCTGGCAACGATTCTCGCGATGGCGGCCGGGCTTCCGGTGATCGTTTCGGACCAGTGTGGCGCAGACCTTGTGGTCGATGGTGTGAACGGGTTCGTCGTGCCCGCGCGCGACACCGACGCGCTGGCTGATCGGATGGCGACGCTGGCCGCTGATCCGGCGCTGCGCGCGCGCATGGGCGCGGCGGCGGCGGCGAGCGCGGTCACGCGGACGTGGCAGACGTACGGAGAAGAGCTGCATCGCACGGTGTATGCGCCGGTGCTTGGAGTCGCGCACGCATCGAACAATCAGGAGCCCTATGCTCGCGCGGCCTAGCATGACCTTGGCCGCACCGCTGCGCGTGCGTCATGGCTGGCTCGCCGAGTTGATGGCGCTGGCACCGAAGCTGCTGGGCACGCTGGGCACAAGCGGCGTGAGCGCACTGCTCGGCATTGTCAGCGGCACTGTCGCGGCGCGGGTGCTGGGGCCGTCGCATCGCGGCGAACTGGCGCAGTTGCTCTTGTGGCCGCAGTTGGTGGTCACGGTCGGTAATCTGGGGATCGACGTGGCGTCCGTCTATCTCAGCGGCAACGAGAAGCGGCAGCGAAACGTGCCGGCGACAGTGCTGGGGCTGGCGGTGGCGCAGAGCCTGGTACTGGTGCCGGCGTACGTGCTGCTCGTGCCGATCGTGTTCCGCGGATCCGGCGTGACGGACGATGCGCTGTGGATGACGCCCCTGATACCGCTGTATCTCGTCGGGTCTATCAGTATCAACTGCCTGGCCGGCCGGCTGCGCTTCGGCGCGTTCAATGTCGCCCGCATCTCGCTGCCGGTGACGTACTGCGGAGGCATAGCCGCGCTGGCGTGGGCGGGGCAGCTTACGCCGCTGACGGGCGCGATGGCGTATCTGGCCGCGCACGCTTGCTCCGACGTGCTGGCGCTGCTGATGGTCTGGCGTGGGCAAGGTCTCGGGCGATTCGACGGCGGGATCGCGCGCTCCGCGATGAGCTTCGGGCTGCGCGCGCATTTCGGACGGCTGTCTGCGCAGGGGCTCGGCGTCGACATGGCGATCATCTCGCTGATGCTGCCGCTGAAGGAGTTGGGGCTGTACTCGGCGGCGACGGCCTTCCTCGCGGCGCCGACGCTGGTCGCATGGTCGATCGGGCTGGTGGTGTTCCCGCACGTGAGCGCGACGCACCAGGCCGGGAGGCGCCCGCAGCTACATGCGACATTCGCGCTGCACGCGACGGTCGTCGCCGTACTCGCGGCGCTGCTGTTCGTGTTCGCGTATCCGATTGTGACGATGCTGTTCGGGCAGGACTATGCGGCGGCAGTGCCGGCGCTGCGGCTGCTGGCGATCGCGTCCGTTGCCATGTCGATCCGCTCGTTCCCGATGGAAGTGTTGCGCGGCATCGGAAGGCCGGGTCTGACGAGCATCGCAGAGGCGGCGAACTGGGTGTTGTTTCTTGTCGCGATCCCGATCGGCGCGCAAACGGGCGGACTATTGGGCACGGCGGCGGCCGTAGCCGTCGCGGGCTACGCCAGCCTGGGCGTGCTCGTGGTGCTGATGTGGCGGAGCGGCGTATTCGCCGGGGGTGCGCCAATCGAAGTGGATTCGCCGGTGGTGGAGGTGGCGGCATGAGCGCGCCTGACGTGCCGTCTGTCGTCGTGAGCCACCCAGGTGTGCAGCAGAGCTACGAGACGGCGGCGGGTTTGCAGTCGTCCGGGCTGCTGCATCGATTCGTCACGAGCATCTACCGGCGCGGAGATCTGGACGCGCGGCGGTATCCGTGGCGACTGCTGCCTGCCCGGCAGCGCGGGATGGTGCTCTCGGGCGTGCGGCGACGGTGGCATCCGGCTATCGACGCGAGGCGCGTACAGACGATCGCGCTGCCGTTTCTGGCGGCACGCGGTGCTGCGGAGGTGCTCGATGGCATCGGGCTCAGCCGGTTCCACGGCATCGAGCAGTGGGGCGATGCGGGGTTCGATGCGCTGGTGGCGCGCGCACTTCCGCGGGCGGGGGCAACGCAGGTGCATGCGTTCGAAGGCGCCGCACTGTGCACGCTGCGCGCGGCGAAACGGCGCGGACTGCGTACCGTGCTCGACGTGCCATCGGCGCACGAATACAACATCGCGATCGCGGAGGCGGAAGCCGCTGCAACGGGCGGGCGGCGCGCGCGGCGATTCGGATCGAGCGCGCGCGTGCAGTCCGAGCGGCGCGAGGCAGATGTCATCGTGACGCCGTCGGCCTACGTCTCGCGGTGCCTGCTTACGTACGGCGTCGATGCCGCGAAGATTGTAGAGATTCCGTTTGGTGCGGATCCCGAACTCTATATGCCACCTGCGCCCACATCGACGAGCGGACGCTTCGTGCTGCTCGACGTTGCGAGCATCAATCATCGGAAGGGCACGCGATACCTGTTGCGGGCCTGGCGGGAGCTGGCGCTGCCGGATGCCGAGTTGGTGCTCGCCGGTGCGCCCGATGATGCGGGCCGCCGTGTGCTGGCGGAGTACGAGGGTTCCTATCGCCACCTCGGCCAGGTCGCCGGGGTGGAGCTGCCGGAGTTGTTTCGCTCGGCGAGCGCGTTCGTGCTGCCGTCGCTCGCCGAGGGCTCGGCGCTGGTCACGTACATGGCGATGGCGTCGGCGCTGCCCGTGATCGTCACGGAAGACGCCGGGTCGGTGGCGACCGATGGCCGCGAAGGCTGGGTCGTGCCATCCTGCGACGTCGAGGCGTTGAAAGCGAAGATCCTCCACCTGTACAACCATCGAGCGCAGGGGGCCGAGATGGGCGCCGCCGGGCGGCGGACCATCGAGCAGCGATACACGTGGGGCCATTACCACCGCCGGATCACCGCGCTGCACCGCGCGATTCACGACGGTTCGGACATAACGCGCGCCGTCGCCGAAGCCGGCGAGGAGTCCGTATTGACCCGCGCGGCGTAGCTTCGCCTCGAATCTGGACCGAATCGGGCGAACACCTATGGTGCAGACACCCACCTGACCCGGAATATCAAACACTGGTCGAAGAAACGGCGGATCGCGGCACGGATGGCCGCGCCTGACGACGGGGGATGGGCATGGATGTCGCGCGGATCCTCGCCATGGTGCGCCGCTGGTGGTGGCTGCTGGCTCTCGGCACGCTGTTCAGTCTTGCTGCGTACGGTGTGGTGACGCGCATCTACGGTGCGCCGCAGCCGACTCCGACGTACGCCGCCTCGACGACGCTCTTCGCGACGTTGCCGCCGCTTCCCGACTCCGCCCTGAATGCCGACGCCGCGAAGCGCCCGTGGGAGCTGGACCGGCTGATCGCGACGTACGCGCAAATGGCGAAGAGCCGCACCGTCGCAGCACGCGCCGTGCAGGACGCGGGCCTGGCGACGAGCGCGGACGACCTGGCAGCGCGGACGACCACAGACACGTTTGGTTACACGCAACTCCTCCGTATCACAGTGCGCGGGCAGACGCCGGACGAGGCGGAGCGATCCGCCGCAGCCGTCGCGCAGGCGCTCGCCGCCGTGCGGACAGAGATGGCAGTGCCGGGCGACGCGGCGGTGTACGAGACGCTGCCGGCGACTCGCGTGGACCGTCCGACGCCGGAGATCGTGAACATCGTCATCGCAGCGCTTGCGGGGCTGATCTCGTCAGCGGTCATCGTGCTTGCATTCGAATTCCTGGCAGCGAGCCAAGGGCCGCTGCGTGCGGCCGAGACATCGAGCGGCGTCACACGCACGTCCGCCATGAACGAAAGGACCGTGTGATGCGCGTACTGGTAGCAGGCGGAGCAGGATTCATCGGCAGCCACGTCTCGGCGGAGTTGCTGAGCCGCGGGCACGAGGTGATCTGCCTCGACAATCTGGCGACCGGGAGTGTGGAGAACATCGCGGGTGTAGATCACCACCCGTCATTCAGCTTCGTGCGGGAAGATGTGACGCAGACGCCCTGGCTGGGGGTCGACCTGATCCTGCACCTCGCTTCGCGCGCCAGCCCGGTGCACTACAAGGCGTTTCCGATCGAGACGATGCTGGCGAACTCCGCCGGCACGCATCGGCTGCTCGCGCTGGCTGCGGACTGTGGCGCGCGATTTGTGTTCGCATCGACATCTGAGGTGTACGGCGACCCGCTGGAGCACCCGCAGAGCGAATCGTACTGGGGCAACGTCAACCCGATCGGGTCGCGTGCCTGCTACGACGAGTCGAAGCGCTTCGGTGAGGCGCTGACGTTCGAGTACCAGCGCGGGCGCGGCGTGAACGCCTCGGTGGTGCGTATCTTCAACACCTATGGCCCACGGATGGCCATCGACGACGGACGGGCGGTGCCAGCGTTCATCGCGGCCGCGCTCGCTGGCGAACCGCTGCCGATCTTCGGCGACGGTCTGCAGACCCGATCGCTCTGCTATGTGTCGGACCTGGTCGATGCGCTCCTGCTGGTGGCGCTCGATGGCAACGCCAATGGCCGCGTCTTCAATCTCGGGAACCCGCATGAGGTGACGATGCTGGAGCTGGCGCAGGCGGTGAGCGATGCCGCGGGCGGAGATAGCCAGCTAGAGTTCTCGCCGGCCGCAGCGGACGATCCGGCGCGACGACGGCCCGATATCTCACGGATGATCGAACGCTACGGCTGGCAGCCGCAGATTGAACTGACGGACGGACTGCGCCGCACGGTCGCGTACTTCCGCGGTGAGATGGTTGAGAGCGCGCCGCTGGCGATGGAGGCGGCATGACAGAGCGCGCGCTGATCGCGCGACGCTATCAGGGCGCGTCCGTGCTGATCACGGGCGGCGCGGGGTTCATCGGCACGCACCTGCGGCAGCGGCTCGCATCGTGGGGAGCGGAGGTCGTGGTGCTTGGGCGGCACGTTCCGGCCGAAGCGCGCGACGTCGAGTTCATGCTGGGCGACGTGCGGGACGAGGCGACCGTGAACGCGCTGATGGCGCGACGCTTCGATCATGTGTTCAATCTCGCCGCCTATTCGGGGCAGGTACCCAGCTTCACCGATCACGAACAGAGCCTGACGACGAACTGCCTGGGGCATCTGAATCTGCTGGAAGCGATCCGCACGCTCAGCCCCGAGACGACGCTGTGCTTTCCCAGCAGCCGACTGGTGTACGGACGCACCCAGTACCTTCCGGTCGACGAAGACCACCCGAAGGAAGCACGTAGCTTCTACGGCATCCACAAGCGGACCTGCGAGGAGTACTGCGCGTACTACGGCGTGCGCTTCGGCGTGCGAAGCGTGGCGCTGCGCATCGCGAACCCGTACGGCCCGCACGACGCGGCGGGCCATCACCGCTACAACATCGCTAACTGGATGATCGATGAGCTGATGGACGGCGGCGAGGTGACGGTGTTCGGCCGCGGCGAGCAGCTGCGCGACTACGTCTACATCGATGACGCGGTGGATGCGATGGTGTGCGCTGCGATCGATCCGGCGGCTGTGGGACGTGTGTACAACGTGGGCTCCGGATCCGGGACTGCGCTGATCGACTTCGTGCGCGCCGTGATCGCATGTGCGGGCACAGGATCGTACCTACTCGTCGACTGGCCGGAGGAATTCCTTCAGGTAGAGACGGGGGACTACGCCGCAGACATCAGCCGCATCAACAGCGAGCTTGGCTGGGGGCCGCGCACCACGTTGCGCGACGGCATTGCGATGACCATCGAGGCGCTGCGTACGGCGCAGGAACCAGACCTTCCGCTGGAGCGAGCTGCCTGATGACAACGCTCCGCCTGGAACGCACGCAGTGGCCGCCCGCGATGGCGGCACTCTGCGTGTGCCTTGCCGCGGGTGCGATCGTCGCTGTGCGGGCGCCAGTGGGGCCCCTGCTGCTGGCGGCGGGTGCGCTCGCGCTGCTGTCGCTCGAATGGCGGCGAGGAGTGTTGGCGCTGCTGGTGGTACTGCCGTTTTCTGGTGTGCCCGTGTTTGTGGCAGGGCAGCCCGGGTTGGCCCTGCGCGACGTTGCGATCGTATTGCCGCTTTACGCATCGTTTGCGCTCTGGATGACGGCTCGACGCGAGCCGGCGTTACCGCCGATGGGCGTGGCGTTGCCGGCGCTGGCGTTGTTCGCCGTGATGGTGCTGGCGCACGTTGCGCTGGCGCCGTCGCTCGTCGTGGGCGCGATCGGCACGAAGGTCTGGCTGGCGTACGTACCCATGCTGGCTGTCGGGTACCACTTCGTGCGCACGGGAGCGGATTTCGAACGCGCGATGCGCTGGACGGCGCTGCTGGGGCTCATCCCTGCGTGTATCGCGCTGGCGGAGTGGATGATCGCGTCGCGGCATCCGCAGGTGGGCGTCTGGACGAACGACTTTGGTCCGTTCCGACATCTCTACGGATCCTGGTACGCGGCGGTGCAGCCGAACGGGTTGGCGCTGCCGATCGGCGATCACACGTTCGTTGTGCCGCGAGTGCCCAGCACGTTCACGAGCAGCACGCAGTTCTATGTGTTCGGCATCGTGGCGTACGCTGCGGGACTTTCACAGGCGCTGCGGAGCGGACAGTGGCGCCGGTACGCGTGCGCGGCCGTGCTAGCGCTCGGCGTGATCGCGTCCGGCGAGCGGCAGGCCTATGTCGTCGTACCGGCAATCGCCACAGCGAGCATCGGGCTGGCCGGCAGGGCGCCGGCAATATTGATGCTAGCGATGGTGTGCAGTGGGCTGATCGCGGTCATGGCGCTGGATGGCGCGCCGATCTCCGTGTTGGGCGCGATTCCTGCGCATGCGCAAGCGTCGCTCGCTACGGCGTGGGGCGAATTGCGGAACGCTGCGGGCACGGGCCTCGTCGGACATGGCACCGGATGGGATACGCAGTCGGCGCTGCGCTACGGTGGCTCCGCGTCGACGCGCTACATCGAGAACTGGTACGCGAAGGCCGCGCTGGAGACCGGGCTGGTCGGGCTGGCCGCCATCGTCGTGGCTGTGGCATCGCTGCACTGGCGGCTGTTCGCGGCGCTCGCGCGCGTCGATCTCGCATCGCGCCGCGCCGCTGCGCCCGTGTGCGTGGCGCTGGCGGCAATGACCTTAACGCTGTTCAAGGGCCCGGTGCTCGATCTGGATCCGCTTAATGTGTACTTCTGGCTGCTGATCGGCATGTTGCTGTCGTATCTGCGGCTGGGGCGTGAACGCGGCGGCACACCGAGCGAGGTGACGGCATGATCGCCACTACCCGCGGCCGCACTTCGGCGATGGCGATGCGCTCGTTCGACCTGCGGGCGTTCGACGGGTTGCGGGGGCTCGCGGCGTTGTACATCGTCGCGCACCACGCGCGCATCGACCTGTGGGAGGGATCGCACCGTGCGCTCGCGAGCGGCGGGTTTGCAGCCGTGCTAGCGTTCGCGACGGTGCCGCTGCGATACGGCGCCGAAGTGGTGTTGCTGTTCTTCCTTCTGAGCGGGTTTGTGATACACCTGCGGCAGGCGCAGAGCTTCGCGCGCGGCGAGCGCCCGAGCTTCCGGACCATCAGTTTTCTTCGGCGGCGCGCGACGCGGCTCGTTCCGCCGTTGCTCTTCGCGCTCGTGCTTACGGTCGGCCTCGATGCGGCAGGGTCGCGCGCCCATGCGTCGCTGTACGACGCTTACGCCGACGGTCGCTCCGCATTTGTGTTCGCGATGAATGCGCTGTTCCTGCAAGGGTTCGCGGCGCCGACATTCGGCTCGAATAGTGCGCTCTGGTCGCTGGCGTACGAGGCGATCTTCTACGCGATCTACCCGTTGTGGCTGCTGGCTCGCGTGCGGTTCGGAGCGCGGGCAGCGTTCGGTACGGCTTTCGCGCTGGGCGCGGGCGGCATCGCGATGCATTTGGCATCACCGGGGATCGGATGGACGGTCGCGCCTTACTTCGGCGTGTGGCTGCTGGGCGCGCTGGTCGCGGAAGCGTTCGCGCATGGTGTTTCGCTACGTGCTCCCGTGGTGTTGCTGATTGCGGGTGCGGCGCTGCTTGTACCCTCGCTCGTGGCGCCGGGAGCGCTCGATCCTACGGTGCAGAGTGCGATCTTCGGGTCCGGGTTGGCGCTGATGATGCTACTGTTCGTGCTGCATCCGGCGGGCCGCAGTGCGGCGTCGGAGCTGGCGCGGCTGAGCGGACTTGGTGCGCGCTCGTACACGCTGTACGTCGTACATACACCCCTGCTGATCTGCCTAGCGGCGCTGTGGTTGCGCACGAGAGGTTCGCTGCCGGAATCAGGCTGGCTGATGCCGGTGGGCATAGCGGCCGCAGTCGCGTTGGCGTACGCAGTCGCTCCGTTCGTGGAACTGCCGTTCAGCCGGCGCGCGAAGTCGAGCGCTGCGGCCACCGGCTCGTCGAAGGCGCTGCGTGCGGTAGCAAGGCGTCGCGTTGCGCTGCGCGCGCCGGCGCTGCGCATCCACGTGGAGGAGGTGGCCGATGAGCAGCAGGCCGCTTAGAGTCGCGCACCTTGTGTCGCACCCGATCCCGTACTTCGCGCCGCTGTACCGCGAGCTGTCGTCGCGGCACGAGATTGATCTGACCGTCTATTTCTATTCGGACGCCTCGGTTCGGCCGTACGCCGATGCGGAGTTCGGGCGAGCGGTGCAGTGGGATCAGTCCTTGCTGGAAGGCTATCGCTGGAAGCTGCTGCCGAGTGCGGAGCGCACCGACATCTCGACGCGTGCGCTCAAGCAGCCGAACTGGGACATCGTGCGCGAGATCGCCGGGGGTGCTTTCGACGTGCTGTGGGTACATGGGTACGCACACGCGACGACGTGGCTCGCCGTGGCCGCGGCGCGTGCTCGCGGGATGCGCGTGCTTATCCGCGACGAGCAGACGCTGTTGCACGGGCGGCCCGCTGCCAAGGCGGCGCTGAAGGGCGGCGCGCTGCGCGCGCTCTACAGCCAGGCCTCCGCTCTGTACATCGGCGAGGAGAATCGCCGTTGCTTCGCGCATTACGGCATGCCGCCGGAGCGGATGTTCGCGGCGCGCTACTGCGTCGACAATGCGCGCTTCCGTGATGCGGCGTCGGCGCTCGCACCTCGGCGTGCGGAGATTCGGAGCTCATTCGGCGTCACCGACGAGGCGCCGGTCGTGCTGTTCGCCGGCAAGCTCATCGAGAAGAAGCAGCCGCTGATGCTGATCGAGGCGTTCGCGCGCGTGCGGGCGGAGCAGCCGTGCTGGCTGCTCATCGCAGGCGACGGGCCGCAGTGCGCGGCTGCCGAGGCGCTGGTCGCGCGACTTGGGATATTGAACGTGCTGTTCGCGGGATTCCTGGACGAAGGCGCGCTGCCTTCTGCGTACGTAGCGGCGGACGTGTTCGTCCTGCCGTCGAAATTGCACGAGACCTGGGGCCTGGTGGTAAACGAGGCGATGAACTTCGGGCTGCCGGTCGTCGTTTCCAACAAGGTGGGATGCGCGGCGGACCTCGTGCATCGCGGCGAAAACGGATACGTCGTGCCACACGACAGCGTGGTTGAGCTGGCGGCGGCGATCTCGCGGCTGTGCGGGGACGCGGAGTTGCGCGCGCGGTTCGGCGCCGAGAGCCAGCGCATCGTGGAGCGGTACAGCATCGAGGCATGCGCCGACGGCATCGTCGCTGCGTGCGTCGCGGGAGAAGAGCGAAGGACAGAATGGAAGCAGGAAGCGCTCGCCAGTTGACGCTGGTCGAAAAGCAGGCGTACTACCGCGAGTCCGGCATGCCGGCAGCGCTCGCGCGCCGCTACTATCGCGAATTCGCGGGCGCACGGACGATCCTCGATGTGGGTTGCGGCACCGGTGACTTCGGGCGCCTGCGGCCGTCGCCGGGCGTCGTCGTCAACGGTGTCGATGTCGATGCGGGCGCGGTCGCGCAGGCGGCGCAGCACGAGCGCGCGGTGCGCGTTGACTTGGATGCGATGCCGCTACCGTATGCGGACGCGAGTTTCGACGCTGTACTGGCGAAGGACATCTTCGAGCATGTGCAGGACCCCGGGCGGCTGGCGCGCGAGGTCTATCGCGTCACGCGCCGAAGCGGCGTCGTTGTGGCGTCGGTCGTGATGGCGCGCCCACATCGCGTGTGGGCCGACTACACCCATCTACGCGGGTTCACTCGCGAGTCTGCACGGATGCTGCTGGAGGATGCGGGGTTCACGGTCGAAGCGATCTGGCGCATGGGTGGCGTGCCGCTCTCGGACCGCCTGGGATTCACGGATGTGGTTCCGCAATTGCTGCGCGTGCCGGTGCTCGACGCGCTCTGGGGTTCGAGTTGGGAGCTGCGAGCGTGCAAGCGATGATCGAAACGCCACGCGCGGAGGCTCGCACGCAGGTTCTGCTGGTGCGCGACATGCCGGAGCAGCGTCTCAGGTCGATGGAGCGCCTCGCCGACGAGATCGAGCGCGGCTTCACCGGTAACGAGCAGTATCGACTGACGGCCATCGCGCTGCATGCGTCGCGCGCTGCCGGTCGTATCGGACTCGGGCAGGCCGACAGCTACTTCACCCGCTTCGTGCGGTACCCGCTCGCTGTGAAGCGCACGCCGGCGGACGTGTATCACATCGTTGACCACGGCTACGCGCACGCGGCGGCGCTGCTGCCACGCGAGCGGACCGTGATTTCGTGTCACGACCTGACGCTACTGAAGGCGGAGGAAGGGCTGGCGGGCTTCACGCCGGGGCGCGCACAGCTGGCGCGGTTCCGCTGGAGCACCTCGTTTCTGAAGCACGCCGCGCGCGTGATCTGCCCGAGCGAATCGACGAAGGAAGACGTCGTACAATTGCGCGGCGTCGCGCCGGAGCGCATCAGCGTCGTGCCGTATGGCGTCGATGCGCAGTTCCGTCCGCTGGGCGATGATGCGCCAGGGCGGCTCAAGGCCGGTCTCCCGGGCGCGCCGCACCATGTGATGCTGCACGTTTCGACGGGCGACGCCTACAAGAACGTGTCTGGGACCGTGCGCGTCCTTGCGGCGCTTCGCGAATCTGGATTGGACATAAGTCTTCTCCGAATAGGAAAGGCGCTTACTGACGACGAGCGCGGCCTGGCTGCAAGGCTCCGGGTCGAGGCGCACATCGTCGAGTGTGGGCGCGTGTCGGACGAGCGGCTCGTCGAGCTGTACAACGCAGCCGATGTGCTGCTCTTCCCGTCGTTCTACGAGGGCTACGGCTGGCCGCCGCTCGAAGCGATGGCCTGCGGCACGCCCGTCGTCATATCCGACGCTCCTTCGCTTGTCGAGGTTGTTGGCGATGCGGGGCTGAAGGCACCGGCGCGCGATGTGGACGCGCTTGCTGCAGGGGTGCGCGCAATCGTCGAGGGCGCTGACTTGGCGGCGGGGCTGCGGCGGCGGGGCATTGAACGCGCCGGGCAGTTCACGTGGCAGCGTACGATCGATGGCTTTGCAGAGGCGTACGGATTGGTGGGGGAGCGCGCGTCGGTCCGCGCGCGCGACGACGGGAGGCCCGCATGTGCGGCATAGCGGGCGCGATCCACGCCGATCCTGACTTTGCGCGAGATGCCGTTGGCGTCATGTGCGACCAGATGATCGCGCGCGGGCCGGATGACGGCGGCGTCGTGATGATCGATGCGCACGAGCAGACCGTGGGGCTCGGGAACCGGCGGCTCGCGATCATCGATCCGACGCCGGCAGGGCACCAGCCGATGCGCCACGATGCGCGCGGCACAACCATCGTCTTCAACGGCATGATCTACAACCATCGCGAGCTGCGCGAGCAACTCGTGAGCGAAGGCGAGCAGTTCGCGTCGCAGTGCGATACGGAAGTCGTACTGAAGGCGTACGCGCGCTACGGCGAAGACTGCGTGCGCCACCTGCGCGGTATGTTCGCCTTCGCGATCTGGGATGCGCGAACGCAGCGCCTGTTTCTGGCGCGTGATCGCTTCGGCATCAAGCCGCTGTACTACTGGCAACGGGGTGCGGCGATCATGTTCGCCTCGCAGGTGAAAGCGCTGCTGGCGACGGGCCGTATTGCGCCGAGGATCTCGGCCGAGGGGCTGCGCAGCTATCTGTCGTTCGGCGCGGTGAGCGAGCCGCTCACGGCGATCGACGGCGTCTTCGCGCTGCCGGCCGCGCACACAGCGACATTCTTCGATGGGCGACTTAACATCGAACGCTACTGGAGTCCGCCCGAGGCCGAGATAGCTATTTCGCGCGAGGAAGCCGCACATGAGCTGCGGGCGCGGCTGGAAGACGGTGTTCAGCGTCATCTGATCAGCGATGCGCCCATTGGCGTCTTCCTTTCGGGCGGGCTCGACTCGTCGGTGCTGGCAGCGCTGGCGGCGCGCGAGCAGGCGCAGCTGCGTACCGTCTCCGTGGCGTTCGACGATCCAGCGTTCTCGGAAGCGCCGCATATGGAGCGCGTCGCCCGGCACGTCGGCAGCGAACACACCTGCGTCACGCTGCGGGCGGATGACCTTCTGGCCGCGCACGATGATGCATTCGCGGCGATGGATCAACCGACATTCGACGGACTGAACACGTATGTGGTGTCGCGCGCGGCGGCGGAGGCTGGGCTGAAGGTGGCGCTGAGCGGACTCGGCGCCGACGAACTGTTTGATGGTTACGGGTCCGCGTCGCGGATCGCGATGCTCGAGCGTGCGCGGCGGCTGCCGAGGCCGGTTGCCCGCGTGGCAGGACGGGCCGCAGGTGTGGCGATGCGGGACGGGAATCGCGAGAAGCTCGCGTCATGGCTTGGGGGCGGGAGTGACGGCGAGTCTGCGTACGAACTACTGCGGCGCGTGTTCCTTTCGGACGAAGTCCGGCAGCTCGCGCCGGGCGCGGTCCCGGCGATGCGCGATGGCGCGGCGAACGGCGGGCGGGCGTCGGTGCTGGATTTAGCGCACTACACGAACAACGTGCTGCTGCGCGATACGGATGCGATGAGCATGGCGCACAGCCTGGAGGTCCGCGTGCCGTACCTCGATCACACCCTCGCGGAGTGGGTGCTTTCGCTGCCGGACAGCGTGAGCGCCGCCGCGGGAAAGGCGCTGCTCGTCGACGCGACCCGCGATCTGCTGCCGCCGGAGATCCTTACGCGGCGCAAACAAGGATTCGCGTTGCCGCTCGCGGCGTGGATGCAGGGCGAGCTACGGACGGAGGTCGAGTCGGCCCTGCGGAACCCGACGGACGCGATCGCCGGTCTGTTGGACGGCGATGCTGCGATGCAAGTATGGCGGCAGTTCCTGGCCGATGGGCGGCGCTGGACGCGGCCGTGGGCGCTCTTTGCGCTGTGCCGCTGGGCGGAGACGATCTCCGTGCGAGAGCGGGTTGCCGCATGAGGGTGCTGCACGTGATCCCATCGCTCGCGAGCCGTACGGGTGGACCGGCGACCAGCGTCGTAGAATCGTCGCTGGCGCTTCGGCATTGCGGTGTCGATGTGACGATCTTCGCGACCGATATGGCGGAGGCCGCATCCGCTAGCAGTCGCGCGCGGGTGGTTCGTGACGATCTGCCGGCAGGCGCGGCGGATCTTGATGTGCGATTGTTCGCAGCGCACGCGCCGCGCCGCTTGGCATTCTCGACCGCGATGTACCGCGCGCTTCAGGACGAGGCGCGACGCTACGATGTCGTACACATCCACTCGCTGTTTCTGTTCCCGCAGTTCGCGGCCTATCGCGCGGCGATCGGCGCGGACGTGCCGTACGTCGTGTCGCCGCGCGGTGCGCTCGACCCGTATCTGCGGCAGCGCGGGCGCTTCGTGAAGGCCACGGCGGATCGCCTATGGCAGCGCTCGATGCTAGAACGGGCGGCGGCGGTGCACGTCACGTCCACGGAAGAGGCGCGGCTGATCGATGACGTTGCGCTTGGTGTTCCGCGGCGCGTCGTGCCGAACGGGATCGTGTGGAGCGACTACCAGGTGCTGCCGCCGGGCGACGCGTTTCGGTCGCGTCACTTGGGCGGTGGCGACGGGCCGATCGTGATGTACCTCGGCCGGATCTCACACAAGAAGGGGCTCGATCTGCTGATCCGCGCGTTTGCGATGGTTCGTCGCGACGCCCCGACTACGCGGCTTGCGATCGTTGGGCCGGATGATGAGGGGCTAATGCCCGAGTTGCGTGCGCTTGCGCGGAGTGAAGGCGTGGCGGAGAGCGTCGTATTCACGGGCATGCTGAGCGGAGACGAGAAGCGGTCGGCGCTGGCGGCGGCCGACGTGTGGGCGCTGCCGTCGCACAGCGAGAATTTCGGCAACGCCGTCGTGGAGGCACTCGCGTCCGGACGCGCGTGCGTGATCTCTCCGGCGGTGAACATCGCCGCAGAGATCGGGGCTGCGGGTGCCTGCGTCGTTTCACCGCTTCGCGCCGAAGCGTTTGCGGCGGAGATTGCGTCGCTTCTGCGCGACGATGCGCGACGGGTGGCGGTCGGTGCGCGGGGCCGCGACTTTGCGCGCCGATATGACTGGGCGATGGTCGGGCCGAAACTGGCGGTGATGTACGAACAGATCGCAGATGGCGCCCGGCGCGGTGCTGGCTCGGAGGTGCGGCTGTGCGCGTAGTGAGTTCGACGAAGGCGCCGCTGACCGTGCTGATGCCCGTGCTCAATGAGGAGCTGAATCTCCCGGCGGCGCTGGCGAGCGTGGCGTGGGCGGATCAGGTGATAGTGGTCGACTCGCACAGCAGCGATCGCACCGTCGCGATCGCGCGGGCGGCCGGTGAGGAGGTCGTGCAGTTCGACTATGCAGGCGTCGGTCCGAAGAAGAAGGCGTGGGCGCTGGCTCACGCGCCGATCCGCAATGAGTGGGTGCTGGTGCTGGACGCCGACGAGCGCGCCACGGATGCGCTGCGTGTGGAGATCGAAGCAGCGATCGCGGCGGACGAGCACGATGGGTACTACATCGACCGCGAGTTCATGTTCTTGGGGCGGTCGCTGCGCTGCTTCCGGCCGAACTGGAATCTGCGGCTGTTCCGGCATCGACTCGCCCGCGTGGAAGATCTGCGGATGAGCGATCTTCCCGGCACCGGCGATAACGAGATCCACGAACACATCGAAGTCGCGGGCACGACGGGTTTTCTACGGGCGCCGCTGCTCCACGATGACGATCGCGGGCTGACAGCCTGGCTGGCGCGGCACAACACGTACGCGACGTGGGAGGCGCACGTCTATCGCAAGTTCCGCGACGAACCGCTGGGGTTTGGCCCGCTGTCGTTCTTACGGATGAACGCGTTTCGTCGCAAGCGGGCGCTACGCCGCGTGTGGGTGCGCCTGCCCGGCCGGCCGCTGCTGCGATTCGCCACGTGGTACGTGGCGAGGCGCGGGTTTCTGGATGGGCGGCAAGGGTTCATCTTCTGCGTGCTGATGGCGTACTACGAATTCATCATCGGCGCGAAGATGCGCGAGTTGGCGACGCGCGATGCACGTCGCATCGCCGTGGACGGCGTGGAGGTGCGGGATGCGGCCTGATCTGTTCGAACTGCTGGCGTGCCCTGCCTGCCGCGATGGCGAGTTGATTGGCGAGGACGACGCGCGCGGCAATGCTTCGCTGATCTGCACGCGATGCTCGGTGCGCTATCCCGTGCGAAACGGCATTCCGATCCTGCTGCCGCCGGACGTCGACGCGTCCGCTGTGCACGACGAGATCGACCATATGCACGGGCACGGCGATGGTCACAAGCATCAGCAGGCGGACTACTTTGATCGTGGCGTCGCGGAGGAATTCGAGATCAGCCGGCCGAACGGTGCGCCCGAAGCCTACCGATGGCTGCTTGCGGACAAGTTCCGGCGCAGCATCGCCGGGCTGCCGGACCTGCGCGGCGCGACGGTCGTGGATGTGTGCTGTGGAAGCGGCATGGATGCGGAGATGCTGGCGCGGGCGGGCGCGCGCGTGATCGCGATCGATATCTCCGAAGGATGCGCGGCGAGGGCTCGCGCGCGTGCGCAGCGATTCGGACTCGACTACCTCGTCGTCGTCGGTGACGTCGAGCACCTGCCAGTGCGTTCGGCGACGATGGACATCAGCTACGTTCATGATGGGCTGCACCACTTGAGTGATCCGGCCGTCGGCCTGCGCGAGATGGCGCGGGTTGCTCGGCGGGCGATCAGTGTCAATGAGCCGGCCGAGGCGCTCGGCACGACGCTGGCCGTGAAGCTGAGGATCGCGCTGGAGCGGGAGGATGCGGGCAACCGCGTCGCCCGGCTGCGGCCCGACGACGTCGCTCGCGAACTGGCGGCAGCCGGCTTTGAGGCGCGCGCGCAGCGGTACCTGATGTACTACAAGCACGAGCCGGGTGCGGTGATGCGACTGGCATCGCGCCCGATGTTTCGCACCGTTTATCGCGGCGCCGTTACCGCCGCAGATCGAGCGATTGGACGCTGGGGCAACAAGCTGCAGGTGACGGCCGTCCGCAAGCGCGCCGCTTAGTTGCGCGGCCACTACGGGTTTCCTCGGCCAACGCGTCGGGTGGCTCCTCATCCGGCTCGAAGGGCTGCGCGACGATCATTCTGAGACGGCAGCGCATGACGCGCGCCAGAGCAAGAGGCTTTGCGTCGATGATGTCGATCACCAGGCCATCGCTCAGCCGGCGGGCCATTCGAATCGACGATCTGCGGCGGTACGCCGGCCCCGTGCTGTGCTTCGCCGCTATCGGCGTTGAGTTGATGGTTCTCGTGGCGTGGCTGCCGGACACGCTGGGCGTCTGGTTCCGTCCAAACAAGAACGGTTACGGCGACTTCCTGGTCTTCTACCGAAACGCCAGCAGCTTCTATCTGAACGGCTTCTACAGCCCCGGGCTGTCGGTGCTGATGTACCCGCTGACGTTCCTGAGCATGCGGCCGGCGTTCGCCGTGTACACCGGCATCAATGTTGCGGCACTTGCGGGGGTTGCGTACTTGGCGCAGCGCTCCGTTGAGTCCATGCCGGCGAAGATCGCCGTGGCGCTGGGCGTGTTCGCGCTGCCACAGACGCACTGGGCGCTGCGCGTCGGGCACTTCACGGAGATTCTCGCATTCGCAGCGCTCGCAGGACTGCTTCTGAGCGACCGCAAACCTGTCGCCGCCGGCATCTTCATAGCCGTGTTGGCGCTGAAGCCGCAATACCTGCCGGTGCCGCTGCTGTACCTCTTGTGGACGAAGAATTGGCGCGCACTCCTCGTCTCGGTCGGCGGTCTGACGACGCTTGGCGCGGTGGGCATCGCTGTGTTCGCGTTGCGGACGCCACAAGACGGCGGGATTCTCGCCTCGCTGACTGACTTCTACGGATCGGGAGTGCAGCATGCCGCGCAGTTCCTGACGCTAGGGCAGCAGAACCAGTCGTACATGCAGGGATGGCAGTATTCATGGTATGGCTTCTTGCTCAGCACGGGCATCGACCCGAATCCGTTGCTCGCGGCCGATCTGTTCGTATTGACCGCTGCTGCTGTCGTGCTGGCGTGGTGGAAGTGCACGCCGTCCGTTGCGAAGGTAGCGACCGCGCTGGGCACGTTGCTGCTGGCGCCGCATTCGAGCTTCTACAACTGGAGCATGCTTGCCGTTGCGGGCGCGCTGCTGTTGCGATCGGACTTGCGACCACGCTATCTGACGCCGCTGCTGATCGGCGGCATGTGCGTCGCCGCGGCGGCGACGCAGAACGCCACGCCGTTCCCGCTGCCCTATGACGCCTATCGACCGGCCGGCACGTTGGGCGTGTACTGGGTGCAGCCGATGGCGCTGGCGACGATCTTCGTGTTGGCGATCTTCGGGCGGCGGTCGCCCGTTGCCACGAACGAGGTGGCGGTCGAGACGCCCGTCCTCAGAGTACTTCCGTTGCGAGTAGAAGATCCGGCGATGCGCGGCAGCGTGCTGGCGTACGCGCCGAGGCTGGCTGCGTGGGGCGGACTCGCGGCTGCCGTGGTGTGTGCGGGCTATCTGTCGTCAGCGTACGTGAGCGGCAACGGGCCTTTTCGCGCCGATCCGTACTTTGGGCGCAGCCAGGTGCTGCGCGCGCTGCCGACTGACTTTCCGGCGCCACCCCAGGCGAGCATCGATGATGCGGGCGCGGGATCGCACCTGCCGTATCGCGTTGAGTGGGAGTCGGACGCGCCGACGAGCGACGTCGCGGGCTTGATGCGCGAGCGGCTGGACGACGGCACGTGGCGCGTCTTCGACTCGACGGAGGCAGACGGCGCGATCAGGATGCGCTCGACGCGCGCCGGCACGGATGGCGTGCCGCCGATATTGGCGGAGATCGCCGTGACGGCGGCGGGTGCGGGCAGCAGGGTGCTGCTCGAATTCTCACCGCTGCCTTCGAGCAGCGTGCCGGGCTACGACGAGTGGCTGCAGAGCATCGGGTTGGTGGTGCACAACGTCGATCCGAACTCGCCCGCGGCGCAGGTCACGCCGGGGCCGTGATGGCCCTAACCCCCGGCCCCTTCCCCGTGAGGAAGGGGAGCTTGAATCGACTTCATGGGCACATTTGGACTGCCATCCTGAACGAAGTGAAGGATCTTGCTTCGCCGTGGCACTCGTTTCAGTGCGGAGAAGATGCTTCGCTTCGCTCTGCATGACATCGCTCGACGCTCCGCATCGCGCGGCGGCGACTAGAGCGCATTCTTGTGCGTGCGGCCGGATTGCATGATCAGCGCGAGCTTCGCCTTGTCTTGCAGGATCTTGATGTCGGCGAGGGGGTCGCCGTCGATGATGAGGACGTCGGCGTACTTGCCGGGCTCGAGGGTGCCGGCGTCCTGCTGGATATGCGTGCACTCTGCGGCGGTCTTCGTGGTGGAGACGATCGCTTGCATCGGCGTCATACCGCAGGCGACGTAGTGCTCGAGCTCTTCGGCGTTATAGCCGTGGGGGCCGACGCCGCTGTCTGTGCCCATCGCGACGCGCAGGCCTTCGGCGATGGCGCGCGTGATGCTGGCGGTGTGATCGGCCATCACTTCTTTCGTCTTGCGGACGGATTGCGGCAGCACGCTGCCGGGGGCCTTCTCGGCGTTGCGCAGCACCCAGATCGGTGCGACGAGCGTCGGCACAAGGAAGGTGCCACGGCGCTTCATGTCCGCCATCACCTCGTCGTCCAGCCAGATGCCGTGTTCGATCGACTCGACGCCGGCGTTGACGGCATTCTTGATGCCCTGTGTGCCCTGCGCGTGCGCCATGCATGTCTTTCCGGCGGCAGCGGCCTCGGACACCATGATGGCGATCTCTTCCGGCGTGAACTGCGTGTGCCCGGGTTCGTCGGACGGTGAGAGGACGCCACCCGTCGACATCAGCTTGATGAAATCGCCGCCCGCACGGAGGATCGAGCGCACCGCCTTGCGTACCTCGTCGGGGCCATCGACGACGTTCTCAGGCCATTCCGGGCCGAGGCCGCTAAGCGCGCGCACGCGTATGCCCGATGCCATCGTCGAATCGCCGTGGCCGCCGGTCTGCGAGAGCGCGGTGACGGCGATCTTCATGCGCGGACCGGGGATCAGGCCCCGGTCGATCGCCATCTTGAACCCCTGCGGCGTGCCGCCGGCATCGCGCACGGACGTGACGCCGGCATCGAGCGTGGCTTTGGCGTTGCGCGCGCCGTAGAAGGTCTGGAGTGTGGGCGGTGTGAGCATGCGCTCTTGCAGCGATGCCGGGTGGTAGAGCATGTGCACGTGACAATCGATCATGCCGGGCATGACGGTGCGTCCGCCGGCATCGATCACCTGCGCGCCAGCCGAGACCGCGACGTTCGCACCGACCTGCGTGATCCGCTCGTCTTCGATGACGATTGTCGCGTTGCGTAAGGGGTCGGCGCCGGTGCCGTCGATGAGCGTGGCGTTCGTGATGGCGGTGGTCATCGCTACACCTTGCCGACGAGGCTCGCCAGCAGCGTGCGCGTGCGCGTTATCGATGCCAGGGGGTCGGCGCCGGCGGGGAAGATCGCGGCGTCGAAGTCCGTGGCGCCGGCGCTGGCCAGGGCGCGGAGTTGGCGCTCGACCTCGGCTTCGTTGCCGACGATGGCGACGTCGGCCGGGCCGGCAACGCCCTCCCTGTCGAGCATGCGCTTGTAGTTTGGGAGCTGGCCGTAGATGACGAACGCTTTCGCGGCCATCTCTCTCGCCGCTGCAACGTCCTCGGTGACGCAGATGGGCAGTCCGACTACGACGCGCGGGGCGCGGCGCCCGGCTTCCTTCGCCGCGACGTTCACGCCGGGGACGACGTGAGTCTCGATGGTCTTGACACCGGTCATCCACGTGATGGTGCCGTCCGTCATGCTGCCGGCGAGCTTCAGCATCAGTGGCGCCAGCGCGGAGATCATTACCGACGGCGCCTCTTCGACCTTCGTGCCGATCGCACCGTTTACGCGATACACCTCGCCGTTGAACGACACGCGCCGCTCCTTCAGCAGCGGGACGAGCACCGACAGGTACTCACGCACATGGCGCGCCGGCTTTTCGTACGACATGCCCCACATATTCTCGATCACGAGTCCATGTGAAGGGCCGACGCCGAGCGTGAGTCGGCCGCCTGTCGCGGCCTGCACGGTCAGCGCTTGCTGCGCCATTGTGAACGGGTGCCGCGGGTACGTCGGTATGACGGCTGTGCCCAGGCCGATGCGGGATGTTCGCTGGCCGGCGAGCGCGATGATCGTGAGCGAGTCGCCGCCCATGATCTGCCCGAACCAGGCGTTGTCGAATCCGTCCTTCTCTTCGTCGACGATCTGCTGGACCTGTTGTTCGAGTGTCTGCGAGCCGTCGTCTCCGTGCATGAGTCCGATGCGCATGGTCGTAGTCCCTTCAAGAATTCGATGAGCGCAGCGTTCGTGCCTTCGGGGCGCTCCTGCTGTGTCCAGTGGCCGGCATCCGGCAGCGAGACGACGCTGCGCATGTCGTCGCAGTGCGCCTTCATGTTGTCGATGCTTGCGGGATTCATGGCGACGACGCCATCCTTGCTGCCGTAGACGAACAGGGCGGGCTGCTTGATGCGCGCGCCTTCGAGCTGCGGCAGGTCGTTCCAGTCGCGGTCCATGTTGCGGTAGCGGTTGATGCCGCCGCGGAAGCCGCTGCGCGCGAACTCAGCGGCGAAGTAGTCGAGGTCGGCTTCGGTCAGCCACGAGGGGAGCACGGCGGGATCCGTCATGCCATCGAGCAGTCCGAGTCCCTTCGCCTTGCCGGCGAATCCGGGAGCGGGCGGCGCATCGCCCGACGCGCTGTAGAGGATGAGGCGCATCGTGCGGCGCGGGTCGGCATCAAGCTCCGCCTCGGCGACGCCTACGTCCTGGAAATAGACGATGTAGAAGAACGAGTCCTTGAACATCTGGCTCAGCATCTGGAGCGGCGGCGCGGCCGGCCGCGGCCCGTAAGGGACGCTCATCCCGACGACGGCGCGGTAACGATCGGGGTAGAGGATGGCGCTGTTCCATGCCATCGGCGCACCCCAGTCGTGGCCGACGATGACGGCAGTCTTCTCGCCGAGCGCATCCAGCACTCCGACGTAGTCCGCGAGCATGGTCTTCATGCTGTACGCCTCGATCGGCTGAGGCGCATCGGTGCGGCCGTAGCCGCGGACGTCGACCGCGACGGCGTGATATCCAGCCGCCGCCACCGCGGGGAGCTGATGCCGCCACGAGTACCACGATTCGGGAAAGCCGTGGACGAACAGCACGAGCGGACCCTCGCCGGCCTCTGCGATGTGCATGCTGATGCCGTTGGTCTGGATCTGGCGGTGTGTGATCTCGCTCATGCGGCGAGTCCTTTCAGGAACGTGAGCAACGCTTCGTTGACTTCGGCAGCCTTTTCCTGCTGCACCCAGTGGCCGGCGGCGGGAATGATGAGCGAGTCTTTGAGTCCCGGGACGCTTTCCTTCATGCCGTCCGCTGGGGCGAACCCGCGCACCGGGTCGTTCTCGCCGGTGATGAAGAGCGCGGGCTGTTCGATCTTGGCGGTTGCGAGTTCGGGCAGCTCCTCCCAGTCGCGATCCATGTTGCGGTAGCGGTTGAGTCCGCCACGGAATCCGCTGCCGGCGAACTCCTTCGCGAAGTAGGCGACGTCGTCTTCGGTGAGCCAATCGGGCAGCTTGACCGGCGCATTGATGCCGGTGAGGAATTTGTCGCCCTTCTTCTTCGCCTGCACGGCTTCGGCTGCCGTGTCGAAGCCGGCGACACCCGCGAGGATCGTGCGCATCGTCTTCGGGATGTCGGCTTCGAACTCGGCCTCGGCGACGCCCGGGTCCTGGAAGTAGAGGATGTAGAACCAGTTCTCGCCGAACGCTGCTTTGAGCAGCTGCGTCGGCGGCATGGGGCCACGACCGAGGTGCGGCACGCTCATGCCGACGACGGCGCGGTAGCGGTCGGGATGCAGAGCAGCACTGTTCCACGCCATCGGGGCGCCCCAGTCGTGGCCGACAACGACGGCCGTCTTCGCGTCGAGCAGATCGAGCAGGCCGATGTAGTCGGCCAGCATGTTCTTCATGCTGTAGGCCTCGATGGCCTGCGGCTTGTCGCTCTGGCCGTAGCCGCGGACGTCCGGCGCGACGGCGTGGTAGCCGGCGGCCGCGAGCGCGGGGAGTTGGTGGCGCCACGAGTACCACGACTCGGGCCAGCCGTGCAGGAGGAGCACGAGGGGGCCTTCTCCTGCTTCGGCAATGTGGAGGTTGATGCCGTTGGTCTTGACGGTTCGGTGCGTGATTGCGGACATGGAGCCTCATTCCGGGCGCGAAGGATCGCGCGGTATTCGTTCGGGTGCAGGATGACTATCCGCGAAGCTGGCGCTTCGCTCAAGGCACGGACGAGTCGCCCCGCTTGGCGCGGAAGCCCGCGACCATCACGAACATGAGGGCGCAGAGGACGGCGGTGACGGCGACGCCCTGCGCCGGGCCGGCGCCGACGAGCACCTTGCCCTGCAGCCAGGGGATTGCGAGCCCGCCGGCGTTGCCCATCGTCACGGTTGCGGCTGTGACGTTACCCTTCGCGCCCGCCGATGCGATGGCAACGGTGGCAGGCCAGATCGGTCCGAAGCAAAGGCCGGCGGCGAAGGCGGACGCACCCGCGACCGCGAGGTTGCCCGACGAGAGCGACAGCACGAGCGACGCAATGCCGCCGCCGACGACCGCAGCGATCAGCAGTGAACTCGCCTCGCGCTGGCGGGAGAAGTAGATGCCGCTGATGACGCGACCGAGGGCGAGCGCGCCCCAGTATCCCGCCGCGAGCAAGGCGCTGACGAATACCCCTGCGTGGGCGGTCTCGCGCGTGTACGACGACACCCACGAGCCGAGACCGAACTCGGCGCCGACATACAGAAAGAGCACGGCGCCCATGAGCAGCGCAGTCGGATTGCCGGGCAAGCGGAAGTCCTCGTCGGGCGCTGCGATCGGGTGGTGCACGGCGGCGTCGGCTCCGATCGTCAGCGCGAGCGCCGCAGCCGCGAGCGCGGCGATGCCTGTGTAGACGATCCAGAGCTCGCCGGTCGATGCGAGCACTGCGCCTGCCCAGATCGGCCCGGCGATGGCGCCGATCGCGAAGTAGAGGTTGAGCCGATTGATGGCGCTCGGCGCGTCGTCTGACGTCAGCGGCATGAGGATGTGTGTGGCGGCGACCATCAGCCCGTCGCCCGTACCCAGCACGACGCAGCCGATCAGCGCGACGGACCATGTTGGCGCGAAGCCGATGGTCAGCAGCCCGCTCGTCGCGCAGACGAGTCCGGCGATGCAGAGCGAGCGCGTATCGCGCCCGTGCAGCACGACCGCGACGAGCGCGGACGCGGAGATCGATCCGAGGAAGAGCGCTGTGAGGATCAGCCCCGCGGTATCGAGCGACACGCCGAGATCCTCGGCGATGAACGGCAGCGCAGGACCGAACGCGGCCGCGTAGACGCCGACGCAGAACAGCGCCAGGTAGGCGGCGGTGTGTAGCAGGCGGTAATCCTGGGCGGGGGCAACGGTCACGGTGCGAAGGTTATCGGGTGGGCGGTGCGCGCGATAGGAGTTGCCCCCTGCTTGCTGGTTGTCGTGACTCCGGTAGCCTGAACGCATGAACACTACCCAACTCGGCAGCACCGGCATTACCGTCTCGAATCTCTGTCTCGGCAGCATGCAGTTCGGCTGGACGGCCGACGAGGCGGCCTCGTTCGCCGTGATGGACGCATTCGTCGAGGCGGGCGGCAACTTCATCGATACGGCGGACATCTACAGCAACTGGTCGCCGGGCAATCCGGGCGGCGTCTCGGAGGAGATCATCGGGCGCTGGATGAAGGCGCGCGGCAATCGCGCATCGATCGTCGTGGCGACCAAGGTGCGCGGGCCGATGTGGAAGGGCGCCGACGGCGAGGGGCTGAGCCGCGCGCACATCACTCGCGCTGTCGCCGACAGCCTGCGGCGGTTGCAGGTCGAGACTATCGACCTGTACCAGTGCCACTGGCCCGACGAGGGCACGCCGATCGAGGAGACGCTGACGGTGTTCGACGAGCTGGTTAAGGCGGGGAAGATTCGCCACATCGGCGCGTCGAACTATTCGCCTGCGCAGCTCTCGGACGCGCTACGCGTCGGTGCCGCGAAGAAGCTGCCGCGCTTCGCGACGCTGCAGCCGCACCACAATCTCGTGCATCGCAAGGAGTACGAGGCGGAGCTGGCTGCGCTCTGCGCGGGCGAAGGCATGGGCGTGATCCCGTACAGCCCGCTGGCGGGAGGGTTTCTGAGCGGCAAGTATCGGAAGGGTCAGCCACTGCCGGACAGCCAGCGCGCGGGGAACGCGAAGCGCTACATGACCGATGCCGGGTTCCGCGCCGTCGATGCGCTGGATGCCGTCGCGAGCGCGCATGGTGTTTCGATACCGGCGGTCGCCCTCGCCTGGCAGATGACGCGGCCGGCGGTCAGCGGGCCGATCATCGGTGCGAACACGCCGGAGCAACTGGCGGCGCTGCTGCCCGCATCGGAGCTGCGGCTGTCTGCGGACGAGGTGGCGGCGCTGGATGCGGCGTCCGCGGGTATGTGAGGAGGCCCCCGGTTACTCCTCGATGGTCGCGCCGCGTTCCGCGAGTCGGCGTTCGTAGATCAGGCGCTCGTAGTACGTGAGGACTTGCTGGCTGACGCGATCCCAGCTGTAGTACTGGCAGCGCTCTCGGCCGCGGGCGGCCATCGCGGTGCCGCGCGAGGGGTCGCGCAGGATGTCGATCAGGGCATCCGCCAGCGCCTGCGGGTCTTCGGGCTGCACAAGCAGGCCTTCGACGCCGTGGGTCAGCACGCCGGCGAACCCGTCGATGTTCGACGCCACAATCGGTAGCCCCGCCGCCATCGCTTCGAGCAACACGATGCCCTGACTCTCGAAGCCGGTGTTCGGCGCGCAGAAGACATGCGCGCTGCGGTGATAACGCGGCAGCTCGTCGAACGGGACGTAGCTGCGGAAGACGACATCGTGCAGCTTCGCTTTGCGGACCGCATTCTCGTAGCGTCCGAACTCTCCGGCGCCGACGACAATCAGGCGGCTGTCGGGGATCGCGCGCTGCACGCCGACGAAGGCGCGGATGAGGTACTTCAGCCCTTTGCGCTTCTCCGGCCGGCCGACGAAGAGCACATTGAGCTTGCCGTCGTCGAACTCCGGCAACGGCGGAGCCTCCTTCGCGAAGTGCTCGATATCGACGCCGTTCGGGATGATGTTGTAGTAGCCGGGGAAGTACTGCTCGATGTGCTTCACGGCGGCGGTCGATACGGCGATCTTCCCGTCGAGCTTGCGTTGCCAGCGTTTGATAAGCCGGCGCCCGTAGACGTACACAAGGTTCGAATCGCGAGCGGCGTGCCAGGTACCGACGTTCACGGTAGTCGAGTAGCGCAGGAACTGGATGGGCAGCGCCGGCATGAAGGGCTCGTGGACATGCACGATGTCGAAGTCGTTCTCTTCCAGCAGCTTCTTGGTCTTGCCCGCCGTGCGGAGCGAGAGCGTGATGCGCGCGACGGAGCCGCTGACGGGAAGCGGGATGGGCCGGCCGATGACGGTGATCGGGCAGGGGCCGCCGGTGACTTGCTTCACGCCGGGAGCGACGATGTGGGGCTGGTGCCCCAGTTCGACGAACTTCTCCGCGAGGTGCGAGATGTGGTTGTTGACGCCACCCGATACGGTCCAGTCGTAGGGCGAGACTATGGCGATCTTCATCGCTGGTCGCCCTTGATCGGCGCGGGCGGCGCCACGGCCTTGTGGCGCGCGTGGCTGGTGATGAAGCTTCGAATCGTCGGCGCCCAACCCATGTTGCGGGGCGTCGCCATCATGCCACGCCACTGCTGTAGCGCGATGTTGCGGTAACCGAGTTCCGACATGCGCGGATGCTGGCCCGCGGCACCCGATGTTGTCTTGCGCTCGATCGCGCCGCGCAGGTCGGCCGCGGATGTGCCGTCGAACAGCGTGTGCGCGCTGCCGATCGATTGCAGGAAATGCGCGTCGCTGGAGCCGACGGCGGCGAGGTGGAGGCGCTCGCGGTTGAGTTTCCTCGCTTTGGCGGACGTGACGCGGCCGGCGGGGCTGAGGTTGTACTCCTCGATGCCGTCGAAGGAGACGCCATCATTCTGGACGGCGGCGATGCGCTCGAAGACCTTCGCGCTTACGCTGCGGGTGAGCCACGACAACGGATGGGGGACGATGGCCAGACCGCCTTGCTCGTGCACGGCGACGAGGGTGTCCTCCATGCGGCGGAAGCTGGCGACGGGCTCATCGATGAACAGCGCGAGGAGGTGGCCGTCGAGGGTCGTCACCTCCATGCCGCAGATCAGGTCGAAGCGATGGGACGAGCGGGCGTGCAGCTCGCGTGCTTCGTCAGCGGCCCGCAGGGTGTCGTGCTCGGTGACGGCGATGACGTCCAGATCGGTGTCACGCTCGACATACGCGAGCAGCTCGGGGACGGTCGCCATGCCGTCGCCGTAGCGGGTGTGGATGTGGAGGTCGGCCTTGCCCACGCTGTATCGACGCGCGTTGCCGCGCGCTCCATGTACGGGCGCGGAATCATAGTGACCGCGCAGGTGCGGCATTGTATCGCGACGGCGCTCGCTACTTCGGCGAGGCGATCGCCTCGGCGGGCTTCGGCTGTAGTTCGTCGGGCCAGATCCGGTCGAGCACGCTCCACTGGCCGGGGTCTTCTTTGAGGTGCTTCTCGAACAGCGCGAGCAACGCAGCGGTATTCACGCGCAGATCCTCGTCACGGTCGCCGGTGCGGATGAGTTCCAGGGGTGGGCCGAGGCGCGTGTACATCTTGAAGCCGCCCGTGCGGCGCACCCATCCGGGCAGCAGCATCGCGTTCGTGCGGATCGCGAGGTCTACCGCGCCTGTGGGGAAGCGCGCAGGGGCTCCGCAGAAATCCAGCACGATGCCCCGCTTCTGGATGTCGCGGTCGACGAGAATGGCGACGATACCGCCGTTTCGAAGCCAGGTCAGCGCGTCCTTGATCGCCGAGAAACTCACAGGCTCGTAGATATGGCCGTGCACGGTGCGCAGGCCACGCATGAGCTTCCCCAGTTCGGGTGGTTCGAGCGGCTCGACAAGCGCGAAGACCTTGAGTCCGATCGCGGCTAGCCCTTGTACCGCGAACTCAGGATTCGCGTAGTGTGCCGAAGCGATGATCACGCCGCGGCCCGCCGCTCGCGCCTCATCGAGGTAGTGCAGTCCGTCGATGGTCATGTCGTCGTCCCAGAATTTCTTGATGTCCATGCGGTGCATGCCGATCACGTCAGCGTAGTAGCGGGCGGTGTTGCGGGAGCACTGCTTGCTGACGCGATCGACTTCTTCGTCGGATGCATCGGGCCCCAGCACGTGCCGTATGTTGCTGCGCACGTTCTTGCCGATGTTCGGGCCCCATCTGTAGATGCGGTCGGCGCCGAACCGCGCAATGCCGTAACGCCAGCTCAACGGCATGCGCCCGATCGTGTTGACGACGGCAAACATCAAGTAGTAGCGCCACCTACTGAGCCGGGGGAGGAATCGCACGTTCGTCAGACCTCTTCCGCTAGCGAGCGTGCTGACGCGGGAACCGGGTCGGACTTGGCCCAGAGGTGACGGAAGATGAACCACTGATCCGGATAATGGCGGATCATCGTTTCGAGCGACGCCATGATCAGCCGCGTCAGCTCTCGCACGTCACGCGCTTCGTCGCCGGTCGGGGCGAAGTCGCGGAGGCTGGTGTCAAAGATTGGACGGATCTCAACGTCATCCGTAGGCCCGCGCAGGACGACCGCCGGAATGACCCAGGACCCCGTGCGGAGGGCGATCCGGGCGGCCGCCGGTGATACGAGCGCGGGCGCGCCAAAAAAGTCCACGCGGATGCCGGTGGATTCCGACGACGCCACGTCGACGAGGAGCGCGAGAATTTCGCCGCGCCGCAGCGCCTTGTAGACCCTCGGGCCCATGCGGTCGTGGCCGATCACCGTCGTGCCGAGCTTGGCTCGGGATCCCTGCACGAGAGCGTTCATTGGTGGGTACGGGAATGACTCCGCGATGGCGTTGACGGGATAGCCGTACGCGGCTACGGCGGCGGCGCCCAGGTCCCAGACGCCGAAGTGGATCGTGGCGACGACGATGCCGCGACCGGACTGGAGCGCCTCATCCATCTCGGACCGCTGGTCGAAGCGGACTCGACTCGTCACTTCTTCTCGTGTGATCGACGGGAAGTGGATGAAGTCGATGACGTACTTGCCGAAGTTGCGGAACGATCGGCGGGCCACGGAATCAACGAACCTGGCGTCGTTGCTTTGCAGCACGTGCGCCAGGTTCGCGTTGAGGGCCTTGCGTTGACGGGGGAAGATCACCCAGTAGCAGAGCAGCGCTACCCGCTCGGCGAACCAGTAGCCGAGGCGGAGCGGCAGGGGCCGCGTGACGATGATCGCCAGCCGGAAGAGCCAGTACACCGTCCTGTCGAGCAACCGCGCCTCATCCCGCTATGAACTCCTCCACCATGTCGTGGGCCTTCGAGCGGACCAGCGATGCCGCGGTCGAGAGCGATCTTGCAGCAGCGAATCGCATCGATGACGACGCCGGCGGAGTTCAGGCTATCCCAGACTCCCAGCTTCCTTCCGCATTCAGCGGAACGTCGCCGAAGGTCCTGCCTTCCATCCGAATGTAGCACCATTTGCGGTCCAGAAGCCACGGCACGTGGACGGGCGGACGTACACGTCATCCGCGGGCAGTTCGAAGTCAAGCTGCGACGTGACGGCGTTGGTGTACGAGGTCGTCCCGAAGAGCGGCGCAGGAGTCGTTACGCCGCGACGTACTCTAGTCCAAATCCTCCGCGTAGTATTCCGCTCCCAGGTGTGTGATCTGCTCCTCGCCCTTGAGCCAGCGGAGCGTGTTCTTCAGCTTCGTCTGCTGGATGAACAAGTCGTGCTCCGGGTAGACCAGCGGCGCATGCTGCGGGCTCTTGAAATAGAAGGACAGCCACTCCTGGATACCGCTCATCCCGGCACGCTTCGCCAGGTCGAGGAAGATCGCGAGGTCGAGCGCCAATGGCGCAGCCAGGATCGAGTCGCGGCAGAGGAAGTCGATCTTGAGTTGCATCGGATAACCGAGCCACCCGAAGATGTCGATGTTGTCCCAGCCCTCCTTGTTGTCGCCGCGCGGGGGGTAGTAGTTGATTCGCACTTTGTGAAAGATGTTCCCGTACAGTTCCGGGTAGAGGTCTGGCTGCAGTACGTACTCGAGCACCCCCAGCTTCGACTCCTCCTTCGTCTTGAAGGACTCAGGGTCGTCGAGCACCTCGCCATCGCGGTTGCCAAGGATGTTGGTCGAGTACCAGCCGTTCACGCCGAGCAGGCGAGCCTTCAGCATCGGCGCCAGGACTGTCTTCAACAACGTCTGCCCCGTCTTGAAGTCCTTGCCACAGACGGGGACCCCCTTATCGCGCGCCAGCTTCACCATCGAGGGCAGATCCACGCACAGGTTCGGGGCGCCGTTAGCGAAGGGAACACCCTCCATGATCGCGGCCCAGGCGTACAGCATCGATGGGGCGATTTGCGGGTCGTTGGCCTCCATCGCCGCCTCCAGGTTCTCGAGGTTCGCATGCACCTCGCTCGGCTCGAGGAAGATCTCGGTTGATGCGCACCAGACCATCACCAGCCGATCGCAGCCGTTGGTCTTCTTGAAGTCGCGGATGTCCTTACGCAGCGCCTCGGCGGCCTCCATCTTCGTGCCCATCTTCTTCACGTTCGTGCCGTGCAGCCGCTTCACGTAGTAGTCGTCGAACACCGCCGGCATCGGCACGATCGTCTTCAGGTAGTCGGCAATCGGTTCGATGTGCTCGTGGCGGTCGAGGACGCCGCACTTGATGGCGGCCTCGTAGGCGTTGTCGGGGAACGCATCCCAGGCCCCAAACACGATCTGGTCGAGCCCGGCCAACGGCACGAAGTCACGGATCAGCGGCATCCGGTTCTCCGTACGTTTACCGAGCCGGATCGTACCCATCTGGGTGAGGGATCCGATCGGGGAAGCCGCTCCACGCCGCGTATGTTCCACGCCGGCAATCAGCGTCGAGGCGACGGCGCCGAGTCCGACCAGCAGTACGCCCAGCTTGCCCTCGGCGGGCGCGATTTCGTGGGGTTGATTGTCAGTGAAGTCTTTGGCTTCCAAGACGATTCCTTTCTGCCGGGCGAGTGACATCAGCGGCCCGTGCCACTGCGCGGGTACCCGCCCGGTGCTGGCCCAGTGCTCGATGGTGGACTGACGCTTGTCAAGCAGGTTGGCAAGCGCCGTTTGCCCTCCGAAGCGGGCGATGATGCGTTCCGCCGCGTTTGGGCCTTTACGCAGTTCCATGTCCGCGAGTGTAACGAAAAAATCGTTTCATGGCATGGTACGGAAGCACCATATTTCCGTGAGCCCTCCCACGCAGCGACACCGCGCTCGATGGAGACAAGCCGCGACCCAGCCGAAGGATCACAGCCGCCCCCGGCTGTCGCGCCAGCGCCCGGCACAAGAAGCGATGTGGCACGGCCCGACGGCTGTGCCACATCAGCTCCGACAGAAATTGGACCTACATGTACGTCCCCAACCCCTCCCGCAGCGGCGTCAGCCGCGGGCTCAGCACCTCGAGCAGCCGCCCATTGTCCGCCACCGCGGGCTCGGTGATGAAGGCGATGGCGTCCGCGGAGAGTGGCGGCGAGGGCAGGATGCCCATCAGCGTGCCGATGGTCTTGCCGACGAAGGCGGGCTGGTGGAGGAGCATGCGCTTCTTGCCCTTCACCTCAAGCGCGGCCGCGACCACGTCGTTCATCGACATGACGTCGGGGCCGCCGATCTCAAAGAGCTGGTTGGCGGCTTCGGCTTTCAGCGCGCAGTCGGCTGCGGCGCGTCCGACATCATCGATGAAGACGGGTTGCATGTCCTGCTTGCCGTTGCCGAACATCGGGACGAACGGTAGCTTCGACGCGAAGCCGAGGAATCGGTTGAGCGATACATCCTCGGGCCCGTACACCCATGTGGGGCGCAGGATCGCCCACTCGAGCCCACTCTTCTCTAGGTAGTTCTCGGCTTCCCACTTGTAGCGGAACCAGTGCTTTTCGGCGTCCTTCGCCGCGCCGACGCCACTGATGTAGACGAACCGCCGCACGCCGGCAGTCTTCGCGGCATCGACCTGGTGACGCGTGCCCTTGAGGTCGACCTCCTCGAACGTGAAGCCTTTGCCGCGATTCTCGATCGGCGAGCCGGGGAACTGGACGGCGTTCACCACGACATCGATGCCCTGCATGGCGGCGGCGAGCGTGGCTGGCTCACGCACGTCACCGACGCGTACCTCGACGCTGGTGCCCAGGCGCTTGCGGATCTTCTCAGCATCGCGTCCAAGCACGGCGACGTTCTCCCCGCGGCGCAGCAGTTCCTTCACAATCGCCGACCCCACCATGCCTGTGCCGCCTGATACCAGAATCATCTCGTCCTCCTCATTGCTGTGTCGGTTACTCACCGAATCCAAGCGCGGTCTTACGTGTCGCTGCCAGCATCATGTCTTCTCTCCGATGGCCGGCATGACGAGGCTCAGCAGCGAAGCGACGCGTCCAGCAGCTACGAATAGCGCGTCCGACGCGTCCGTGCTCCCATCGAGGTTCGCGAGCAGTTCCATCCCCAGGTACAGGGCGGAGAGCGCATATGCCGCGTCCTTGCTCTCGACAAGCATGGCGAGCGGCGAACCCACCATCACCCGCTCGAACGTCTCCTGGGAGAACGCCAGCGACGGCGCTACGCGGGTCGCAACTTGCTTGCCGAGTTCGGGGTTCGAGGCGCCCGCAGCGACGAGCTCCGCCAGCAGCTTCACATGACCGGAGTCGAAGTCTTCCTTGAAGAGCGTCCGCGCAGCCTCGACCATGGCGGCTAGCGCCTGCACGCCATCCATGCACTCGCGATAGCGGACGAGGCGCTCTTCGGTGCTTCTGTCGAGCGCCGCTAGCAGTGCTTCATCGGTGCCGCCGAAGTGATAGAAGATCAGCGCCTGGTTGAATCCGCCCCGCGCAGCGATCGCTCGCGCGCTTGCTCCTCCGTACCCCACCTCGCGGATGGTTGCGAACGCCGCTTCGACGATGCGGGCTTTGGTTGTGGTGGCTGGCTTTCCGGGCATGTCTCACCTGTTTGAGCGAATGTTTTAAGCGACTGCTCAATATTAGGCCGCCACGCGAAGGAAGTCAAGGGGCTCTTGAGGTTGTAAGGGGACTGATTCTGTCGGTTAGGCGTGGTCGTGAACGGCCTTCTGTGGCAGGCCCTGGGCGATGGTCTCGCCCTTCACGAAGGCTGAGACGACGTGGGTGAGGGCGTCGGGGTTCTCCTGCCAATACGTCGCGGTGGGAGCGACGGCGAGGCGCGCGTGCGGCATGCGTTCGTACAGCAGATCGCCGGAGGCGAGCGGGTGGATGGGGTCGTCCGGGTGGGTGAGGATCAGCGCGGGCTTCGTGATCTCGGAGAATCGCGCCGTCGGCAGCTGCGGCGGGTCGAAGAGCAGGCCGCGGATCGCTGGAACGACCGATGCGCGGCGCTGTGATGCGAGGAATGTGCGGAGGCTAGCGCCGCCATCGAGTCGGCGCGCGTCCTTCATCTGCGGCAGGCGGGCGACGATGCGAGCCGTGAGTTTCGGGCCGAACGCCTGGAACAGGTACGCGAGGCCGCCGAATGTCTGTCGTGCGACCTTGAGGTTCGCGCCGAACGGTGGCGGCGACATGATGATCAGCTTCTCGACCACGTTGGGATGAACGAGCGCGCACGCCAGCGCTGTGCCTGCGCCCATCGAGCCGCCGTAGATGCTCGCTTTCTCGATACCGAGTGCGAGTAGCAGCGCGTGCATGTCGTCGCCGAGCGCCACCCATCGGTAGTCGGCGCGCGCCTTCGTGTAGCCGGACTTGCCGTGGCCGCGGGCGTCGTAGGCGATGACGTGCAGGCCGCGCTCTGCGATCGCGGCGGGGCGTTCCGCGAAGGTGGCCATGAACGCGACACTGCCCATAAGGCCGTGCGCCATCAGGAGATGCGGATCGGACGGAGTGCCGTACTCCTCGTAATAGAGATCAACGCCGCGGACGCGGATGGTGGGCATGGCTAGTTCGTAATTCTTAGTTGGTAGTTCGCAGTTCTTGGCTACAGGTGCGTGGTGAGGCCGCCGTCGACGAACATCACCTGGCCGCTGATGTAGCCGCAGGAATCGGACGCCAGGTACACGGCGAGCGGCGCGATCTCGTCGGCGGTGCCGGCGCGCTTCATCGGGACGAAGCGGACGGTCTGGTTGGCAGCGGGATCGGGGTTGCCGATGGCGGCCGAGTAGTCCATCCAGCCGGCCGCGATCGCGTTGACGGTGATCTTGCGGGGACCCCACTCCGTCGCCAGCGCGCGCGTGAGGTTCAGCACGCCCGCCTGCGCCGCACAGTATGCGGCGGCGTTGGCGATCGCGCGCTCACCTAGCACGGACGTGACGTTGATGATGCGACCGCCAGACTCCTGCTTCAGCATCTCTTTCGCGGCAGCGCGGCAGCCGTGGAAGGTGCCGGCAAGGTTCGTCTGCATCACCTTGTTCCACTCGACGTCGGTGGTGGACTCGGCGGCTTTGCCGAGGAAGAGGTCCGGCGCGTTGATCATGATGTCGAGGCCGTCGAACGCCTTTGCGACCTGGCGCACCATCACCTGCACGCCGGCGCCGAGCGTGATGTCGGTCGCGACGGTCGTCGACTTGCGGCCCATTTTCGTTAGTTCTTGCTGTACGCGCTTCACGCGCATGATCTCGTCGCCGTCGTTTGAGATCGACGACACCGTGACGTCTGCGCCGGCCTCGCCGAGCGCCAGCGCGATCGCGCGTCCGGCCGGCGCGCCTGCACCGAGCACCAGAGCGCGCTTGCCGCTCAGGTCGTAGGCATCGATGCCAAGCCGTACGTCGCCCCATTCGTTTTTCATTGTGAGTCGCTCAGTCTTTCGGTCATTCAGTCGCTCGGTCGGAACTCTCTAAACGGGCACTTCGGGTGCGAAGCCCATAGGGGCGAGGCCGCCGGCTAGGCCGCCGCCGTCGATGACGAAGCCCTGGCCCGTGACGTAGCTGGATGCGTCGGACGCCAGGAAGATTGCCAGCGGGCCGAGTTCCCACGCATAGCCGAGGCGCTGAGCCGGCAGATAGCGGCCGCGCGTCTGCGCGAAGATCTCCGCTTGCTCGTTGCCGGGAGGCGCCTGCATGACGAAGCCGGGGATGATGCAGTTGACGCGGATGTTGTGACGCACGAGCATCGCCGACATCGACTTGGTGATGGCGATGACGCCGGCCTTCGCCGCGCCGTAACCGAAACTCATTGGATAGGCGCGCATGGCGGTACCGGAAGCGAGGTTGATGATCGCGCCGCCGTGGCCCTGTGCGGCCATCACCTTCGATGCGGCGCGCGCACAGTAGAACGCGCTCGACAGGTTGACGTCGAGCGTGTCGTGCCAGTCGTCGTCGTTCACGTCCCACAACTCAGCGTTCGCGCCTCGCATGTCGCCGATTCCGGCGTTCGAGAGCATGATGTCGAGCTTGCCGTACTCGTCGACCGCGCGCTGGACCAGCGCGTCGCACTGCCCGGAATCGCGCACGTCCGTCGACTGCGCGACAGCGCGGTGTCCGAGCGCTTCGATATCGGACTTCGTGCGGTCGATCTGGGACGCGGTGCGTGCGGCGCAGACCACGTCCGCGCCGGCTTCCGCCAGCGCGAGCGCCATCTGGCGTCCGAGGCCGCGCCCGGCGCCCGTGACGATCGCGACTTTCCCGTCGAGCTTCAGCCGTTCGAGGACCATGCGCGCTCCTTTGTGGTGAGTGCGGGCATTGTATGTGGCGGGCGCCAGTCGTCCCAGTTACGGGAAGTGTGCGCCCTGGGTAGTGCCGTGGTTGGTCTCGGCGTCGTAGTCGGCGTCGTGCTGGCGGATGCGCAGGACTACGGCTTGCGCCGCGGCTTCCGCCGTGTCGCAGGTCGCGCCCTTGATGGCGGCGAGCACATCGGCAGCCGTGGTGACGACGAAGCTGACGTGACCGGACTCGTGCGTGACGAGCGCTCCCTGGTAGGTATTCCAGCGCTCGATCAGCGGTGGCGATGCGCCTGTCGGCGGGAGCCAGCGCGGGAACGTGACCGCGATGGTCGTCGAGATGGTGGCGCTGGACAGGATGCAGCTCGAGTCGGGGTTGAGAGGCCACGTCCAGTCGATGTTCCACGTGGTGAACGCGTCGTTACGGGCGCCGCTGCCGTCGAGCGGGCCAAGCGCGTCCATCGATGCGCGAATCTCGGCTGCGCTTGTTCCGGTGACGTCGTAGTACTGCATGACTGCGCCGGTAACGGTGCCGGCGACGACGGTCGGTGCGGCACCGGATGGATCGTCGGGCGGGGCGGGCGTGGACGTTGCTGCGGCCGGATCGGTAGGCGCTGCGGCAGGCTGCGTACCCGTCGCGAGCGGTGCGACGGTGGCAATTGCGGCGGCCGGTGTGGTTCGCGCGACGGCGGTCGATACGGCGCGTGTCGCGGTTGCCGCCGCGGTGGTGCCCGCTGTCGTTGGCGTTGCGGTCTTCGAGCCGCCGCTGGAGCCACCGCACGCCGTTGCGGCGAGGGTGATCGCGAGGGAGAGTGCGGCGATAGCGGTTCGGGAGGCCATGGCTGGAAGCTACCCCTTATTCGTCGATAGAGGCACATGGTAGTACAGCGGTGCGGTGATGCCAACACGGCGATTGGCATCCTGCTTCACACGGGCGGCGGACGCGCGTATGATTGCGCCAGCGTCAGGGCCGCAGTGAAAGGACTCCGCCGTGTCCGACTACCAGTTCGAGCGAGAGTCGCGCACGCCGTTCTCGGAGGCGTACACCGTGGAAGCGGGGGGCGATGTCGTCGCGCGCGTGGACATTCATTTCACACCATCCGGCGTCGTGTACGCCACGCTCTGCGTGCCGCAGGACTTCGACGAAGAAGACATCCAGGACCTCATCGGCGAGATCGACGAGCGCCTCGTGCTGAGCACCGACGCCTATCGTGACGACTTCGTCGTCACCGTGTGGCGCGGAATGCAGGCAGGGGTGTACTCGGAGGAAGATGACGAGGAAGACGCGGAAGATGAAACCGAAGAAGACGGCGAGGACGAAGAGGCGGTAGGCAACGGGCGCGCGCCGGCGTAGCGCTAGCCGCTCGCCGCTTCCGCGGGCACACCGGTGAAGCCCGCCGCTTCACGGTCGCGGTCCGCGCGCTGGGTCTGGATCGCGCCGTCCAGCGTACGGAACTGCGGGAACAGCAGGTACGCTCCCACGACGGACATCATCAGCAATCCGCCGCCGATAGCGGTGACGGCCGGGGTGCCGATGGCGCCAGCGGCGATGCTCGCCGGCACGGCGCCCAGCGGCATCAGCCCGAACGTCATCATCGAGACGCTGGTCACGCGTCCGCGCACACCGTCCGGCACGATCGACGTGATGACGGTGGTGTTCACTGTGGAGAACACCATCGATGTGAGTCCCACCATCACGAGCATGGGGAGGGCAACGCCGAACGACGAGAAGCTGAAGGCGACGAGGAACACGCCCGTGCCCAGTGCGGCGACGAGCATCGTGCGGCCCTTGCGCCGCGAGCGATCCATGTTCGCCGTGACGAGCGCGCCTGCGAGGCCTCCCACGCCCGACATCGCCTGCAGGACGCCGAGGCCGCCGGAACCGACGTGCCACACCTTCGAGGCGAAGACCGGCATCAGCGTCTGGTAGGGCATGGCGAAGATCATCGGGACGGTGCCCAGCAGGAGCAGCCCGAGCACGAGGTGGTTGCTGCGGATGTAGCTGAATCCGCCTGCGAAATCGGCGAAGAAGGTAACGCGATTCTCCCGCGCCTCGGGCGGCGCCTTGGGCAGCCCGATTGTGAACACGACAGACAGCGCGTACATCGCGGTCAACACAGCGAAGCCGCCGCCGATGCCGATCGGCGCGATGAGCAGGCCGGCCACGGCCGGCGCGATGATGCGCGTCCCGTTCATCGCGCTCGACGCGAGGGACATCCCGTTCATCAGGTAGTTGCGCGGCACGAGTCGCGGGATGATCGCCTGGCGGGCGGGCATGATGAAGGAGAATGTCGTGCCCGAGAGGGCCGAGAGGACCAGCAGGTGCCAGAACTCGATCACGTGGAGTGAAATCAGCACCGTATTAACGAGGTTGAGCACGCACACAGCGACCTGCGCCCAGATCATCAGGCTGCGCTTGTCGACGCGATCCGCGATGACGCCGCCGATGGGCGCCATGACGAGCATGGGTAAGGCAACACTGAGCATGATCAGCGCAAGCGACAGTTCACTCTTCGTGATGTCGTAGACCAGATAGCCGCGCAGCACGACCATCATGTTCATCCCGAAGAAGAACGCCGTCATGCCGTAGAAGTAGAGCGCGTACTCCGGGATGGACATCGAGGCGAACGTCGCGCCCCATCCGGACACCGGGTACTCGCGGGGTGCCGGGCCGGGGTTAGTGTCGTTCATCGCGGTCGCGGGCGTGCCGCTCGCCCTGCCTTTCGAGGTCGTACACGGCTATTGCGGAGCGGGCTCCTGCTCGGCGAGGTGTTCTATCCAGCCCTCGTACTGCGCCAGTTTTTCTTCGAGGTGGCCCTGCATCTCTTGCAGCGCGGTGAGCTTCTGCTTAATGACGGCCACCTGGCCCTGCGTAACTTCTTTCGCCTTCAGCAGCTTGGCGCGCCGCTCGGACACCGCTGCGTCTTTGCGATAAGTCGCGCGGATCTGCATCTTCACTTCGTCCGCCTCGACCATGTCCTTGATCTCGGCGAGGGTGAATCCCAGGAGCGACTGCAAGCGCTTGATCTGCTCGACGCGGCGGACGTCGTCCTCGGAGTAGAGGCGGAATCCGCCATCGAGCCGGGACGGCGGCTTCAGGAGTCCGCGCTCCTCGTAGAATCGGAGGGTGCGCTGGGTGACGCCGGTACGCTCGGCGACCTCGCCGATCTGCAGGTATGCCTGCTCTTGCGATTCCGGTTCGAGGGTGGGTGTGCGCCTGGTGGCCATCTGTTGATCCTAGCTGTAAGTTAACGCGTACGTCAAGGTTAAGCATACGTTAACGCGCTCACCACACGTCGAGAGGAGCGCGCTTACGTCGCCGGGCGCGGCCGCGACGGATGGCGAAGACGTTCACCAACAGTGCACCCGCCATGAAGCCGCCGATGTGCGCGAAGTACGCTACGCCCCCGCCGGCACCCACTGCATCGACGCCGAGGGACGAGAATCCACTAAAGAGTTGCGAGACGAACCAAAAGCCGATGAGCATGAACGCGGGCACCGGGAACGGGACGAAGAAGATTAGCGTCGCCACCGTCGCGCGCGGATAGAGCACGATGTACGCGCCCATGACGCCCGCGATCGCTCCGCTGGCGCCGATCGCCGGTGTCAAGGCATTCGGGTCGGTGATGCCGTGCGTGAGGGCGCCGGCGGCGCCGACGACGACGTAGAAGATCGCATACAGCGCGTGCCCCATGGCGTCCTCGACGTTGTCGCCGAAGATCCAGAGAAACAGCATGTTTCCCAGGATGTGGAGCCAACTGCCGTGCATGAACATCGCGCTGACGATCGTCCACGCCGGATGCGGCTGGTTGTTACAGACGTTCGCGCTCGTGCCCGCGAGGTTGCGGTCCCAGCCGAACGCATCGAACGTGCACGCGGGAATGTTTCCCCAGTCGAAGATGAAGCGGTCCAGTTCGGTGACGCGGCCGATGTACGTCTGCTGGCTCAGAGCGACCTCGTAGACGAAGACGATGAGGTTGGCCACGATGATAGCGACGTTGACGTAGGGTACGGACCGCGAGCGCTCGCTGTCGCGGATCGGGATCACGGGTTCGTTCGGCAGGCTGCGTCTGCCCAGGGCGTCGAGCCGTGTCGCATCAGAATTCGATCCCGGGCTGTGCTTTCAGGCCCTGCTGCGCGAACGGGTGC
Source organism: Chloroflexota bacterium (assembly GCA_031400455.1). GTDB lineage: Bacteria > Chloroflexota > Dehalococcoidia > DSTF01 > JACRBR01 > JANXYW01. Next base: position 8,700 of record JANNPX010000042.1, on the reverse strand, counting down.
TTGATCTCGCGCATTTCCGTCACGAGGTCGGCGTAGTCGATCAGCTCTTGAGGAGCGTCGCGGCCGGTGATGATGACGTGCGTGCGCGGCGGGCGCGTCTTGAGGAACTCGATGACTTCGCTCGTCGGCAGCCAGCCGTAGGCGAGCGGGTAGGTGAATTCGTCGAGCACCACGATGTCGTAGTCGCCGGATCCGATCTTCGCTTTGCACTGCTCCCACAGCTCGCGCGCCAGTCCCTTGTCCTTCTCGATGTCTTTCGAGAGCCAGGTAAAGCCTCCGCCCAGCGAGATGACCTCCAGGCCGATCTTCTTCGCGGCCCGCGTCTCGCCGTAGTTAGATTCGGTGTTCTTGATGAACTGCAGCATGCAGACATGGAAGCCGCGCCCCCAGGCGCGGAAGAGCACGCCGAGCGCAGCGGTCGTCTTGCCTTTGCCGTTGCCGGTGTTGACGATAACGAGCGCCTTCTTCGGCGGCTTGCGCTCGCCGCTCTCGGCCGCGTCCTCGGACTCTTGCTCGTCGGTCATCTGTTGCTCCGTGCGGGGTTACGTGGTCGCGGTTGGGACAGGGCGCCAACCGAACCGGGCATGCCACCGCGTGCTCCTACAGGACTACGGGACGCGTCGGCGCATCCACGCCTTCGATGATACGTGGCTCCGGCGGCTGCCGCGAAGGCACGGGGGCGCTTCCAAAACGGCCATTTGTGAATTGACTTACAAGTACCTCATTGTTAGGATCCGCCTGAACCTGGGCAGAGGTGAATCGCGTGACGCAGAAGCGTTGCGCGCGCCGAAGTTGCCGTCCGGGCGGGAGAGGATCGCTTGCCGTTCCAGGCTCTGCTCGACAGTTACCTTGCCGTCTTCATCGCGGCGATCATCGGGTTCGGTCTCGTAGCTACGGCCCTGATCGCGGCCCGGGTGCTGGCTCCGTTCTCAAAGGAGAGCGGTAAGTCCATCTCCTACGAGTGCGGCATGCTCCCCATCGGCAGCACGCGCGCATCGATCCCGATTCGCTACTACCTGTTTGCCATCCTCTTCCTCATCTTCGATGTGGAGGCGGTATTCCTGTTCCCGTGGGCCGTCAGTTTCGCCAACGCGGGCGTGGCCGCCTTCTGGGAGATGGTGTTGTTCATCGGCATTCTGGGCGCCGGCCTTGGCTACGCCTGGAAGAAAGGCGTGCTGCAGTGGAACAAGTGACCGCGCAGAAAGCCGCCCCTCCGGCATTGCCGGAGAAGCAGATCGAAGGCGCACCCGTCGTCGCGCCGCAGCGCGAGCAGACCGGCATCGAACGCGAACTGGAACGCCTGACACCCGTGCCGTACGAGCCCGGCGTTGCGCTTTACCGCCAGATTCTGCCGGGCATGCTGCAGGTGCCCGCCGATGCGGTACTCGCGCTGTCCCGCAAGTCGTCGCTCTGGCCGATGACGTTCGGTCTCGCGTGCTGCGCGATCGAGATGATCGCAACGTTCATGTCACGGCACGACCTCGACCGCTTCGGCATCGTGCCGTGGCCGTCGCCGCGCCAGTCCGACGTAATGATCGTGTCGGGCACCGTGACGAAGAAGATGGCGCCGGCCGTGAAGCTGCTCTACGAACAGATGCCGAATCCGAAGTGGGTGATCGCCATGGGCGCGTGCGCCACGAACGGCGGACCGTACACGCGTTACGACCGCGTCCTGCAGGGCGTCGACAAGATCATTCCTGTCGATGTCTACGTGCCGGGCTGCCCGCCGAGGCCGGAAGCGCTGATTGACGGGATGCTCGCCCTTCAGCACAAGATCATGGAAGAGCGCAACAAGTAATGCTTCCCGAAGGCCAGGAGCCAGAAGCGAGCAGCGACGCCGGCGTCACGCCGGAAGCCGCTGCTGCCGATCCGACTCCCGCTGAGAAGCCGGACGCCGCTGCGCCAATAGCGGCGCCGGCCGCCGACGAGGCAGCGGAGAAGCCCGTAGCGAAGCCTGCCGCTGAACGTCCCGCCCGACCTGCCAAAGAGGTCGAGCCGAAAGAGGCGCCGCGCGTCGCGCCGCCGCCCGGCAGCATCAACGAGGTTCTTGCCACGGCTGCGGGTGTGACGCTCACTGCCGCGTATATGGTGCCGGAGATGAAGGGCGAATGCGTTGCTGTCGAGGTATCTCGCGACGACGTGCCCGCGGTCATGACGGCGGCGCGTGACGATAGCCGCCTGGACCTCAAGTATCTGCGCTGCCTTTCGGGCGTCGATTGGCAGGAGGAGGGACTGGAGGTTGTGTACCACCTCTGGTCGTTCACGAAGCACCACAGCCTGCAGGTGAAGACGCGCGTGACGTACGACGACCCGATGGTGCCGAGCATCGCGACGATCTACCCGGCGGCGGACTGGCACGAGCGCGAGACGCGCGACATGTTCGGCATCAACTTCGCTGGACATTGGAACCTGGTGCCGCTGCTGCTTCCCGAGGATATGACCGACCACTTCCCGCTTCGCAAGGACAATCCCTTGCAGGAGATCGAGGAGTGGCAGGGCGACAACCTGCGCGACGGCGCCGGCGAAGGGGACGAGTAGTCATGGTGCTCGAACGCGACCCGGCGCTCGAAGTCGTCGATATGCCGATCAACATGGGTCCGCAGCACCCAAGCACGCACGGCGTATTTCGCATGGTGCTCATGATCAACGGCGAGAAGATCGTCGATGTCGTTCCGCACATCGGCTACATGCACCGCGGCGGCGAGAAGCTGATGGAGGCGATGGACTTCCGCCAGGGCATCGGCTATTGCGACCGCACCGAGTACCTGGCGCAGTTCAGCGCGGAACTGGGGTACTGCCTGGCGGTCGAGCGACTGATGGATCTGCAGGTGCCCGACCGCGCGGAGTACATCCGCGTCATCCTCACCGAGATGAACCGGCTCAGCAGCCACTTCATGTTCGCGGGGGCGTTCGGCATCGACGCCGGTGTGTTCGGCACGAGCTTCACGTACGCTTTCCCGCAACGCGAGTTCCTCCAGGAGGTCTTCGAGGAAGTCACGGGTGACCGGCTGATGTACGCCTACTTCCGCGTGGGCGGCCTCGCGTGGGAAGTGCCGGACAACTTCGTCCAGCGCGTCCACGAAGTGCTCGTGCACTCGGCGCAGGGGCTGAAGGACATCGACGACCTGCTGACGAAGAACGAGATCTTCATGGCGCGCTGCCAGAACATTGGCAACTTCAGCGCCGACCAGGCGATCGCGTACGGTCTCAGCGGTCCGATGCTGCGTGCGTCCGGGGTTCCGTGGGATCTCCGCAAGGACGAGCCGTACTCGGTATACGATCGCTTCAACTTCGAGATCCCGGTCGGCAACTACGGCGACGTGTACGATCGCTATCTGATCCGCATCGAAGAGATGCGCCAGTCGATCAGCATCATCGAGCAGGCGCTGGAACAGCTGCCGCCGGACGGCCCGATCGTTCCGGAGAAGATGCCGCGGCGCCTGCGCACGCCTCCGGGCGAGGTGTACTCGAAGGTCGAATCGCCGCGTGGCGAGTGGGGTGTGTACCTCGTCTCGAAGGGCGGCGACAAGCCGTACCGGCTGAAGATGCGCTCGCCTTCGTTCTGCAACCTCTCCGCGCTACGCGATATGACGGTCGGCCAGTACCTGGCGGATGCGGTGATGATCTTGGGCTCGATGGACATCGTGCTCTGCGATGTGGACAGGTAGACGATGATGCTGCTTTCGGCACCCGCCATCGACATGCACGGCGCGCTCGCGTCCATCATCGGATTGATCGCGATCACGCTGGTGATGACGGTCGGCGTCGCCTACGCGACCTGGTACGAGCGCAAGATCGTCGCGCGCATGCAGTTGCGCCTCGGCCCGACGCGCACCGGCCCCTTCGGGCTGCTGCAGCCGATCGCCGACATGCTGAAGCTGCTCGTGAAGGAAGACCTCCGCCCGGCGACGGCGGATCCGATCGCGTTCGAACTCGCCGTCTTCGCGATCTTCGTACCGTCGTTCCTGGCGTTCGCCGCGGTGCCATTCACGGCCGACTGGTTGATCAGCCCGTTGCCGCTGAGCCTCCTGTTCCTGCTGGCGATCTCCGGGCTGTCGTTCATCGGCTTCTTGCTCGCGGGCTGGGGCTCGGACAACAAGTACGCGCTGCTCGGCGGTATGCGCGCAGCGGCGCAACTGATCTCGTACGAGATCCCGCTGATCCTGGCGATGATCGGCGTTGTGATGATCACGGCGAGCGCGGATGTGTACCAGATCATCTTGTTTCAGGATCGCATCCCGCTGATCGCCTGGCAGCCGCTGGGCTTCATCATCTTCCTGACGGCGTCGATCGCCGAGGTGGAGCGGCCGCCGTTCGATATCCCAACCGGCGAGTCGGAAGTCGCCGGCGGTGTGTTCATCGAATACAGCGGCATCCGCTGGTCGATGTTCCAGCTCACGTCGTACGTGAACATGTACGTGTTCGCGCTGCTGGGGGCTTTCGTATTCCTCGGCGGCTGGGAGTGGCCGTTCGGGACGGACATCGGCTGGGGCTACCAGTTGCTGCTGACGGTGCTGAAGATGAGCCTCTTCATCTTCTTCTACCTGTGGATTCGGGCATCCTTCCCCCGCATGCGTGTCGACCAGCTCATGTCGTACGCCTGGAAGGTGCTGATTCCGTTTGCGCTGCTGCAGATCTTCCTCAACGGGCTGTTCATCGTCTACGATGCGCCGGGCGTGGTCCTGGCAGCGTCGTCGTGGCTGGCCGCCGGAGCGCTGATGTACCTGGCGTTCGCCGTCGTGCGCCGGGGTGAGCCGCGCAAGCCGCTGCAGATGGTGCCCGTCCGTGCGCGCGCCGTTGCTGCGGCCAGGAGTGCGACATAATGCTGGGGATTCTGCGAAGCATGGGTGTGACGGCGAAGGTGATGCTCACCCGCAAGCCCGTCACTATCCAGTACCCCGAAGTTCACCGCGAGATCCCGAACCGCGACCGCGCCTTCCCGATCCTGATTTGGGACGAGGACAAGGACGAGCCGTTCTGCACGGGGTGCCACGCCTGCGAGCGCGCCTGCCCTGTGGAGTGCATGACGGTTGTCATGAAGGACAATCCGAGGCACGCGAGCGGCGAGAGCAAGCGGCGCAAGATCATCGACGAGTTCTGGATCGATTATGCGCGCTGCATGCGGTGCAACATCTGCGTCGAAGTGTGCAACTTCGAGGCGATCGGCATGAACAACACCTGGGCCGGGCACGAACTGTCGAAGTACGACCGCTCGCAGCTCGTGATGGATCTCGATCAACTCCTCTCGCAGTCCAAGGCGGGGAAAGTGGAGCCCGGTCTCCGAGCATGACAGAAGTATTCTTCTACATCATGGCGGGCATCGTCGTTGTCGGCGCGCTGGGCGTTGTGCTGGTGCGCAACATTGTCTACGCAGCGCTGATGCTGATCATGTCGCTGCTGGGTGTCGCCGGCATCTACATCCTGCTGTCGGTAGAGTTTCTCGCGCTGGTACAGATCCTGATCTACGGAGGCGCGGTGACGGTGCTTGTGCTGTTCGCGCTGATGTTGACGCGGACTGACGACCTGAAGGCGAAACTTGACGGCGACCAGAAGCCTCTGGCCGCCGTCGCCGCGATCGCGCTCCTCGGCGCGTTCTTCGCCATGATCAGTCAGACGACCTGGCCGCGAGACGTGAACCAGCTTACGGTCGTGCCGTTCGGCGATATCGGCGATGCGCTGTTCAGTCGCTGGGCGGTGCCGTTCGAGATCGCTTCGGGCGTGCTGCTGGTGGCGCTGGTCGGCGCCGTCGTCATCGCGATGCAGGAAGAGGGGGAGCGCTAGGTTGGAGACGGTCAGCCAGAGCATCCCGCTCGAGAACTTCATCGTGCTCAGCTCGATCGTCTTCTCGATCGGCGTGTACGGCGTGCTCGCGCGGCGCAACGCCGTGATGATCCTGATGTCGGTCGAGTTGATGCTCAACGCCGTGAGCATCAACATGGTGGCGTTTGCCGTATATACGGCGCCGTCGCTGTTCGTCGGCATCATCTTCGCCATCTTCGTCATCACGATTGCCGCGGCCGAAGTAGGACTGGCTCTGGCGATCGTGCTGCGAGTCTTCAAGAACCGCGGGACCGCGAACGTCGACGAGATAGACACGCTCAAGTGGTGAGCGCCGCTCCGCGCATCGGGCGCGGACACGAGGGGGAGTAGCGATCAGCGGATTTGGCATGGATGACGCGTGGGTGCTGCCGGCATTGCCGATAGCAGGCTTCGTCATCCTCCTTCTGTTCAGTCCATGGTTGCCGCGCAAGGGCGACTGGCTCGCGATCGGGCTGATGGGCGTCGCGTTCCTGCTGGTGCTAGTCATCGGTCGCGACGTGCAGAACGCGATCGGCGACGGCAACTTCCACGGCGTCGAGCGCAGCTGGGAGTGGTCGAACATTCCCGGCGCGATCGAGATCCGGATGGGCACGTTCGTCGACCAGATCACGCTGGTGATGCTCTTCTGTGTGACGCTGGTCGCCACGCTGATGATGATCTACTCGACCAGCTACATGCACGGTGACCGGCGTTACGGCTGGTTCTTCGCGATCGTGTCGCTGTTCGTTGCATCGATGCTGACGCTCGTGCTGGCGGACAACCTGCTGCTGCTCTACTTCGCCTGGGAGCTGGTGGGGCTCTGCTCGATGCTGCTCATCGGCTACTACAACGACAAGCAGTCGGCGGGCGAAGCGGCGAAGAAGGCATTCATCACGACGCGCATCGGCGACGTCGGGCTGCTGATTGGCATCATCATCCTGTTCACGCAGACAGGCACGTTCAACATCCAGCACATTCTGGAGATGGCGGAAGCGGGCGACATCAACAGCAAGTGGCTGGCCGGCGCAGCGATCTGCATGTTCGCGGGCGCCTGCGGCAAGTCCGCGCAGTTCCCGCTGCACGTATGGCTTCCGGACGCAATGGAAGGCCCCACGCCCGTGTCGGCGCTGATCCACGCCGCGACGATGGTCGTGGCCGGCGTCTACCTCGTGGCGCGCATGCTGCCCCTGTTCGAGCAGGTCGACGGCATGATGGAGCTGATCACGATCATCGGCCTGATCACGACGCTCGGCGCCGCGTTCATCGGTTTGGCGCAGCGCGATATCAAGCGCGTTGTCGCCTACTCAACGCTCAACAGCCTCGGGCTGATGATGGTGGCGCTTGGCTCGGGCGCCGTGGGCGCGGCGATGCTGTATCTCTTCGTGCACTCGTTCTTCAAGGCGTCGCTTTTCCTCGCGAGCGGTTCCGTCATCCACGCGACGGAGCAGCAGGAAGTCGACAAGTTGGGAGGGCTCTGGGGAAAGATGCCGATCACGGCGCCCGTGTTCGTGATCGGTGCGGCCGCCATGGCCGGTGTGATCCCGCTATCCGGATTCTGGGCGAAGGACGAGATCCTCGCTGGCCTGTACCACGGGCCGATCAACCAGGCCGCGCTCGTGCTGGTGCTGATGTCGCTGCCGATCACCGCGCTCTACATGACGCGCGTGGTGTTGCTGACGTTCTTCGGCGAGCCGAAAGACCACCACGTATTCGAGCACGCGCACGAATCGCCGCCACTCATGACGGGGCCGATCGCGATCCTGTCGGTGCTGACGGTGATCGGCGGCTTCGTCATCTTCGAGGGCGTCGGCGAAGCGCTGGGCTTCCACAGCGGCTGGCTCGGGTTCGTCTACAACCTGGCAGAGGGTCCGGAAGAGTTCCACGTCGTGTGGTGGCTGTCGATTTTCTCGGTGGTCAGTGTCACGGCGAGCATCCTGGCCGGCTACTGGATCTGGGGAGGCGCAGCAGAGCCATCGAAGCGCGCCGGTGCGTTCTCGCCGTTCTTCTACCGGATGTTCCTCAACCGGTTCTACATCGACGAGCTGTATCAGCTGATCATCGACAAGATCGTGCTCGCCGCCGGTCAGATGGTCGCGTGGTTCGACCGCGCGGTGGTTAACGACTCCGGCGTCAACGGCACCGGCGAGGTGACGGACTTCGCCGCGAAGCTCGCGAAGTACCACCAGACCGGCAAGCTCCCGAACTACGCGCTGGGCGTCGTCATCGGCGTCGTCGTCATCACGATCGTAGCGTTCGGATACAGGACGTAGGATGCAATCTGGTTACTGGCTGATCGCTACGCTCTTCCTGCCGCTGGTCACCGCGGCGGTGCTGGTCGGCGTGCCCGACCACCGCAAGGACATCGTGCGCTGGATCAGCGTGGCGACGGGCGCGACGCTGTTCGTGCTGAGCACATACATCTTCTTCGCTTACGAAGTCGACCACACTGGTGGCGGATACCAGTTCTTCATCCGGTACGACTGGCTGGAGAACGTCGCGTTCCTCGGCCCGCACGGCATCTCGCTCGCGCTCGGCCTTGATGGCATCGCGGCGCCGATGGTGCTGCTGACGGGCATCGTGGCGTTTGGCGGGACCCTGATCTCGTGGAAGATCGAGCACCACAACAAGGACTTCTTCATCCTGTTCTGGGTGCTGGTGTCCGGCGTCTACGGCACCTTCGAGTCGCTGGACCTGTTCTTCTTCTTCTTCTGGTACGAGGTGGCGGTGCTGCCGATGTACCTGCTGATCGCGGTGTGGGGTTCCAGCAGCGTCTTCGAGACGTTCTCGCGCACCAAGGAATACAGCGCGATGAAGCTGACGATCATGCTGGTCTCGGCTTCGATCCTGATCTTCATGGGCATCTTCGCCGTCTTCAACGAGGCGGGGCTCGGGACGTTCGAC
>JANNPX010000025.1:0-128771 GCA_031400455.1 Chloroflexota bacterium | reverse complement strand
GGCCGAGTATCCGGAGAAGCTGCGCGAACTGCAGGACATCTGGTGGATCGAGGCCGCGAAGAACAACGTGCTGCCCATGGACGCGCGCAGCATCGGCCGCGGCCTCGGGCGGCCGCGGCTGACGACGGGCCGGAGCAAGCGGTTCATCTACTACCCGGGCGGCGCTCCCATCGAGGCGGCGGCCGCGGTGAACACGAAGAACCGCTCGCACACGATTACGGCCGAAGTCGACATTCCGCCGGAGGGCGCCGAGGGCGCGCTCGTGGCGGACGGCGGGCGCTTCGGCGGCTATTCGCTCTACGTACGAAACCGCAAGCTCTGCTACGCGTACAACTTTCTCGGCAAGGCGGTGTGGACGTTCACCTCGGACATCGACGTCCCTGCCGGCAAGGGTACGCTCGGATGCGGGTTCGAGAAGACGGGGCCCCAGCCGTTCGGTCCGGGCGGCGTGCTCCGGCTGTACATCAACGGGCAGGCGTGCGGCGAGGGACAGATCCCGCGCACGGTGCCGTTCCTGTTCGGCCTGGGCGTCGGCTTCCAGGTCGGGCGTGACGAGGGCAATCCGGTGACGAACGACTACGCTTCGCCGTTCCGGTTCACGGGCACGCTGCGCAGGGTCATCGTCGATGTATCGGGGCCGGAGCCGCCGCGGGACCTCGAGCAGGAGGCGCGGATCGAGATGGCGCGCCAGTAGATGTGCGACGGGATTCACCGCAGAGCCGCAGAGAGCGCAGAGGATCGAGATGTGTGAGGACGAGCGCGACTCTGCGTGCTGTGCGCCCGCGGCAGATCGAGCACCTCACCCCCGGCCTGTCTCCAAGGCGACTCTGCGATCGGCCGACTCGACTCCCCGCATGGCGTTGCTACCGGGTGGCTCGTTCCTGATGGGGACGGACAACGGTGTTGGATATCCGCAGGACGGCGAGGGGCCAGTCCGGCGCGTGTCGGTGCGGCCGTTCTGGATCGACCCCACGGCCGTCAGCAACGAGCGCTTCGCCGCGTTCGTCACCGCCACGGCGTACGTGACCGACGCCGAGCGTTTCGCGGCATCGTTCGTATTCGGCGGCCTGCTGCCGGATGACTTCCCCGACACGCGCGGCGTCGCCGCCGCCCCGTGGTGGCGTGAAGTCGAGGGCGCGAACTGGCGCCATCCCGAAGGCCCGCATTCAAATATCGACCTGCGAGGGCAGCATCCCGTCGTGCACGTCACGTGGGGCGACGCAATGGCGTATTGCGCGTGGGCGGGCGCGCGTCTGCCGACAGAGGCAGAGTGGGAGTACGCGGCGCGCGGCGGCCTCGAACAGAAGCGGTATCCGTGGGGCGACGAGCTGACGCCGGGCGGAGAGCATCGCTGCAACATCTGGCAGGGCGAGTTTCCGCGCACCAACACCGTCGCCGATGGGTACTACGGCACCGCGCCGGTCGATTCGTTCGCGCCGAACGGCTTCGGCCTGTACAACATGTCCGGCAACGCGTGGGAGTGGTGCGCCGACTGGTTCAGCCCCCGCTACCACATCGATGGCCCGCGCGGGAATCCCGCAGGCCCTCCCGACGGCACACATCGCGTCATCCGCGGCGGCTCGTACCTCTGCCACGAGTCGTACTGCTACCGCTATCGCGTCGCCGCGCGCAGCGCCAACACGCCGGGCAGCTCGACGGGGAATATGGGATTCAGGTGCGTGCAGGACGCGTGAGGGTCGCGCCAATGGAGAGCAGAGCTTACTCGAGGATCGTCACGACGCCACGCGCGCCATCAACCGCGATGCGCTGGCCATCGCGGATACGTTGCGTGCCGTCGCGCGTCGCGAAGACTGCGGGAATACCCCGCTCCCGAGCAATGATCGCCGGATTCGAAAGCATGCCGCCGACGTCGGCCACGAGCGCGCCGATGGGCGCCGCAAGCATGATCGGAGACACGACCGCGCAGACCAGCACGTCGTCCGGCTGAATCCTGGCGATGTCGTCGCCATTGGCGATCACGCGAGCGATACCGGCGTGAGTATCACGCGCCGCGGGCGTGCCTCGCACAAGCGCGACCCCATCCGGGCAGGAGGCTGCGGCATGCGCGTCGCCGGGTCGGTTCTGGGATGTTTCGATTGTCATGCTATCAGCATCGGGCAGCGAGATTATCAGCGCGTGAACGCGGGTTAACGGGCCGTTAACGGTGCCATCGGCCTCGTCGCACCCGCGGCGCAGTCTGAAGACCTGCTCCTACGAGACGATGGATGTGGGACGACGGGGTTGCTTCGCCAGCACCTCGCCGTACAGGTCGAGCGTGATCTTCGCCGTGCGCTCCCAGGTGAAGTTCGTGCGGATGTGCTCGCTCGCGGCGGCGCCCATGCGGACGCAGCGTTCGGGATCAGCAAGCAGCGAGCGGATGGCGGCGGCCAGCGCGTCGGCGTCGCCGGGCGGGACGAGGATGCCGGTGCGGCCGTCCTCGATGAACTCCGGAAAGGCGCCGGCCGTCGTTGCGATGACTGCGGCGCCGCAGGCCATCGCCTCGGCAGCGGGCAGGCCGAAGCCTTCGTATAGCGACGGCGACACGACGATCTGGGCGCTGTTGTAGAGCCTCACCAGTTCGTCGGTCTCCAGCCGCGGGATGTACTCGACGAATCGCTGCAGCCCGTGCTTCCAGACGAGCGGCGGCACGACCGTCATATCCCTCTCCTTCTTGTCCTTGAAGAGCAGGCGGAAGTCGGTGTCGTGCTGCAGCTGCGCGCAGGCTTCGATGAGGAAGCGTGCGCCTTTGTTTCGGTCTTCGGAGTCGCCGACGAAGAGGATCGTACCGGGGACGCGCGCGGCGTCGGATAGCGGGTGCATGATCTCGTGGTCGACGCCGTACGGCGTCTGGCGAATGTGCTCGAGCGGGATATCCATCGATGCGCTGACGCTCTGCGCGGAGTTCCGCGATCCCGTGAAGATCATGTCGATGCCGTTCGCGACGATCGACTGCATGCGTCCCGGGAACCAGATCTCGCGCGAGAGGCGGCGGACGACGGTCTTCGCCTCCCGCAAGTTGTTCGCCTTGTCGATCGCGAGCGGGTGGTGGAGCGACGCGACGACCGGTTTGCCCATCAGCTTCTTCATGGCGAGGATGCCGTAACCGAGCGTCTGGTTGTCGTGCACGAGGTCGAACGGCCCGTACTGGCGCTCGATTTCAGCGAGCTTCTGGTAGGCGCGCACGCTGAACGAAAAGAACAGCGAGCCGAGCGACACGCGCGTCGAAGCGAACTCGTAGAAGTTCCACGGGTGCAGCATTGCGAACGGCGCGTCGTTGTACGCCAGTTCGTCGCGCCCGTCGAGAAACGCCCACAGCGTGTAGGTGTGCAGCTTGTGGTGTACGACGCCATCGACGAGCCGCGGATACGGCCGCCCCGAAATGACGTGCACTTCGTGCCCCAGTCTCACGAGCTCGCGCGTGATGTAGTGCAGGTAGACGCCCTGCCCACCCGAGTACATGTTGCCCTGGTACATGATGAAGGCGATTTTGAGGGGAGTTTGTAGTTCGTAGTTTGTGGTTTGTAGTTCTTCCACGCTACGCGCTGCCTCGGCGGATCGTCGAGATCAGGGCGGAGAGCATGCGTTCGACTTCGTCCACATCCTTCGCAAGCAATTCGTACGCCGCATTCGGAACGTAGCCGAGGTCCTTCGCAAGTAGCAGCTGGTATTCCATCTCTTTCGCCGAGCCCATCGCATAGTGCAAATGCTTGAGAAGTTCGGGCTTCGTGTTGAGGCCGCAACCTTCGACAATATTCGACGGCACGGAACTGGAGCAGCGCTGCAGTTGGCTGACGAGCCCGTACTGTTCGTGCTTGGGGAACTTGCTTGTGGCGCGGTAGACCGCGAGCGTCAGCGCGTGCGATTTCTCCCACACTTTGAGCTTCTTATAGTCCTGCACGCATCATCCAACTCAGCACCAAAGAACTACTAACTGCCAACTACGAACTACCAACTCGCCCGACAACCTCTGGCAGATGTTCCTCCTGGTAGTGGTACGCGGAGACCATCAGCAGATACATGCCACAAGGGACCGTCCCACCGAGATCCGGCCAGAAGAAATCGGCGGTCTGTGATAGCGACGTGGCTGGCGTACGTTCGGCTGCGGCGATCAGTGCGTCGAAGATCGCGTCGCTCTGCTCGAGGATCTCCGCCCATGGCTGTTCGCGCGCTTCGCCCATGCGCGCGGCGTTGAACGCCTCGACCGAACCGTAGCGGCGGATGCCCTCCGGGTAGCCGCTGAGCGACATGATGGACGGCTCCGAGACGCCCGTCGCGATCTGATCGAGGGCGGCCGTCGCCCAGCGTTCCCACCCCGTGATGTGCCCGACAATCTCCTTCATCGAGCGGCCGTCGGGCGTCCACGGCGTCGACGCTTGCTCGCCGCTGAGCGCCTGCACTTCGCGCATCATGCTGAAGCGGCACGAGCGCAGCAGCTCGATCAGCCGCGCCTTCTGCGGCTCCGGATCGAGCTTGAGCGCGATGCGCAGTTCGTCCTTCAATGAGAATGCGGTCGCGGGGATGTCACCCGTGACAACCGGCGCGCCCGGATCGATGGCGAACGGCGCTGGTACGGCTCGCACTTCCACCTTCGTGCGCTCGTCGATATCGACGAGGCTGTGTCCGTTGGTGCTCGCGCCGTTGCGCGACGCGCCTTGCAGCGGTTTGCGGCTGTATACGACGATGCTCTTCGGCAGGATGCGGTTGCCGATGTCATCGAGCGCGGTGACGATGCCGGATGCGCGCGCCCGCTGCGAGTCGAGGATGCGGCGGAAGGCGCTGGTGATCGGCCCCTGCTTGCCCCAGTCGCTCCAGAACGCGACGTGGCTGAGCCAGTACACCGTCTCGAGCGAGTGACGATAGCGAACGGCGTACGGCTCCAGCCCGGATGTGCGCATGAGGCGCACGATCTCACTGCGGCCGAAGATGCGGACATGCCCACCAGCATGCGTGCGGTAGTTCTTCGACAGCTTCCAGAACACCTTCTCGGAGTACTCGTCTGGCACGCTGATCGCCAGGATGCCCCCTGGCTTGAGCACGCGAGCCAGCTCGCGCGCCAGCACGTGTTCGTCGTCGACGTGCTCCAGCGTCTCGGTGCAGATGACGCGGTCGAAGGCGCCATCCTTGAACGGCAGCCGCTCCCCCGCCGTCTGCAGCCAGTGGACGCGCGCCTTCACTTCGTCGCGTCGCCGCATGATCTCGAGCAGGTAGCGCCCGGCGCGGATATCGGTGCGCGAGATGTCAGCGCCGATGATGTCGGCCGGGATCTTCGAAAGTTCCAGCACGTGACGCCCCGTGCCGCAGCCCAGATCGATGACGCGATCCGCGGGCCCGATATCGAGCAGCGCGGGATCGATGGACTGGAAGCGGTCGAGCGTGGACACCATATCGGGGGCATGGTAGCGGATTGCGGCGCGCCGACGCAGGGAGCTAGCCTACGCGCCGTGCGACGCGTGTCGCTTCTATAAAGCGCGGACGCCCGTTCTCAAATCCACTGAACGTCACGGGAGCGTACGTCCCCGTGTATGGGTTCCTCTCGACGAATAGCCCGTGCTCGACCGGTATCAGGTCGTATGGCGGCTGATCGATTTGAAGATCCGAGAGCGCACCGCTGCCCGTGTACTTCGCCGACAGCTGACCGTCCTTCTCCGCTATGTCCACGCGCAGCCCGAGCCGCTCGTACACGCCGGCGTAAGGTCGCACATCCATCTCTACCGGCGATTCCGGTGGCTTCGGCCGCGCCGGCATCTCGATGCCAAGCGTCTCTTCGAACAGCCAGCGCATGACACGGCTACCGAGCAACCCGCCCGTTGGGGTCGTGTTGGTCAGGACAGCAACGGTGAAGCGCTCCTCGGGCAGGATGCGCAGAGACGAGAGCTGGCCGATCGTACCGCCGTCGTGGCCGATGACTCGGCGCCCGTCCCAGTCGAACAGCATCCAGCCGAGTCCCCAGTGCGCTGCTCCCTCACCGGGCACCCGCGGCAGGTCGAACTGCGACTGCTGCATCGCCCGGACGGACGCTTCGGACAGGACGCGCGCGCCGCCTACGGCAACGCCGCCGTCGATGTGCACTTTCGCGAACGTCAGCAGATCCGCCGCCGTTGCGCACGGAGTAGCTCCTGCCGGTCCGGCGGCACGCGCGAGATTCCAGTACGGGCTGCGCTCGATCTGTAGCGATAGGTTGAATCCATGTCCAACAGACGTGCGGTGCAACAGCGCCACCTCGGGAAGCGTGACAGTGTGGGACGCGCCAATCGGGTCGAGGATGCGCGTCTTGAGTGCGGCGTCCCAGTTCATGCCGGTCATCAACTCGACGATGCGCCCAAGCACCACGAAGCCGGCATTACAGTACGACCACATGGTGCCGGCCGGGAAGACCTCCGGCAGGTTCCCGCACGCAGCCACGTACTTCTCAACACAATCGTCGCCACGCCCGAAGTCGTCGAAGAAGTCGCCATCAACGCCGCTCGTGTGCGTGAGCAACTGGCGGATTGTGACTGTGCGCGACGCTGTTCCGTTGCCGAACCTCAGTTCGGGAAGGTAATTCGTCGCCGGCGCGTCGAGTTCGATCCGCCCTTCATCCACGAGCTGCATGATCAGCGTCGTCGTGTAGATCTTGGTAATCGAGCCGATCTGAAACAGCGTATCCTGCGTGACGTCGACGCCCGTGTTCAGGTTAATTGCGCCCGCCGCAGCGGTCGCGACCTCGTCGCCGTGCATCCAAGCGATCGACGCGCCGGTAACGCGAAAGCGCTCGATCCACGACTGCAACCGCTCGGTCATCTCCGCCGAAGATGGCAGGCGCCTCGCGTTCTGGATGGTCATTCGTGGAGCCTCGCGAGCTAGCGCGACACGCCGGCAAATTCGTGCGCCGGCTCGGCCGTCTTCGCCGCTCCGCGCTTGTGGCCGTAGTGGATCAGATCCTTGCCGATGACGAGGTTCGCGATCGTCTCGATGTATTCGAGCAGCTTGAGGCGGCGGTTGTGGTGGACGTTGATCAGCTTCCACGTCAGGCGCACCGGCAAGAAGTTCTCGTTCGGCAGGCCGTGGATGCAGCGCAGGAACCAGTAGAAGCTCTGCGACGAATGCCGCCGCCGCTGGAACTCGACATCCATACCGCTCTCTTCGAGGATCTGCCGCATCTGCCCCGGACGGTACCACCGCACGTGTCCGCCCGGCGAGTGCCAGTAATCCCAACTCAGCGCCCAGTACGCCCGCTCCGGCCAGTACGCCGGGATGCTGACGACCGTCTGCGCGCCAGGCTTCGTGACGCGCAGGAACTCCGCGATGCCGCGGCGGTCGTCCGGGATGTGCTCGAAGACCTCGGTGCAGAGAGACTTGTCGAACGCTCCGTCTTTGAACGGCAGGTTCTGGGCGTCCCCGACGATGAAGTCGGCGCGGCCGCGGATCTTCCCCTGCCGCACCATATCGTCGTACATGAACTTGGCCGCAACCAGATCATCGCGTGAGAAGTCTAGGCCGACGATACGCCCGGGGTAGCGCGCGGCTTCCATGGTGTGACGGCCGTTGCCGCAGCCGAGGTCAAGCACGCGCTCGCCGGGCTCGATTTGGAAGTGGCGCTTGAAATCGACGTTGACGATGTTGTCGGGCAAGTTGAAAACCTGGAACTACGCGCCCGGAACCTGTTCCGGCATGGCGAAGGTGCGGCGTTTGGCCGGGACTATCTCCTCGTACACGGCCAGCGTCTCCTCGGCGGCCTTCCGCCAGTTGAACTTCTCCTCGATGCGCTGGCGGCCGCCCTCGCTGAGCCGCTGACGAAGGCCAACGTCATTCCACATCATACGGATCGCGTCCGCAAGCGCCCGCGGATCGGACGGCGGCACCAGCCAGCCGCTCTTGCCGTGCTCGACGATCTCCCGGTACGCGCCGATATCGGTCGCGACGGTCGGCGTGCCGCACGACATCGCCTCCGCGAGCGGCAGCCCGAACCCCTCGTGTACCGACGACGTGACGAGCAGCTTCGCCTCGTTGTAGTGGCGCACGAGGTCTTCCGTCGGGATGCGGCCGGTGAAGTCGACGCGCGAATTCAGGCCGTAGTCATCGACCAGCTTCGGCGCCAGCTTCAGGTTGTGCTTCACGTTGTCGACGAAGGTGACGCGGAAGTCAATCTCGTCCTTGAGGATGTCGAGCGCCTTGAGGAAGTAGCGCGCGCCCTTGTTGCGATCCTCGGAGTTGCCGACGTACAGCAGCTTGTCGGGCTGGCGCTCGACACCCCGCAGCGGCCGGAAGGTGTCGACGTCGATGCCGTTGTACACGGTGCGCACCTTCTCGGGTGGAAGCTGGAACGCCTCCTCGACGTCGACGCGCGATGTCTCGGACACGACGATCACGCGGTCGACGCTCTTCGCCGTCCACTCCTGCATGTACCACGGCGACCAGAGGATGCGACGTGCCTTCTCGTACGTGGAGCGCGCCTGCCGGAGCTGGTTTTTCAGGTCGTACGACAGCGGATGGTGGATCGTCGCCACCAGCGGAAAGCCGCTTGCGTGCGTTGCCCAGACTCCGTAGCTCAGCGTCTGGTTGTCGTGCACGACGTCGAATCGATGCTCGCGCGCCAGCTCACGCAGCTTGAAGTACGCCCGCACGCTGAAGTTCGCCAGCAGCGACGACAGGGCGATGCGCGTCGAGATGAAGTCGTAGAGGTTGACCGGGTGGAAGTAGCTGAGCGGCGGCCGGTTGAAGACGAAGTCCTTCTTGTAGTGGTGGTACGTCCAGTAGCTGTAGTCGGTGACGTTGTGCGTCGTCACGCGCTCATCGAGTGTCGGGTACGGCGGCCCTGCGATGACATGCACCTCGTGCCCCATGCGCGCCAGTTCGCGCGTCAGGTAGAACAGGTATACGCCCTGCCCGCCCGAGTACATGTTGCCCTGGTACATGAGGAAGCAGATCTTCACGGGTAGCTTTCAGCTAGTCAGCGGGTCAGCCTGTCAGCGGGTCAGCTTCGCGGGAACTCGTCGCGGTTCGCCAACACGGCGCATGGTAACAGAGCCGATCGGACGCCGCCCCCGACGACCTTCAACTGACGACTGAAGACCAATCCCCTACAATTGCACCGAACGGAGGGGTGTCCGAGTGGACTATGGAGACCGTCTTGAAAACGGTTGTGGCTCAAACCACCGTGGGTTCGAATCCCACCCCCTCCGCCACTCCGCTTGAACTTCGTGACGGCGTGCACTAATCTGCGGGCGAATCTACCGCTGCCTCACCGGAGGGCTACATGACTCTCGATACGCGCTGGGAAGACGTCGATACGCTGCTGAACCGGACCACGCGCTCGAAGGATGAGTCGCTCGTGAAGGCGGTGCAGGGTGTGGTCGAGGCGCGGTTCACCTTCCCAACGAAGGAGCACCCGGCGTACCGGGCGCACAGTAACGTGCCGGCGGTGACGATGGCCGTGCAGGTCGGCGACGAGCAGATCGCGCCGGACATCATCGTCGTCGAGAAGGTGAGCACCGGCGAGACGAAGCTGGTGATGACGGCTGCGGTCGTCGACATCGAAGGCGTAACCGAGGGCGAAGCGCAGCGCGCCTGGGCGCGATACGCGGCCATCCCCGATCAGATCTTCTACCTCTACGTGCCCGTCGGCTACGGCGCCGCGGCCAAGCGTATCTGCAAGCGGCTCAAGATCCCCGTCGGTGGCTACCGCACGTGGCGCACGACGCCGCGAGGGTTCGAAGTCAACGACGTCTCCGAACCGGCCTCGCCGCTCGCCGCACTGATGCCGCCGCTGGTGCGCAAACTGCTCGCCACGCCGTAGCGACGCTTCGCTGCGCGAGGACACGCCACCGCGTGCCCCTACTTCGATGCTCTCAGCTCGAAGCGATGAGCGGGGCGGAGCTGAAGCTCCGCGGGTACGCCCGTGCCGTGGCCTCTGTCACTCTCACGTGTCGGTCGCCGAGCGTCGGCGAGGGCTGATTTGACGCTCCCAGCGCGCCGGGCTTGACATGGCCTGCTACGCTCGAAGAGCAGCGACCCACTGACGTTGAGGGTGAATCGCCGGTTCTGAACGCGGCTGCGGCCGTATTCAGACGGACGTACCCCCAACCGAAGAAGCTGTTGTGCCGCCGTCCGCGTCGTGTATAACACTCGGGGCCTGCGTGGGCAGGAGAAGAAAGAAGCTGATGGCAGACGAAATGGGCATCGAAGCCCCAACCGGCACCGGACAGGCGATCACGCCTATAGAGGTAAAGGCTCCCGCGCCTCCCAAGGCGAAGAAGCCGGCTGCCAAGAAGGCGGGCGCCAAAAAGAAGCCGGCTGCCAAGAAGAAGAAGGCGCCCTCAAAGGCAGCTGGCGCCAACGCGCCGACGACCCGTAGCGCCAAGGGCAAGCGGCTCGTTATCGTCGAGTCCCCCGCGAAGGCGCGCACCCTCTCGAGCATTCTGGGCCGCGACTACGATGTGCGCGCCTCGATCGGCCACGTGCGCGACCTGCCGAAGTCGCAGCTAGGCGTCAACGTCGACGACAGCTTCGCGCCGCGCTACATCGTCCCGAAGGACAAGAAGGAAGTCGTCAAGCAGCTCAAGGCTGCCGCCAAGGACGCGAAGCAGGTCTACCTCGCCACAGACCCCGACCGCGAGGGCGAGGCGATCTCGTGGCACCTCATGGAAGCGATGGACCTGGCGACGAAGGGATACCAGCGCGTCGAGTTCCACGAAATCACGGCGGACGCCATCCACGAGGCCTTTGAGCACCCGCGCGAGATCGATATGCGCATCGTCGACGCCCAGCAGGGACGCCGCGTCCTCGACCGCCTCGTCGGCTACAAGATCAGCCCCGTGCTCTGGAGCAAGATCCGCCGCGGGCTGAGCGCGGGCCGCGTACAGTCGCCTGCGTTGAAGATGGTCGTCGACCGCGAGCGCGAGATCCAGGCATTCGTGCCGCAGGAGTACTGGACGATCGAGACGCAACTCGCCAAGCAGGCGGACGCCGACGGCCAGGCGTTTGCCGCACGTCTCGCCGGCCTGCCCGGCACGAAGAAGGCCGAAATCGGCACGGGCGAACAAGCGCAGACGATCACCGCCGATCTGCGGCGCGCGGCCTACAGCGTGCGCGACGTGAAGAAGAAGCAGCAGTTGCGCCGGCCCTCGCCGCCGTTCACGACGAGCACGCTGCAGCAGGAAGCCTCACGCCGCTTCGGGTTCTCGGCCAAGCGCACGATGGCCGTTGCGCAGCAGCTCTACGAAGGGTTGAAGGTACCGGGCCAGGGTCAGGTCGGTCTCATCACCTACATGCGCACCGACTCGCTGAACATCGCAGAGACCGCGCGCAACGAGGTGCGGGGCGCCATCGCGCAGCGCTACGGCGCGGACTTTGTGCCGACCGAACCGCGCTTCTACAAGACGAAGTCGAAGGGCGCGCAAGAGGCCCACGAAGCGATCCGTCCGACATCGGCCTTCCGCGACCCTGCGAGTCTGAGCAAGTCGTTGACGGGTGACCAGGCCAAACTCTACACGCTCATCTGGCAGCGGTTCCTCGCGTGCCAGATGGCGGACGCTGTGTTCGACCAGGTCAGCGCCGAAATCGACGCGGCCGTCGATACGCAACCGGCGCCCTACCTGCTGCGCGCGTCCGCCAGCCACATGCGGTTCCCGGGATTCCGGCAGGTTTACATCGAGGGCCGGGACACCGACGACGATGAGGACGCGGAGAAGACGCTGCCCGACCTCAACGAGCGCGACCTGCTACGCCTGCTCCAGGTCACGCCCGACCAGCACTTCACCGAGCCGCCGCCGCGCTTCACGGAAGCAACGCTCGTGAAGGCGCTCGAAGAGAACGGCATCGGCCGCCCGTCCACGTACGCGGCCATCATGTCGACGATTCAAGACCGCAACTACGTGCTGAAGGATGGACGCGCACTGAAGCCGGAGGAGTTGGGATTCATCGTCAGCGACATGCTGACGGAGCACTTCCCGGAAGTCGTGGACGTGGGCTTCACCGCGCGCATGGAAGACGAACTCGACGACGTGGCCAACGGCGAGCGCGCCTGGCCGACCGTCGTCCAAGAGTTCTACGATCCGCTGGAACTCGCGCTCGGGCGGGTCGTCGACGTTCCCCGCGTCGAGCAGCAGACGGACGAGAAGTGCGAGAAGTGCGGCAAGCCGATGATCGTCCGCTGGGGGCGCTTCGGCCAGTTCCTCGCGTGCAGCGGATTTCCCGACTGCAAGAGCTCCCGCCCGCTGGGCGAGGACGCCGCGCCCGAACCGCAGCCCACCGACGAGAAGTGCCCGGTTTGCGAGTCGCCCATGGTGAGCAAGCGCGGCCCGTTCGGCCAGTTCCTCGAGTGCACGCAGTATCCAGAGTGCAAGACGCGACGCTCGATCGCGCAGAAGATCGGCGTACTTTGCCCGAAGGATGGCGGCGAGATCATCGAGCGCAAGACGCGCCGGGGCCGCGCGCGCACCTTCTACGGGTGCGAGAAGTATCCTGCCTGTGACTTCACGAGCAATACGCGCCCGCTGAAGCAACCCTGCCCGGACTGCGCCGGCCTCGTCGTCATGGCGGGCAAGAGTGAGGCGAAATGCACGAAGTGCGAGTGGAAGGGCCCCGTCGACGAATCGGCCGACGAGCCCGAGCTGGCCAAAGCGTCCGCGTGACCTTCCCGTCTGACCGAGCCGACCACCGCCGATGACGCTGCCCTCCCGCCCCCCATCTCAGCGACAGCACGCCCACCTTCGCCGCATCAACCGCCGAAGCTTCCTTGCGGCGGGGGCTGCCATCTCCGCGACCGCGGCAGGCGTCGCGGTCTTCGGCTACAAACGGGGCGGCGGAGCGCGCAAGCAGAGCGACGTGCTGGCGGAAACGGCGACGCCGTCGTCAGCGCCCGTTGGCACACGAGGCGGCACGCTGCGTGTCTACAACTTCGATGCCAGTGTGTACGACTCCCTCGACCCGCACCTCACGCAGATGGGGCCGGTCGCGAACATGCACTCCGCCGTGTTCAGCAAGCTGCTGCGTTACGAGGATGAGCGCGCGGGTGCGCTCGCACCGGAGCTGGCAGCCGCGATGCCGGAGCAACCGGATCAAACCACGTACATTATCCGCCTCCGCGAAGGCGTGACGTTCCACGACACGCCGAAGTACCGGACAGCCTACCCGCGAGCCGCGGGGCGCGCGCTGACGGCTGACGACGTGAAGTACAGCATCGAGCGGCAGCTCAACAAGAACAGCGAGCAGGGGCGCCTCTTCTTCCGGCAGAGCAACTGGAACGTCATCGACAAGATCGAAGTGCGTGACGCGAGCACGGCCGTCATCACAACGACGTCGCCTGTCGCGCCGTTCCTGAACTTCCTGGCGGGACGACACGCCTTCATCATCCCGGCGGACGTCGCCGACGGCAGCGACCGGCTCGCCGCGGACGCCGCGATGATCGGCACCGGGCCGTTCATTCTCGACACGTTCGAGCCGGAGATAGCCGTCAGACTGCGACGCAACCCGTCGTGGTTCGCGCGGAACGATAACCCGCACGGCATCGGTACCGGACGTCCGTTTCTCGATGGATACGACGCGTTCTTCTCGCCGCAGGAGGATGCGTTCCAGCGCGCCGCGTTCCAGCAGCGTGCCGTCGATGCGACAGAGTTCGTCGATGCGGCGACGCTCGACGCGGAACGCAAGACGAATCTTGAAGACGTCACACTTGACGAAACGGGCGCCGGCGGCATCCTTGCCAGCCGCTTCCTGCTGGACCGCCGTCCCTTCAACGACGACCGCGTCCGGCGGGCGATCCATCTTGCGATCGATCGGGCGGAGTTGATCCAGGTGCTCTACCCGGCGATGGATGGTCGCCCCTCCGCCGAACTCACCGGGCCGATCGCGCCCGTGATGCGCCGATTCGCCGTGGCGGGCGCCGATCTCGCGCATCGCGGCGGCTACCGATCGGACAGCTCCGGCCGCGCTGACGACATCCGTGCGGCGAAGCAGCTCTGGGACGCGGCGACTGGCGGGGCCGTCACCGAACTGCGCATTACCTTCGCGGGCCAGCCCAAAGCGCTTCCTGAGCGCGCGATCGGCGCCATCAGCCGCCAACTTTCCAGCGTGCTGGGCGCGAACGTCGTGCCGGAAACGGACCCTACCGGGCAGGCGCTGATCGCGTCGGCGCTACTGCGCAATGTCGAGGGCGCCACCGAGGGTGTGGCGCCGTTCACCTTCGCGATGGAAGACGGCGGCGTGGATCTGGATGATTGGCTGTACCCGCAATTCCGCAGCGGCCAGCCGATGAACTCGTACCGACTGCAGGACGGGCAGGTGGACGCGCTGCTCGACCGGTCGCGGGCGGAGTTCGACCCGGAAGCACGTCGCCGGATCGGGCTGGATGTGCAGGACTACCTGATGGCGAAGGTGAACGCACGTCTCGAGTTCTGCGCGCCCGTGCAGCGGCGCCTGCGATGGGGCTACATCCGCAACGCGACGCTCCCCATCTGGTATGGACACGACGACGCGCGCGCGGACGTCTGGCTCGATACGACGCACCCAGCGTGGCGCCCGCGATGACCTGCGTCGCTGCTCGCATTACGTAAACTCCCTACGCAGAATTGCTATCCTGCTGCCGATCATTCTCACTGAGGAGCGTTCTTGACCATCATCATCATGGCCATGTTCGGCGTGATCGTCGGCTTCGTGCTCGACGCGCTGATCGCGCGCCTGGCGCGGGAGCCGTACGAACGCGGCGACGATGCTGAGGACATGCCGCAGCCGAAGCGCCGGGGCCCGGGCGGCCAGCTCGAACTCGCGAGCGAGACCGGTGCCATCGAGATGCCTCGCCTGCTGACGACGGGAGCGCCGCTGCGACGCATCTTCGTCGTCGCCGCGACGGCCGGCATCTTCGCCCTCCTCGGTCGCCAGTACGTTGGCGAGGACTGGCATCTGGCGATCGTCGCGTTCTACGCGTCCGTGCTGATCATCTGCACCGCGACGGATCTGCTCGCCTACCGCGTACCGAACGCCGTGACGTATCCGGCGATCCTCGGCGCACTCATCCTCGGTATGGTCGTGCCGGGTGCGAACCGACTCGACGTCGTCGCCGGGGGCCTCGTCTTCGGCGGCATGCTGTTCATCCCATCGCTGCTCACGGGCGGTGCGATGGGGATGGGTGACGTGAAGCTGGCGTTCTTCGTCGGATTCGCGCTTGGGCTGACGTTCGTCGTGCCGGCGATGCTCATTATGGCGATGTCCGGCGGCCTCGCGGCAGCCATCCTGCTCATCACCAGGCTGCGGGGCAAGGGAGATCCGATCCCGTACGCGCCATTCATCGCAGGTGCTGCGCTGGTCGTGCTGTTAATCCAGGGCAGCGCGTTCTACTCGATGTCGTAGCGGGTCAGCTAGTCAGCCTCTCAGCCGTAGCATCTTCTGTGGGCGCGGGCTTTCAGTAGCCACCTTCTTCGGTAGCGCGGGCTTTCAGCCCGGGTCCTCCGTTACGTCGCCTAGCACTGCTTCGCCGGGAGGCGCTGCTGCTCACGCGCTGACGGCCTGATTGGCTGACACGCTGACCGCCGTCCAACTGTGAACTACAAACTACAAACTGTAAACTCCCCCCATGCCCATCAACGTCCGGCTGCTTGACCACACTACCGACCCGGCGCGCTCGCTGTACGTCGCGTATCGCACCGCATATTCGGCGCTGACGCCGCAGAAGATCGTCGATCAGATCACGTCGGAGAAGATCACGCGGGCGCAGATGGAAGAGTTCATCGAGAAGCGGCTTGAGACCGGGCACGCCTCACCGCTCGAGCAGGTGTGGTTCGAGTTCGCGATCTCCGGCGTCAGCCGCGCATTCAGTCACCAGTTCGTCCGCCACCACATTGGCATCAGCTTCGAGCAGCAGAGCCAGCGCTACGTCGCCTTCAAGAAGGGCGAATTCCCGTACACCATCCCGGAAACGGTGAAGCGCGCGGGCATGGCGGACAAGATGGAAGACGCGTTCGGCAAGCTCGGCGACCTCTACCAGGAGATGCTCGACGCCGGGGTGCCCGCCGAGGACGCGCGGTTCCTGATCCCGAACGCCGCCAACACGAACTTCAAGATCGTCGTGAACTTCCTCGAACTGCTGCACATCTGCGACCTGCGGCTCTGCACGCGCGCGCAGTGGGAGTTCCGCCAGACCGCGTCGCAGATGCGCGGCGAGATCAACCGCAAGTTCCCGGAGCTGGCGAAGTACATCCAGCCGAAGTGCGGCGACAAGCGCTGGGGCTACTGCGACGAGTCGCTCGAGGACTGGGCCGCGTGCCCAATCGGCAAGAAGCGCCCACACAAGAAGCACCTCTTCGAGCTGTTCGACGCCCACCGCCGCGGCGAACTTGCCCCGCTGGCCGACGACGACTTCCGCATCATCGAAGAGATCGGCTCGTCCGTAGCGACCGAAGGCAAGCGCGCAACGCCGCCCGACTTCCTGAAGGCCGCCCCGCCCGCCGAATCACCAGATGTGCCGTCGACCCGCGACGAGGGGTGACACGCCGCCTGTCATGCAGAGCGAAGCGGAAGCATCGTCTCCATGCAGGCTCCATCTCCGTGCGTAGCGCGGGCTCCTGGCGGCGTTCTCGTATCCGCGCAAGACGTACGAAACGCAGACCGTAGGGACGCAGCTTTAGCTCCGTCCGGCGGTTCGGGACGGACCTGAAGGTGCGTCCCTACGTCCTCTCCACGAGCCGCCTGCTAAGCTACGAACTACCAACCACCCACCACGAACTGCAAACTGTGAACCGCAAACTGTGAAGTCCACACCCACCATCATCTCCGTCAACAGTAAAGAGACGCCGGGCGTCGGCAAGATCCCGCGCGAGAGCGTGATGCTCATCGCCGGCCACGGCGTCGAGGGCGACTACCACGCCGGAGCGAAGGTGCGGCACCGCAGCCGCGCGGCGGCGACGCCCGACCTGCCGAACATCCGCCAGGTGCACCTGATGCACTCCGAGCTGTTCGACGAGATGGCCGCCATCGGCATCACGGTCACGCCCGGCGCGATGGGCGAGAACATCACGACGCGCGGCCTCGCGATCCTCGATCTCGCGCCCGGCACGAAGCTCTATCTCGGCGACAGCGCCATCATCGAAGTGACGGGCGTCCGCAACCCCTGCGCGCAGCTCAATGGCGTCGACGAGCGACTGCTCCAGCAAGTGGCGATGAAAGCCGACGACGGCAGCATCACCCGCAAAGCCGGCATCATGGCAATCGTGCTCGAAGGCGGCACCGTCCGCCCCGGCGACGCCATCCGCGTCAAGGCGCCGTCAGGCGCGGCGGCCGCGGAGCGGCTGCAGCCGGTATGAGGTCCTAGTCGGCGCTCGCATCCATTGGATCTCGCCCCGCAAGCTGTGCTTTAACCGTGGCTTCTTGCGTGCGAGACTCCAGCGCCAAATGCAACCGAATCATGGCATCAACCATCCGATCCTGAATAGCTGACCAGTTTGCGCGATTGCGGAGACCTCCACTTCCTAAGGTAACCGAAATTCGGCACGCACGTCCGTCATCGAGACGCTCCCACAGAATGGGACCGCCGTAACTCGCCTCGATAGCGCTTCGCTGATCAAAAAGAAGGTCAAAGAGCCCCTTATTCCAGTTCCTCCATCCAGGCCCGCGATCGACATACATCTCGACGCGGCTGTCATCCATCAGAATGACGAAGTTGAAGGCTACGCCAGGAAGGCCACCTGTGGTACCGACCCAATTGTCCTTCCTCGGCGAAACATTCGCGTGGAGGGCCGAGCGGGTCTTCGCGGTGGCCAACAGCTCCGACCAGAATTCGAGCCGATCCACATGCCGTTGTGCTAACTCTTCCTTTTGTTGGCCGACTTCCTTTGCTTCGACGCTAGGCTCGACGATCTTCGTGAACACCGGAGCCGGGAGAGAGTCGCCGATTCGATAGGCCTCTACCTTCACCAAGTAGAAGGCGATGTCTGGTGGCGAAGCTTCGTTTAGCCACGCCATCGCGCGAATGTGCTCCGGGCGTGGATCGGAGGTCAACCAAACGGCGGTCTTCGCGCCGAGGTTGGTGAGGTACGTGACGGCCTTGCCGAGGTGATCGTGGTCGGTCTTCTCGATCTGGTTCTCGACTATGACGAATTCACCATTCTCGTCCTCCGCGAGAATGTCGAGCGAGAAGGTTCCCACAGTCTTCTCCTTCTGGACAACTCTAAGCGAAAGGTCGAGGGCTTGACCTAGAACCTCGATGTTCTCGGCAAGCCACGGCGTGAAGTCTCGGGCTTCATCCTTCCAGATCGCGCGAAGCGGAACTTTTTCGAGTTTTCCGACTTCCGGCATGCAGCGGTCTCCTTACTCAAACTCCCAGGCGGCGCCGTCCTTGAAGGCGCGCAGCACGCGCCGCGCGACTACCATGCGGTGGACTTCGTCGGGGCCGTCGTAGATGCGGGCGGCGCGGGCGTTGCGGTACATGCTCTCCAGCGGCGTATCGCCACTGACGCCGCGCGCGCCGTGCACCTGGATCGCGCGGTCGATGACGTCGTGCAGCACCTTCGCGCCGAAGAACTTGATGATCGAGATCTCGACGCGCGCCTCGTCGCCCTGGTCGATCTTGTGCGCGGCGTGCATCGTCAGCAGCCGGCACGCCTGGATCTCGGCGGCGGAGTCGGCGATCCAGTTCTGGATCGTCTGCTTGTCGGCCAACGGCGCGCCGCCGACCTGACGGGTGAGCGCGTAGTTGCACATGATCTCGAACGCGCGCTGCATCTGGCCGAGCCAGCGCATGCAGTGGTGGATGCGCCCCGGCCCCAGCCGCCGCTGCGCGATGCGGAAGCCGTCGCCCGGCTCGCCCAGCACGTTCGTCACCGGCACGCGCACATTGTCGTAGATGATCTCGCAGTGCGCGCCGTCCGTCTCGCCCATCACCGGCACGGGGCGGATGATGTTGAAGCCGGGCGTGTCCGTCGGCACAACGATCTGGCTCATGCGGCGGTGCGGCTCCGCATCCGGATCGCTGACGCACATGACGATGGCGAACGACGCCCCGATGGCGCCGCTGGTGAACCACTTGTGCCCGTTGATCACCCACTCGTCGCCGTCGCGCACCGCGCGCGTCCGCAGCCCCGTCGGGTCGGCGCCCGACACCTCGGGTTCCGTCATCGAAAAGCACGACCGGATCTCGCCGGCAACGAGAGGCTTCATGAAGCGCTCTTTGAGGTCCGGCGATCCGAACTGGTGCAAAATCTCCGCGTTGCCCGTATCCGGCGCCGCCGAACCGAACGCACGCGGCGCGTACGGGCTGCGGCCGAGGATCTCGTTGATGTACGCATGCGGCAGGAAGCCGGTGCCGGTGCCGCCCGCTTCGGGCCCGATGAACGTCGCCCACATCCCCATCGCCTTCACACGCGACTGCAGGTCCTTCATCAGCACCGCCGACTCGTCGTCGTGCTGATCGAGGATGTGCTCGTTCGGGATGATGTGCTCGTCGAGGAAGGCCTTCGCCTTCGCCCGCTGCGCCTTGATTTCGGGAGTGAGGTTGAAGTCGGTCATGGGGGGCTCCGCTAGTTCGTAGTTGGTAGTTCGTAGTGGGTAGTCGAGTGTATCCGCGCGTGGGCTTATGGTCTTGGGGCGGGCCCTCACCCTGCGTCGCCTGACGGCTCCGCTGTCCCTCTCCCTCAGGGGGAGAGGGATGGGCGATGTTCTCGTGGCGGTCGTTCCTCTCCCTCAGATGAGAAGGATGGGGCGGGAGTAGAACGATCGACGCGCACGAACGAGGGCGCAACAGGTTGCGCCTTTACGGGCGGCCGATCGCCGTGTGATCGAAAATCCCGTCGCTGTCGCTGTAGCCGATCCCCGGTCCTTCTCCCCTTGGTGGAGAGGGTGGCGCCGAAGGCGACGGGTGAGGGCGCCACTACGCCGGCAGCAGCGCCAGCGCGTCGAGATCCATGATCGCCGCGCTGAGGCGGTCGAAGAACAGATCGAACAGCGCCTTGCCGCGCTCGTTCGCCGGGTCGAGCGTTGCGCCGTTGACGACGAAGATGCCGAGGCTCACGAGCAGCGACGAGCGATAGTCGCGCATGAGGTCGTCGAACCCGTAGCCCGTGACGCCGTTCGCGACGAGCGTATTGTGGTACTCGCGCAGCCAGTCCATCTCGTGCGCGCGGCGGGTCGCGGTGTCGACGTTGCCGTAGAGGAAGTACGAGATGTCGTACGCGCCCCAACTGCGGCTCGGGCTCTGCCAGTCGAGCACCGCCAGTTCGTAGTCGCTGCCAGGGTTGCCGAAGAACATGTTGTCGAGCCGGAAGTCGCCGTGCGACATCGTCTCGAACGACGCGCCGCGGAACGGTTCCATCAGCGTCACGAGCCGCTCGCCGAGGCCCGGAAGAACGTCGATTATCTCCGCAGGCATGAGAGAGCCAAACAGCTCCTGTGTGCGCTCCCACGACAGGGGGTACGCCTGCTGCATCGCGCCGGCAACGAGGTCGATGCCAAGATCGAGCCAGGGCACGCGGTCAAGCCGGTCGGCGCCCCACCACTGCGCATGGTGCAGCGCGAGATGGCGCAACACGACGTGCGCCTCGTCCGCCGTACAACCCTGCACCTGATCGCCAGCGCGGCCCGTCGCGCCGAGGTCCTCGAGCAGCAGGATGTACTGCGCCTTCTCGGCGTCGCCGGCGCTGTAGTAGCAGCGCGCGGTGCGGAACGCGATCTGGTCAGCCAACTCACGGTAGAAGCGATACTCGCGCTCGTACAGGCCGTACATCGCCGCGACCTCGCGCGCGCCTGGATCGAGCGCCGGCATCTTCGCGATCAGCGTCTTCGGAGCGCCATCGGCCGGTCCGTCGTACGTCGGCGTGAGGCGCGCGAGTTGGCCGATGAAGCCCGCACCCCCTCCGAGCGTTTGCTGCGAGACCGCCGTCACGCGTGTATCGGCGCCGATGACGCCGCTCGAACGGAGCGCGTCGGTAAGCCACGGCGCTGTGAGTTCGTCCAGCGTCGTCGGAATCGCGATAGCAGTGCCCATGCCGCCTCCACGTGAGTTGTGCCCGTTTGGCATAGCCTACGCCACCGGCGCGCCAGCTTCCAGCGGGGGAGAGGCGATTGATGCGGCTCAGGCGACCGGATCTCCGGCAGCGGGCAAGAAGCGGATCATCAACAGCCCCAGCACTCCGATGATCGCCGATCCGACAAGGATGCCGATCTTGGCATCGTTCACGAGCGCGGCATCGGTGAAGGCGAGCCCGGTGACGAAGATTGACACCGTGAAGCCGATGCCGGCAACCATGCTGACCGCGGCGAGTTGCGGCCAGCGCACATCATCGGGGAGCGCGGCGATTCCCAGCTTGACGGCGAGTAGCGCGAACAGCGTGATGCCGATCGGCTTTCCGAGCATCAACCCAAGCGCCGCACCCAGCGAAACGGGCGACGACGCGGCATCGCGCACGACGCCGCCATCGATGGCGATGCCAGCGTTCGCCAGCGCGAAGATCGGGATGACGACCAAGCTCGTCCATGGATGCAGCAGGTGCTCGAGCCTGTCGAGTACGGACGCCCCCTGCTCCTCGCGAGCGCCATGCTCGACCGGCATCAGCAGCCCCATCACGACGCCGGCGATCGTCGCATGCACACCCGACTCGTGTACCGCCAGCCAGGCGACAACGCCAACACCGAGATAGACGAAGACGTTGCGCGCGCCCATTCGACCGAGCACAAGCGTCAACACGAACAACCCGGCGGCCGCGATCAACCAACCCGGCGCGATCGAGTCGGTGTAGAAGACAGCGATGACGGCGATCGCACCCAGATCGTCGACGATCGCCAGTGCGAGCAGGAACACCTTCAGCGACGTCGGCACGCGCGATCCAGCGAGCGACAGCACACCGACGGCGAACGCGATGTCGGTGGCCATGGGTATGCCCCATCCGCGCTCGCCGTCGCCGCCAAGGTTGAACGCGAGGAAGACCAACGCCGGCACGATCATGCCGCCCAGCGCGGCGAACACGGGCAGCGCCGCACGCCGCCGCGCCGCGAGTTCGCCGACCAGCACTTCGCGCTTGATCTCCAGCCCGACCACGAAGAAGAAGACCGCCATCAGCGCATCGTTCACCCACGCACCGAGCGTCACATCCAGATCGACGATGCCGAGATCGATGGCTACGCGCGTGCCCCAGAAGTCGCCGTACGTCCCGCCGAACGGCGCATTCACCCAGAACAGCGCAACGGCCGCCGCGACGAGCAGCAGCGCACCGCCGGCGGTTTCCGTGGCGAGAAACTCCTGCAGCGGACGGACGAGAATACGGATCGGGGCGGGAGGCGCAGGCCGTGGTAGCGTCATAGCGTCGCGAGCGGCGTCCTTTCGGCCTCCCCGGCGATTGAGTATGCCAGAGGCGCGTCAGACGCCATACACGACTAATGAGGCAGGCCCACCACTGCGACGGCGGTCAGCGCTGCGAGGATTACCGCAGTCAGCCCCAGGACCAACGCAGCCCTCGCTGATGTGTCGTTCATCTTGCCCTCCTATGCCGCGGCACGGCCGGACGCTGCCGGCGCCCGGCCTTCGCCCGGCGTGAAGATCAGCCACAGACCCGCAATCAGCAGCCAGATCACGCTCATGAACAAGCCCGATATCAGGATCCACCACTGGAGGTCGGCTCCAGCGGCTTCCGCGATGAGCGACCCTCCGACGACCGCGGCGCTGATGACCGGGATGCCGATGAGCCAGCGCGGCACCAGCCCCTCGCGCCCCGCGAGGATCGCCATCACGTAGATGCTCAGGACCAGCGCGATGAACGCCGCGCCCACGGTATTATCGGTCGCCAACGCGAAGCCTCGCGCGGTGACCAGCACCTGCTCCTGTTGCGCGCCGCTCGATGCCACGTACTCCTGCGCCAGTTCGACAAACACGAGTTGCAGTGCACCGGCGATCAGCGCCAGCACACCGGCAGCAGCGATGCCAAACGCCGCCATCGCGGACAGCAACGGCGAACGATCCTTCAGGTTCGTGTAGAGCGCGGCGGCCGCGGCGATCAGCGCGACGCCCGTTACAGCACGGGAAAACGCGTTGCCGCTGTGGGAAGCGTCGCCCAGACCCGCTAGGCGGCGCAGCTCGCTATCGAAGCCCTCGCGGCCTGTGTCGTAGCCGCTGATCGATGTCGTGATCATCAGCAGCACGACCATCGCCAGCAGCAATCCTCCAACGATGCGCTCGAACGGAATCTTGATGTCCATCTTCGGTCCCTCCACGTTCACTCTCCACAGCAGGTCGGCCGGTGCGCCGCGCACGACACGGCCGAACACGCTCCCCAGGAACGTCCACACGGAGCGCCCCTCGCTGATGATGTCCCGGTGATGCTCCCACACGTCGGAAGCCACCTCGGCGCGGCGCGCGTCCCGCACGTGCGACGCGAGTCCCAGCGTGTAGACCGCTGTCCAACCGCGCGCCGCGCCACAGGCCAGTCCTGCAATGCCGCTCATGCCCGTGCCGCCCGCTGTGATGCTGCTCATGACGCCGCCAGTCCGCGCTTGAGGGCTTTCGCGGGGGCCGTCGCCGGCTCCCCGACGGCTTGCACCGCCGCCTCGCCTTCGGCAGTCACGCGATACATCCGCCTACGCGGGCGCTCTTCGGCCGCAGCGATCTCCGGGTCCTCCCACCGCGACGCCAGCAGCCCGCGGATCTCGAGGCGCTCCAGCGCCCGGTACAGCGTGCCATGGGCCGTGAGGCTGCGAGCGCCTTCCTGGTCTCGCATCTCCCGTGCGATGGCGTATCCGTGGAACTCGGGATCGCTGCCGCGCAGCATGGCGATGCCAGCCTGCAGGATGGCGATCTCGATCGACAGGAGTGCTCCGGCTTTTCGCTTCATGCCGCGATTATGCGCCAGGGGGCCCTATCGCGTCAATAGGCAGATATATGCTTATTAGCGAATTCTTGACGATTCGCCGCGCAGAGAGCGCCGTTCCCTGCGGACACCAGCTTCGAATTTGGCGATCGGCCGGAGCTTACGCCACATACGGGTCGAATGTCCGGGGCTATGCGCTGTGCGTCAGTCGTGCGCGGTGCATCAGAAACGCGTCACTTACCTTGTGTCGTTCCGCGATCACCCGGCCCGATATCGTTGTCGCCAGGAGCCGTCAACAGCTGGTCCTGTGGCTCCTGTTCGTGGCTGGATCGGTGGTATTCACTGGAGCGAAGTTGTTGCTTCCGGAATTGGTGAGAGCCGTGGGGCAAGTGAACGTATTACCGATGAACACGTTGTCGTCGGAGAGACTGTTCATCAGCACGTCCACGGGGACGTTCGCCCAGAAGTCGTTACCACGGACCGTACTGCCGTCCACTTGATTGAAGCTGATTCCGCCCTCCGACAACCCCGAAGTGTCGTTGTTGCGGAAGGTCGAGTTCTTCACAACGTGCCCGCTGCCACTCTGGAGCGAGACTCCAAGGTAACCATTGGACTCGACCATGCAGTTGTCGATGGTGCTGAAGCTTCCCGAGATCAGCATGCCGTACTCGGTGTTCTCCGACGCAGAACAGTTGCGCACGACGCTGTACGAACCGACCTGAATACCGATCGCCGTCCCGGAGACCGTGACATCTTCGATGACGACATGTGTGATCCCCACTGCGCTGATGCCGTTGCCAGGGAAGCCCTTGACGGTGCCGTTCGTGATCCGCACCCGCGTTTGCACGCCGAACACGAGGATGCCCGCGACGGGGCCGCTACCGCTTCCTGTGACAGTGAACCCTCCCAGGTCCAGTGAGACATCGCTGCTGTTGATGGTGAGCGCGCGTGTGCTGGCGGGAGGATTGAGATTTCCGGTGAGATAGTAGTGGCCGGGGGCCGAGATGACAATGGGATAGCTCGCCGGACTGGAGGGGGGATCGATTGGCGTGCCGGGAAGGCGCACGCTGCTCGTCGAGGCCGGTGGCCCTGACGGGGCGAGCGGCCCTCCCCGCACGCCCGACGCGAGCATCGCCACGATGCCGAAGCCGACGGCGATCATCACGACCAGCAGGATGTTGGTGGTGCGGTTCGATGTGTGCATGACAGTCCCTCCATCTAGCGTGTGGAGGGATCGTAGGTGCATCAGGCAGCCATTACAACGGCGGCGTCAAGTACCCGCCTACGCCGCCCGCTTCCGCCCCACGTACCGGCCACCCGCGGCGATGCCCGAAATCAAGTTGACGATTCGCGCTCTTATGCTCACACCACGTACTGGTCGAGGATCTTCTTCGCGGCGGTCAGCGAGAGGATGTCGTTCGAGCCGTCTTCGATCATCGAGGCGCGGGCGTCGCGGAAGAGCTTCTCGATCAACAACTCCTTCGTCAGGCCATAGCCGCCGTGGAGCTGGAGGGCATCGCTCGCCACCTCGAATGCCGCCGTCGTGCAGTAGACCTTCGACGTGATGGAGTACTGCGTGCCGGGCGGGAACTGGTGCTCGTTGTACAGCACCACCGCGCGCGAGAGCTGTCGCGACGTCTCGACCTTCGTGTGCATATCGAAGAGCCGCTTCTGCACGAGCTGGTGCTCGCTGATCGGCACGCCTCCTTGCACGCGGTTCTTCGTGTACTCGAGCGCCTCCTCGAACGCCGCGCGGGCCAGGCCCGTGAATGTCGAGCCCATGTAGGCGTTCGCTCCGGCCAGCACCGCATCGATCGCCATGGTGTAGTGCTCCGGTGGCACGAGCATGTACTTCTTCGGCAGCCGCAC
Organism: Chloroflexota bacterium; assembly: GCA_031400455.1. Classification (GTDB taxonomy): domain Bacteria; phylum Chloroflexota; class Dehalococcoidia; order DSTF01; family JACRBR01; genus JANXYW01. Next base: position 103,143 of record JANNPX010000025.1, on the reverse strand, counting down.
GTCGTCGAAGAAGATCTCGCCCTGGTTCAGCGCGCGCTGGCCGATCTTGTTCAGCGGCGGCCCTTTCGACACGCCCGCGAGATCGAGCGGCACCAGCGCGACGCCGCCTCCCGCCATGCCCATCTTGCGCTCAACGCCCAGGAACGCCAGCGCGTGCGTAGCGATCGTGCCGTTCGAGACCCAAGCCGACTTCTGGCCGTTCAGCACATAGTCGTCGCCATCGGCGGTCGCGGTCAGGCCGTAGTGGATGTTCGGATCGGTCCACATCTTCGTGCCGGGCATCAGCGTATCGGAGCCGTGGCCCGGCTCGGTGATCGCCCAGCAGCCGATGTACTCGCCCTTGCGGTCGTTCACAAACGGCATCACGACGTCACGCATCATGTCCGGATCTTGGCGGCTCGACGCGAACGAGAACGGGAACGACGTGACGCTGAGCGCGATCGAGAAGTCCGATGCGCCCCAGCCCATCTCTTCGTTTACGATGTGCGACTCCAGCGGCCCGAGATGCGCGCCGCCCAGCGCCTCCGGAAAGCCGCGCAGGTGGAACTCCTGCTCGTAGGCGATGCGGAACACGTCCCGCATCCGCGATCCCTGCGCGATCGTCTCCTCCGGCGTGAGTTTGTCCAGCTCCCATGCCGCCGGCCGCAGCACCTGCGCCGCGAACTCGTGCGTGCGCTGCTTGAGCATCTTCTGCTCGTCGGTGAGTTCCTTGTTGAGGTCGGTGTACATGGGCGCTCCTGTTTGAGAGGCTATGAGACGTGGGAGACCGGAGGTGGGGCCGGACCTCGCGAATCGCCACTAAGCATTGTGGCTCGCGCGCTTAGGCGGAAGGGCCGAACGGGTCGTCCTGAACTACAAACTACGAACCACGAACTGCAAACTACCCATGTATCTCCACCCGCATGTTCGCCGACCCGAACAGCCAGAACCACTGCGCATCGTGGAGTTGCATGCCGACGCAGCCGTGGCTCGTCGCCGTCTGACCGAAGACCTCCTTCGGGCGCCAGTAGTTGAGGTGGAGCGCGTCGCCCTTCTGGTCGTAGTACTGCGTGAAGAGCACGTTCTCGACGTCGTACACCGCCTGCTCCGCCGAGTAGCCTGCCTGCGACGCTGTCATGCGTTCGACGGCGAGGCGGCCGTCCTTCTCGATGCGATGCGACCCTAGCGGACTCGGGAAGCCCGGAGAGCCCGTCGAGACCGGCGCCGTGTACACCGGCGTTACGCCGACCATCGCCGTCGCCGTCTGCGCCGTGACGTTCACGTCGATCCACTTCTCCTGCCCCTTCGCGTCGACCAGCGGAGACTCTTCGCCGAGTTGCTGGATGAAAACGAAGGCCGAGTACACGAATGTGCCGTCGGTCAGACGGAACCACGTCCGAGTCCAGTCCGGCACCGTCGGCACCCAAGTCTGCTTACCGACGAGCACATTCTCGCCCTCGACCGCCACATCGATCAGCACGGGCGTCATGTCCTTCAGCGTCTTCACGGGCGGCGCCGTTGTCGCCGGCCCGCTCCGTACACGCAGATCACCGCCCACGACGATCTGCACCCCGGCACGGAGCACGGGCGTCGGGGTGAACGTCGGGAACGGTGTCGGCGTCGCCGGAGCGAAGGTAGCCGTATCGGATGGTGATGGAGTGGAAGTCGCCGACTGCCCTCCCCCCGAACAAGCCGTGGCCAGCACGCCCAGGGCGCACGCAGCCACGACGGGGATCGCGCGGCGGCTCATGACGAGATCGTAGCACCTGCGTGGTCGCGGCGAGTTGGCTGGCCTTGGTGTGTGTCGTCCAGAGCGCAGCGAAGGACCTTCTCCAGTCGGCGCCACCGCCCCTTCGTAGGCCTCAACCGTTCCAACCTCAATCGTCCAACGACCAATGACCTGGCCAACCGACGCCGTCCTAGTGCTGTGGTTAGCCAGCGAAATGAACCCAAAAAGATGGTAAGAGCCGCGAACGCGTCCGGTGAGAGCGTCTATGTAAAGTCGATCTTGCTCGTCAAGTCCGACGGGCACGGATACGCACTGGCCCGGCAACGGGCGTTCACTGGGAGGGCAGGGATGACCATGGAGTTGCAGACGTTCGAAGAGGAGGAGTTGACCCGGACCGAGAAGCTGCGCATTGCGGCGCGGGTATTGATCAAGCGTGGCGTCGCCGGCAACGGCGGTCGCTGGGGACTGCAATCGCGGCTGGCAGAGCACTTTGGCGTCACCCGCCAGCGCGTCAGCCAGATCGTCAGGCAGGAGATCAATGCCATCAATGCTGATACTCGATAAGCAGAAGGCGGTCGAACGCATGGTCGCGCTCAGCTCGGGCGAGGATGCCGCGGGCGCGGATCAAGCCGACGACGAACCAGCCGCCGTGCACGCGCGCGCCCGCACGTACCAGCGCATCGCTACGTACGAGCGCCGGGCAGCGGCCACGCTGCCGTTGCGGCGCCTCGAGCGCAGACGGCGCAGGATGCGCCTGCTCGAAGGGCCGTCGCCGGCGTAACTGCGCCCGCCCGAGTTGTCGGTGCGCGGAGGGGATGCCTGCACCAGCAGCATCGATTAAGTGGGGCCGATGACGATCATCGGCCCTACTTAATATCTTCAAGCCCTGCGATGGTCTCGAGGAACTACGCGAAGAGATCGTCCAGCATGGTGTCGGCAGGCAGCGCGGGATGCGCCTGGTAGAAGTACTCCTTGCCGAAGAAGCGATTGCGGCTCGCCTCGGGCAGGTTCATGAACGGATCCATATCGGAGATCTGCGTGCGGTGAGCGAGCATCGCCTGCTCTTTCACCGCGACCAGATCGCCGACGTCGATGATGCAGTTGGGTTCGACGCGCCGCAACTCGGCCATCGCGTTGTCGTCTTCGGCGACGCTCGGAACTTCGCCGCTGGCCGCCCGCATCTCCTCCATCAAGCGCATGAACTCCTTGATCGGAATCGCGGTGTAGAAGAGACGCTCAGGCTGCCACGGTTCGCCGGCGGTCGGATAGCGGCTCGCGTCTCCTGCGGCATGGAACGCGGCTGTCGCGTGATGGTGGACGGCGACGTGGTCCGGGTGCCCGTAGCCGCCGCTCTCATCCCACGTGGCGACCACCGCCGGACGCAACTCGCGGATCTGGCGGACGATCATGTGCGTCACGGCGTCCGGGTGCGCCTTCATCAGCGCCCGCTCGTCGTCATTCTCGGGCGTTCCCATCATGCCGGAATCGCGGAAGCCCATCATCCGTACATCGGTAACGCCCAGCATCGCCATGGCGACGCGCAGTTCCTCCTCGCGGAAGCGGCCCAACGTGTCCGGCGTGGCCCCCGTGCCGGGCGAGATCTCGCCGACCTCCCCGCGCGTGGCGCAGAGCATCGTCACGGGAATGCCGCGCGCGGCGTAGCGCGCCATCGTGCCGCCGAGGCCGAACGTCTCGTCGTCTGGGTGGGCGAAGATTGCGAGCAGGCCGCCTTCGGGCATGGGATGTACCTCCGTTTCATAGAGTGTAGCGCGAGGAGAACCTGGAGCCGAAGAGCCTTGAACCCATGTGCCTTGCGCCGCGTCCGGCCGGGTGTACAATCGCCGCATGACGCACGCCACCTTGCCCTTCGGTGAAGCGACTATCGATGTCGAACTTCCTGATCGTGCTCGTATTGTCTCGCGTGGCGGCGCGGCTGGATCCGGTGGTGGGCTCGCTGCGGTGAACGATCTCGACGCGGCGGTGCGGGACGCCCTCAATCATCCGCTCGGGCTGCCGCCGATCCGCGAGATCGTGCGACCCGGTACGCGCGTCGTCATCGCATTCGACGATCCGACCGTGACGTCGTTCGGCCCGATCCGCAGGGTCGCAATCGAAGGCGTGCTGGCGCAGCTCGCCGAAGCCGGCGTGCGCGAGACCGACGTTCAGCTCATCTGCGCCAACGCCCTGCATCGGAAATTCACGCGCGACGAGCTCGCGACGATCATCGGACACGACCTCGTCGACCGATTCGGCGATCGGCTGTTCTGCCACGATGCGGAGGACGCCGCGAACCTCGTCTACTTCGGCACGACCGAGCATGGCTACGACGTCGAGTTGAGCCGCCACGCCGTCGACGCGGACCTCTGCGTCTACATCAACGCCGGCCTGCACCTCGGGTTCAGCGGTGGTTGGAAGTCGGTAGCCGTCGGGCTCTCGACGTGGCGATCAATCCGCCACACGCATCATCCCGACGGCATGTCGATGTCCGTGCTCAACAACCGCATGCATGATGTACTGAACGAGATGGGCGCGCATCTCGAAGCATCGATGGGCAAGCGCATCTACAAGGTCGAATGCGTGCAGTCGAGTCCGACGAAGATCGCGCACGTGTGGGCGGGCGGTGTCACCGAGACGCGTGCGGCCGCACTCGAAGTGATGGCATCACGCAATCCGCCGCGGCGCTCGCAGGCGGAGCCAGCGGACGTCGTCGTCTACGGCCTGCCGGCGTGGAGCCCGTACGCCATCTTCGGATCGATGAACCCGATCCTGACGCTGATCTCATCCGGCCTCGGATATCTCGGCGGCTACATCGAGGCGCTCGGCAAGCCTGGCTGCACCGTCATCCTCGCGACGCCGTGCCCGGAGACATGGGATATGGCGCATCATCCCTCGTACCGCGAAGCGTGGGATCGAGTGCTCCCCGTCACGTGCGACCCGTACGAGATCATGCGGCGCTTCGGTGATGAATTCGCGACGAACGCCGCCTACATCGAGCGCTACCGTAACGACGTCGCCTTCCACCCGGTGCACGCCGTGCTAGCGACCCATCCTCTGCGCCGCCTCAAGCATGCGTCGCGCGTGATCGTGGCGGGCGCGCAAGATGCATCCGTGCCGCAACATATCGGGTTCGAATACGCGCCATCGGTCGAGGACGCAATTCGCGCCGCCGAAGGCGCGCATGGCGCAGGCTGCTCGATCGTCTGCGTGAACTGAAGCTGCGCGGCCACCTTACGGCTTTGCGATGCCCCGGCAACAGTTCCTTAACCCAACATCGATCTTCCAATGGTTAGGCTGTACACATCTATGACGTTCGACCGGTACGTACTGGTCTCCATGGAAGGTTGGAATACATGAAACTCCTCATCCGCGGCGCGGCCGCGATCATCGTACTGGTAGCCATAGCTGTGGGTGGCTGGTGGTTCTTCGTCCGCGAAGACGCGCAGCTGGCGACTAACGCGCCAGAGATCCCCGCCGACCTCAAGACGCCGTCCTCAAGCGCCGCGGCAGGTACGCCAGCCACGGGCTCCACAACCACGACAGGCGGGCTCACGTTCACCATCATCTCCGACCGATCCGAAGCGGCGTACTTTGCTGACGAGAAGCTCGCGTCGCTCCCGCTCCCGTCAACCGCGAAGGGTTCGACCAAGGACATCACCGGGCAGTTTCAACTGACGGCGGACGGGTTCGATCTCGATACGTCGAAGCCGACCACGTTCACCGTGGACCTCACGACAATCAAGAGCGACAAGACCATGCGCGACAACCGCGTGCAGAGCATGGGGCTGGAAACTGGCAGGTACCCTAAGGCGACCTTCACGGCGACGGAGCTCACCGGCTTCGACTCCAGTCTGCCGTCCGATCAGGAGCAGACGTTGCAGCTGACGGGGACGCTCGACCTCCACGGCGTGCAGAAAGAGGTCACGTGGGAGGTGAAGGCCAACCGCGAAGGCAACGTCATCACCGCCCTGGCGACGCTCAAGTTCAACTACGCCGACTTCAACATCCCGATCCTCAACATCGCCAACTTCGTCTCCGTTCAGGACTCGGTGACGCTTCAGGTGCAGGTGGTCGCCCAGGCGTCGTAAAGGCGCACAAGATGAGCGTTTGTAATGCTGATATGACAGGTGTGCGATATGCCGGTAACGATAGGCGCGTTATAGTTGCAGAAGGGCGCGGCCACGGCAGCTAGCCGCGAATCAGCCTGTGGGTGACTATCACGACCCCGGCAACAGCATCGTATCGTGGCGGATCGCAGCCTCCACGGTGCACTTGTGCGACCGCTGCCGCACGTCGTACAGCGCATCGCCGCTGTGCGACGGCTGCCTTCGGCTCGCGAATGCGGACATGACCGAGAAGCGCAGCATCCTCTTCCCGCGAGCCGAAGGCCGCGCAGACCAGCTATCAACCGGCGCCGTCCGCGGCGCCGTCCGCGGCGCGGGCCCGCCTGCACGGGGCAACGAGAAGACCTCGATTGCTCGAGGTCTTCTTCGACTTCTTACTTGGGACGTGGGCAGCTAGCCGAAACGCTCCGACGAACCTTCGGTCTCGGGCGGGCGCACCTTGGAGTAGCAGGCGCTGCAGTACACCGGCCGGTCGCCGCGCGGCTGGAACGGCACTTCGGTCATCATGCCGCATTCGGCGCAGGTGGCCGGATGCATCTGGCGGGGCGTGCGGCCGCCGAAGCTGGCGAAGACGCCGTAGCGCACGTACCCCTCTTCCGGCTCATTGGTGCGCGTGGTCTTGCGGTTCGAGCGGCAAGACGAGCAGCGGACCGGCTCGTTCTGCAGGCCCTTGTTCGCATAGAACTCCTGCTCACCCGCCGTGAACGTGAAGGCCTGCTTGCAGTCTCGGCACGCCAGCGATTTGTCTACGAAGCTCAATGAACGACCTCTTCCCGTGTCGGGGACACAAACGTGCGGCCCTCAAGGCCGCACCCGATACATGCCAAGCCTGTGACCATCTGGCATCAGTATATCGAGCCGGTCAGAAGCCTCACAAGCCGGGCAAACGCCTACGCCTCAGCTTCAGCCCAGATACGCGCGGAAGCGTTCAGGGATGGGCAGGCGCTGCACCAGCACTTCCGCCTCGTCGCTGCGCAGCGCACGGCTGCCATAAAAGAAGCTCGACGCTCCCAGCATCAACGCGCCGATGACGGCGAATCCAGCTTGCGGCTTGCTGGCCAGATCGAGGATGCCCGCAAGACGCAGGAGCGCCAGCCAGAGCAGCACGATCTCCGCCATCAGCACGCTTGCGACGATCGTCCGAGTCAGCGACGCCATCAGGTGCGCCGCGTCCAACCCGCCCAGCCGGTGCTCGAGGTTGCGGATGAGGAGCGTGAACTCGACGATCGTGGCGATGGACAGTGCGGCAGCGAGGCCTTTGATGCCGAACGGCCAGACCAGCACCAGCGACAGCACGAGGTTGATCACCATCGAGATCACGGCGAACGCGACCGGCGTCCGCGTGTCGCTGAGCGCGTAGTAGCCGCGGCTCAGGATCTCGATACCGGCATGGGCGAAGAGCGCGATCGAATAGAAGACGAGCGCCGAGACCACGAGTTGCGTCGATGTGGCGTCGAATGATCCGCTCCGCAAGAGAAAGGCCGTAATCGGCCGGGCGAGGATCACCAGGCCGACGCTGGCGGGGATGGTGAGATAGAGGATCAGCCGCAGCGACCGCGAGACCGTGTCCCGCAGCTGACCTTCGTCGCGTGACGCCTGCTCGGCCATACGGGGGAAGACGGCCGTGGAGATGGCCATCCCGAAGAGTCCGAGCGGCGTCATCACGATGAGCCACGCGTAGTTGACCGCCGAGATCGCCCCGCTGCCGACGGTCGATGCGAAGAACGTCGCGACGACGAAGTTGAGATGGAACGCCGCCAGGCCGATGACGCGCGGCCCCATCAGGCGTGCCACTTCGCGCACGGCCTTATCGCGCCAGTCCCACACCGGCTGCCATCGCATGCCGACGAGCCGCAGCGCGGGCAGCTGCACAGCCAGGTGCAGCATCGCGCCCAGCACAACGCAGACCGCGAGCACCTTCACGTCTTTCGAGATCAGCGCACCGACGATGATCGCGGCGTTGTAGAACATCGGCGCGAAGGCGGGCGCGAGGAAGTGATGCTTTGCGTTGAGGATGCCCATGAACATGCCGCTGACCGCGAAGAGCACCGGCGACAGCATCATGATCCGCGTCAGGTCGACTGAGAGCGACGTGAGGCGCGCCTCCTGCCCCGTGCCATCGCCCAGCCCGGGAGCGGTCAGCGGCACGAGCAGCGGCGCCAGCAGAGCGCCGAGGATCGCGAAGAAGAGCGTGGCAGCGAAGAGTAGGTTCATCACGCCGGATGCCAGACGCCACCCCTCACGCTCGCCCTGATCCGCAGTGAGCCGTGCGAACGTCGGGATGAACGCACTCCCCAGCGTCGCGCCGGCAAGAAGCTGGAAGATCAGGTCGGGGATGCGGAATGCGACGAAGTACGCGTCGAGGTCTGGACTGGTGCCGAACTGGTGTGCCAGCACGACCGACCGCAGCAGCCCGAGCAGCCGGCTGCCGAGAAAGCCAAGCGCGACCACCGATGCGGCCATCGCCAGGGTCGGCGGGCCACCCGCCCCAACCGCAGGCTCGCCTTCGTCCGCGGCGAAACGGGCTCTCAACGTCCGCATCATAGCGATTCCGTATCTCGGGGTGCCCTCGCGCGGCTTCCGGCGCGTTGCCGCATCATACTACCGGCCGACGCGCGCTTACAATTCAGCGTGCGAGCCGTAGCGAAGCCGTTATGTGCGATGCGGCTGGACGCACGCCCTCCTCATCGGTACCATGACCCGTTCATTTGATTCCGCAGCAGGTTGCCCATGACCCGCGCGGACGCTGGAGGTATCACCGTTGGCTCACTCGAAATCCGCGCTCAAGCGCTGGCGCCAGGCCGATGCGGCCGGGGTGCGAAACAAAGCCGTCCGCAGCGAGGCCCGCACCGCCGTCAAGACGGCGCGCACGGCCATCGCCTCCGGCGTCGCCGATGACGCACAGGCCGCCATCCGCGCAGCCGAAGGCATCCTCGATCGCGCGGCCAAGCGCCGTGTCATCCACAAGAACGCCGCCTCGCGCCACAAATCGCGTCTGATGAAGCACGCGAACCACATCGCCGGCGGTGGCACCGTCGCAGTGGTGAAGCCGAAGAAGGCGAAGAAGACTACCGCCAAGGCGCCGCCGAAGGCGAAGGCCAAAGTCGCAAAGACGCCCGCCAAGCCCCGCGCCACGAAGCCCAAGGCCGCCGCCAAGGAGTAGTCCGCCCGCACCTGAACGTGAGGCGCCCGTTCCGCGGGCGCTTTTCTGTTGCCTGACGAGCATCGTACTGGGGGAGGCATCGATGGACGACGACACGCTCGAAACGATCCGCTCGTGGGAGCACTCCGCCGACGCCTACATCGCGTTTCAGGACGCCGGCGACCGCAACCGCACGATGCTCCTCGATCCTGTGATGCTCGATCTCTGCGGCGACGTCCGCGGCCAGCGGATACTCGACATCGGCTGCGGCGAGGGCCGCTTCTGCCGCATGCTCGCCGAGCGCGGCGCGATCGTCACCGGTATCGACCCGATCACGGCGATGGTGCAGACGGCCCGCGATCGCGGCGGACCATCCGACACGTACATCCGCACCGGCGCGGAACAACTGCCGTTCGCCGACGCGTCGTTCGATCTCGCCGTCAGCTACATCACGCTCGTCGATATCTTCGACTACGCATCTGCCATTCGCGAAGCGGCGCGCGTGCTGCGCCCCGACGGACGATTCGTCGTCGCGAACCTCAACTTCGTGACTGCCTCGCAAGGATGGCAGCGCGACGCCGACGGCAATCGCCTCTACCATCGAGTCGACCGCTACGCCGAAGAGTGGCCACAAACCTACGAGTGGTCCGGCATGCGCATCGTCAACTGGCACCGCCCGCTCGCGAACTACATGCGCGCGTTCCTCTCGTCCGGCCTCATCCTCCGCTACTTCCAGACGCCCGTGCCAGAAGATCATTCGCTGCGCGAAGATCCGCAGTTCGAAGACTGGTTCCGCGTACCGCTGTTCAACGTGATGTTGTGGGAGAAGCCTACGTCGTGACTGACGCTGAGCTCCTTCAGTTGCGACCGCACGACGGTCTATCGTCTTGACGGCGCCGAAAGATTCGCGTGAGCCGCTAGCAGTATGTGTATGAACCTCATCATGGACATCCAGCGACGTTCTGGCTGAACACGTTAGCCTGGCGTGAGAGATCAAGAATGCTGATCGCGTTGTCCCCATCCTGGTCAGCTCGCGCGGGAGCGGGCGGCACGAGCTGTCCGAAGTTCCTCGCGGCATACGATAGGTCGAGGATGCTGACGACGTGATCTCCGTCAACGTCAGCGCGCATTGTTGCGCAGTAGGTGAGCGGGTCGTGCCCCAGATCGGCCTCTTGGAAGTCGGTATAGCCGTCACAGTCCCAATCACTGCTACAAATCATCGTCAATTCCGCACAGGCTGTACCGCCTGTCGGCGGATACAGCCCCGCGTCGAGGTAGCTGACGGCGGCGCAGCTACTCTGGTTCCGATGCCACCAATTCGTCTGCGTAGCGGCAGCGTCGATGCTGAGCGCAAACGCGCTTCCTGGCGTAAGAGTTCCAAGGTCACATGTGACGATCCGGTCAACGAGCAGGCAGTCAGCGGCCCCCGGGCCGCTCAACGAGACATCTTCAGTCGGAAATGCCATCGGAAGCGCAGCCGTGACCGTTACGTCGGTCGGGGCGCGACGACCGAACACGCCGTTCATACTGAGTGCGAGTGACACAGGTTGCCCTGCGAGATAAGTGTCTGGACTGGCAGTAAGGGCGAGGACGAGCGCCGGTGGCGCCGTTTCCACCGTGACGATCGGATCAGCAAGGTTCCTATCCCCCGAGAACTGCGTTGAAGTGCAATTGGCGCCTGTGCAGATGTAGGTGTTGGTGTGGGGCGAACTGGCCCCGTCCATCGTGTACGATCCGACTGGCCAGCCGCCTGGGTACAGAGTCACCATGTGGATCGGGGAAGAACCCAAGCCGTTCGCAACGACGTTGAACTGGACGAAGTCCGGGATCGCTCCGGCCGGGGCAGGATTCGCCAGTGACACGCAGCTATGGATTGATCGCACGTAGCCCGTTGGGAGCAGCGCGTCAGCGGCGTTCAAGACGTCAGCCGGGCAGTACTCCTGACCGCCCCAGAGCGTTGCGGCTATGTAATCGTTGGTGAACCCGACTGCCGTGAACGCTAAGCCAGCGCCACTCGGCGTACCTGAGGGACCAATCGGGCTGTCGTAAATCAGGGAAAATTGGTAACCAGTGATCGGGTCCGGCATTGTGCCGAGGCCAATAGTGCACGCAAAGCTCCAGCCCTGATTTACGTATGCTGGACACGCGAGCGTGATATCGCCGCCCCAACCACTAGCGCGGACGCTTGGCGACCGAAACGAAGAGCTCTCTCCAATCGCGACCACGCTCATGAGGACCGAGACGACAACGATGACGATCCGGCGCATGATGCCGTTCCTTGTTCGCGCAAGACTGCACTGAGTTCATGGTACCCGCTCAACAGACGTGCGCCACACTGCCAATCGGCCCCTTCGCGAGATGGTCTTGTGGCAAGCTGGCTTCGAACGAAAGCGCCCGCCAAGTTGGCGGGCGTTCGAACTGTGCAGTGACCAATAGACCGAAAGACTGACCGACCGACCCCGCTACCGCTTCGTGTACTGCGGCGCCTTACGTGCGCGCTTGAGGCCGACCTTCTTGCGCTCCTTCATGCGGGAGTCGCGCGTCAGCAAGCTCTGGCGGCGCAGCGGAATCTTGAGGCTCTCGTCGGAGACAACGAGCGCGCGGGCGATGCCGTGCGAGACCGCGCCGGCCCAGCCCGTGATTCCGCCACCGGCGACCTTAGCCTGCACGTTGAAGCGCTGTTCGGCCGCAGTGGCCTTCAGCGGCGCCAGCACGGCAGCCTGGTGCGACCCGCGCGTGAAGACGGTCAGGTAGCCCTTGCCGTTGATCACGATCTCACCCGTGCCCGGGTAGAGGCGCACGCGCGCGACGGCGGTCTTGCGCCGTCCCGTGCCGTAGAAATATCGCTCGCCTGCTGTCGCCATAGTCTGATTCCTTCGTTGGGCGCTTGCCCGTCTGGGTCCGCCTGTTAGGCCTTCGCCTTGGCCGTACCCGCGTTCACCTGCGACTGGTGCGGGTGGTCAGCGCCCGCGTAGACCTTGAGGTGCTTCAGCAGCTTCGCGCCGTGTGCGTTGTGCGGCAGCATACCCTTGATGGCGAACTGCACCACGCGCTCCGGCTTCGTCGCCAGCAGCTTCTCCTGCGTCACCGACTTCATACCACCCGGGTACATCGAGTGCCGGTAGTACTTCTTCGCGACCGTATCGCCGGTCACTTTGATCTTCGCCGCGTTCACGACGATGACGAAGTCGCCGGCGCCCATGGACGGCGTGAAGGTCGGGCGGTTCTTGCCGCGCAGCGTCGCCGCCACTTCGGACGCCAGGCGCCCGAGCGCCTTGTCCGTCGCGTCGACGACGTGCCACTGCTCGACGATGTCCTTCGGCCTCAGTATGTACGTCGTCATGCGCTCTGTCCTTCACCCTGTTCGAGCCCGAAATCGAGCCCATCGTACGCTACGCTCACCAGGTACAACCCGCGCGCCGGCGCGGCTGGCCCTGCCACTGACGGCCGTGCCTCATCGAGCCACGCCAACAGCGCCTTCTCGTCGATCCGGCCGAGCCCCAGCTCAACCAGCGGTCCCACCGTGCGGCGCACCTGGTGCGGGAGGAAGGCCTGCGCCTCCATCTCCACCGTGACGTGCCCGCCTGCTGCGGACACATCGCACCGCCGCAACGTCCGCTCAGTCAGCCCGTCGTACGAGCCGGCGAACGCCGCGAAATCGTGCTTCCCCTCCAGCAGCCTCGCCGCTCGCTGCATCGCGACTACGTCCAGCGGACGCCCCACGTGCCACGACCGGTTGCGCTCCAGCGGCGACCGTACCGCTCGCGTATCGATGCGGTACTGGTACTGCCGTCCGAGCGCGTGCCGCCTCGGGTCGAATGCCTGCGCCACTTCCTTCGCCGTCCGGACTGCGATGTCCCCCGGCAGGAAGTGATTCAGTCCGCTCACGAACTCTGCCGGCGTCAGCCTCGATACCGTCTCGAAACTTGCCACCTGGCCGAGCGCATGGACTCCGGCGTCGGTGCGTCCGGCGAATGCCGCGCGCGCCGCCTCCGATGTCAGCTTGCGGATTGCGGATTCCAGCTCCGATTGGATGCTGGGACCGTTCTCCTGGTACTGCGAGCCGCTGTACGCGATCCCGTCGTACTCCAACAATACGGCGATGCGTCGCCCGGCGACCGGGGCGCCTGCGTCGCCGTCCATCGCCCTACCCCGCGCGCTCCACGAGTTCGAGCTGTGCCATCTGCGCGCCATCGCCGAGACGCGGGCCGAGCTTGATGATGCGCGTGTATCCGCCCGGGCGCGCCGCGAAGCGCGGTCCGAGATCGTCGAAGAGCTTCTTCACGAGATCCTTGTCGTTCAGGAACGCCATCGCCCGCCGCCGCGCGGGGACGGTGCCATCTTTGCCGAGCGTGATCATCTTCTCGACGAGCGGCCGTACTTCCTTGGCCTTCGCCTCGGTCGTCTTCATACGCTCGTGCTTGACGAGATCCTTCACGAGGCCCTTGAAGAGCGTCTGACGCTCGTCACCGGCGCGGTCAAATCGTCGGCCGCTTACTTTGTGGCGCATGGCTAGTCGTCCCTCTCCTTGCGCTTGATCAGCTCGGACGGATCCTCGCCGGCTTCGCGCAGCGCCTCGATGAGCGCAGCGCCAAGCGGGCTCAGGTCCTCGCCGTCTTCGCTGCTCGAAGGTCCTGACGGAGCGCGGCCCAGCGGCACGCCGCCGGCGCCTTCGTCCGTGTCGTCGGACGGCTGCAGCAGGCCCAGCTCGATCAGCTTGTCCTTCAGTTCGTCGTACGACTTGCGACCGAAGTTACGGAGCGAGAGCAGCTCGTCTTCGCTCTTCTCGAGCACTGAGCCGACCGTCATCAGCCCGCTGCGCTTGAGGCAGTTGTAGGCGCGGACCGAGAGGTTCAGCTCCTCGATCGGCATGTTGTACTTGTCCGGCGGCAGCGACGTGCCGACGCCGAGACCGCGATCCACGGTCGGCGGCAGCGGCTTGCCGAGCATCGTGAACATCCGCAGTTCATCGACGATGATGTCGGCGCTGCGGCTGATCGCGTCGACGCCCGTCATCGTGCCGTCGGTCCACACCTCGAGCGTGAGCTTGTCGTAGTTGGTCATCTGGCCGACGCGCGTGTGCGTGACGTGGAAGTTCACGCGCCGCACTGGCGAGAAGATTGCGTCGACCGGAATGACGCCGATCGGCAGCCCATCGGACTGGCCGGCGGGCGCGTATCCCTGACCGGGCTCAACGTTCAGTTCGACCGTCAGGCGGCCTTCCGGCGCGTCCAGCGTCGCGAGCTGTAGATCCGGGTTAACGATCTCGTAGTCGGCGGTGACCTGGATGGCCTGCGCGGTCACGGGGCCTTCGCCCTGCGCTTCCAGGTAGAGCTTCGCGGGCCGGTCGCTCAGCGAGCGGAGGCGGAGCTCCTTGATGTTCAGAAGGAACTCCGTGGTGTCTTCCTTCATGTGCGGAATCGTGGAGAACTCGTGCTCCACTTCCTCGATCCGCACGGACGTAACGGCGGCGCCCGGCAGCGAGCTGAGCAGCACGCGCCGTAGTGCGTTGCCCAGCGTCGTGCCGAATCCGGCGTTCAGCGGCTCCGCGACGATGCGCACGTACGTCTCGGTTTCTTCCTCTACCTCGATGTGCGCGGGCTCAAGTTCGTTCAACGTGTTCCTCCCTGGGCGAAAAGCGAGCGCATCCAGCGCGTCCGGCGCAAGCGCGTCTCCCTCTCGTACCGCGGCTACCGTGAGTAGTACTCGACGATCACGGCCGGGTCGAACTTCACCGGCGTCTCTGCGATCCCCGGCGCTGCGACGATGCGGCCCGTCATCTGAGCGGCATCGACGTTCAGCCAGGCCGGCGCGGACTTGCTCGACATGTTCGCGTGCGCGGTCTTGTAGTACTCGGTCTTCTTGCTGGTCGCCGTCCAGCCAATGACGTCGGCAGCCTTCGTCGTCGCCGACGGGATGTCCGTCTTGCGGCCGTTCAGCATGATGTGCCCGTGGCGCACGACCTGCCGCGCCTGCTTCAGCGAGTCCGCGAAGCCCATGCGGTGCACGATGTTATCGAGCCGCAGCTCCAGCGACTGCACAAGGTTCGCGCCGGTGACGCCCGGGCGGCGCACTGCGTCCTTGTAGTAGCGGACGAACTGCTTCTCGAGCACGCCGTATGAGTAGCGCGCCTTCTGCTTCTCGCGCAGCTGAAGCGCGCGATCGGAGAGCTTGCGCCGGCGTGTCGCCGGCATGCCTGGAGGTGCGGGCCGCTTGTCCAGCGTGCACTTCGTGACGCACTTGTCGCCCTTCAGCATCAGCTTGTCGCCATAGCGACGGCAGATGCGGCAGACGGGTCCCGTATATCGTGCCATTCGTTTCCTCCCGCCGCCCTAGACGCGACGTCGCTTCGGCGGCCGGCAGCCGTTGTGCGGGACCGGCGTCGCATCTTTAATGCTCAGTACCATCAAGCCACTGGACTGGAGTGCGCGTATAGCGGCTTCGCGCCCTCCGCCCGGACCCTTAACAAACACTTCTACCTGCCGCAGACCGTGCTCCATCGCGCGCCGCGCCGCACCCTCGGCCGCAATTTGCGCGGCGTACGGCGTGCTCTTGCGCGAGCCCTTGAAGCCCGACTGGCCGGCGCTGGCCCACGAGAGCACGTTGCCGTTCGGGTCGGTCAGCGTGATCAACGTGTTGTTGAACGTCGACTGCACGTAGGCGCGCCCACGCGGCACCGACTTCTTTTCGCGCTTGCGCCCTTTGCTCTTGGTTGTCGCCTTACGCTCGGCCATACGTCTCCTCTTGCGCGCGAGTCATCGAAGTCCGGTACACCGTGCCGGTCCCCGCGCGATTGTCTACTTCTTCGCGGCTGCCTTGCGCTTGCCCGCCACCGTGCGACGCGCGCCTCGCTTCGTGCGCGCGTTCGTGCGCGTGCGCTGCCCGCGTACGGGCAGTCCGCGGCGGTGCCTGACGCCGCGGTAACAGTTGATCTCGATCAACCGCTGGATGTTCTGCCGCACTTCACGCCGTAGGTCACCTTCGACGGTGAGCCCCTTGTCGATCAGCTCGCGGATGCGGTTTACCTCTTCGTCCGTCAGGTCGCGCACCTTCGTCGCCGGGTTCACCTGCGCCTGCGCAACGATGCGCGAGGCGGTGGTTCCACCGATGCCAAAGATGTACCGCAGCGAGATGTCTACTCGCTTGTCCCGCGGGATGTCGACGCCAGCGATACGTGCCATCTTCTTACCCCTGCCGCTGCTTGTGCTTCGGTATTTCGCAGATCACCCGCAGCACGCCGTGCCGCTTGATAATCTTGCATTTCTCGCACCGCTTCTTGATCGACGCGCGAACTCTCATGTCTGTTCCTGTCTGCGTTTACCTGAATCGATACGTAATGCGCCCGCGCGTCAGGTCGTACGGTGACAACTCAACAAGCACACGGTCGCCCGGTAACACTTTGATGAAATTCAGCCGAATCTTTCCAGAGATGTGCGCCAGCACCTGGTGCCCATTTGGCAGCTCCACCTTGAACATCGCGTTCGGCAGGGGCTCTCTCACTACGCCCTCTACCTCGATCGCGTCCTTTTTCGGCATGCGCTCCTTCCCCGAGATTCGCCTCAAGCGAATTGTTATACCAAATACATCGCTGGAGCGCGAACAAAAGATTCTATACCTGCGCGCTCCTAACGTCGAGCCGTCGATGCCTCACGGCACCGTCAGCACCAGCGGATCGCCATCCGTGACGGCTATTGTGTGCTCGAAGTGGGCAGCCCAGCTGCCGTCCGCCGTCACGACGGTCCAGTGATCGTCGAGCTGGCGGGTGCGGAAGTCCCCCACCGTGACCATGGGCTCCAGCGCCAGAACCATTCCCTTCTTCAGCACAGGTCCACGGTCGGCGGGGCCGAAGTTCGGCACAGACGGCTCCTCGTGCATCGAACGCCCGACGCCGTGGCCGACGTACTCGCGCACAACGCCGAAGCCGCGCGCCTCGATGTACTCGCCGATGGCGTGGGAGACTTCACCAAGCTTGTTTCCGGCGCGCAGGTGGCTGATCCCTTCCTGCAATGCTCCGCGTGTTACGTCCACTAGTTCCTGCATCTTCGGCTTCGGCGTACCGACGATCGCCGTAATGGCGTGATCCGCGACGAAGCCCTTGTACGTGCACCCCAGGTCGATGCTCACGACATCGCCGTCCTGCAGCACGCGCTTCAGCGGGATGCCGTGCACGATCTCCTCGTTCACGGACACGCAGACGGTCGCCGGGTATGGCGGCTGCGCGTATCCCAGGAACGTTGGGATCACGTTGTGCTTCGCGAACTCCTTGCGAACCAGCGTGTCCAACTCCTTCACGACCAGCCCCGGCCGTAGCTCATCGAGCAGTTTCTGCATCGTCTGGGCCACTATGCGCCCGGCCTCGCGCATGATGGCAATCTCGTCATCGGACTTGATGATGATGGGCATGTCGGGAACTTGCCTACTTCCCGACCCGAACGGCGCCGCCCGAACCATCCACACCCAGCGCAGCAACGATCGCTCGCGTCACGAACGGAATCTCGGGGATGCCATCGACATCCTTCAACTTGCCGGACGCCCGATAGTGCGCGAGCAGCTCCGCCGCCGGCTTCTGCACTTCCAGCCGCGTCTTGATCGCCTCGGGCGTGTCGTCCGCCCGACCCGAATCCTTCGCGCGGAGCAACATGCGGTCGATGAGGATGTCGTCCGGCGCCGTGATGTTCATCGCGATGTCGATCGCCTTCCCCATCTTCGCGAGCGCGGCATCGAGCGCCTGCGCCTGCACAAGCGTGCGCGGGAAGCCATCAAGCACGAAGCCCTGGTCGGGCGCGAGTTCGCCGAGCCGCTGCAGGAACATGTTGATCACCAGGTCGTCCGGCACCAGCAAGCCCTCGTCCATGATCGCCTTGGCTTTCAGGCCCAACTCGGTGCCATCCTTCACGTGCGCGCGCAGCATGTCGCCGGTCGAAATGTGCGCCCAACCCATACGCTCGGCGATGATCATGGCCTGCGTGCCCTTGCCGACGCCGGGGGGGCCGAAAAAGATGACGTACATCTAGCGGATGAACCCCTCGTAGTTGCGCATCAGGAGCTGCGCTTCGAGTTGTTTCATCGTATCCAGCACGACGCCGACGACGATGAGCATGCCGGTACTACTGATGCTCAGCGATGTCGTATCGAACCAGTTGGTGACGAGGTACGGGAGGACCGCGACGATCCCCAGGAAGATCGCGCCAGCCCAGGTGATGCGCACGAGGACGCGCATGATGTACTCGCCTGTGGGCCGGCCGGGACGAATGCCCGGCACGAAACCACCCTGCTTCTGCAGGTTCTCCGCAAGATTCTGCTGTTGATACACCACGAGCGTGTAGAAGAAGCTGAATCCAATGACCAGAAGGAACACAAAGATGTAGAAGCCGGGGCTTGTACCCTGGCCGGTCCCGGTACCCGGCGACACGAGATCGTTCACGAAGCTCGCCGTGCTGCGGATCCATGGCGTGCTGGACGAGTCTCGGACGAACTGCGCCATGTACGCCGGCAAGATCACGATGGAGAACGCGAAGATGAGCGGGATCATGCCGGCCGAGTTAACCCGCAGGGGAATATGGCTCTGCCCCGATTGCCGGTACATCTTCCCGGCTCTGAACACGCTCTTCGCGTATTGCACGGGGATCTTGCGCGTCGCCTCCTGCATGTAAACGATCGCCGCGATGAGGAGCACCGTGAGCGCCGCCAGTAACCCGATGCCAAAGATGCCGATAGACGAGTTGAAGAGCTGATTCAGCAGGCCTGGCATGCCCGCGACAATGCCGCCGAAGATGATCACGGATATCCCGTTGCCGATGCCGTTCTCCGTGATCAACTCACCGATCCAGACCAAGAAGAGCGTCCCCGCCGTCATCGAGAACAGCGCAGTGAACGTCACGAGCGCCTGATCGCCGCTGAACGAGGGATCGAACATGGCGCCGGGCGCTGCGGACGAGACGGTCGTATGAAGGATGACGAGCTGTGCGTA
The DNA here is from genome assembly GCA_031400455.1 of Chloroflexota bacterium. GTDB lineage: Bacteria > Chloroflexota > Dehalococcoidia > DSTF01 > JACRBR01 > JANXYW01. The sequence continues at coordinate 84,202 of JANNPX010000025.1, read as the reverse complement.
TCCCTGCACGAAGCAGAGCGGCACCGTCGCCCAGTGCTGATACAGCTCCAGCCGGTGGCGCCCCGCCTCGCCCTCCTTCTGGAGGTTCGCGAGCGACGGGAAGATCGGCGTGACAAGCTGCATGATGATGTTGGCGGTGATGTACGGATACACACCCAGCGCAGCGATACTAACGCGCCGCAGCGCTCCACCGCTAAACAGGTTGAACAGACCGAGGAGCGCGCTCTCGTTGAATGCATCTTCGAGTTGACGTGGATCCACGCCCGGCACCGGGATGTGCGCGACGAACCGAAAGATGACGAGCATCGCCGCCGTGAACAGCAGCTTCTTGCGGATGTCCGGCTGCTGCACCGCGTCGAAGACGGCCTGAAGCAGCCGCGGTCGGCTGCTGGCTTGTTGCCGGCTCGCTGCAAGCGCCATATTACGCCTCCGCCGCCTCTTCCTTCGCCTCGTCCTTCGCGTCCGTCTTCGCCTGCTTGCCCGCAGCGTCAGCCGATTCCTTCGCCGCCTGCTTGCCAGCAGCAGCGAGCTTCTTGGCGGCATTGCGCACGCGCACCGAGTTCGGCTTTCGCTCGGCGGGCTTCGGCTCCGGCACACCGTTCAACCAGCGTACGCTGCCGCCCGCGGCTTCGATCTTCGCGATCGCGGACTTCGAGAAGCTGGCCGCTTCGACCGTGAGCGCTGCGGTGACATCGCCCTCGCCGAGCACCTTCACCGGCTTGCCGGTGCGCACGAGGCGCGTAGCCGCCAGAGACTCGGCGTTGACTTCGGCGCCGCCTGAGAAGATCGACAGCATGCCGACGTTCACTTCTTCGTAGTCAACTCGGAACGGATTGCGGAACCCGCGCTTTGACGCCATGCGGCGGATAAGCGGCAGCTGGCCACCCTCGAACCCGGGACGCACGCCTCCACCCGAGCGCGCTTTCTGTCCCTTTCGGCCGCGCGTAGCGTACGTGCCGTGGCCGCTGGCGTTACCGCGCCCTACACGCTTCCGCTTGTGCGTCGCGCCGGGAGCCTGTCGCAGTTCATGCTGTTGCATCTACGCCTCCTCGACCGTGACGAGGTGCCGCACCTTGGTCACCATGCCGTGGATCGTTCGGGTATCGTCGTGAATCACGGTCTGTCCCAGCTTGCGCAAACCGAGCGCGCGAATCGTGCGCTTCTGGTCTTCCTTCTGGTTGATGCCGCTGCGCTCCCACGTAACCTTAATCTTTCCCATGACTTACGCCTCCACCGGAGCAACGGTCGACGGCAGCGCGTCGGTCGAATGGCGGTTGGCGGCCGCGCGGCGGCGAGCCGTCACGGCCTTGGGGTCACGCAGTTGCGAGAGGCCCACCATTGTCGCTTTCACCACGTTGAGTGCGTTCGACGAGCCGAGCGACTTGGTCAGCACATCCTTGATGCCCGCCGACTCCATCACGGCCCGCACGCCACCGCCGGCGATCAGTCCCGTACCCGGCGACGCCGGCTTCATCATCACCTTGGCTGCGCCGAAGTGGGCGACGATGGGGTGCGCGATCGTGCCCTTATTCATCGGCACCGAGATCAGATTCTTCCGTGCGACGGCGGAGCCCTTCTTGATGGCGTCCGGCACTTCGTTCGCCTTGCCCATGCCGGCGCCGACGTGGCCGTGGCCATCCCCTACAACGACGACGGCGCTGAAGCTGAATCGGCGTCCACCCTTCACCACCTTGGAGACGCGGTTGATGAAGACCACCTTCTCCTGCAGGTCCAGGTCTCGCGGCTCAATCTTCGGCATTCTTGGTGCGGTCATGTCGTTGTCCTCGTCCGCTGGTACGCGGACACTCTACCTAGAACTGCAGGCCCGCTTCCCGGGCCGCATCGGCCAGCGCCTTGACGCGACCGTGGTACCTGTTTCCGCCGCGGTCGAAGACGACCTTCGTGACGCCTGTATCCATCGCCTTCTTCGCGACAGCCGCGCCGACTGCCTTCGCTCGTGCCGACTTGTCGCCGCTGGTTCCCTTCAGCGTCTTCTCCATCGTGGAGGCTGCCGCCAGCGTGTGGCCGCGTTCGTCGTCGATCACCTGCGCGTAGATGTGCGTCAGGCTGCGATATACCGCCAGCCGCGGCCGCTCGGCCGTGCCTGAGACGGTCTTTCGCACGCGCTCGTGCCGCCGGATGCGCGCTGCGCGGCCTGTCTTGGATGCCTTCATCTACTTCCCTGCCTTGCCGGCCTTGCCGGCCTTCCTGCGCACGTACTCACCAAGGTAGCGGATGCCCTTGCCCTTGTACGGCTCCGGCTTGCGCACCTTACGGATGTTTGCCGCGACCTGCCCGACCAGTTCCTTGTCGATGCCGGTGACGTGGACCTTTGTCGTGCCTTCGACTGCCAGTTGGATGCCCGCGGGTGGCACGACTTCAACGGGATGCGAGAATCCGACGGCCAGTGTTACCTTGTCACCGGACTGCGTCGCGCGGTAACCGACGCCCTGCAGTTCCAGCGTCTTCGTATAGCCATCGGCGACGCCGGTCACCATGTTCGCCAACAGCGAGCGCGACAGCCCGTGCAGCGCGCGCGACTTCTTCTCATCGTTCGGACGGACGACCGTAATCGTGCCTTCGGCTGTTGTGAACGAGATGCCGGCCGGAAAGTCGCGCACGAGCTCGCCCTTCGGGCCTTTCACCTTCACAGTCGAGCCGTCAACATCGACCTGTACGTTCTTCGCAACCGGGATCGGCAGCTTGCCTATTCGTGACATTGCTCTACCACACGTAACAGATGACTTCGCCGCCGATGCTGCGCCGCCATGCGTCCTGACCCGTCATTACGCCCTGAGGCGTCGAAAGAATCGCGATCCCCAGGCCGCCGTAAACGCGCGGGATCTCGCGCTTCTGCACGTACACCCGCAGACCCGGCTTGCTGATGCGCTGCAGGCCTGACAGCACCGGTTCTTTCTTTCCGGTGTAGTTCAGGTGGACGCGGAGCAGTTTGCGGACCCCGTCCTCCTGCATCTCGTACTCACGGATGAAGCCTTCGTTCCGCAGCACGTTCGCAATCGCCAGCTTCATCTTTGAAGCGGGGATGTTGACGTACTCGTGCTTGGCCGTCACCGCGTTGCGGATGCGCGTCAGCATGTCCGCGATTGGATCCGTCATGTTCAAGGCTTCCGCCTCCTCATTCTCCCGTGCTTTCGTCCGCCAACGGCGGCCGAGCTACGGAAAGGCCTTCCGGCCGGCTTCTCTACCAGCTCGACTTCATTACCCCGGGCAGGTGCCCCTTCAACGCCAGACCGCGGAAGCAGATGCGGCACAGCGCGAAGTGGCGGATGAACGCCCGCGGCCGGCCGCACAACTTGCAGCGATTCTTCTTGCGCGTCGAGAACTTCGGCTCCCGGTTCGCCTTGACGATCATCGATGTCTTCGCCATGGCTAGACACGCTCCTTCGAGAACGGCATGCCCATCAGTTCGAGCAGCCGCTGTCCCTCTTCGTCCGTCTTCGCGCTGGTGACAATGTTGATCTGCATGCCGCGGATCTTGTCCACCTTGTCGTAATCGATCTCCGGGAAGATCAGCTGCTCCCGCACACCCAGGCTGAAGTTGCCGCGCCCGTCAAACGCCTTCGTCGGCACGCCGTGAAAGTCACGGATGCGCGGGAGGGCGGCATTGAGCAGGCGATCCAGGAACTCGTACATGCGGTCGCCGCGCAGCGTCACCGCCACGCCGATCGCCATGTTCTCGCGGATCTTGAAGTTCGCGATGGCCTTCTTCGCCTTCGTCACGACCGGCTTCTGGCCCGTGATCGTCGCGACCTCCGATGTCGCGGACTCGACGGCACGCGCGTTGTCGCGCGCTTCGCCAAGGCCGATGTTGACGGTCACTTTCTGTACGCGCGGAACCTGCATCACGTTCCCGTAGCTGAACTGCTTCATCAGCTCGGGCGCGATCTCCGCCTTGTAACGTTCCTTGAGTCGTGGAGATGCCATCAGTCGACGTCCTGGCCGCAGCTGCGGCATACGCGGTGCTTGCCATCACCGCGCGTGATGAATCCGACGCGGACAGGCTTGTTGCAGCTCTTACAGATCAGCATCACGCGCGCGAGCGGTACCGGCATCTCTTTCTCGATGATGCCTGCGTGCGCCGCGCCCTGCTGCTCCTTCTTGTGGCGTTTCACCATGTTGAGGCCGGTGACGAACACTTTGTCTTCCGTCACCTTCGGGCGATGCCCCTTCACCTTCACCAGGTCGCCACCGCCGACAATCTGCCGCACAACGCCGACCTTGCCGCGATCCTTGCCCGCGAGCATCAGCACGTTGTCGTCGCGCTTAATCTTCCGCATGGCTACACGACCTCCGGCGCCAGGGAGACGATCTTCATGAAGTTCTTGTCGCGCAGTTCGCGCGCCACGGGTCCGAAGATGCGCGTGCCCTTGGGATTCTGTTTGTCGGATAGCACCACGGCGGCGTTCTCGTCGAAGCGGATGTAGGAGCCGTCCGCGCGGCCGTATGGCTTCGCGGTGCGCACAACGACGGCCTTCACGACTTCACCCTTCTTCACGCCGCCGCCCGGCTGTGCCGTCTTGACGGAGCAGACGATGACATCGCCCACGGCTGCATAGCGGCGGCCGGAACCACCGAGCACCGTGATGCACATGAGCGACCGCGCGCCCGAATTATCGGCAACCTTGAGCCGCGTGTACGACTGGATCACGACTCGTTCTCCTCAGGCGCCGGGGCGTCCTCGGCCACCGGCTCCGGCGTCGATGCGACTTCCGGTGCAGGCGCCAATGCCGCTGCAGCGGCAGCGGCTTCTCGCGCCGCGATGTTCGCCGCGCGCTCGTCGGCAGCTGTCTTCGCGGCCGCCTGGGACTGCGCCGCGCGAATCTCTCCGCTCAGGCTCGATCCGATTTCCGTCGGCGCCACTTCCGCGACGTCGCCCTTGACGACGACCTCAACGACGCGCCAGCGCTTGTCGCGCGAGAGCGGCCGCGTCTCCGAGATCTTCACGATGTCGCCGAGGCGGCACTCGTTGTTCTCGTCGTGCGCCTTGTAGCGGCGGGTGACGCGAATGGTCTTCCCGTAGAGCCGGTGGCGCTTGTGGCGGTCGATGCGCACCACGACGGTCTTATCCATCTTGTTGCTGACCACCGTGCCCAACTGAAGCTTCTCTGTCGAACCCATACGTCCTCGCTATTTTCCGGTCTGCGCCGCATACGCGGCCGCGAGCTGTCGCTCGCGCTGGAGAGTCCGGAGCCGCGCGATCTGGCGCCGCACCTTCGTCTCTTCGGTCGTGTTCGTCTGCTGGCGCGTACTCAACTGCAGCCGCACCGTGAACAGCCGGCGGTACGTCTCCTGCAACTCATTCGCCAGCTTCTCGTCGGACATCGCCCGCAACTCTTCCGAGCGCTCCTTCGTCTTACGACCGGCCATCAGATCCCCTCGTGTTCCTTGATCACCGTGCGTGTTTCCAGCGGCAACTTGTGCGCGGCCAAGCGCAGCGCCTCTCGGGCCAGGTCTTCCTTCACGCCCGCGACCTCGAACAGCATGCGTCCGGGCTTGATTACGGCCACCCAGTGGTCCGGCGCGCCCTTACCGCTACCCATCCGCGTCTCCGCGGGCTTCGATGTCACCGGCTTGTCCGGGAAGATCCGAATCCACACCTTGCCGCCACGCTTCAACTCGTGGGTAATCGCACGGCGGGCGGCCTCGATCTGCCGGCTGTCGATCCAGGCGTGGCCGACTGCCTGCAGCCCGAACTCGCCGAAGCTGATCTCATCGCCGCGGCCGGCGATACCACGCCGGTGGCCGCGGTGCTGCTTGCGAAACTTGGTGCGCTTTGGTTGCAGCATCGCTCGTTACTCGCTCACCGTGCTTGCCGGCTCTTCTGGTTCTGTAGCGACGGCCGCGACGGCGACCGGCGCCCGCGTCGTCCCCATCGCTGCTGCACGCTGCTCGGCGTCCATGCCGGAGAAGTCGCCGTCGGCGCGCGGCCGCTTCGGCGGCGGCATGATGTCGCCCTTGTAGATCCACACCTTCACGCCGATGCGCCCGAACGTCGTGTGCGCCTCGGCGATGCCGAAGTCGATGTCCGCGCGCAGCGTGTGCAGCGGAATCCGTCCTTGCTTCTCCGACTCGCGCCGCGACATCTCCGAGCCACCCAAGCGGCCGGCGACGGTCACCTTGATGCCCTTCGCGCCTCGTTGCATCGTCCGTCCAACCGTCTGCTTGATCGCGCGGCGGAACGCGACGCGGCGTTGCAGCTGCTCGGCGATGCTGCGCGCGACGAGGTACGCATCCAGCTCCGGCGTGCGGATCTCGTTGATGTTCACGCGTACGCGGTGGCCGGTGGTCTTCTCGAGCTCCGTCCGCAACAGGTCGACATTCGCGCCGCTCCTGCCGATGACGATGCCCGGCTTCGCTGTGTGGATCGTCACCGTCATCTGGTTGACGTTGCGCTCGATCTCGACGTGCGAGATGCCGGCATCCGTGGCGCCACCCTCCATGATCCGCTTGCGGATCGCGAGGTCCTCGTGCAGCTGGGTGCGGTAGTTCTTGCCGGCGTACCACTTGCTCTGCCAGTCGTAGATGACGCCGAGGCGGAACCCTGTGGGATGTACTTTGTGACCCAACCTAAACCCCCTCGACGATCACCGTCACGTGACTCGTGCGGCGCAGGATCGGCGCGACGCGTCCGCGCGACTTCGCCTTGAATCGCTTCAGCGTCTGAGACTCGCCGGCGAACGCGCGCTTCACGCGCAACTCCGCCGCATCGAGCGCGAAGTTGTTTTCCGCATTCGCCGCGGCCGACTTCAATACCTTCGCCACCACGCGCGCGTGCGGCGTCGGCAGGAATCGAAGCATCACCATCGCCTCTTCGACACGTTTGCCGGGCAGCTGATCCAGAACCAGCCGCACCTTGCGGGCTGAAATAGGCAAATGCTTGGCTGTCGCACTGACTTCCATTGTTTAGCCCTTGCCGCCTGGCGCGCCGCCACGCTGCTGCGACGTCTTCTCTGCTTTCGTCGTGTGTCCGCGGAAATGCCGCGTGAGCGCGAACTCGCCCAGCTTGTGTCCGACCATGTTCTCCGACACGAATATCGGCACGTGCCGCCGGCCGTCGTGTACGCCGATCGTCAGGCCGACCATGTCGGGCAGGATCGTCGATGCGCGCGACCACGTGCGAATGACGGTGCGCGCATTCGTGCGCTTCACCTCTTCGACCTTCTTCATAAGTTTGGGCTCGATGAACGGGCCCTTCTTGATTGATCGAGACATGGGTTACTTCTGCCTCCGCCGCACGATGAACTTGTCCGACGCCTTCGTCCGCGCGCGTGTGCGCTTGCCGAGCGTCGGCTTGCCCCACGGCGACTTCGGGCTGGGCATACCGATAGGCGCCTTGCCTTCACCACCACCGTGCGGGTGGTCGTTCGGATTCATTACTACACCACGCACCTGCGGCCGGCGGCGGCGGTGGCGCGTGCGCCCTGCCTTGCCGAGCTTGATCAGGCTGTTCTCCGGATTCCCGACCTGCCCTACGGTTGCGAGGCAGCGTGAAAGCACGCGCCGCATCTCGCCGGAGGGCAGACGCAGGAGGGTGTAGTCGCCGTCTTTCGCCATCAGCTGCGCCGACGTACCGGCACTGCGCACGATCTGTCCGCCGCGACCCGGCGTCAGCTCGATGTTGTGGATCACCGTGCCGTTCGGCATGTTCTGCAACGGCAGCGTGTTGCCGACCTTCACTTCCGATTCGGGACCGGACTGGATCATCTCGTCGACCTTCAGTCCGACCGGCGCGATGATGTAGCGCTTCTCGCCATCGCGATAGTTGACCAGCGCGATACGGGACGTGCGACCGGGGTCGTACTCAATCGCGGCGACACGGCCGGGGACGCCGATCTTGTCGCGCTTGAAGTCGACGATGCGGATCCGGCGCTTCGGGCCGCCACCGCGGTGACGCACCGTGATCTTGCCCTGGTTGTTGCGACCGGACTGGCGCTTGCGCGTCATGATCAGCGACTTCTCGGGCTTCTTCTTCGTAATCTCTTCGAAGGTGAAGCCGGAGCTGCCGCGGCGGCCGGGCGATGTCGGTTTGAACTGCTTTACTGCCATTGCTACACGCCCTCGAACAGTTCGATTTTTTCGCCGGGTGCCAGCGTGACGATAGCCTTCTTCCAGTCAGGCTGCTTCGTCAGGGCGCGGCCATAGCGACGGCGCTTGCCCTTCATCACGCAGGTGTTCACTTCTTTCACGCTCACCGTGAACGCCACTTCGACGGCGTCCTTGATCTGCATCTTGTTGGCGCGCTTGTCCACCTCGAAGGCGTACTTGTTCTGTTGCGCGGCCATGGTCTGCGCCTTCTCCGTGATCAGCGGGCGCAAGATGATGCCGTATGCGTGCAGTTGCTTCGGCATCGCTTAGGCCTCCACCTTCGCCGCACCCTCGGTGCGCGCACGCTTCGTCCCAGCGCGCTCGCCGCCCCAGAGCGCCTCGGCGCCGCGCACGGCGTCAACCGTCATCAGCAGTCCCTGCGCCGCCAGCATGTCGCCGACGTTCAGGTACGCCGCCGGAATCTGGTTCACCTTCTCGAGGTTGCTTACGCTCGCCTTCACGGCGTCGTCGGCCACACCCGTCACGACCAGCACCGAGCGCTCGAACCCCATCGCCTTCAACACGCTGCTCATCGCCTTCGTGCTCGGCGTGCTGACGCCGAGGTCGTTGACGACGCGCAGCGAGCCATCGGCCGCCTTGGCGGAGAGCAGCGAGCGAATCGCTAGGCGGCGCATCTTCTTCGGCAGATCCTTCGCGTAGCTGCGAGTGTGCGGGCCGAAGACGATACCGCCGTGGCGGTGCTGCGGCGCGCCGATGGAGCCCTGGCGCGATGTACCGTTGCCCTTCTGGCGCCGGATCTTTCGCGTGGAGCCGTGCACTTCGCCGCGCGTCTTCGTCGTCGCCGTCCCGACGCGCTTGTTCGCCAGCGTGGCAACGAGCGCCTGGTGGACGACGGGCGAGTTCGGCTCGATGCCGAAGACCGCGTCGTCGACGTCGATCGTTTCGACTTCTTTTCCTGCCGCGTTGTGGACGGAGAGTTTCATCTTCTTCTCTTGCTCAAACCGGGCGCACAGCCGTGCGCCCCTACTTCTTGTCTTGCTTGATGGCACGGCGAACCCGCACCGTCCCGTTCGTTGCGCCCGGAACCGCGCCTTCAATTAGCAGCAGTCCCTTGCCCTCATCCTTCGCAATCACACGCAGGTTCTTCGCTGTCACCTGCACGGCACCCATGTGGCCCGCCATCTTCTGGCCCTTGAGCACGCGCCCCGGCGTGGTGCCCGACCCGATCGAGCCAGGAGCGCGGTGACGGTCCGACTGACCGTGTGTCTTCGGTCCGCCGTGGAAGTTATGCCTGCGCACGCCTCCGGAGAACCCACGTCCGCGCGACGTCCCGGTGACGTGCACGAGGTCGCCTTCCGTGAATAGTTCGATGCCGATCTTGTCGCCGACGCTGTACTCGCTGGCGGCCGGCGATCGGAACTCTTTCACGAGCCGCGCGTTCGACCCTGAGCCCTTCAGGTGGCCGCGCATCGGCTTGTTGATCTTCTTCTTCTCACCGTAGCCGACCTGCACGGCGTCGTAGCCGTCCTTCGACGACGTCTTCACCTGCGTCACCACCATCGGCCCCGCCTCAACGACGGTGACGGCGTGGATCTTGCCGGTGGAGTCGAACACCTGGGTCATGCCCAGCTTGCGCCCGAGCAGTCCTTCGATTGGCATCGTCAGCCCTCTATTACTCGTTCACGCACGCCACCGCGTGCCCCTACAGCTTGATCTCGATGTCCACGCCGGATGCCAGCTGCAGCCGCATCAGCGTGTCCACCGTCTTCGACGTCGGCTCCAAAATATCGATGAGCCGCTTGTGCGTCCTGATTTCGAACTGCTCCTGCGAGTCCTTATCGATGAACGGCGAGCGGATCACGCAGAACTTCTTGATCTCGGTCGGCAGAGGGATCGGACCGGCGACAGCGGCGCCCGTGCGTTCGGCGGCCTCCACGATCTGCTCGGCCGATTGGTCGAGGATGCGGTGGTCGTACGCCTTGAGCCTGATCCGAATCTTCTGCCTGGCCATAACTTCCTTCTTCGGTCGCCTTCGGCGACCGCGGACGCAACAGCGCCCCTACATCTATTCCGGCGTTAAACGCCGGCGCGTACTACTCGCTTGCCTCGCAACCCGAGGATCTTCTCCGCTTCGCCGCGCGGGACTTCTTCGTAGCGCTCGAACTCCATGCTGTAGCTCGCGCGGCCCTGGGTGAGCGAGCGCAGGTCGGTAGCGTAACCGAACGTTTGCGCCAGCGGCACGAGCGCGCGAATCACCTTCAAGTTGCCGCGCTGGTCGTATTCGCTAATCTGGCCACGGCGCGAGCTGATGTCGCCGAGCACGTCGCCGTAGAACTCTTCCGGCGTGCTGATCTCGAGCTTCATCAGCGGCTCCATGAGCACGGGTGTCGCGCGATCCATCGCGGCCTGGAACGCCATCGAGCCGGCCGTCTTGAACGCCATCTCCGACGAGTCGACGTCGTGGTAGTCGCCACCCGTCAGCTTCACGCGAACATCGATGACCGGGTAGCCACCAAGCACGCCGCTTTCGATTGCGCTGCGCACGCCCTCTTCGATCGGCTTGATGAACTGCTTCGGCACTTCACCGCCGACCGTCTTGTCGATGAACTCAAACCCGCCGCCAACTTCGAGCGGCTCGATCTCGACGCGCGCGACGCCGTACTGGCCGTGGCCGCCGGACTGGCGCACGAATCGGCCTTCCGCCTTGGCGGAGGTCTTGATTGCTTCCTTGTACGCAACTTCCGGCTTGCCGACGTTGGCCTCAACCCGGAACTCGCGCTTCATGCGGTCGACGATGACGTCGAGGTGCAACTCGCCCATGCCCGAAATGATCGTCTGGCCGGTCTCCTGGTCGTACCGGATGCGGAAGCTTGGATCTTCTTCGGAGAGCTTCGAGAGCGCCTCGCCCATACGGTCCTGGTCGTCCTTCGTCTTCGGCTCGACGGCGATGTGAATCACCGGTTCCGGGAACGTGATGGACTCGAGGATAATCGGGTGCGCCGCGTCGCACAGCGTGTCGCCGGTAGTCGTCATCTTCAGGCCCATGGCGGCGATGCCGCCCGCGCCAACTTCGCCGATGTCTTCGCGCTTGTCGGCGTGCATCTGCACGATGCGGCTGACGCGCTCGGTCTTCTGGCGCGTCGAGTTGTAGACGCTCGAGCCCTGCACGAGTTTGCCGGAATACACCCGGAAGTACGCGAGCCTTCCCATGTGCTGGTCGGTGACAATCTTGAACGCGAGTGCCGAAAACGGCTCGTCGTCGCTCGGCTTGCGCGGCTCTTCTTCTTGCGTCTTCGGGTTGATGCCCATCAGCGGCGGAACATCGTCCGGCGACGGCAGGTATTCGACGACGGCGTCGAGCAGAATCTGCACGCCCTTGTTCTTGAGCGCGCTGCCGCACAACACCGGCGTCGCCGTGACGCCTTCGGCCGAACGGTTCGCCATAAGTGTCACGCGCCGCAGCGCTGCGATGATTTCGTGCGTCGTCAGTTCGTGACCTTCGACGAAGCTGATCATCGTCTGCTCATCGACTTCGCCGATGGACTCGATCATCTTGTCGCGCCACTTCTTGGCTTCGTCGGCGTACTTCGCCGGAATCGGGCCTTCCATCGGCGCGTCGTCGCGGTTGCCCGTGAACGTCCAGGCCTTCATCTCGACGAGGTCAATGACACCATCGAAGTCCGCTTCCGCGCCCATCGGGATCTGGATCGGAATCGGCTTTGCGCCCAGACGGTCGACGATCATGTCGACCGTGCGCCAGAAGCTCGCGCCCATGCGGTCCATCTTATTCACGAAGCAGATGCGCGGGACGCTGTACTTGTCCGCCTGACGCCACACTGTCTCCGATTGCGGCTCCACACCGGCTACCGCGTCGAACACGACGACGCCGCCGTCGAGCACACGAAGACTCCGCTCCACCTCGACGGTAAAGTCGACGTGACCGGGCGTGTCGATGATATTGATCTGGTGGCCCTTCCACTCTGCCGTCGTTGCGGCAGCGGTGATGGTGATGCCGCGCTCGCGCTCCTGCTCCATCCAGTCCATGACCGCGGTGCCCTCGTGGACCTCGCCGATCTTGTACGTGCGACCGGTATAGAAAAGGACGCGTTCGGTCACGGTCGTCTTGCCCGCATCGATGTGGGCAATGATGCCGATATTCCGGATGCGCTCGATTGGTATCGTTCTCGCCATGGCTCCAATGTGCCAGCCCCGCTGGCAAAGTTCACCGCCGGCGACGCTGAGTCTCCGGCGGTTATTCGTCCGCCCGAAAGCGGATGCTTATCCCACTACCACCGATAATGCACGAAGGCCCGGTTGGCCTCGGCCATGCGGTGGGTATCGTCCTTCTTCTTGATCGTCGCGCCCTGTCCGCCGGCCGCATCGATCAGCTCCGCCGCAAGACGCTCCGCCATCGAGCGGCCGCCGCGCGAACGAGCCGACTTCAGCAACCAGCGGATCGCCAGCGCCATGCGGCGCTCTGCACGGATATCGACCGGCACCTGGTACGTCGCGCCACCGACGCGCCGCGGCTTCACTTCGATAGTCGGCGTCGAGTTGCGCAGCGCCATCTCGAACGTGTCGATCGGGTTCTTGTGCGTCTGAGCTTCGACGCGCTCCAGCGCGGCGTACACGATGCGCTCGGCGGTGCTCTTCTTGCCGCGTTCCATGATCTTGTTCACGAACATCGTGATCGTGCGATTGCCGTACTTGCCGTCCGGCAGGATCTCCCGCTTCACGATTCTTGCGCGTCGTGGCATCTTCTTTTCTCTCTTGCTCCCTCGGCCGTTACGTCTTGCGCGTGCCGTACTTGCTGCGGCCGCGCTTGCGGTTCGCAACGCCCTGCGCGTCCAGCGCGCCGCGGATGATGTGATAGCGCACGCCCGGCAGGTCCTTCACGCGGCCGCCTCGGATCAGCACTACCGAGTGCTCCTGCAGCGAGTGACCCTCGCCCGGAATGTACGCGGTCACTTCGATGCCATTCGTCAGACGCACACGCGCGATCTTGCGCAGCGCCGAGTTCGGCTTCTTCGGCGTCATCGTGCGCACCTGCGTGCACACGCCGCGCTTCTGCGGCGAACCCTTGCCGCGAACGGTGCGGTTCTTCAACGAGTTGAAGGTGAACCGCAATGCGGGCGCCTTCGTCTTCTTGATGGCCTTCTTCCGGCCCTTGCGCACAAGCTGACTAATCGTGGGCACGATTCACCCTGCGTTTCTGCTACGTAACCAAGTGGCCATTGGCGTCAGGCACGCCCGTGGATAGGGCGCACGAAAGGCCGGCAGCCTTATTACTGAGCCAGTCCGGCGTAGCCACCACGCCCGCGGGCCTGTGACCACTATGTGCCGGCCGTTGTCACTTTGGGGTCTTCCGACCTGTAGGTGAGTCTGGCGTCATGATGCCTCCCGCCGGGGCGAGAGACAACACCGAATACTAACCGCGCCCCCCGAATACGTCAAGGAATCCGTGATTCAGCGCAAAGCTGATTCAATGCTGCCGTTGACAGCGTATGCACGCCGGGCTGATACTCGGGTCGATGCACTTCAGTGAATCGATCATCATCAAGTCCTCGCCGCACGCCGCATTCGCGTATCTGGCCGATCCGTCCACTGCGTCGATCATCGATCCGGCAGTCATTTCGTACGAGCCTGATTCGCTCCCGATGCGGAGCGGAACCCGAAACACGATCCGGGTTCGGATGTATGGCATCCCGGTGACGATGGTGAGCCGCACGATCGAGTGGGAGGAGGGGCGCCGCATGGTGATCGAGTCCGTTCAGCCGGCCCGTCCGATCCGCGGCACGGCCACCCACCTCTTTGAAGAGGTTCCCGAGGGCACGCGCTACACGTGGTCGATGGAGATAACGCCGACGGGCTTCGGCGGTCGCTTTTTCGGGCGGGTGATGACCATTGCCATGCGCCGCAACGCCCGAAAGCAGCAGGCGCGCTTTAAGCGCGTCCTGGAGACCGGCGACCCCAACTAGTAGCACCGCCCCCATCTCCAAGAACCCACGGCCTCTTGACAAGCATGTTCTACCCCCGTACGATTGCGGCAACAGAACAGGCGTTTGAAACATACGATTGCCGGATTATGATCGGTAACCGCGCCGGTAGCAGCGCGACGAGAGGAGCATCCACATGAAGGGACTGTCCCCCAAGCAGCAGGGCATCCTCAAGTTCATGCGCGAGTTCATCGATGAGCATGACTACCCGCCGAGCATCCGCGACATCCAGGTCGGGTGCGATGTCAGCTCCACCTCCGTCGTCGACTACAACCTCAAGGCGCTCGAGCGCCTCGGCTTCATCCGCCGCGACCGCGAGGTCTCCCGCGCCATCGAGTTGCTCGACCGCTCCGGCGGCCGCCGCTCGCGCACGGTCTCGGTGCCGCTGATCGGCACGATCGCCGCCGGCCAGCCGATCCCGGTGCCGTCGCCCGATAACATCGACTTCGACAACGTCTTCGAGGCCACGGAAGAAATGACGCGCGGCCGCGAGAACGTCTTCGCGCTGAAGGTACGGGGCACATCGATGATCGATGCCCTCGTGAACGACGGCGACATCGTCATTCTCGAGCAGGCAAGCTCGTGCGATGATGGCGACATGGTCGCGGCGTGGCTGAAGAAAGAAAACGAGGCCACGCTCAAGAAGTTCTACCGCGAAGGCGACCGCGTCCGCCTCCAGCCCGCGAACAGCACGATGAAACCCATCTTCACCGAAGCCAACAACGTCGAGATCCAGGGCAAAGTGCTGGCCACCGTCGGCCGCCGCGACTAACCACCATTCCATCACGGAATTCGTAGGGGCGGCCCCAGTGGCCGCCCTTCTCTTCGCGCGCGGATTGCGTCGGTTGGACGACGACCCGTGCCGCCGCGGTCCGGCTCCGCCGGACACACAGCCGGGGCGGCTATGCTCCACGCTTCGCGGCGCCTTAACGAGTGTGGATTCGAATGACTGCACCCGCACTAACTGCTTCGTGATCCTTCGTGTCCTTCGTGGTTCCCGTAACCCCCGGAGCTATACTCCAACCCCGCCAGCCGCACGGAGAGCTCCATGGACGAGATCCTCCGCATCGAAGACCTCCGCGTCTCGTATCACGAGCGCGACCGCACCGTCCGCGCCGTCGACGGCATCGACCTGGCGCTGCGGCGCGGCACGACGCTGGCGATCGTCGGCGAGAGCGGCTGCGGCAAGACCACCGCCGCGCTCTCGATCCTGAACCTCGTGCCGCACCCGGGCCGCATCGAGAGCGGGCGCGTCATCTACGAGGGCCGCGACCTGCTGTCACTTAAGGGCGAGGAGCTGCGCCGCGTCCGGGGCCGCGCGATCTCGATGATCTTCCAGGACCCGACGAGCGGACTCAATCCCGTCATGGAGATCGGGTCACAGGTCGAGGAGATCGTCCGCACACACCTGGACGTCTCGAAGGCCGAATCGCGCCGCATCATGCTCGACGCGCTGCGCGCGCAGGGCCTGTCCGAGCCGAAGCGCGTCGCCGGCTCGTTCCCGTTCCAGCTCACCGGCGGTATGTGCCAGCGCGTGATGATCGCGATCGCGACCGTGATGCGCCCGTCCGTGATCATCGCCGACGAGCCCACATCCGCGCTCGATGTCACGGTACAGGCAGCCATCCTCTACGAACTGCAGGAACTGCGCGACAGCCTCGGCGCTGGCATCATCCTGATCACGCACGATCTCGGCGTCGTCGCGCAGGTGGCCGATGAGGTTGCCGTCATGTACGCCGGCCGCATCGTCGAACAGGGCGCCACCGTGGACGTGTACGCGCGGCCGCAGCACCCGTACACCGCAGCACTGCTCGCAGCCCGTCCGCGCATCGACGATCCTGGCCGCCGCATCCAGCCGATCCGCGGCGCCCCGCCCGATCTCTCGCGCCTCACCGCCGAGTGCGCATTCCTGCCGCGCTGCACGAAGATCGTGAACGTCTGCCGCAACGACGCCTGGCCACCGCTGCGCGAGACCGCGCCCGCCCACGCAGCAGCCTGCTTCAATCCGATGTTCTACGCAGCAAACGAAGGCTAATCACTCGGCCGCCTGCTCACGGGGCGTCTCGCCTCGTGCACCAGCTTGATGACGCGACACGCTCGAAGCGTCACCCACTTGCTCGGCTGGCCCTGCTTCTCGAAGTCCACCCACGTCCTGCCGTTGTACGCGTACTCGTTCTTCCACCGGCCCTGGCGGTCCTGCTTCGACAGCAGCCATTCGACCGCGGGCCGCAATCGCCCGTCGCCGCCAAACCCTAGTTCGCACAGCACATCGAGATTCTGCAACACGTCAGCAACGTATGCCGAGGGAAAGCCGAGTTTGAACCATGACCGGTTCGGCGTCTGGTTGCCGGGGATCATCGGGTAATCGGCAATGGCCGGGTCGCGGCTCAGCAGGAAGTCTCCGCCTGCCCGCATCGCCCGTCGCACGTGCGGGGCGCGGCGCTCCGCCGGAACGCGTACCAGCGCGAGCAGCGCTTTGATCGCGCCCCAGGCACACGGTAATTGCTGGTTGGCACCGCAGCAGAAACCTGGACCGCTCGTCCCAGACCGGTAGTACTGGTCGAACCGCTCACCCGTGATCGACCGCGCCTGCCAGTCGATCGCCCGTTGCACGCGAGCGTCGTCCATCCAGCCGAATCCGATCAACGCTCGCAGGAGATTGCCGTTCAGGCAATGGATGGCGCGCGACGGTTCTGGCGGTCTCTGGTCCGTTCCACCTTTTGCTCCGAAACCGCCGGACTCTGCCTGCGCGTAAGACAGCACGTACTCGCAAGCGGCATGCACGCGCCGGTCATTGCCGTCGGCGCCTAGCTGATCCAGAAAGGTTAGTTGCCACACCGTGCTGCGGTATTTCGGCGAGTACCCGGGCCCCGGGTTCAACCAGTGTCCGTGCGGCTGCTGCGCAGCGAGAATGCTCGCGATCGGATCCGCGCGCATCGCCACTGCCTGTGCGCGCCGAACGTCGCGGTCGCCGGCACTCCGGCCCAGCAACAAGCGGAGGGTCAAGTGCTTCACGGCCGGGTCGTCGTTTTCGAGCAGCCACGGCAAGGGATCGGCCCTCAATGCCTGCAGCCAGCCGTGCGCCGGTCCCACGGCGCTCACGTCCCGGACAGTTGGCGAGCGGCGTGTTCCCATCCTTGCCTCCGGCGGGCGTGTGACGCCGCTACCGCGCGTACGACGCGCGCGGCGCGGCGCCCTTCGGCGCCATCGCGCACAACTCGTGCACCAGAAGCTGCAGTGCCGACTCGTCGTCCTGCAAGCCGCGCTTCACGCTCAGGTCCGCTTCGAGCAAGCGCTCGTAGGCCGCACGGATCTGCGGCCACGAGTAGCGCGACGCCAGCGCGCTGACCTCCGCGACCTTGAAGGCCGGCACGCCTGCTGCGCGCGAGATCTCGTCCTGCCCCGCGCGCCGTTCGCGCATGTCCTTCACGATCGCGAGCTGCCGGTACTGGCGGACAAGCATCGCCGACAGCATCACGGGCGGGGAGCCATCAACGAGTAGCCGCTGCAGCGCGGCCAGCGCCTTGCGTTCGCTGCCCGCGACGACGGCGTCCGTCATCGTCCAGAACTTGGGGTCGTCAGTCGCCGTGATCAGATCACCGACGAGCTTCTCATCCACAGGCTCACCCGCCGTATACGTCGCCAGCATCGCAACGGCGTTCTTCATCGCCCACAGGTCGGGGCCGAGCGCTGCCAGTAAGGCCTGCTCGCCACGGTCGGTGAACGTCACCTTTTCGGTCTTCTCGGCCTCATGCAGCCACTTCTTCAGCTCACCGGCATCAAGCGCCGAGAACTCACGCGTGTGCGAGATCGGCGCAAAGATCGTGAAGGCGGCGTTGTTCTTCGCGATGTCGCCCTCGATGAAGATCAGCGTCGTGGTGTCGGGCATCGTGGCCTTGTCGCCGAGTTGCTTCGCCGCGCTACGCCACGGATCGAGCGGATCGTCGCCGTCGCTCTTCTTCTTGCGACGGCCACCACCCTTCAGCGTGCCGACGCTGCCGAGGAGTCCTTCGACAATCACCAGTCGGCCGTCGGCCATGAACGGCATCGCCGTCGCGTGTTCGAGCAACTCGAGCGGCGTGATCGTTCGCCCGTCCAGCACGGTCGTGTTGCTGTCGAGCATGTCGTCCGACTGCTTGAGGCCGTCGCGGATAGCGCGCGCAGCCGCGCGCACCTGGTAATCGTCTTTGCCATGAAGGAGATGGATCACGGGACTATTGTAGGACAGGAGCGGCGTTGATGGACGGCATCGAACGCGCTAGGTGAGCGGCTCGAGACCCGTCAGATCGCACACGCGCTCGCTCGCAGCGAGAAAGCTCGTACTGGCGAGCCGCGCACGCGCGTGCCGTCCGTCGTCTAGACGCAGGACGATGTCGCGCGCCTTCTCGGCAAAGAACATCGACGCGATGACGCCCGGCCGATCGAGCTGGGTCAGACGCGCGGTCCAGCGACCGCCTGTCGCCGTGATCTCCGCAATGCCGCGGGTGAGGACGCGCCCGTCTATCGCCTCGACAGCAGCGCCCAACCGGGCGAGCCGTGGCGCCGCCGCGGGTGGCAGCGCAATGTCGATGGCGTTCTGGGCCTTTGGTGCGGGCATGATTTCGATTCTGTTCCTCGTTCTTATCTCGGGTGGTCAGTACTGGGCAGAACCACTACGGGGTTCCACCTAAGTATCGGCCAACAGACCTGGGTTCCTATTAACCGCTCGTTAAACCGTGATGAACCTTGCCGATCCGGCAGCTTCGGGCGAAGCCACAGCGCGCTTCGGCTACATCTACATCGCCAGTTCGAGCTGCCCGGCCGAGGGCTGCACGCGCCTCGGGGCGATCAGCCCGTATTTGAGGCGTAAGCGATCCACAACGCGATGGACGTCCTGCGTGTACGACTTCGGCGCGTACGGTCCGCGGTAGTACTTGGCGTAGCGTTCGGAGAGGTGCGGGTAGGCTTCTCGCAGGAACGGCATGAACCATTCCTTCGTGCCTGACTTCAAGTATAGCACGTTGTCGTGGATGAACGACGCACCGTGCTCGCGCGCCGCTTCGACGACTTCTTCGAGCGCAGCAGGTTCGTCGGTGACTCCTGGCAGCACCGGCGCCAGCATCACGCCGCATCGGATGCCGCGTTCGGCCAGCAGGCGCATCGCCTCCAGCCGCTTGCGCGGCTTCGCCGTCGCCGGCTCGATCCGCCGCCACACTTCTTCGTCCAGTGTCGAAACGCTGAAGCTCACCGTCACATCCGCGACGGCACTCAGCTGCTCGAGCACGTCGAGGTCGCGAACGACGTGCGGCGACTTCGTGACGATGCTCACCGGATTCGCGAAGTCGCGCATCACCTTGAGGATGCGGTGTGTCAGCGAGTACTTCAGCTCAGCCGCCTGGTACGGATCGCACGCCGTGCCGATCGCCACCAGTTCGCGCTGCCAGCCCGGCCGCCCCAGATCCTGCCGCAGCATCTCCGGGGCGTTCACCTTCACGACGATGCGGCTCTCGAAGTCGCGCCCGGCATCGAAACCCAGGTGTTCGTGCGTGCCGCGCGCGAAACAGTAGGTACAGGCGTGCTGGCATCCTCGATAGGGGTTCAGGGTCCAGCGGAACGGCATCATCCGCGCCGCGCCCGGCGACACCTTATGTACGGCGCTCTTACATTCGATCTCTTCAAACACGACATCTGGCATGACTGCTGCTCCTAGAACACCCGTTCTATCTGCGGGGAACCAGAGGATACGATCAGCACAGATGTTTGTCAAGCCGTCAGATTCGAATCTGGACGAGGGGTGAATCGACTGTTCCGCCTCGATGCCATAGGATACGCAGGCACCCGGCGATCAGCGATGGAGGCAGCATGGACTTCGAGACCATCCTTTACGAGAAGGAAGGCGGCAAGGCGCGTATCACGCTGAACCGGCCAGAGAAGCTCAACGCCCTCTCGATGCGCCTCCAGCGCGAGCTGAATACTGCGCTCTGGGAGGCCGACAACGACACCGACGTGCACGTCATCATCATCAAGGGCGCAGGGCGCGCATTCTGTGCGGGCTACGACCTCAGCCCCATACAGTCACCGCCGCCGGCGAAGGACAAGGGCGACGAAACCTACACCAACATCTACCGCGGTATGTCCAACTTCGATGACGATGTCTGGCAGCTCGAGCGGCAGCAGCGCGAGCGCATGGCGATCTGGGACATCCACAAGCCCGTCATCGCGCAGATCCACGGATATTGCCTGGCAGGCGGCACCGACCTCGCCCTGATGTGCGATCTCGTCATCGCCGCCGATGATGCGGTCATCGGCTATCCACCCGTGCGCGCGATGGGCTCGCCGCCGGCGCACATGTGGACGTACCTCGTGGGCCCGCAATGGGCGAAGTACTTCCTGCTCACTGGAGACAGCGTCACAGGATTCCAGGCCGCCGAGATCGGCCTCGTGCTCAAGTCCGTCCCTCCCGACTTCCTCGAAGAAGAGGTCGAGGGCATCGCCTCGAAGATGGAGAAGATCGACGTCGAGCTGCTCGCGCCGAACAAGCGCATCGTCAACGCCGCCATGGAGCTGATGGGCGCCCGCACCATCCAGCGCATGGCCGCCGAGAACGACGGCCGCGCCCACCTGGCGCCATCCGTGCGCGAGTTCGGTCGCCTCGCGATGACACAGGGGCTGAAAGCAGCACTGGAGTGGCGCGACAGCAAGTTCGGCGACGGCCGCGCCAGCACGAGCTACAAGCAGCGTCGCACCGAACAGGAATCCCGCCCCAAGCAGAAGTAGCAACGACGAAGCGCCCCTGCGTCATCGGGCGACCGCGCCCTCGTAGCGGAGGGGCTTCAGTTCCGGTCGCCCCTAAAGACGTTCGAGCCCCTTCGTGCGCTTCGTGGTTCCCATCAATTTGAGCAATCTGCGGTTCCCGTCACGATACCCACTCGTCACGCAGCACGGCCATCACGACGACGTCGCCGTACTTCCCCTCGGAGAAGTGCGCCTGCCGCATCCGCCCCTCCTCGACGAAACCGCACTTCCGGTACGCGGCCTGACCCCGCTCGTTGAAGTCGTACACGTGCAGTTCTACCCGGTTGAGGTTCATCTCCTCGAACGCGAACCGGACCAGAGTCGCGACAGCATCGCTGCCGTAGCCCTTCGACCAGTACGCCTTCTCGCCGATCATGATGCCCAGCTCGGCGTCGCGATTCTCCGGCGACGCACGGTGCAACCCGCAGCCGCCGATGTGGACGCCGTCCTTGGTGTCGATCGCGAACCGCAGATCCCCGAACGTCATCGGCGCCGACGCCGTGGTCCGCACGAACGCCTCCTCGGCCTCAGATGACCACGGGTACGCGCCGCCCATGAAGCGCGTCACCTCGCGGTCGTTGATCCAGCGCGTCATTCGCTCAACGTCCGTCATCTCCCGAGCCCGCAGGTTCACCAGCTTGCCCTCGATCATCGCGCCACCTCCTCGCGAGCCTGCGTCGCACCGTGCAGTGAGTAGAACTCGTCACGCAGCACGCCCATCACGAACTGATCCTTGTACGCACCACGCATAAAGAGCGTCTGCCGCATCCGCGCCTCCTCCACAAAGCCGCACTTGCGGTAGCAGGCGATCGCGCGCGGATTATCAGCGTCGACAGTGAGGTCGATGCGGTGGAAGTTCATCTCGTCGAAGGCGAACCGCAGAAACGTCAGCATCGCATCAGTCCCGTACCCCTTCGCCCAGTAGCCCTTGTCGCCGATCACCACCCCCAGCCGCGCCTTCCGGTGTTCCGGCGACATCGCGTGGAAGCTGATGTTGCCGATGTGCACGCCGTCCTTCGTATCGATTGCGAAGAACACGTGGCTGCCGAACGCCATGGGCTTCGCGGTGCCCTCGCGCATCCACACCTCTTCCGCAGAGAGGGAGATCGGGTAACGCATCGCAAGGTGCTCAGTCACCTCGCGGTCGTTCATCCAGCGGAAGTTCCGGTCGAGGTCCGCCATCTCGCCCGCCCGCAGGTTCACCAGTTTGCCTTCGATCATCCGGTCCTCCGTCCGCTCGATACAACAACAAAGCCCACCGTGTTCGGTGGGCCTGCTCCTCGTCTTATGTAGCTGTTTCAGCTACGGATCCGCGATAGCAGGCCCCCGCCCTCCACAGGCGATCGAGAGTACGCGCGGCGTCGAACGCGTATTGCTCTCGTGCCCAGGGTTCGTGACCGGTCGGCGCTGCATGACTGCTCCTCGCGAATGTTGGCGCAGTATACCCGCCAGTCCGTACGACGCCACAACCCGCCGCGCTGGCCGTGGGCGTCAGGCGCACGAAAAAACCGCGCGCCAAAAGCCATCCAAACCACTGGACGAAGGCGGCATTGTGGAGTACTACAAGAACAGCACCAGCAGAGCCGCCGCACGACGAAAGGAGTCAGCGATGACCGACGACAGGACGCCCCTCATGGATGACGAACAATCCGCGACCATCAGTACCAATGGCGCAGCTCCGGAAGTCCCCCAGGCGCAGATGGATCTGCCCGGGCTGCCACCCGCGCCCGCACCGAAACCCGCAGCTCCCAAGGCTGCGCCGAAGGCCAAGAAAGCGGCAGCCAAGAAGAAGCCCGCCGCTAAGAAAGCCGTAGCCAAGAAGCCGGCGGCGAAGAAGGCCGTAGCGAAGAAGAAGCCTGCCGCCGAGAAGGCCGCCGCCAAGAAGAAGCCCGCCGCCAAGAAGGCCGCCGCGAAGAAGAAGCCCGCTGCCAAGAAGGCTGACGCGAAGAAGAAGCCCGCCGCCAAGAAGGCTGACGCAAAGAAGAAGCCCGCTGCCAAGAAGGCTGCTGCGAAGAAGAGGACGTCCGCCAATAAGGCCGCCGCGAAGAAGAAGCCTGCTGCCAAGAAGGCTGCTGCGAAGAAGAAGCCCGCTGCCAAGAAGGCTGCCGCGAAGAAGAAGCCCGCCGCCAAGAAGGCCAGCGCGAAGAAGAAGCCTGCTGCCAAGAAGGCTGCTGCGAAGAAGAAGCCCGCCGCTAAGAAGAAGAAATAACCGCACACCAGCGACAATCGACTTAGGGGCGCACGGCTGTGCGCCCCTCTCGGTTCTCCGACGATCTCCAGGAACCCCCACATGACCCCACCGCTCGCCGGCGTCCGCATCCTCGACCTCACATCCGGCGTCTCCGGCCCGTGGTGTACGAAGCTGCTCGCCGACTACGGCGCCGACGTCATCAAGATCGAGCGCCCCGGCGTCGGCGACGAGTCGCGCGGACACGGACGCTTCCCCGGCGGCGTGCCGCACCGCGAGAAAAGCGCGCTCTTCCTCTGGCTCAACACCAGCAAGCGCAGCATCACGCTCGACGTCGCGACGCCGACCGGCCGCGCGATCGCCCTACGACTCGCTGCGCAGTGCGACGCCGTCGTCACCGACTATCGACCGAGCGAAGCGCAGCGCCTTCGCCTGGCACACGACGACTTCGCGGCCGTAAACCCGCGCATCATCACCACATCCGTCACCGCGTTCGGCCAGAGCGGCCCCTACGCCGACTGGCTGCCGACAAACCTGACGTCGTACGCAACGGGCGGACAGCACTATCTCACTGGCGACGCCGATCGCGAGCCGCTGCAGAACGGCGGCTACCAGGCGCTCTACCAGGCCGGCACGTGGGCCTTCGGCGCAACGCTCGCGGCGATCTGGAACGCGCGCGAAGCCGGCATCGGACAGCAGGCCGAGGTCGCCGGGCAGGAAGTGATGGCGGCGATCCTCGAGATCTACCTGCCCGACTACGCCTACCGGAAGTCGGAAGCGCTGACGACGCGTCGCGGCAACTTCGCGTCCGCCACCGTCGGGATCTATCCCGCGATCGACGGCTACATCGGCATCCACACGATGCCGAAGAACTGGCCGCAACTCGTTCAGGCGATGGACGCGGAGTGGATGGCCACCGACGAGCGCTTCATCGACAACCGCGCGCGCTTGCGCAACGACGACGAGTTGATGGCACAAATGTTCATCTTCGCCGCCGGTGTCACGCGCAAAGAAGCGTACGAGCGCGGCGGACGCTTCCGCGCCCCCATCTCGCCCGTCAACACCGTCGGCGATCTGCTCGAATCAGAACACCTCAACGCCCGCAACTTCTTCATCGACATCGAGCATCCCGCCGCAGGCACAATGCGCTACCCCGTCCCCGGCGCCCGCATGCCATCCACCCCGCCCGAACTCCGCCCTGCCCCACTCCTCGGCCAGCACAACGCCGAGATCTACACCAACCTCCTCGACCTCATGTCACGCGACCTCGCGACGCTGTCAGCGGCAGGTGTGATCTGATGCCGGACGCCAACCTCCAACGTCCAACCTCCAACGACCACCTCCCCCTCCACGGCATCCGCATCCTCGACCTGACGATGGTCTGGGCCGGCCCCTCCGGCACGCGCCTCCTCGCCGACATGGGCGCGGAAGTCATCAAGGTCGAGTCCGCCCGCTCGTGGGACATGCTGCGCTCGTTGCATTTCCTGACGGGCTCGCCGCACGGCTGGTGGAATCGCGCCGCGTACTTCAACCACAACAACCGCAACAAGTACGGCATCACACTCGATCTCCAGACCGAGCGCGGCCGAGAGCTCGCGCTGCAACTCGTCGCCACGGCCGACATGGTCTTCGAGAACTACCGCGCGGACGTCATCGGCAAGCTGCGGCTCAACTACGACGACCTACGCGCCGCGAAGCCGGACATCATCCTCGTCTCGATGCCGTCACACGGGAAAAGCGGTCCGGAGTCGCACCACGTCGCATACGGCACCAACGTCGAGCAGCTCTCTGGCCTCGCATCGATCACGGGCTACCCCGGCATGGGGCCGCACAAGTCGCCCATCGCCTACGGCGACCCGAACGCCGGCGCCATCGCCGCAGCTGCCGCGCTCGCCGCGCTCCATCACCGGCGCGAGACCGGCGAGGGCCAGCACGTCGAAGTCGCGCAATGGGAAGCGATGATCGGCAACATCGGCGAGCACATCCTCGGTCACCAGATGGGCGAGCCGACCGAAAGCCTCGGCAATCGCCACATCTCGCGCGTCCAGGGCGTGTACGAGTGCGCGACGGCCGACGAATGGGTTGCGATCTCCGCCGGCTCCGACGCCGAGTTCGCAGCGCTGGCGACCACGATCGGGCACCCCGAACTCGCGCACGACGATCGCTTCGCCGACGTCATCTCGCGCCGCCACCACCACGACGAGCTCGACGCGATCATCGGCGACTGGACGCGCACCCGCTCGCAGGACGAAGCCGCGCACGAACTACAAGCCGCCGGCGTGTCAGCCACGCCCGTCCTGAAGATCCCGCGCCTGATGGAGAACGAACACCTGCGCGCCCGCGGCTTCTGGGAGACGGTATCGAGCGCTGACGCCGGCACCTGGGACATGGAAGGCCCCGTCTGGCGCATGTCCCGCACCCCCGCCCACATCCGCCTCCCCGCCCCCATGTTCGGCGAACACAATCAGTGGGTGCTGCGCGACCTGCTCGGCCTGAGCGACGACGAGATCGCCGCGCTCGACGCCGAAGCCGTCACCGCGCGCGAGCCCAACCTCGGCGTGCATTCCTAGCGAACAGGCATCGGTGCTCACGCGTCGCCGATCCGGCTCAGTTCTCGCCAACCCCAATCTGCGCAATCTACGTAATCTGCGGCTCCTCCCCTAGCAGTTCCCGGCGCACTAACCACACGCCCGCCGACAACACAGCCAGCAACGCTGTCGCGATGCTCGCGCTTCCGACGCAGTAGATGCAGATCGCGTCCAGCACCTGCAGTTCGATGTACGTCAGGTACATCGAGAAACCGAACGATGCGAGCGCGATCCCCCACGCCGCCAGCAGCAGCTCCGGCGAGCGCCGGATCCACGACCCCGCCATCAACAGCAGCATGGACGCGTAAGCCCCCGCGCCGAGCAGCGCGACGGGCACGCCCGCCAGCGACGCGTACTTGCTGCTGTTCACCAGTTCGCAATCCCCGATGCTGCTGCAGACGATCGGCTGATCTGCGTAGTGCACGACGGTCAGGTACGTAGCGATGCACACACCCGCGATCGCCAGCAACGCCCCGGCTACCAGCAGAACCCCCATCCAGACCCCCCTCTCCACGACGTGGAGAGGGGGCTGAGGGGTGAGGGCGAAGTCTCCGGCAAGGCCCGCGCTCACGACCCCGCCTTCGCAAGGGCAGCGTCGATCGCCGCCGCAAACTGCGCGTACGGCTGAGTCCCGACGATCTTCGTGTCGCCGACGAAGAACGTCGGCGTGGACGACACGCCGTCAGCGCTCGCCGCGTCAGCCTCAGCCTGGATCGGCGCGAGGTACGTGTTCGCGCTCAGCGTCGCCTCGAACTTCGGCACGTCCAAGCCGACCTCTTGCGCCAGCACGACCAGCTTCTCATACGTGAATGCGCCGCTGTTCTCGAGTCCCTGCGCGTTGAACAGCGCGTCGTGGTACTCCCAGAACTTCCCCTGGTCGCGCGCCGCCTCCGCCGCCTGCGCGGCGTTGAACGACTCCTGCCCCAGGAACGGGAACATGCGGAACTCGATCTTCACCTTCCCCTGCTGCACGTAGTCCTTCTCGATCTGCGAGATGATCGACGTCTCCGCCTTCTTGCACACCGGGCACTGGAAGTCGGCGTACTCGACGACGGTCACGGGCGCGTTGGCGTCGCCGAGCACGCGCCCCTCGCCCGTCGCCACGCGCTCAGGGATCTTCGCGTCCGAGCGGGTCGCCTGGAACGCGATGAGGCCGACGACGGCGATGATCGCCGCCAGAGCGGTGCCGCCGAAGAGGAGCAGGGAGTGCCGCTTCGATGCGGCCTTCGATTTCGCGGCCCGGGCGCCGCGGCGAGATGCAGTTGTAGTAGACACGGATATCCTCCGATGAGATGGTCGTGCGACGCTCGCCCACACATGGGGGAGCGCACCGCAACGCTCGATTCCGGGCGCAGTGGCCCGCGGATCAGACGCTGACCGTGGCTATCGGAGGACGTTCGAGGCGATCCGGCGGAGGCTCGTGCACCGCGACGGGCGCAACTATCTGCACGAGTGCCGGTTCTCCGAAGACAGCCGGAGGAGGGGCGTCGAAGCGCGGCAGCCCGACGGCCGGCGGCGGAATTAGAGGCTGCTCAGCACACCCGGCACCGCCACCCTGGCAGCTAGCCGCCAGCGGCAGGTCGCCGTGCTGGTCCAGTTCTGGCGGGTCGAGACGGCCAATCACGAGCAGATTCGCCAGCAGTCCTGTGACCAAGACCACCGTCACGATCCCGCGATGCCGAAGAGCCATTCGTCCAATGCGCTGTATCACACTTCATTGTCGTTCCGCGCACCTACCCCTCACAACGGCCGATCGGCCTGATCCTGTTAAGAACCCGTTGCCCGAATCCCGTATTGACGCGACACGATCGTCTGATCGTCTGACGTCGGAGTCCACGCCCCTTCTCCCTCGCCTCTCGCTTCCCGCTTTCTACCTCCCTCTCCCGCGCTACACTGCGCGAAACGCACGGAGGCACGCTTCTGACCGTCGACATCACTGCCATTAACGAGCGCGTCCGCGCACAGAGCCGCTTCGTCGACGCCGTCCGCGCGGAAGTCGCGAAGGTGATCGTCGGGCAGGATGTGCTTGTCGAGCGTCTGATCATCGCGATGCTGTGCCGCGGACACATCCTCATCGAAGGCGTACCGGGTCTGGCGAAGACGCTCACGGTCAGCACGCTGGCGAAGGCCATCGATGCCACCTTCGTGCGCATCCAGTTCACCCCGGATCTGCTGCCCGCCGACGTCACCGGCGGCACGATCTATAGCCCACAGGACGGGCAGTTTCACGTCCGCAAGGGCCCCGTGTTCGCCAACATCGTCCTCGCCGACGAGATCAACCGCGCGCCGGCGAAGGTGCAGTCCGCGCTCCTGGAGGCGATGCAGGAGCGGCAGGTGAGCATCGGCGGCAGCACGTTCCCGCTGGACGATCCATTCATGGTCCTGGCGACGCAGAACCCGATCGAGCACGAAGGCACGTACGCGCTTCCCGAAGCCCAGCTCGACCGCTTCATGCTCAACGTCCGCATGACGTATCCCACCCGCGACGAAGAGAAGCGCATCCTCGATCGCTTCGTAGTGCCCGGCGCGGAGCCGGAGATCGCCCGAGTGATCACCCCGGACGCCGTGGTGGCGGCATCAGCAGCGCTGGCGGATGTACACATGGACGACCGGCTGCGCGACTACATCGTCCACATCGTCTACGCGACGCGCGAACCGGAGTCGTATCGCATGGCGCAGCTGAAGCCGCTGATCGAGTACGGGGCGTCGCCGCGCGCCAGCATCTTCCTGGCGCAAGCGGCGCGTGCGCACGCGTTCGTCAGTGGTCGCGGGCACGTCGAGCCGGATGACGTGAAGGCGGTAGCGATGGATGTACTGCGCCACCGCATTGTCGAAACATATGAAGCCGAAGCCGAGAACGTGACGCGCGACGAGATCGTGCGCCGCGTGCTCGCCGGTGTGGAGGTTCCTTGAGCGACGACGCCGTGCTGTTCCACCTGGTTGCCGGCGCCTACTACCGTGATTGCGATTCGGCCGCGCCCTACACGCCGGAGAGCTTCGCGGATGAAGGGTTCATCCATTGTACCGACGGCCTCGACAACGTCACCGCCGTCGGCAACCGCTACTACAAGGACGACCGGCGCATGTACGTCGTCCTCGTCATCGACCGCGCGATGGTGGAGGCCGAGATCAAGTACGAGGACCCCGAGAGCATCTATCCGCACATCTACGGCCCGCTGAACCGGGACGCCATTTCGGACATACTGCCCGTCATGCGGGAGCAGGACGGCTCCTTCGTGAAACCACACCTCCGGCTTCATTGAGCCAACGGGCCGCATTCAGCTACAGATTCCGCGGCGGCGCTCGATTCTGACGTTGGGGGCCGTGGCGTAGTGGGAGTCCCGCATCTCGCAACAGCTTGTTGACGATTCGGGGTATGATTTCTCGCTGGACGCCGTTAACATACTCGTGCACCCCGCCCAGTACGAGCCTGCACGCTCGGTCGAAGCTAAAGGCCCACACCATTGGCATTTCTCGCCTCCGCGCTGGTCGCATCCGTCACGTTGATAGCGGCGATCGTGCCGGCGGTCAGCATCCCCGGCAAGCCGGGCACGGAGCCTCAGCTCTTCCCCGCGCCGCCCGGATATCTGCTCCCCTGGGCCGGCGGCGAGATCCAGGAGGTCACGCAGGGCGAAGAGACCACCTTCACGCATAACGGGCTCGCCGCATACGCGTACGACTTCAACCTCAGCTACCAAACCGTCGTCGCCGCACGATCAGGCAAAGTGACCATGGCGTACGCCGGATCGAATAGCGGCGGCTGCAGCCGCTTCTACTCCAACTCGACGAACTATGTCGCCATCGATCACGGAGACGGCACCGTCGGCCTGTATCTCCATCTCGCGTACAACTCAGTCACCGTCAACGAGGGCGATCTCGTCGAGCAGGGACAGCCGATCGCCATCTCGGGCGAGACCGGCGTCACGTGCTCTGACGACGGCCGGGACCCCGGGCCCCACCTGCACTTCCAGGTCGAGCGCATCGAACCGGAGCACTACCTCACGCAGTCGCTGCCCATCGCCTTCGACGATATCTCCGAGCGCAACGGCGTGCCCGTCGAAGGAAAGTCGTACGTGTCCGGCAACTACGGCCGCGGCAAGCCGCAGAAGATCAAGCTGACGCCGTACCGCGTATCGCGCGAATTCAACCCGCGCGCGGTGCCACTGAATGCCGACCTCGTGGCGAAGGAGCCGGAGGCGCCGCCCAGCGCGACGCCGACCGAAACGCCGACAGCGACTGAGACGCCGCGACCGCTCGCCGAATCGCTGATCACGCCGATCCCAACCGAGACCGAAGAGCCAACCGCCACCCCCACGGAGACGCCCGTCCCAACCGAGACGCCGGTGCCACCACCCGACACGGCGACGGCCGTGCCGCCGACAAACACACCGGTTCCCGCGAGCGCCTCGCCGACGCCAGCGCCGCCGACGAATACGCCGGTGGCCACACCGACGCCGGTCCCCACGCCTTAGCTGCCGGATCGCAGACTCATGCTAGGCTGGATTGCGCTCCGGGGGCCGGCTCACACGCGGCCGGATAGCCACTGACGCCCACTGTGAGGTTCGATGGCGGCCGAAGCCGTATCACCGGTGCGTGCCACAACGCTCGACGTCTCGGGCAATCACATCTCGCGCACCATCATCAAGCTCGCCTGGCCGGTCATCGTCGAGCGCTTCTCCATCTCGGTGCTCAGCGCCGTCGATGCGGCGCTCGTTGGCCACTACGTCGGCGCCGACGGACTCGCGGCCGTCGGCATCGGATCCCTGCTGTTCTGGATCCCGCTTGCCGGCGCGCTGGCCATCGACGTCGGCTCGACGGCTGTCGTGGCGCGCGATATCGGCGCCGGCGACCGCTCGCGCGTACAACTCGGGCTGCACACGGCCGTCGTCGCCGCGCTGGTGTGGGGACTCATCTGCACCGCGATCGTCTTCACGTTCGCGCCGTTCATCATGTCCGCGATGGGCGCGAAACCGGAAGTGCAGCCGCTCGGCGTCGAGTACCTGCGCGCCGGCTCAATCGGCTTCCCGATGCTCATGGCGCTGTACGCCGTCAGCGGCTCGCTACGTGGCATGGGCAACACGTGGATGCCGATGGTCATCCTGATCATCGTCAACCTGATCAACGCCGGCGTGACGCTCGTGCTGATCAACGGAAGCGTCGCCGATCTCGGGGTGCAGGCCTCGGGCATCGGATACGCGACAGCCGGCATCACCGGCGGCGTGCTCGCGTTGGCGCTGGCGGCGAGTGGCGCGGCGCCCGTGCGGCTGCATCCGGTCACGATGTTCCGGGTGTCCCGCGATTCCTTCGGCCGGCTGGCGCACATCGGCCTGCCCGTTGGCCTCGAGGAAGCGCAGTTCATGCTGGCATTCCTCGTCTACACGCGCATCATCGCGCGGCTGGGCACAGACCAGCTCGCCGCGCACTCGCTGGCGCTGCGCTCGCTGGAGATCGCCATCCTGCCAGGATTCGCGCTCGGCACAGCGGCGACGGCGCTCGTCGGCCAGTACCTCGGTGCGGGCCGCGCGGACATCGCGGAAGCGGTCGCGAAGCGCGTACGATTCTTCGCGGTCTGCACGCTCTGCACCATGGCGGTGCTGCAGTTCATCCTCGCGCCGAATATTGTCCGGATCTTCGTCACCGACCCGGAAGTCATCGACACCGGCACGAAACTGCTCCGGGTGTTCGCGTTCGCGCTGCCGGCGATGGGCGTGCACGCGTCGCTGTCCGGCGCGTTGCGGGGCGGTGGCGACGTGCGCTACGTACTCGGCACGTTCACCTTCACGGCGTGGGGCATCCGTGTGCCGATGGCCGCATTCATGGTCATCGTCCTCAGCCTCGGCGTGCCATTCGCGTGGCTCGCAGCTGTCACCGAGAACTGGGTGCGCGCCGCCCTCATCCTCCGCCGCTTCGCCACCGGCAAATGGAAATCAATGCGCGTCTAACCCAAACGCAGCGCAGTCTGCGGTTGCCGAGCCCAAACAATCTGCGAAATCGGCGTAATCTGCGGTTCCACGAGACCTGCGATACTGCGGGATGCGCATCGGCATCGTCTCCGACATTCACTGCAACCACGCGGCCCTGCGCATCGCCCTCGACCGCATGGGCGACGTCGACGAACTGCTGTGCGCCGGCGACGCCATCTACCAGTTCCGATTCTCGAACGAGGTGATGGCGCTGCTGCGCGAACGTGGCGCGCGCTACATCCTCGGCAACCACGAGGATGTGCTGCTCGGCAAGTGGGGCGAGCAGGCCCGCGCCGCCGATTGGGTGCGCGGCGACGATCTCGCGTACATGGCCGAACAGCCGTATCGCCTCACGACGACGCTACCCGGCGGCAAGTCGCTGGTAATGGTGCACGGCAGCCCGTGGGAGCCGTACAACGAGTACATCTACCCGAACAGCGCTGCCCTCGCGCGCTTCCGCGAGATCGATGCCGACTACGTCGTGCTGGGGCACACGCACTACCAGATGGCCGAGCGCGTCGGCCGTGCGCTCGTGATCAATCCCGGCTCCGCGGGCGAGGCGCGCGACGCCCGCAACCACTTCCGCCTCTCGTACGCCGTGCTCGACACCGAGACCGACGAGGTCGTGTTCGACGACTTCGCCGATCCGACACGCGCCGCCGTCGACCCGTCGATCATCCCCGGCGGCACGACGGCTCAGCGGCGCCCATCCGACGAGGCGACGAACGAGAACCGCGACTTCTGGACGCCAAGTTAGTAACCACGGGCACCGCAATCTCGATCCGATCCCTCTCCGCCAGGCGGAGAGGGTGGCCGAACGGCCGGGTGAGGTTCGCGGCGGGTGCCAGCACCCCCTCACGATCCCGTTCCGGCGTTTTATGCGTCGTCAATTCGATGCACAGGGCATCATCCAGCGGTCGTTCGCGGACGATCATTCTGCGTGATGCGACGATTCGCCGCTCCCGCATGGCTATCCAAAGCCATCTCGTATCCAGCGCACCATATTCGCTGGAAGATCGTCGCGCCTTACTTCGTGCTGGCAGCGCTGATGGCGGTAGCAGGGACATACCTTGTGACTCGCCTCGTCACCGGGTCGCTCGAAGAGCGCTTCAACAACCAGCTCGCCGAGGCTGCACGCGTCACGTCCGACTCCTTCGTTCGCCGCGAGCGCAAGCACCTCGAGGTCGTGCGCTCGGTCGCGTTCACGGATGGCGTCGCCACGTCAGCGACATCCGGCGACGCGCTGACGCTGGCGCGGATCGTCAACCCGCTCGCCGCCAACGCACGCGCTGACCGCGTCGAAGTGCTGGACGCCGCGGGCAAACGCGTCTTCGGTGCGAAACTCACCAACGCACAAGCGCTCACATACACCGAGATCGATGACAAGGACGATCGCGCGTCTTGGCCCGCCGTATCGAACGTGCTGTCGAAGCAGGTCGATGCGCTGGGCGACAAGTACGCGCAGCTCGTCGAGACGCCCGACGGTTGGGCGTTCTACACATCCGGCCCGATCTACGACGGCGACCGGCTTGCGGGCGTCGTGCTTGTCGGCAGCATGCTGTCTTCGTTCCTCCCCAGCGTGAAAGTGGAAGCGCTGGCGGACGTCACCGTCTACGACTTCGACGGCCTGCCACTCGCCACGACATTCGCCGATGCGGAGGACAACACTGAGGTCAACCTCACGCCGGCAGGGGCCGCTCTCGACGCCAACGCCGCATCCACCGTCCGCGAGCACAAGACGCTGTACGGGCGCGACTTCGACATGCTGTACGGTAGGATCGTCATCCGCGACAAGGCCGTCGGCCGTTACTCAATCGCCCTGCCAAGCTCGTTCATCCTGAATGCGGGCGCGACGACGCGCTGGCAGATGGGATTGCTCTTCACCGTCGCCACGCTCGCCGTGTTGTTCACGGGCCTGCTCATCGCGCGTAGCCTCACGCGTCCGCTCCTGAAGCTCGTTTCGGTCGCCGTCGCGGTTACGGCGGGCGACCTCACGGCGCGCGCGAGCGTGCAGAGCACCGACGAAGTCGGCGTGCTCGCGGGCTCGTTCAACAGCATGACGGAGCGGCTGCAGCAGCAGCACCTGGCGACCATCAAGGCGCTGACGTCGGCCATCGATGCGCGCGACCCGTACACGCTCGGCCACTCCGTGCGCGTCGGTCAGCTCGCCGTCGCCATCGGCGCCGAGCTCGGGCTCGCGGAATCGGCGCTGCAGCACCTGGAGATCGGCGGTTATCTCCACGATATCGGCAAGATCGGCGTGCGCGACTCGGTGCTGCTCAAGCCCGGTGCGCTCACTCCAGAAGAGCGCAAGATGATCGAGATGCACCCGACGATCGGGCTGGAGATCCTCGCACCCGTCGATCTCGCGCCGGAGGTGATCGCGTTCGTCGCGGGCCACCACGAGAAGCTCGATGGCAGCGGCTATCCCGCGCACATCAGCGCATCGACGCTCAGTATCACGGCGCGCATCGCCTCCGTGGCGGACATCTACGACGCGCTCAGCACGGACCGGCCGTACCGCGCGGCCATGACGCTCGAGGAGTCGCTCACCATCATCTGGAAGGAAGTTGAAGATGGGCGCCTGGACCAGGAAGTCGTCTCCGCATTCGAGCGCGTTCTGCCGAAGTGGGAGACCCGCCGCCGCCGCGATCCCTCGCTGAAGGGGTACAAGATCCCCGGCTGGGGCGAGCAGGAGGCCGCGTAACATGAAGCGCCGCGGCCTGACCGTTGCGATGGTCGTGGCAGCGGCGCTCCTGTGCGCCGGGCTGACGTCCGCTGCCGCCGCACTGGCGCTGCGGCAGCCCGATATCAAGTACCTCGACACCAACACCACCTCACGGCTGCGCGCCGACTACTCGCCCGACGCGCGGGGCGTGCGATTCCAGCCGCTCCAGCCGGCCATCGTCGGCGCCGCACAGGACGACGGAAAGATCCTCGACGCGACGCCCGTCGCTGCGCCGCAAACGGTCGACATCATCCGCCAGCCGACGCCGACCGGCACCGCCACCGCTGTGGCAACCGTGCCGGCCACGGCGACCGCGCAACCGAGCGCCACGCCCGTATCGGCCACGGCAACTGCGGGCGCTGTGACGCCGGTGGCGGGCACAGCCACGTTCGTCGCAACGCCACCCGCCGCGGACACGGCGACGCCTGCGCCCGCCCCAACCGGCACGGCCGCGCCCACCGAGCCGCCGCCGCCTGCCGACACGCCGACGTTCCCGCCGAAGCCGACCGAGACGGCGACCACCGTGGTAGAGAAACCGACGGAGACGCCGACGAAGGAGCCAACCGACACGCCGACCGCGGTGCGAACGTCCACGTCAACACGCACGCCGAGTGCCACACGTACGCCGTCGCCCACGCGCACGCCGTCGCCAACCCGTACGCCAAGCGCCACGCCGGTCCCGGTCAACACCGCGCCCGCAGCCACCGCGACGTCGACAAGCGCGCCGACAAACACGCCGACGAACACGCCCACGGCGACGCCGACCCTAACGCCGACGCCGACGGCAACGTTCACGCCCACACCAACGCCGACGTTCACGCCGACGCCCAGCCCGACGTTCACACCCACACCAACGCCGACCTTTACGCCGACGCCGACGTTCACGCCAACACCAACGCCGACGTTCACGTCGACGCCAACACTCACGCCAACACCAGGCGGCCCCGTCAGCACAGGCTGGCTGGACTGCGCCGCGGACGCCGCGGTGACGGTGAACAGCGGTGACAACGACGGTTATGAGTCGGGGACGGGGAACGCCTGCGCCAGCGGCTCGGGAAGCGCGCACGACAACCAGAGCGGCACGAGCCTGACGCCGTCGTGCGGCGACCCCGGCCGCGACCGGCACCTCTTCTGGAACTACGGCGCGGCGCTGTCTTCAGGCGCGACCGTGAACGGCATTACCATCCGGCTCGATGCGTGGGCAAACCTGACGACGATCGCCGCCGCCATCTGCGTCGAGCTCTCGTGGGATGGTGGGACGACGTGGACGGCTGCCAAGACCGCGCCGTTGACGGGCACCGCGCAGGACACCTACGTCCTGGGCTCGGCGTCAGACCTCTGGGGCCACGCCTGGACGCCCGCCGAACTCGCGAACGGCGCACTCGTCGTGCGCCTGACTGACAGCGCCATCGACACCAACGGCGCCTTCGACCTCGACTGGGTCGCCATCGACATCACGTACACCCCGTAGCCCCAGCCTCTCCCGCCTTCGAAACGCCCTCGCTATACTCACCCCACGATGCCCACTGACCAGCAGTTCCTCGACGAGATCGAGCGCAAGCTCGCCACGCACGCCCCATCCCTCGCGGCGGAGTACCGCGACGCCGTCGCGCAGGTGCAGCCTGTGCTGTCGGACGCCGACTTCCGCATGTGGGCGGAGGAGGGCGTCGAGCTGGCCGGCCACTCGCTGCGGTCGTGGGAGGCCGCGGTCGACTACTTCCGCGTCTCCGGCGAGGTGATGCGCATCCTGCCGTCCGCCGGCTTCCGCCACTGGGCGCACGCCGGCCGCGGCCTCGCCGAGTACTCATCCGTCGTCGCGGCGGCGTTCTTCAAAGCCAGCCCGAAGAGCGTGCCCTTCCTCAACGAGAACCAGATCACCGAGTGGGCCGCGCTGGGCCAGCGGCTCTACAAGGGCCACTGGAAGTCCATCTCGCTCGCGTCCGTCTACTTCGGCGCCAGCCCCGGCATGCTACCGTCGATGACGCTTGGCGAACTAGCGCGACTCGTCGCGCTGATCGATGCCGTCGCGGAGCGGTCGTACGAGCTGGCGACCGCCTGCCTCGACGCGGCGCCCAACCTGTTCCAGACGCTCGCGAAACCCGACCGCGCGCCGTTCCTGACGCTCGCCACTGCCGTCGGCGAGGCGTCGTGGGCCGACGTGCGCATCTGCTTCGAGCGCTCGCCGAACCTGCTCGCGCCGATCGATCCGTCCGCACGCAGCCGGTTCCTCGCGCTGGCGTCGAACGTCGCGCGCCGCAGCGGCCGCCACGCCTACGCGCTCTTCTCGGAAGGCGCGATGGCGCTCGCGAACGTGCACAAGGAAGGCCACCACGACCTGCTGTCGATGGCCGAAGAGCTGTCCGCCGCATCGCCCGCGGCCGCGATGGAGTTCCTCAAGTCGTCGCCGGAAGTCCTGAAGCGCATCCGCATCGCCGAGTTGGCCAGCTGGCACGCCGCCGGCAACAAGATCCTCCAGCAAAGCATCGATGGTGGCGAGGCGTTCTTCCGGCTGGAGTCCGGCAAAGGCGAGGAGGTGCTGTCGCAGCTCTCGTCGCGCGTCGATCTCTCGCGCGTCGGCGAAGTGCTGCGCCTCTACTGCAAGGCGCTGACCGGCACGAACGTCTCGATCCAGCCCGTGTCGTACCTCGCCGAAAAGGGCATCGGCTGGGTGAGCGAGAACCGGCCCAGCACGGAAGGCACGACGGTCTTCCTGCCGGAGTTCGTCGAGGAGTTCGTCGACCGCGAGCAGAACTTCTCCGTGTACAAGGTCTTCTCGACGCACCAGGCCGCCCATCTCGAATTCGGCAGCTTCTTCTTCCGCTTCGTCCGCGACGGCGTCGTGCTGGAAACGCATCGCGCTGACCGCGAACGCGAGCGCATCGCCGCCGGCACGCAGCAGGTGCGCGAGCGCGGCTACCTCACCGATATGGAGCGATTCTTCGATCTGTTCGACGACCGCCAGATCGGGTCGGATCTCTTCGCCATCGCCGAGGACACGCGCATCGATACGCTCGTGCGGCGCGAGTACGGCGGCATCCGCAAGGCGTGGATGCGCACGCAGGAGAACGAAGTCGAAACGCGCAGCCTGCCCAGCGAGTTGCCGCTCCGCCAGGCGCTCGTCGAAAACCTGATCCGCGCCAGCCTCGACAGCGCCCACACGATGATCTGGCCGAAGGCGCTGCAGCCCGTCCTGACCCAGGCCATCCACGCGCTCTTCACGCTGAAGGAGAAGGGCGCGCGCGTCGAGGACACCGCCGAGGCGACCCTGACGCTGTACGACATCGTCATGAAGGTGCCGAACATCGCGTCGGAAGACCTCACGGACCAGGAGTGGGAGACGATCACCGAAGACTCGCTGCAGATGATGATGTCCGCGGGCGAGGGCGACGGCGGCGACGGCGAGATGCCGCAGGGCCAAGAAGTCGAGTACGAAAGCCCCGAGCAGGTCGACTTCCGCGGTGACTTCAAGCCGGAACTGGTGCAGCTCCTGATGCGAATGCGCCTCAAGGACGGCGAAGTCAGCGAAGACGGATCGCTCTCGCCGCTGACCGCCGAGCAGCTGAAGGAGATGCTCGAGAAGAGCGTCGAGATCACCGTCGGCGCGATGGCGGAAGGCGATCTCGCGTCCACGATCGGCCTCTTTCTCTCGAACCTCGAGAAGGAGTCCGGCACGCCTATCGGCGATCAGAAGCAGGGCGAGCAGAAGGAAGGCGAAGGCGGCACCGAAGAGGGCGATGACAACGAAGAGCTGCCCGTCGAGGTGAAGTCCTTCTACTACGACGAGTGGGACTTCCGTGCCGCCGACTACAAGCCGCGCTGGTGCCGCGTGCAGGAGCGCGTGCTCGAAGAGGGCACCGACGACTACTACGACGACACTCTGCGCGAGCACGCGTCGCTGGTCAACGAAACCCGTAAGCAGTTCGAACTGCTGAAGCCCGAAATGTTCCGCAAGATCAAGCGCCTGCTCGATGGCGAAGAATTCGACCTCGACGCCGCAATCGACTGGGCGATCGAGCGCCGCGCCGGTCACAGCTACACCGACAAGGTGTACTGGCGCCGCAACAAGGTCGAGCGCGACGTCGCCGTGGCGTTCCTGCTCGACATGAGCGCATCGACCGACGAAGAGATCGAGAAGCGCAAGCAGAAGTACGCGGACGACGACGACTTCGATGACGACCCGCGCAAATACTTCCAGTGGCTCGCGCAGCGCCGCGCGTCGCAGGCGATGGCGCCGCCGAAGCGCATCATCGATCTCGAGAAGGAGAGCACGGTGCTCTTCATCAAGGCGCTCGAGACCATCGGCGACAGCTACGGCATCTACGGCTTCAGCGGGTACGGCCGCGACAACGTCGAATTCTTCGTCATCAAGGATCTCGTGGAAGCGTTCAGCGACAAGGTGAAGAAGCGCATCGACAAGATCGCGCCGATCCGTTCGACCCGGATGGGCCCCGCCATCCGCCACGCCGTCGCCAAGCTCGATGCGTACGACGCGAAGGTGAAGATTCTGATGCTCGTGTCAGACGGCCGGCCGCAGGACCACGGCTACGGCCGCGACCGCACCGAGAAGGAGTACGCCATCCACGACACGAAGCACGCGCTCCTCGAAGCGCGCCGCAAGGGCATCACGCCGTTCGCGCTCACCGTCGACAAAGAAGGCCACGACTACCTCGGCCAGATGTGCGAAGACATGGGCTACGAAGTAGTAGCCGACATCGAACAACTCCCCCAGCGCCTCCCCACCCTCTACCGCCGCCTCACGGAGTAGCGAGTTCGTAGTGGGTAGTTCGTGGTTCGTAGTTCGTAGTTCGGCGAGACTCCTCCGCAACCGTAGCGCGGGCTTTCCAGCCCGCGCGTTCCCCGGATGAGCATAGGGCAGCCGAATCCCGCCGCGAACGCCAGTACCCGCGGAGCTTGAGCTCCGCCCAATCCCCATCCTCACACGCAGCCCATTCCCGCCACGAAGCGCGGGCTTTCCAGCCCGCGCGTTCCCCGCCGCCGCACCACACTCGTTGGCGGCACTCCCAACTTCTTAACCAACTCTCATGCGGCACGCCCTCCCACATGCCACAATCACGTCGGAGGGCCACCCATTTGCGAACCACCAAGCTGGCATCGATCTGCCTGATCGCCGCGATCGCGCTCACGCTCGGCGTCAGCTCGCGACTCGCCGGAGCGCAGACCCCTCCGTCCGGCTACGCGCACTTCACGTCGGCCGTGTCGTTGTGGGTCGACGGCAGCAACGTCGTCATCCAGGCGAACGCCGTGCCCGACCACAAGAGCCCGTACTTCACCACGCTGAACGACCCGCGCTACGAGGCCTACAACGGCACGAACCCGAACTGGGCGCAGAACCCCAACCACATCGCCACG
Source organism: Chloroflexota bacterium (assembly GCA_031400455.1). Taxonomy (GTDB): domain Bacteria; phylum Chloroflexota; class Dehalococcoidia; order DSTF01; family JACRBR01; genus JANXYW01. The sequence goes on along the minus strand of JANNPX010000025.1, from coordinate 44,528 downwards.
CAGACGATCGAGTTCCGCATACCGGCGAACCCGCAGGTCGCAACCACGCACGCAGCGACACCGCTCGGGCCGATCGGCGTCGCCGTGAACGGCGTGCCGCTGTTCAACCAGTACGCCGGCCCCAACCAGCCGCTCACGAACGAGATCAACAGCTTCGACCAGTACGACGGTCACCCGCAGCAGACGAGCATGTACCACTACCACGTCGAGCCGAACGCGCTCACGGCGGTGAACGGAAGAGACTCACTGATCGGCTACTTGCTCGACGGCTTCCCCGTCTATGGTCCGCTCGAGAACGGCGTCACCATCACCACTCAGTCGGGTGTGCTCGACACCTACCACGGCCACACTCACGCGACCGCCGACTACCCGCAGGGCATCTACCACTATCACATCACCGCCGACGCGCCATACATCAACGGCAACGGCTTCTACGGTACGGCCGGCACCGTCACATACGCGCTCAGCGCTTCGCCGACGCCCGCAGCAACAAGCACCGCCTCCGCAACGCCAACAGCGACCTCCACGTCCACGCCCCCAACCAGCGTCGGCGGCATCGCGGAGGATCCCGGCGTACCGCCAGCGTCAGCACGCGCGAACGGATCAAGCTCGCGGACTGCCGGGCTGGCAGCGCTGGCCGCCGCCGCTGCGGCGCTGAGCATCGGAGCCTGGTACGCCCTGCGCCGTCGCAAGAGCAAAGCGTAGCCGCGCTGGAACTGCGGTCATCCTGAGCAGGCCGAAGCATGTCGCCTGCACCGGCACAAAGCCGTCACCCGAATCAATGCCGGTCGAGACTCGAAGCACGTGGTGCAGTCACCCCCGCCTACGAATCCATATTGATTGTCCGACCAATCAGATATCCTGCGCGCGGAGGATCCCATGCCCGGCCTGTCACACCTGAAGTTCCGTGCCGTCGGAGGTCAGCCGGCGTTCGATCTCGCGGCGCTCGAGCGCTTCGTGACCGCGCCGCGCGTCGCCGTCCTCGCCTACGCGCGCGCCGATGGCCGCCCCGGCCAATCCCCCATCTGGTACGTGTACCGCGACGGCGTCTTCTACATGTCGACCGTCACCGGCTCGCCGAAGACGAACGCGCTCACGCGCGATCCCCGCGTCTGCCTCACGATTCAGGACGAGGCGGCGCCCTACCGCGCGGCGATCTTCGACGGCACGGTGGAGCTCAGCCCGCTCGCCGACGACGGCCCCACAGCGGCCATCGCGACCCGCTACTTCGGCCGCGTCGGCGCGGCGGCGTACGACAAGATGACGGCGGAGACGTACGAGCGCTCCGGCCTGACGCTGATCGCGCTGCGACCGGAAAGCGTGCGCGGCTTCGACAACACCCGTGGCCTCGGCCTCGGCAACAGCCTGTTCCTCAAGCTGCGCGCGCTGCTCCCCCTACCGCGGGCATGGCTGTGATGCGAAGGCCGGTCAGCTAGCGCGAAGGTCCCGGGCATTGCCGTCAGCGCTGTGATCCTGAGCGCGACGAATTCGTCATCCAGAGCGAAACGAAGGAGCTACCCCGTGCGGCACGAGGTCCCGAACGCCCTCGTCCCCAACCCCTTCTGCGTAATCTGCGAAATCTGCGGTTACCCCCGTCGCCCTTCTCCCAGCAAGAACGCCCGTCCCGCAGCAGTAACATCAACCATCGCCCCAACCCCATCCCGATACACCCGCACCACGAACCCGTGGTCGACCGCATCCTCCCAGATCGTCAGCCGCGGACACGACGTGCGCCACGCATCCATCACGTCCGCATACGCCCGCGGCTCCACCGCGATCCACTCGACGAGATCCAGCACCAGCGGTTTGTTGTCGATGGTCGTCACGTGAGCTCTCTTACTCCTCTCATCCTGGCACCAGCACCAAAGCGAAGACGGGAGGTCAGTTCGTGCCGCTGCCCGCTCTCAGTACGAGAAGTTCGCATGCGGATCCGAATTCGGCAGGGCGCCTGCAGGAGCCAGTATGGCGCCATAGCTGTTACCCGCGCCGATGTCGTAGTTCGTCCCGTTGCTGCGGGCGCCGTTGCCGATGAACAAACTGGATCCGGGCGGGCTGACGATGCCCGCGTAGTAGCCGACCGTGCTGCCCGACACATCGTTCGCCTCGATCCGGCTGCCGTCCGCCTCGATGCCATGCACGGTGGCGCCCGACACGGAGTTGTTGACGACCAGCGACCCCTCCCGCGCGAGAATGCCGTACTGCCCGCCCGCGACGGCGGAGTCGCGCAGGACTCCACCGGCCATCCGGATCTGGGCGATGCCGTTCGCCCGCGCAATCACGTCCCGGACGATGTTCGGTGCGCCGTCGTTGATGCCGACGTCGATGCCGAAGGAGCCGTTGTCATCCGCCACGATGCCCTCGACGAGGTTGCCGGAGCTGTCCAGCAGCCGCACGCCCGTCGACCAGTTCCGCACGGTGCCGTTCCGCACGATGATGTTCTTCATACCCACAGCGGTGACGATACCGTCGTTGCTGCCCGTACCCTCGAGGCGAAAGCCGCTAAGGTCCAGCGTAACGTTACTCGCGGTGATGGTGATGCCCAGCGCTCCGGTCAGGTTGTCGGTGAGGTAGTACGACCCGGCGGTGCTGATGGTGGCCGGCAGTGACGAGATCGGCGTGCGCGGTTCGATCTGCTGTAGCGTCTTCATCGTCGGCGCGGGGGCGGCAGGCGGATCGAGCGGCCCGCCATACGCGCGCGTAGCCAGCATCGTCACAAGCACAATGCCCGTGAGCGCGATGAAGACGAGAATTCCGGTGTTGATGCGCGTGTAGAGCGTGTGCATGGCGTGTCTCCCGGCTGGCCTCGCCGGGGTCGTTCGCCCAGACGTCTGTGCGCTTACGGTACGCACCCGTCGGAAGCGACGCAACGTGGGTCCCTCGCGAACTTGACGGATAGCTTGGGACACCGGGAGACACGGTCGACAACGTTCGCGTTCGCGCCCGGTACGCCACCCTTGCGTACCTACAACGTGCGTAACGAAGACGCGCACCGCGGCCAGCGGCCGCCGCCGGAAGTCAGTAGACGATGTTCGAATACTGGTTGCCGCCGAGCAGCGAGGCACCCCCGACGAACTCACCGACGTGGTTACCAGTGCCGGAATCGGTCAGCGCCCCGGTTGTGTTGGCAACGAGCGTATTACCGGCAACAACGTTCCCCGTCGAATTTACATTCAGGATAACACCGACTCCCACGTTTCCGATGATGGAGTTGTCAATGATTTCGTTGTAACTGTGTTCCTCATGCACCCTGATCCCGGCGATGGCTCCGTTCGAGTGGACGACGTTGTCGTGCACCAAGACATTGTTTGCAGCGACGAAGATACCCAACCCGCCATTGCGGCTGAAATTCGAATCCTCGACGATCGAACCCCAGGCGCCCGGAACCTGATGGATCCTTAGCCCGTCGACGTTGTTGTTCCAGGCGACGACCCGGCGAACGTTGCTGCCGCTGCCGATGACGAGCCCCCAGGAGTTATTGCTCACGTTAAGATCTTCGTACGTGCTTTGGGAAAACAACGACGTCCACACGCCCGTATCCCAGCCCTTGATGGCTCCGTTGCGTATGGTGAGGCCTTGCCAAAAGCCGGCTTGCTGAGGATCGGTAATCCCGTATTCCCCGCCTCCGCCATACAACGTGAACCCATTGAGGTCCATCGTGACATTCGATGCATTGATGACGATGCCATGCTGGCCTGGGACGCCCGTGATGTTCTCCGTCAGGTAGTACGAGCCTGAGGCGTTGATCTGGATCGGGAAGCTCGCGGGCTGCGAGATCGGCGTGCGCGGCTCGACCTGCTGTAGCGTCTTCATCGTCGGCGCGGGGGCGCCGGGCGGATCGAGCGGCCCGCCATACGCGCGGGTCGCCATCATCGTCACGAGCACAATGCCCGTGAGCGCGATGAAGACGAGAATTCCGGTGTTGATGCGCGTGTAGAGCGTGTGCATGGCGTGTCTCCCGGCTGGCCTCGCCGGGGTCGTTCGCCCAGACGTCTGTGCGCTTACGGTACGCACCCCTCGGAAGCGACGCAACGTAGGTCCCACGCGAACATGACGGATGGCTTGGGACACCGGGAGACACGGCTGATAACGTTCGTATTCGCGACCCGGTACGCCACCCTTGCGTACCTACACCGTGCGTATCGAAGACGCGCACTCGCGGCCCGCGGACGCCGCAGGCGTCAGTAGACGATGTTCGAGTACTGGTTGCCGCCGAGCAGCGAGGCACCCCCGACGAACTCGCCGACGTGGTTACCAGTGCCGCCATCGGTCAGCGCCCCGGTTGTGTTGGCGGCGAGCGTATTACCGGCAACAACGTTCCCTGTTGAATTTGCACCTAAGAAAACACCAACTCCCACGTTTCCGATGATGGAGTTGCCGATGATTTCGCCAAAAGCGTTGTCAGGTTGCACCCGGATCCCGGCGATGGATCCGTTCGAGTGGACGACGTTGCCGTGCATCGAGACATTGTTTGCACCGACCTCGATACCCAACCCGGCATTGCGGCTGAAATTCGAATCCTCGACGATCGAACCCCAGGCGCCCGGAACCTGATAGATCGTTAGCCCGTTACCGTTGTTGTTCCAGGCGACGACCTGGCGAACGTTGCTGCCGCTGCCGATCCAGAGCCCATGAGTGTTGTTGCTCACGTTGAGATCTTCGTACGTGCTCTGGTAAAACGCGTCCGCCCGCACGCCTATACTCCAGTCCTTGATGGTGCCGTTGCGTATGATGAGGCCTTGCGGAGAGACGCTCTGAGCGACAATCCCCCAGAACCCGCCACCACCCGTCAACACGAAGCCATTGAGGTCGATCGTGACATTCGATGCCGTGATGACGATGCCATGCTGGGCTGGGAGGCCCGTGATGTTCCCCGTAAAGTAGTACGAGCCCGGGGCGCTGATATAGATCGGGAAGCTCGCGGGCTGCGAGATTGGTGTGCGCGGCTCCACCTGTTGCAGCGTCTTCATCGTCGGCGCCGGGGCGGCGGGCGGGTCGAGCGGCCCACCGTACGCGCGCGTCGCGAGCATCGTAACGAGCACAACGCCGGTGAGCGCGATAAAGACGAGGATTCCAGTGTTGATGCGCGTGTAGAGCGAGTGCATGGGCGTGTCTCCCGGCTTGCCGCGCCGGGGTCGTTCGCCCAGACGGTGTGCGCTTACCGTACGCGAGCAGCTAGCGCCGCCGCAATCCAGAGTGCCGCAACTTGACAGGCAGCCGAGACGCTACCACTCCGCGCAGGTCACCGACAGGATCGGCGGCAGCGTCCCCGGCAGGCGCTGCCAGTGGTCGCCGCCGTCCGCGCTCCCGTAGACCGCGCCGTTGCTCGTGCCGACGTACACGCCCTCCGGCGACTGCCCGTCGGTGTCGAGCGCTTCGCGATACGCGCTCTGGTAGTCGTGCGGCCCCGGCAGCCCGTTCGTCATCGGCTGCCACGTCTTGCCCAGGTCGCGCGTGCGGTACACCGCGAACTGCCCGTCGGCGACGCGGAAGTTGTCGTTCAGCCCGGCGAACGCCAGCGGAACGACGAACGCCGCGTCCGGATCGCGGCGCGTCACAGCGATCGGAAAGCCGTGGAACGACGGCAGCCCCGTCGTCACATCTTCGAACGTCGCACCGCGGTCATCCGACCGGAACACGCCGACGTGCGCCTGCGTCCACAGCCGGTCCGGGTTCTTCGGGTCGATCCACAGCTTGTGCATCTCGTTGATCGCGAGCGGATCGATATCGTCCGGTTGCGGCTCGTCCGGAAAGAGCTTCGCTATCTCCATCGTGAACTCGACGCCCCGCTCGTTACGCACGATCGCCGCGTGCGAGAAGATCTTCCACGTCGCTCCGCCGTCGCTCGTCACGTACGATCCGCCGGAGCTGACCGCGACATAGACGCGCTTCGCGTCGCGCGGGTCAACGGCAATCGAATGCAGGCTGGAATCGCCGCCGCCGCTCATCGACCACGCCTTGCTGTACTCGCCGTCGTTCAGCGCGCTCACCGGCGCCCACGTGTGGCCCCAGTCTTCGCTGCGGAACAGCCCCGCCGGCTGCGTCCCCGCGTAGACGACGCCCGGCTCGCTCTCCAGCCCGGGTCGCACGTTCCAGACATTCTGCACCGTCTTACCCGCGTCCTTCGCGAACGCCAACCCGGTACTCCGATAGTCCCACGTCTTGCCGCCGTCGCTGCTCTTCGCGACGGACGGCCCCCACGCCCAGTGGTTCGCCGCGGCGTACAGCCGCAGATCGCCGCCGCGCGTGTCGGCCGCCATGTGGTACACGGACCACCCGGTGTAGATCGGATCAGAGAGCCGCCAGTTCTCGCGGCGATCGTCTGCTGCGGTGTAGATGAAGGCAGCTTTCTTCGTACCAATCAGAAGTCTCGGCTGTGGCATAGGGCCTCCGCGGTCAGCGCGCGCTGGATGGTTGCTAGTGGATAATGAATCGAGCGCGCCGCGTCAAGATCGTGCGGATCGCCTCAGCATAGCGACGTTCTTTGTGATTGGCCCGCGCGGGACGGTGCCACTGCCGCATACATGCGTTAGAGTCCGTCCGATAGGCTCCCCTCGCAGCATAGCCGTACTGGAGACGCACCATGATTCGTACGCCCGTCTGCGACCTGCTCGATATTGAGGTTCCGATCATCCAGGCGGGCATGAGCACGTTCACGTCGGCCGAACTCGTCGCCGCGGTGACGAACGCCGGCGGGCTGGGCAGCCTCGGCGCCGCCAACCGCCCCGTCGACGACCTGCGCCGCCAGCTCGCACGCATCGCCGACCTGACGGGCGGCTCGTTCGCCATCAATCACCTCGTGACCATCATGGACGAGGAGGCGTTCGCGGTGACGCTCGAGGCACACCCCCGCGTCGTCACGATGGCGCTGGATCATCCCCACGACTACGTGAACCGCGCGCACGACGCCGGCGCGCTCGTCATGCACCAGGTGACCACAGTCCAGCAGGCCGTCGACGCGGCGGAGCGCGGCGTCGACATCATCGTCGCGCAGGGCGGCGAGGCGGGCGGCTACGGTGGCAGCGTGGCGACGATGACGCTCGTTCCGCAGGTGGTCGATGCGGTGCGCCCGCTTCCGGTCATCGCGGCGGGTGGCATCACAGACGGCCGCGGCCTGGCGGCGGCGCTGATGCTCGGCGCGCAGGGCGTGAACGTCGGCACCCGCTTCCTCGCCACGGTCGAGTCGCCGATCGCCGAAGGCCACAAGCAGGCGATCCTCGACGGCAACTCGGAGGACGCAATCAAAGCCGACGTGTGGAACGACATCAATCCGCTGCCGGGCAACGCCGGCTACTTCACGGTTGCCCGCGCGTTGCGGACATCGTTCCTCGACGAGTGGCAGGCGCACCGCGAGGACGTCGACCGCGAGCGGCAGCGCATCCAGGACGAAATGGCAGCAGCGGGGCAGGCCGGCCGCTTCCACGAGTTGATGGCGTTCGCGGGGCAATCATCCGGCGCCATCTCATCGATCGTTCCCGCAGCGGACGTCGTGCGCGCCATCGCGTCGGAGGCGGAGGAACTGCTGCGGGGCGCCGCATCCCGGTTCGTGGTGTAGCTGCCACCGCTACGGGAGCGGTTTCTGCGTCACCGCCGCCACTGCGGATTCGGGCCCGACGACCATGAGGCGATCGCCCAGCTCAAGCCGCGTGTCCTCGCCCGGCCCGACGATGAGCTCGCCGTTCGCGCGCTGCACGCCAAGCACGGTCACCTGGTTCGACATCTCCATGAGGTGCCGGATGTAGAGGCCGAGCAGGCCGGACGCTTCGGTAACATCGATCTCGGCGAGCATCTGCTCGGTGCTGCGTCCTACAGAGAGCGCATCCATGAAGTCGATCATGTTCGGCTGGATGGCGGAGAGCGCCATGCGCCGTCCGCTGAGTGCGTAGGGCGAGATGACGCGATCAGCGCCGGCGCGGCGAACGCGGGCTTCGCTCTCGCGCTTGCCGGCGCGGGCGACGACGAAGACGGACGGATTCAGCGCCTTCGCCGTGAGCGTAATGTACGTGTTGCCGGAGTCTGAGTCCGATGCGGCGAGCAGCGTGCGGGCGCGGCGTACACCCGCGAGTTCCAGGATGTGATCCGACGCCGCATCGCCTTCGACGACCAGGCAGCCTGCGCTGATGGCGGGCTGGAGGCGTTCGGGATTGCTTTCGACGACGACGAACGGCACCCGTCGCTCGATGAGCTCGCGCGCGATCTCTTCGCCGACGCGGCCGTACCCACAGAGGATGTGATGGTCACGAAGCTGATCGATGCGGGTCTTCATGCGTGTGACTCCCAATGCGGCACCGAGATCGCCTTCGATGACGAGCGCGACAAACGTCGTCAGCAGGTAGAAGGCGGTGCCGACGCCGAACAGTACCAAAATCATCGTGAAGATCCGGCCCTCAGTATCGAGCGGCCGGATCTCGCGGTAGCCGACGGTGGTCACGGTGATCACGGTCATGAAGAGCGCGTCGAGGAACGACCAGCGCTCGATCGTCATATAGCCGGCTGTGCCAATCGCGATCATCGATGCGAAGATGGCGAGGCCAGTGGCCATGCGCGTACGAAGGGCGGAGACAGTAGGACGTGCGATCATCGCTGGGAGTCTACAGCGAACTACGGACTACGAACTACAGAACTCACAAATCGTAGAACTTACGGGTGTTGCCCATCCCCGCGACGAGCGGTGATTGGAGCATAGTGGCGATCTGTTTCGTGTGCATCAGGTCGTGGTACGCCCACTGGTGGATGAGGTCGCTGACCGTGATCTCCCCGGCTTCGTCGTGGTCGCCCGGGCGGGCGAGCTGTGCGGCCGTGAGCGCGCTCAGCGCTTCGACATCGGCCGGGCGGCGCGCGTCGAGTTCGTCGAGCAGAGCAGCAACGGTGCGCGTGCGCATGCCGCGCTCGTCCATCCGCGCCGCCGGGTCGATCGAGCGGATGAAGGCCCGGTCTTCGGCGAGTATGCGGCCGATGCGGTCGGTGTAGATCACCTCTTCGACATCGAGGATGTGGGCGAGCGCATCACGGACGCACCAGCCTTCGTCGAGCGGTGCGAGCAGCGCGGCATCGGGCAGCGGCACGAGCATCGCGCGCAGGACGGCCGGCGTGGATGCGAGGATGGAGCGGGTGGCGGGGTCGATGGGCATCTGCTTTCCTCGAACTTCAGCGGCAGAGCGGAACTCCACTCGACCGCACTGCGATGGGGCGGATCATAGCAGGACGAGCCAGATGCCGGCGATGGTGATGGCGGTGCCGAGAAGCGTGCGCGCCGTGAGCTTCTCGGCGAGGAACAGAACGCCCATCGGCAGCGCGAAGACCGGCGCCGATGTCGTGAGGAAGGCGGTCTTCGCGGCGCCGATCTCGCCGACGGAGTAGATAAACAGGATGCTGCCGAGCCCCGTGCCGAGGATGCCGGCCATTGCTACGACGATCAGGCTGCGCGTGGTCATCGGGCGCAGCGGCTGATCGCCGCGTCCGCGCGTCATGGCGATCGTGGCCCAGACGGCGACGGACGCAGCCGGGATGCGCAGGCTGGCGGCGCCCAGCGCATCCAGATCGCCCTGCTGTCCGCGGAGCCAGACGGTTGCGGTCGCCCACGCGCACGCGGCGGCTACGGCGAACAGCACACCGCGGACCAGCTCCACCTTCACATCGCTCTCCGCGGCTGCGCGCCGCTGTTCCAGCACGATCCAGGTGATGCCGGCCACGATCAGCGCGCCGCCGATCGGCAGCGTCCATGTGACGGGTTCGCCGAGCAGCATCACCGCGAGCAGAAACGTGACGAACGGGTAGGCGCTGTTCGTGATCGGGAAGGTGCGCGAGACGCCGAGGAATCCGAGCGCGTTGATGTAGAGCGTATCGCCGACGGCCTGACCGATGATGCCGGAGCCCATCATCGAGATGCCGGTGACGAACGTCATCTCCTTGAGCTGCACGAGCCCCGCGGTGGCGACGAGCAGTCCAATCAGCATGAGACTCGCCGTGAGGCTGCGAACCGCCGACATCAGCAGCGGGCGCAGCCGTCCGGACTGCGAGGCAAGCAGCACGGAGGTGAATGCCCAGAGGGCAGACGAAGCCAATGCCGCGGCAGCCCCCACGGGCGTCTCCTGTCAGAACGGACGGTGTCAGACGGACGTGCCGAAGGGTAACGGGGCGATGATGTTGGGGCGAGTCGGCGCTACTCGGTCCAGACTGGGTACGAGCCGAAGATCTTGAAGAAGTTCGCCTGCTCCTTCACGGCGGCGAGCGCTTGCGCGACGAGGGGGTCGTCGCGGTGGCCCTCAACGTCAATCAGGAAGACGTAGACACCCAAGTCCGCACCGGACGGGCGCGATTCGATCTTTGTGAGGTTGATCGAGCGGTCCGCGAACTCGTGCAGCACGCTGACCAGCGTCCCCGGCCGGTCGTGCGCAACGCCAAACGCCAGCGACGTCTTGTCGTGGCCGGTAGGCGCCGCGCCCGCGCGCGACAGTACGACGAAGCGCGTCTTGTTGACCGCGGAGCCCTGAATGTCGCGCTCGATGATCTGGGCGCCGTAGATCTCGGCGGCGCGCTCCGGGGCGATGGCCGCAGCGCGCGGCGTCTTCATCATCACGGCCACAGCCTCGGAGTTGGAGAGCGCGGCCTCGGTGCGGACGTTCGGAAAGTGCGTTTCCAGGTACTGGCGGCACTGGCCGAGCGACTGGGGGTGCGAGTAGATGATGTCGAACGAATCGCGCGACGCGCCGGGCGGCACCATCAGGCAGTGCTCGATATTGAGGACGATCTCGCCGCAGATGGCGAGCCCATCGTCGCGGATCAGCAGATCGACGGTGTCGGTGATCGTGCCCTGGAGGCTGTTCTCGGCGGCGGCGATCGCGCGGTCGACCTCGCCGGCCTCGAGCGCGCGCACGGCAGCAGCCACAGTCGGGAACGGGACGCGCTCGGCTTCCGGGTAGTAGCGCAAGGCCGCGACTTCGGTATTCGTACCGGCTGGGCCGAGGTAACCGACGCGGGCGACGGCAGCCACTAGAAGCTGCGGGCGGGCGCCGGGGCGAGGAGCGCATCGCGGAGTTGCTCTTCGCTCTCGTGCAGCGTGACCGCCACGACTTCATCGCCGGCGTGGATGACGGTCTCACCCGACGGAACCTTCGGCAGGCCGTCTTCGCCGACCACCAGCACGACCATCGACTGATAGGGGAGCAAGATCGTCCGCACAGGCTGATTCACAACGCGCGAGTCGTCCGGAATGCGCACCTCAACCAGTTCGAGTCCGCTGCCCCTGAGCTTGACGAGCACCGAGAGGTGGTGCGTCGGCAGCTCCTGCTCAATGTGCGCCATGATCGCTGATGTTGCACTGACGGTGATGTCGACTTCGAGCTTGCGGAACACCTGCTCGTTCTTGGGATCGTTGATACGGGCAACCGTGCGCGCAACGTTGAAGCGCTGCTTCGCGACCTGGCACGCGACGAGGTTAGTCGCGTCGTCGCCCGTGACTGCGAGCAGCATGTCGGCGCGCGACATGCCGGCTTTCTCCAGCACCGTCGCTTCGCAGCCGTCACCGGTGAGGACGATATCGCCCAGCTCGTCGGCGATCTCCTTCGACCGTACAGGATCTTCCTCGATGACCAGCACTTCGTGGTTCGCTTCCACCAGCTCCTTCGCCAGATGGAACCCGACCTTCCCACCACCAACGACGATGATGTACATGCCCTTCTTGGCGTCGCCCGTCGTCATTAGAGGGCCTCCTGCCGCAGGAACTCGGCGGCGAGCTCGTTCGCGGCTTCGTCGGACTCGGCCTGGATGACGCGCTTGAGGCGCTTGGCCTGCACGCGGGTCGGATTGATCGTGCGCAGGCCCATGTTGCGATACATCTCTTCGCGCAGCGGGTCGAAGACCCGTGTGGCTACGACCTTCACGCCAAACACATGCTTCGCGATTTGTGCTGCCATGACGTTGCGGTTGTCACCGCGCGTGGTGCTGACGAAGGCGTCGGCGGTGCGAACGTGGATCTTCTCGAGCACATCGAGATCGATGCCATTCCCCACGAACGTGGTTCCACGAAAGTCGTCCGGCAAGAAGCGAAACGCGGACGGGTCAACATCAAGAACGAGGACTTCGTTGCCTTCGCTGCTCAAGTCAGCGGCTAATGCGGCGCCGACCCTGCCGCAGCCCATGACGACGATCTTCATGTACGCTCCCACCCCTGGCGCGCTTATTCGCGGACTGGATGCCGCCACAGCCAAACATTACACGGCGCGGCTCTCACTACGTACTGCGTCAGGCGGCCCATCTGATATTCGCCGAGTGGCGCTTTGTGTTCGGCGCCCATCAGGATCAGGTCGACCCCACGCTCTATTGCCTCATCCACGATGGCGTGGCCGGCTTCGCGCGCCTGCAGCAGTTCGCCTTCGATCTTGCAGTCGGACTCGGCGGCAACACGCTCGGCTCGCAGCAGCACGTCCTCGCCGTTGGTCGCTTCTTCGGAGAGCTCGGCATCGAGCGGCAATGAGCGCTTCACCTCGATGACGTGGACGGCGTAGACCTTGCCTTTGTTCTTCTTCACGAGTGAACAGGCGAGTGTGATCGCATCCATGCTGGCCGGAGAACCATCGACCGGGACAAGGACGGAACGGACGCCGGACAGGGGATCGGTAGCAGCCAAGGTTCGTCGCACTCCCACCCGCCGGCAGCGGGCGCCCATTCGCAAGGCGTCCTGCCATTATAGGAACCGCCAGATTCACCGGCAATGCGAACGAGCCTCAATCCCGTTCGGTGTCTTGACGAACATCCCACCCGGGCAGAAGCAGCGGGTTCCGACGGCCGACAATTCCAATAGAGGCGCTGAAGTCGGCAAGGGAGCGCATTCGATGTCGCGTAGTCAGCACACCCGTCCGTACATGCAATCTCGCCTGCGCGAGGAGATCGCGCGCGCCCGGCGCCACAACACGCCATTCACGCTGGTCCAGTTCGAGGCGGTGACAGCGGACGGGCTGCCCATGCACCAGAAGATGAAGTACGCGTCAGACGTGGTGACGGCGTCCGTGCGGACGTCGGACGTCGTCGCGTTGGCATTCGAGGACACGATCGTGGCGCTGCTCGTGCAGACCGACGTGTTGAGCGCGAAAGATGCGCTCCAGCGCATCCGCAACCGCGTCGCGCAGCAGAGCGGCACGTGGCGCCTGTCAGCGTGGGTGTTCCCCGACGATGCGGACGCGATTGCGGCATTGCCGCTGCTGACGGCGGCGTGACGTGGCGATGGGGTTTGTCCCGGCGAGCGTGCCGAGTGCGCCTCCGCCCGATGGTCGGTACGCAGGGAGGCCGCCCACCGTAAGCAGCGTTTACAGCTCGGACCGGAGTCCCTGTCTTAGCCGGGCTTCCAGGTAGTGCCCTGGCCGCCGTCTTCCAGCACGACGCTGAGCTCGGCGAGTCCGTCACGCACGCGGTCGGCTAGCTGCCACTGCTTGGCGGCGCGTAGCTCGGTGCGGATCTGCACCAGCAGGTCGATGAACGGTGCAGCCTCGATCGACTGCTCGGCGTGCTCGAGGCGCAGGCCGAGCACGTCGCCCAATTCGATGAGCAGCGCTTGTGCGCCGGTGACGCCGCGGGTCTCGTCGCGCGCCTTGTTCACTTCCTTCGAGAGATCAAAGAGCACGGCCAGCGCTTGCGGCGTGTTGAGGTCGTCGTCCATGGCGGCGATGAAGCGATCTCGGAAAGCGCCGAGGTCGATGCCGCCGTCACCCGCATCGCCCGGCGTGCGTGCGGCAGTGCGAAGGCGGTCGGCGCCGGCCTTCGCGGCGTCCAGCGTGTCTTCACTGAACGTCAGGGGCTTGCGGTAGTGCGATGTGAGCACCCAGAGCCGCAGTCCGTCGCCGCCCACCCGCTTCAGCCCGTCGCGGATGGTGATGAAGTTCCCGAGCGACTTGCTCATCTTCTCTTCACCCATCTTCACCCAGGCGTTGTGCAGCCAGTACTTCACGAAGGGGACCGAACCGCTGTACGCCTCCGTCTGCGCGATCTCGTTCTCGTGGTGCGGGAAGACGAGATCTTCACCGCCGCCGTGGATATCGATCTGCTCACCGAGGTACTTCACCGACATTGCTGAGCATTCGATGTGCCAGCCCGGGCGCCCTTTGCCCCAGGGGCTGTCCCACGAAGGTTCGTTGACCTTGGCGCCCTTCCAGAGCGCGAAGTCCGCGGGGTTCTCTTTCTGCTCGCCCGATTCCACGCGGGCGCCTGCAAGCAGCGAGTCCTGCGTGCGATGCGCGAGCTTGCCGTAGTCGTCTTTCGCTGAGACACGGTAGTAGACGTCGGACCATTCGCTTTGTTCCGACGCGGCAGGATATGCGTAGCCTTTCTCGATCAGGCGCTCGATGATCTCGATCATCTCCGGCACTTCCTGCGTGGCACGCGGGTAGACATCGGCGGGCAGCACGTTGAGGTCGCGCATGTCGTCCATGTAGAGACCGATGAACTTCTCGACCAGTTCATCGGTCGTGATCTTCAGCCGGTTCGAGCGCTCGATGATGCGATCGTCGATGTCCGTGAAGTTCTGGACGTGCTTGACCTTGAAGCCGCGCCACGTGAGGTAGCGCTTCACCACGTCGAACACGATGTAGCTCATGGCGTGGCCGATGTGCGACTCGTCGTACGGCGTGATACCGCACACGTACATCGAGACGACGTCGCCTCCTGGCTCGAAGGGCTCAGGTTGACGCGAGAGGGTGTTCGTGAAGCGGATCAACCTCCCATCGCCTCCCGGTCCGAGACCGCGGGTGCCGACGGGTCGTGAGCCTCGGCCGTGTTGTCCTGCGTGTCGTCGCGGCGGCGGTGCAGGTGGACCGGCTCATTGCCATCGGGCTTGCCATCGCCATGCGCTCCCATGTCCTCGAGGTGGCTCTGCAGCGTGCGGATGCGGCGATCGAGCCGCTCGATGTGGCGCTCCAGCGCGTCGATGCGGTCCCACTCCGGGTCGGGGAGCTTCGTGATCGTGTCGCTACCCGGATCGTGGTATGAGACGACGTGACCCGGCACGCCGACGATGGTGGCGTTCTCGGGAACGTTCGTTACGACGACGGAGCCTGCGCCGATGCGGGCATTGTCGCCGATCTCGACCGCGCCGATGAGCTTCGCGCCCGCGCCGACCGTGACGCGATCGTGAAGCGTCGGGTGGCGCTTCGAGCGGTGCATGCTGGTGCCGCCGAGTGTCACGCCCTGCATGATGTTGCAGTCGTCGCCAATCTCGGCCGTCTCGCCGATGACGACGCCCATGCCGTGGTCGATAAACAGCCCCTCGCCGATCTGCGCGCCGGGATGAATCTCGATGCCTGTCGCAAAGCGGCTGAAGTTCGAGATGATGCGCGGCACGATGGGCACACCGCGCCGATGGAGCGCGTGGGCCAGCCGATGCATCTCACGCGCATGGAAGCCCGGGTAGGCGAGCACGACTTCGGCCGCGCTGCGAGCAGCGGGGTCGCGCTGGCGGATCGCGTCGATGTCGCGCTTAATGGATTTCAGTACGGACATGAGAACGAACGCGCCTTCTTTCTGCTCCGAGTCGTTTGTCGGCCGGTGGTTGGGGCTCCGCTAGGCGGGCAGCCCCTCGGGACAAGCGCAGAGGGCTCCTGTCACCGTGAGGAAGCAGTCTGCACGACGCCCGTCGGCGCGACGGGGGAAAGATCACTGCGTCAAATGAGGCTCCATAGCTGCCGATTCCGAGCCGAATCTGGGTCGACAAGGTGGACAATCGTTATCGTCTACTCTAGCAACACCACGGCGAAGGCGGCAATGCCCTCGCCGCGACCTGTAAACCCGAGCCCGTCCGACGTCGTCGCCTTCACGTTGACTGCCGCTACGTCAATTTCCAGCGCTGAGGCGATCGCGCCCCGCATCGCGTCGACGTGCCGCGCCAGCCGCGGCTCCTGCACGACAACCGTGGCGTCGACGTTCGCGAGGCGGTAGCCGGCGGCGCGCACCCGCGCGTAGGCGACCGCGAGGAGCTCGCGGCTGTCGGCGCCCGCCCACTCTTGGTCTGACGACGGGAACATACCGCCGATGTCGCCCAGCGCGGCCGCGCCCAGCAGTGCGTCGATGATCGCGTGGAGCAGCGCGTCGCCGTCGGAGTGGCCGCCGAGGCCGCGCGGATGTGGGATCTCGACGCCGCCGAGGATCAGCGGCCGCCCCTCCGCGAATGCGTGGATGTCGATGCCCTGCCCGATGCGCATGGCCAGATCATACGGTCGTTCACCACAGAGGCACAGAGGGTCGCGAAACTGGAATCTGAAGTCTGCGAGTACGTGCCGCCGTAAGAGAATGCGGCGGTGGCGGCGTGCAACTCGCGTTTGGCATGATCCCTTCGAGTCCGCGGCAACAGGTACGCAATACCAGCGGGTCGAGGTCATGTCGGCGTCCGGTATGATGATCTCACGTCATGGAAGACTTCGAAGCATATGGACAGCTGCGGGACAGGCCGCTGCGGGCCGGTTCCGGCAGTGTCCCCGTCCCCGGCGCACCGCCACATGTGCTGGCCCCCCGACGTCGAAGGCGTTCGCACTGGCTCCGCAATACTCTGCTGCTAATCGGGGCGTACTTTTTGCTCGCGATCGGCACGACGGTGCAGCCGTTACCGCTGCCGCTGACGGCGATGAGAGTTTCGGTGCCGTTCCCGGGCGGCGCGCCGCTCCTGTTCGGCCTGCCGAATCGGCCGTACACCGTTATGGTAATCGGGCTGGATCGTCGGCCGACAGAGACGGGTGCCAGCCGCACCGACACCGTGCTGCTGCTGCGCATCGACCCGGGTGCGCACAAGGCGGCATTCGTCAGCATTCCGCGCGATTCGTTGATGGAGATTCCCGCCGCAGATGGCGGCTTCAGCCGGGATCGAATCAACACGGCGTTCGTCTACAACTACTCATCGGAGGACAGCAGTGCAGCGCCCAAGGCGACCATGACGACGATCGAGCACAACTTGGGGATCAAGGTTGATCACTACGTGATCCTCGACCAGCGGAAGGCGGAGGGGCTCATCGACGCCATGGGTGGCGTCACGATCGACAACCCGCGCGAGTTTGGCCAGGACGACTACTCCGACGACGACGTGAACGTCGTGCCGCAGTTCTTCCCGCTCGGGAAGCTGCACCTGGACGGCTACCAGGCCGTCGCCTACGGACGGATCCGTGAGGGCTCGACGGACTTCGACCGCATCGAGCGGCAGCAACGCGTGGGCTCGGCGCTGATCCACGGAGCGGCATCGCCGGCGGCGCTCTTCCATCTGTGGGGGCTGTACCGCGGCTACACGAAGACCATCGATACGGACATGAGCATGCGGCAATCGGCGGGCGTACTCTCGATGCTGAAGCGCGTGTCGGACAGCGATCTCAAGACGAAGTCGCTGGGCGATGCCGCTGTGTCATGCGTGGAGTGCACCGCATCGATCCAGTTGCTCGACCCCGCAAAGGTGCAGCAAATCATCAGTGAAGCGTTCGGCGACGAGGCGGCAGGCGCGCGCGCGGCGGAGCTGCTGGTGGCGGCGGGCGTAACGCCGTAGAGGGAGCGAAGCGTTGGCAGACAGCATCTCGGCGGACTTTCTGATTCTGGCGGACGCGGCGCAGGTGCAGGGCGAAAAGCTCTTCATGCTGGGTGGAGGGTGGTCGCTGATCTGGGCGAAGGAGTTTCCCGCGCAGCACCAGATGGCCGTGGCGGCCGGCATCCTCATCCCGTGGATGGAGACGAACGCGCGGCATCAGTTCAAGGTGGTCGTGCGAAACGAAGCGGGCGCAACCTTCGGCGAGCTCGCCGGAGAGTTCGAGCAGGGTCGGGCGCCCGGGCTGCCCGCAGGCACGACACAGCGCGTCATGCTGGCCATCAACTTCGGCATCCGCATCGAGGCAGCGTGCGAGGCCGTGGCGGAGTTGTTCCTTGATGGAACGCTCGCGAAGTCCGTCCCGTTTCGGATTGCGGCGTCACCCGCGCGCTAAGAGCGCCTAGACCCGCAGCGCGACCGCCTGTGCAACGAACGCCTCGAAGAGACGGCGCATGATGGGGGCGAACGCAGGCTTGTGCTCCTCGGGGCGTTCGGGATGCCACTGGACACCGACGACCCACCGATGCTGTTCACTCTCCATGCCTTCGATCAACTCACCGCTGTGATCGGCCGCGAAGGCTACCGGGCGGAGCCCACTCGCAAGCGACGCCGCCTGCACGCCCTGGTGGTGGCGGGAGTTAATCTCCAGCTTCGTCGTGCCGAGAGCCGCGGCCAACCGGCTGTCCTCCACGATGTCGAGATCGTGCCAGCGAGACGGATAGCCGGGGGTTCGGAAGTCGGCGCGGTGCTCGCCGCTGTCGATGTGCTGTAGCAGCGCACCGCCGAACCCGACGTTCAGAATCTGGTGCCCGCGGCAGATCGCCAAGACGGGGATGTCTCGCTTCAGTGCCTGCTCCAGGTATTCCAGTTCCATGGCGTCCCGGCCGGGCGCGGTCTCTTTGACCTTCAGGTGCCGTTCAGCCGCGCGATACGTCTCGGGATCGACGTCGATGCCGCCCGTGAGCACCAGCGCATCGAGCGTCGGCGCCAGATGGAGCGATCGCCCCGCCGCCGATTCGTCGAGATCGATGACTTCGCCGCCGGCCTCCCGCGCGCGCGCCCAGTAGCGATCGCGGGCTTCGTCTGGAACATCGTTCCACCGAGTGACGCCGATGCGTGGAGAATCCGTCATACGGACATGGTAGCGAGGGTACGGCGAGCGGGCCACGGCCATGATTGCTGGGGGCGACGGAAAGGGGCACGGCGCGCCGTGCCCCTTCGAGGTTCGGAATGGTGCCGAAGGCTACTCTTCGAACTCGACTTCGTCGGGCTCTTCCTCACGGGCCGCATCGAAGAGGTTGACTTCGCGCGGCTCCGCTTCGTGCTCCGGTTCGTCGGCCGTGTCCTCCCAGTCGTCCACATCGTCGACTGTCTCGTCGTCGTCGTCCATATCGGTGCGGACGAGGCTCTCCTTCGTGTAGGCGCGCACCGTATCCCCTGCCTTGCCGGCCGGGAACGAGAGGCGGCCGACCTGGCTCGGATCCTGGAAGGTCTCCTTGATCATGACGCGGACTGAATCGCTGGTGATCCCGGCGACGGCAGCGGCGTACTTGTTGCCGCCATTGATCAGCTTCGCGAGCCGCATTGCAAGCTTGGGCTCAATATCGCTCAGGTATTCGCCGGCCATCGTTTCGACGGTGAGCCGAGACCCGATGCCCTTCAGCGCGACCTCGTCGCCGGCCGAGAGCGTCGCCAGCATCTTGAGGTTCGCGGGCTTCAGCGTCGTGATACCGGACTTCCCCATCTCTTCGATGAACAGGCTCGTATCGACCTGCTGCGCCTTGTCGGGCTCCGTCTTGGCGCGCGCGCTCGCGAGCCGATCGAGATTCTTGCGGGCGATCATATTGGTGGGCTCGAGTTCGAGCGCCTTGCTGTAGGCCTCGCGCGCCTCCTTGATCTTCCCCGTCTCGCCCAGCGCCTTCCCGAGGCGGTTGTAGGCGTCCGCCTCCTCGGGGAAGATCGCGATGATCCCCTTGTTCGCGGTGATCGCGTCATCCCAACGGCTCTGCATGGCGAACTGGACGGCCTGATCGGTGCGCACCCGCTTCACGCGGGCCTTGTCTTCTGTCTGGTGTGTCATGTGTCCCCTGAACTGCCCTTGCGGCTTACGTCGCGGGATTGTAGGCGGTTCTCCTGCCCAGTACAAGACCTCTGGGCATCGGAGTTAGTATCGTCCCGGCCTGCGCGGACTCAAGTGCAACGAGTACGTAACAGTCCCACCTGACCGGGTGATTCGGCCTCGCTTGCCGGGGCGGAAGCCCGTATATTCCACGCTGTGAGCGAGAATGAGCCCGTTAACGAGATTATCGTCCACGGCATCGTCGTGGGTTCGTTCCAGGAGAACTGCTGGGTGATCGGCAATCGCCGGACTGGCGAGGCGATCTGTGTCGACCCCGGCGACGAGCCGGACGAGGTGCTGGCGATGGCACGCGACATGGGCGTGCGCATCAAGTACATCGCCAACTCCCATGCCCACATCGACCACATCCTGGGTGTGCGCGCGGTGCGCGAGGCGACGGGCGCGAAGTTCCTGCTGCATCCGGGTGATCTGGAGATGGCCCGGAACACCGCGACCATGGCGAAGGGCTGGATGGGAATCGACATCGAAAACCCGCCCGATCCGGACGCCTTCCTCAGCGACCTCGACGAGATCGACGTCGACGGACTGAAGCTCATCGTGCTGCACACGCCCGGCCACACGCGCGGCAGCGTTTGCTTCTACGGCGCAGGCATCGTCTTCGCGGGCGACACGTTGTTCGCGGGATCGATCGGCCGCACGGACCTGCCGGGCGGCGATTACGACGAAGAGATGGGCAGCATCGTGGAGCGGCTGCTGGTGCTGCCGGACGATACGATCGTGCTTCCGGGCCACATGGACAAGACGACGATCGGCCACGAACGGGCACGGAATCCGTACGTACAAATGGAGCTGGCCAAGCGAGCCGGAAGCGGATAGCCGCTACGGGCTCTGCTCTAGTCCGTCTGCTTCATCGGGATCTTCCACTTCGGCTTTGAGGTTGGCCAGCGCCTCCACCAGCGCAATCTCGTACCCCTGGTCGCGCATGCCGAACGTCATGATGCGGAACAACGTGTATTTCATTCCGAACGGCGTCAGGCGAGCCGCCACCTCCGTGTGATCCTCGCCCGGTGTGATCGTGTACGTGAGCCAGCATGGGATGCCGCCGATGGTGACGCGGAGCTCGATAATTCGCGGCGGATCGCGGCGGATGATCTCGAACGTGTCGCTCGCGTCGTCGCTCGCGGCCTGCAGATCGCGCTCGATCGCTGCGAAGATGACGCCCGGTTCGGCACGGATCGCGAATGCTTTTTCGATGGGCATCTGATGCTCCCTGCGAACGTACGGTAGCGGCGGACGGCGTCCAGCGACATAATACGCGCGGGCACGCACAAGGCGGCGAAGGAGCATTATGGGACGCGGGAGTGGGTTGCTGTGCGCGCTTCTCGCCGGCACGGCACTGGCGGCGTGCGGCGGCAATGACGGCGGCAAGCGCGCGACGCCCGCGGCCACGCCGATGCCGGAACCATCCGCTGCGATCGAGATCGCAAGGGGCCAGCCGCTCAAGATCGGTGTCTCCGCCGCCCTCAGTGGCCCATCAAGCGGGCTCGGCTCGGACATCGCGGATGCGGTGATGCTGGCGGCGAAGGACCGAGGCGGCTCGTTCAAGGGGCATCCGCTGGTCGTCGAGCGCCAAGACGACGGCTGTAACGACGCTGAAATGGCGGTCGCGGCCGCCCGATCGTTGGTCGCTGATGCTGCCGTCGCGGGCGTGGTGGGCCCGATGTGCACGACGGGCGCACAGGCGGCTGATAGCGTGTATGACACGCGGCACGTCGTCCACATCCTCCCGTCAGCGACCCGCGCCGACCTCTCGCAACAGGACGAGCAGTTCTTCTTTCGCGTCGCCTGGATCGATGAAGCGCAATCGGATGCGCAGGCGGCGTACGCGCGCGACACACTGCGCGCGACGACGGCAATCGTGATCGACGATGCCGAGCCGTACGGCCGGACCCTCGCGGAGGCGTTCACGGTTGCCTTCGAGCGCGCGGGGGGCGATGTGACGTCGCGCGAGCGCATCGAGCGTGGCGAAACCGACTTCGCCGCGTTGGCACGCAGAGTGAAGAGCGCAGACCCCGACGTGGTGGCATTCGAAGGGCTCAATCCGGAGGGCGCGCTGATCGTGCAGGCGTTGCGGAAAGAGGCCTACACCGGCGCGTTCATCGCGCCGGACGGAGTGCTGAACGCGCGCGACTTCATCGACGCGACCCGCGACAAGACGACGGGCGTCCCGGCCGCAGACGGCGCGATCGTGACGGGGGGATGGACCCCTTCCGACGACTTCGTCGCGCGCTTCCAGGACGCGTTTCAGCGGGCGCCCAGCACCCCGTTCGTGCTGCAGTCGCACGACGCCGCTACAGCGCTGCTGAACGCGATCGAGGCGGTGGCGACAGAACGCGCGGACGGCACGTTGGTCATCGATCGCGCGAAGCTTGCGGAGTCGCTACGAACCCAGGGGCTTGACGGGCTGACGGGCACAATCCGGTTCGACGAGCACGGCGACCGCATCGGCGGTAGCGCCAGAGCCGCGGGGCTCTCGATCTACCGCGTGATGGATGGGCGATTCGAGGCCGTGCCGTAGCCTCACCTCCGCGCAGATCGGCTACGCGGCCATCACTTTCCGATCCAGTTCGTCGAGCGCCAGCGACAGCGCCTCGTTTAGCAGGCGGATCGTCTCGTCACGATCGTCGATGAGGCGCTGCATCGCCGCGAGGCGGATGGGTGCGGGTTCGGTCTTGGCTGCGGGTGCGGGTTGCGGCTGTTGTCGTTCCATGGCGGCGATTGTCTCAGTCGACCGAGCGGCGAGCCATCCGGGCTTCCCCTCGCTTTCCGCTTGATCCCCGCGCCGGCTGAGTCTGCTTTACCGAGCCTTTACAGAAAGTTTCCCGTGCGGCGACCGCCGGTTAACATCGCCGCCGCCCCCTCCGGCGATAGTAGCTACGAAGAGACAACACGCCGGCCCGAGCCGACGTACGACAGCACATGAGGAGGAATCGAGATGTTCAAGAAGTTCGGACTGGCGCTGGCGGTCATGGCCGTAGCCGGAATCGCGTTCTCGGCAGCAGCGCCGGCATCCGCGGCGGAGCCGACGCCGGAGGCGACACAGCGGCCGCACCGCATCCCGGCGGTGCTGCTGCGCGGCGCGGGCGTGCTGGATGCGCAGGGCGACGGCGTCGTCGCGGTGAAGGGACTGATGGATTACACGGCGACAGCCAGCGAGGGCATCCTGCTGGTCAAGGACCTCGCCGGCGATGCGCAGGTGGACGTTTCCGGCGACGGCGGCACGGGCGAGTGGCGCGGCTTCACGGCGTACTTCGGCGTGAACGGTAGCGCACACATCACCGGCACGGACGTGGCAGTGATCCTCGTCGGTAACGACATCGACCTGCACGTGACGGGGAAGGGCTGGGCGTTCCTCAAGGGCGAAGGATCGTTCACCGCCAACGGCCACGGCCCATTCCGCTGGACGCATGACGGCGTGTTCGGGTCGGTAACGCCGTAAGGGCCGACCACTGAAGCATTCGACGGAGGGCGCCGTAGCTGGCGCCCTCCGTCTGCTACCGACGCATAGGTGATTTTCCACAGGTTTTACACAGAACGCCGCCGCCCACTGCGGGGTTCTTGCGACGATACTTGCAGGAGCGGACAAGAAAGGCCGAACGCCATGCCGTCGACCAAGCCCGAAGCGCCCACTGCGCCCGCGGCGAACCCGGCTCACGGAGCCAGGATCGTCGTTGTCGACGACGATGAGCACATCCGCGAGCTGGCGTCGCTCTACCTGGCGAAGGATGGATTCGACGTCACCTGCGCCGTCGACGGCACGAGCGCGGTCACGACGATCGCCCGGCTTCAGCCGAGCCTCGTCATCCTGGATCTGATGCTGCCGGGGATGAGCGGCTTCGACGTGTGCAAGCAGGTGCGCCTGTCCAGCGACGTGCCCATCATCATGCTCACCGCACGCGACGAAGATGTCGACAAGATCGTCGGGTTGGAGATCGGCGCGGACGACTATCTCACCAAACCGTTCAACCCCCGCGAACTCGTTGCGCGGGTGAAGGCGATCCTGCGACGCGCGGAGGCAGGCCAGGTGCGCGCGGCCGGACCCGTCACCCAAGTGGGGGCGCTCCGCATCGACAAGCAGCGGCGCGAAATATCAGCCAGCGGCCAACAGCTGACGCTCCGCACGAAGGAATTTGATCTGTTGGCGGCGCTGGCCGACAACGCGGGCATCGTTCTCACGCGCGAGCAGTTGCTGGATCGTGTCTGGGGCTACAACTTCTACGGAGAGACGCGCACCGTCGACGTTCATGTGCAGCATGTTCGCGCTAAGCTCGCCGGCACGGGACTCGGGATCACCACGGTTCGCGGCGTCGGCTACAAGCTGGTCGAAGACGCCGTCAGCCAGGACTAAGCCCGTGCTCAACAGCCTGCGATTCCGGATCATCGCGTCGTTCATCGTCATCGTCGTGATCACGCTGCTCACGGCCGGCGCCGGACTATATGCGCGCTTCGGTGGCTACCGCGATCAGCTCACGGCGGCCACCCTGCGGCAGGTCGCTTCTCCGATCTTCTACAACCTCACGGTCACACCCGCCGGCTCCAACACGGTACGCGGCGGGGCGCGGCTGCGCGCCGACCTCATCGAGTACTTGCGCCTCCAACAGCAGGACACCGGTGTCATCGTCCTGCTGATCGACGCCGACGGCAACGTCATTCGCGAGGCAGTCACCGATGACGCGCTTCTGAACGAACACTTCGATGTGCCGCCGGCGCCTGTGCGTGGGCCGAACTTCTCACAACTGGCCGAGGACAAGCACACCACCGCTGGCGGCGAGACGCTGCTGTTCGTGACGGTGCCGATGCCCGCGGCGGTGCGCCTGCAGCCCGCCGGCGTGGCGGCGATCGTCGTCGCGTTGCCGCAATCGGCAGGCCCGGACGTGTACAAGGACTTGCGCCAGCGGCTGATCTTCGCCGGGCTGATTGGCATCGCCGCAGCGCTTGTAGTGGGGTTGGTGCTCTGGGCATCCCTCTACCGCACGATGGGCAACGTCACACGCCGCATCCGCGCCGTCGCCCACGGCGATTACGGCGAACGCGTGCCGGTTTCCGGGCCGACCGAGGTGCGCGCGCTCGCCGAGGACGTAAACGCAATGGCGGACTCCGTGCAGGCATCGCAACGCGCATTGCGCGAGTTCTTGGCGAATGTATCGCACGAACTGAAGACGCCGCTGACGTCGATTCGCGGATTTTCGCAGGCGATGCACGATGGCACTCTCGAGACGGCGGAGGAGCGCACGCGCGCCGCCCGTGTCATCGACGTCGAATCGCGCAGGCTGCTGCACCTGGTGGGCGAACTGCTGGATCTGTCGCGCATCGAGTCCGGTCAGCAGCGCATGGAGTTAGCGGAGGTGCGCGTATCCGACCTGCTGACCCACGCCGACGATGTCTTCGCCATGCGGGCAGAAGAAGCGGGGCTGCGTCTCGAGATCGACCGCGAGCTCGACGCGAGCGTGCGCGCCGACTTCGACCGCATCGAACAGGTGTTGGGCAACCTCATCGACAACGCGCTGCGGCATTCGCCAAAGGGCGGGACGGTGCGACTGGGGACCCGCCCCGCGCAGAGCGGATTCATCGAGATCTCGGTCGCGGACGAGGGCCCCGGCATCGCGCCCGACGACCTGCCGCACGTCTTCGATCGCTTCTATCGCAGCCAGGACGAGACCGCAGGAAGCGGCGCTGGGTTGGGGCTTGCGATCTCACGCGAGATCGTGCGTGCGCACGGCGGCGAGATCCGCGTCGAGACGCGAGACGGTGGCACGGTCTTCACGTTCACGCTGCCAACGAGCCGCCGAGCGGCGGAGACGTCATCCGCCACCAGCCGGGAGCGCGCGAGCGGCGGAAGCGCGGGCGCGCCGGCCACCGAGACGTAGCGTGCGTCGGCCCGGATGCTGGCGGCGTGTTAGCCGCCGCCATCTGGCAGATAGTAGGCGGCGAACATGGTTTCGCCGCCCTTCGTCGCCTCCGTGATGGAACCGCCCGGGTACAGCGTGCTCACGTCGTGCAGGTTGCCGATGTACGGAGCGAGGAAGACGAAGGCGACGGGCCCGTCGCGCGTAATCGCCAGGTCGAGCGACGAAGGGGTGACCGAGCTAGCGCCGCGGAATTCGAACGATCGATCGACTCCGATGGCGTCGGGGGCAATGAAGCGCCGCGTCTCGTAGGTGAATCTCCAGTTACGGCTGTAGAAGTAAACGAACGTCCCGCGAGGCAGCCGCGCAATGTAGCGCGATGCGGCGTCCAGCTGATACGGGTATGTGTACTTGAGGTCGACGTCGTCCTGCAACGGCCCAAAGTACTGGTAGGTCGTCGTCACGCCCAGGTACGCCGGAAGCACGAGCGCGATCACCGCCGCGTAGCGTGCATGTCCACCGGGGCGCCACAGCCAGTCCCACATCCACGCAAGCGGTAGCGCTGCCAGCAGCGCGAGAAACGGCGCGAGGCCGAGCGTGCGGCGGAAGAGGCCGTCATCGACCGTCAGCAGCGCACCGAGCGGCAGGATCGCCGTCGCGGCGAGCACGACGGCGTACTCCGGCTTGCGCCAGTTCCAGAACGCCATGCAGAGACCCCCGGCGACGAGCACGGCAGCAAGTCGTCCAAGCGGCGGGTGGCGCCACGTCGCGAGACCGTCGCCCAAATCGGCGCGGTTACCATCGAGCATAGCGTTGCCCCACTCGTCGGCGCGGCGCCAGATGATGTGCGCGCGTTCGCCGACACCGTCGGCTTCGTGCCACTGCTCGGAGCTGGTGACGCTGACGAGTTTCTGGTGGAAGCGATAGTCGCCGGTGTTGTTCGCGATGTATTGCAGCATCGGCAGCGTGACGGCGAAGGCGATGACGGCATACGCCGCCACGTAGACCAGCGTACGCCCCCGCCACGGTCGCTCACGGCGCGGGAAGTACGTCCAGATCATCGCGATGAACGGCAGCGGCAGGAAGAGGTAGTAGGCGTTGTAGCTGTAGATGCCGAGTCCTGTCAGCGCGCCGGCGAGCACGAACAGCGCATAGCTGCGGTGTCGCATGGCGTGCCAGAGCGCGAGCATTACGGCCATCTCCATGAACGGCCACGAAACCACCATGAATCCGGTGCGGCTGAGGTGCAGGTGCCACATCATCACCGCCAGCAGCAGCGAGGCAAACGCGGCGACTCTGCGGTTGAACATCGTGGCGAAGGCGGCGTACATCAGTGGGATGGTGGCGATGCCGAAGAGCGCCATCGAGAGGCGCAACGTGAACGTCGTCTCCGGCATGAACGTAAACAGGAGCGCCGTGAAATACACGGGGCCGATGGGCTGGCCGACCGCGCTAGGCAGATACGGCCCGATCCAACCCTCGTCCAACACGCGCCTCGCATCGAGCCCGGTCCATGCTTCGTCGCCGTGGAGGCCGTCGGGCACACTACCCAGCTGCCAGATCCGGAGCACCGCGGCGAGCAGCGTGATCGCCACGATGATCGCGACGTCGACGCGTGATGCCACCAGCGCATCGGCAAGGCACCGCGCGCGTGCGCCGGTCGATCGAACGACGCGCTGCGGGAAGCCGGCAGTGCGCGCCCCCTCGACGTCATTCCCAGTCCCCGTGCGCAACCCGTCGCTCCTTCTCTGCCAACCGCACCCGCGGGCATACTAGACGATCGTCGAAAACGACTCGATTGCACAGCACGGCGATAGACATATACAACACCGTGCTGCTGGGGTAGCATGATCGCGATTCGAAGGAGGGACGATGGCCGGTCCGTTGATAACAACGCTGCGCGTGCCGGCGACGCGCCTGCGGCGCACGTGCGATCCGCGCAAGCTAAAGTTCAAGACGACTGCGGAGCTGCCGCCTCTCGAGGGCACGGTCGGCCAGGAGCGAGCCGTGCGCGCGCTCGATTTCGGCCTGAATATCGAAGCCGACGGCTTCAACGTCTTCGTCGCCGGCCCCCCCGGCACCGGACGCTCCAGCGAGGTCCGATCGCAGCTCACGCGCGTCGCGAAGGGTCGCCCCGCGCCGCGAGACTGGTGCTACGTCTTCAACTTCAAAAACCCGGCGGTCCCCAACGCTCTCAGCCTTCCCGCCGACCGCGGGCACCAACTTAGCCATGACATCGATGAAGTGGTAACGTCCGTGCGCGCCGAAGTGCCGCGCGCGTTCGAGAGCGACGAGTACGTCCAGCGCCGCGACCAGGTTGCGCGCGAAGTGCAGGCGCAGCGCGCTCAGTTCTTCCAGGCCCTGGAGCACGAGGCGAGCCAGCACGGGCTGGCCGTCAACGTTACGCCGATGGGCATCACGACGGCGCCGCTCGTCGACGGCAAGCTCATCACGCGTGACGAGTACGAGGCTCTGCCGGAAGAGCGCAAGCACGAGATCCAGCAGCACACTGCCGAACTGGATTCGATCATCGCACAGATGGCGCCGCAGCTTCGCAGGCTGGATCGGGGCGCGCATCTGCTGCTGGAGCAACTCGACAAGCAGGTGATGGTTGCTATCGCCTCGCCGCGCATCGACGAGCTGAAGCACGACTACCACGACGAGCCGGAGGCGGTCGACTACATCGACGCCCTGGGCGCCGACATGATCGACCACATCGACGACTTCCGCGCGACGGAGGAGCCTCCGCAGCAGGGCATCCCGGGGATGCCGATAGGCTCCCGCGACGGCCTGTTCGACCGCTACGAGGTCAACGTCGTTGTCACGCACGCCGCGGATGCGACGGCGCCTATTGTGTTCGAGGAGAGTCCGTCGTACTACCACGTGTTTGGACGCATCGATTACCGCTCGCAGTTCGGGTCGGTGGTGACCGATCACACGATGATCAAGCCGGGAGCGCTGCACCGTGCCAACGGCGGGTTCCTCGTCGTGCAGGCGGTCGACCTGCTGACGCAGCCCCTGGTCTGGGACACGCTGAAGCGGGCGATGCGAACCAATCAGTTGCGGATGGAGAACATGGGCGAGCAGTTCAGCCCTATCCCCACAACCACGCTTTCGCCGGAGCCGATCCCGTTAGCTGTGAAGGTCGTCATGATCGGCACGAATCGGACCTTCCAGCTGCTTCAGGCGGCGGACGAAGACTTCCAGAAGCTGTTCAAGTCGAAGGCCGACTTCGCGACGGATGTTGCGCGCATTGACAGCAACGTGCGCGCGTACGCGCGGTTCGTGGCCAGACAGGTCGCGGAACTGGGGATGCGCCCGTTCACAGCAGAGGCCGTAGCGCGCGTCGTCGAGCAAAGCTCGCGGATGGTGGCGGACCAGGAGAAGCTCTCGCTGCGCCTTATGGACATCGCAGATCTGCTGGTCGAGGCGGACTACTGGGCGTGCGACGCAAAGAGCCGCACCGTCGGTGGCAAACACGTCGAGCAGGCGATCGAGCAGAAGATCTATCGGTCGAGTCTGGTCGAGGACCGCGTGCAGGAGTTCATCACGAACGGCACCATCAAGGTGGACGTTGCCGGCGCGAAGGTCGGGCAGGTCAATGGGCTATCCGTGTTCGACCTGGGCGACTACTCGTTCGGACGGCCCTCGCGCATCACAGCACGCGTGAGCATGGGCCGCGGCCAGGTGATCAACCTCGAGCGTGAGATCCAGAAGAGCGGCCCGTCGCACAGCAAGGGCTTTCTGATCCTGCAGGGGTACTTGAACGGGAAGTTCGCGCACCGGCAGCCGCTGTCGTTCGCGGCAAGCCTGACGTTCGAGCAAGTGTACGACGAGGTAGACGGCGACAGCGCTTCTTCTACGGAGTTGTACGCGCTGCTCTCCGCGATCACCGACGTGCCACTCAAGCAGGGTTTCGCCGTCACGGGCTCGGTGAACCAGCTCGGCGAGGTGCAGGCCATCGGCGGCGTCAACGAAAAGATCGAAGGATTCTATGCCGTCTGCAAAGCACGCGGCCTGACCGGCGAGCAAGGTGTGATGATCCCGAAGGACAACGTGCACAACCTGATGCTGAAGCCGGAAGTCGTCGATGCGGTGACGCGCGGACGGTTCCACATCTACGCCGTATCCAGTGTCGAGCAGGGGATCGAACTGCTGACGGACATACCCGCCGGGAAGTTGCGGAAAGACGGGACGTACGCCGAAGGCACGCTCTTCCGCAAGGTGACGGAGGCGCTGGAAGCGATGACGAAGCGCGCGATGGAAGTGAACCGCGGCGGGCGCAGCAACGTCTCGCCGACATCCGTGGCGGACGGAGAGTCGAAGCAGCGGGAGCCACGGAAGGCACGACGGCGCGCGGCGGAGGGACGGGACTCATGGACGAGACAAGTACCCCGGTCGGATGGAAATGAAGACGCGTGACGAGGTCTCAGCTGGCGGTGTTGTCTTTCGCCTGCGCGATGACGGCGGGTTCGATGTCGCGCTGATCCTGACACACGAGCGGCGCTGGCAACTGCCCAAGGGCTGGATCGACGAAGGTGAGTCGCCGGAGCAGGCCGCTGTGCGCGAGGTCCGGGAGGAAGCAGGCGTCGACGCCGAGATCGTCGGACCGCTGGGAGAAATCCGCTATCAGTACGTGTCCACCTACGACGAGGAGCCGGCGCGCGTGCACAAACACGTACACATGTTTCTCCTCCGTCACACCGGCGGCTCGACGGATGACCACGACGACGAAGTGATCGAGGCGGCATGGATCGATCTTGAAGAAGCGGAGTCTCGGCTCGCGTTCAAGGACGAGAAGCGGATGATGGTCAAGGCGCGCGATCTGTTGGCAGCGGTGGCGGCCCCGGACGTGGGCTGACGCCGGGAACGCGACCACCACCAACGGCTGACCAACCGCCAGGAGGCAGACCCGACATGAGCAACATTCCGCCGATGCTCGGACCCGTGCTCGGAACGCACGGGATGGTGGCTTCGGAGCATCCGCTCGTGTCGCAGACCGGTGTCGATGTGCTGCGGCGCGGAGGCAACGCCTTCGACGCAGCGCTCGCGATGTCGGCGCTGCTCCCCGTCGTGAAGCCACACCGCAACCATCTCGGCGGCGACGCATATATCCTCGCCTACCCGAAGAGCGAGGGACGCGTGACGGCGATCTGCTCTGGCGGCAAAGCGCCCGTAGGCGCAACGCTCGACCGTTATGCAGATGGCATCCCGGCACATGGCGGCGCGGCCGCAGCGATCCCGGGACTGGTCGATGCGTGGCAGGAGTTCCACAGCCGCTGGTGCACCATGCCAATGGCGGATCTGCTCCACCCCGCGATCGGCTACGCCCGCGACGGCTTCGCGGTGACACGCGAGCTGGCCGCATCAACGGCGAACGCGCGCGGCCTGTTCGCGAAGTACCGCTCGATGGCCGACGCGCTCTACGTCAACAGCGAGCCGCCGGCGTTCGGCTCCGTCCTGCGGCAGCCGGCGCTGGCGGACGTCATCGAAGGCATCGGCCGCAACGGACGATCGGCGTTCTACGAAGGCGACATCGCGCGCCGGATCGCCGATGGCGTGCAGGCCGCCGGCGGCTACATGACGGCTGACGATCTGGCGTCGCACCGGGCCGACGTACTCGAGCCGCTGTCGGTGGACTATCGCGGGCACACCGTCTACGAGACGCCGCCGAACTCGCAGGGGCTGATCCTGCTCGAAGAATTGAACATCGTCGAGGGCTACGACCTCGCCGCGTGGGGACATCTGTCGCCGGACACGGTGCATCACATGGTCGAGGCGAAGAAGCTGGCGTTCGAGGACCGGCAGCGCTTCGCGGGCGATCCGTCTGTCGTCGGCTTCGACCCGAAGCGCCTGCTGACGAAAGAGTGGGCGGCCGAACGGCGCGCGGCGATCGATCCGCAACGCGCGCAGCCCGCGCCCGTCGCGGCGGCGACGCACGACACGACGTCGTTCGTCGTCGCGGACAGCGACGGCAACGTCTGCTCGTTCATCCAGAGCATCTTCGCGAACTGGGGCTCGGCGCTGGCGATTGACGGCACCGGCATCATCATGAACAACCGCATGTGCGGCTTCTCGCTCGATCCGGCGAGCCCGAACGTGCTGGCGCCGGGCAAGCGCACGATGCACACGCTCAACACCTACCTCGTGTTCAAGGGCGGGCGCCCGTACATCATCGGCAACACGCCGGGCGCCGACTTCCAGGTGCAGACGAACTTGCAGGTCATCACAGGCATCATCGACTACGGCCTCGATCCGCAGGCGTCGATCGACGCGGCGCGCTGGGGCGACACGCCGCGCGGCCTGCTCGTCGAGGAAGAGATGCCGTCCGAAACGCAGCGCGAACTCGCGCAACGCGGCCACGACGTGAAGCCGATGCGGCGTGTGCTGGCGCCGATGGGCCGCGCGCAGGCGATCGTCATCGACCCGGCGACCGGCGTGATGATCGGCGGCAGCGACGCGCGCGGCGAGGGCGCGGCGGTCGGGTGGTGACCAACGGATCCCCAGCAGATCAGACGCCATGAAGCAGGGCTAACACCCGCTCTACTGAAATGCCGTGCTGCTGATCGCGGCCCAATGGGTGGTTCACGTCCACGACGCTTACAACAGGCCGGTCGCCCGCCAGAGCGAGTTGAATTGAAACTTCGAGATCCAGACTAGAGGGGTACGCCGCAATGTTATTCGCAATGCGGCCTGGGAAGGACGGATGGCTTCGCCCGTCATCGCGATACATGCGTACGTAGGTCCAAAAGTCGTCCGCGCTGACCTCGACCCAGACGCCCCAGGCGAAGGGTGCGTCGCGCTCTACCACCGGAACCGGAAGCCAGCCTCTTATGAACCAGCGACCATCGTCGATCTGTAGGAAGTCGGTCTTGTTACCCCAGCAGCGTTTTTCGCGATCACCCTCGGGGATCTCCAACTCGGCGTCGGATCGCGCGAATCCGATCTGCATCGACGCGATGTCGTGCTCGCTCCCGCAGATCCCGCACTTCGTGAGTTCCATCCGGTTGTCCTCGTCAGGTCATAGCTT
Organism: Chloroflexota bacterium; assembly: GCA_031400455.1. GTDB lineage: Bacteria > Chloroflexota > Dehalococcoidia > DSTF01 > JACRBR01 > JANXYW01. The sequence goes on along the minus strand of JANNPX010000025.1, from coordinate 11,970 downwards.
ATCCGGAGTATCATCGCAGCGTTCAGATTTCAGAGTGCGTTCCTTGCTGCTACGCTGATTGCAGAGGTACCGGTGTCCGGAACTGAATTCCACTTCTCACCACGGCCGAACCGCGCGAGCGAGATCGCGTGGCAGGCGTGGTCGGCCGAGGCGTTCGAGCGGGCGCAGCGAGACGACAAGCCGGTGCTGCTTGGTATCTCGGCGGTGTGGTGCCACTGGTGCCACGTGATGGACGAGACGTCGTACTCCGACTCCGACGTCATCGGGCTGATCAACGATCGCTTCGTCGCGATACGCGTCGACAACGACCAGCGGCCCGATATCAACGCTCGCTACAACATGGGCGGCTGGCCGACGACGGCGTTCCTTACGCCGGCCGGCGAGGTGATGGCCGGGATGACTTACATCCCGCCCGATCAGATGCGCGACGTGCTCAACCAGGTCAGCACCTACTACAAGGACAACAAGGACTCGATCGAAGAGAAGATCGCCGCACTGATGCAGAACCGCGAGCGTGCGGCCGCTCCCGACGATGGCAGCGAGGATGCGCTCTCGGACCAGATCATGCGCGACGTGCTGCACGCGGCGCAGGACGGCTACGACCCCGTGTTTGGCGGCTTCGGGAACGAGCCGAAGTTCCCGCACAGCGACGCCATCGATCTGCTGCTGCACGTCTACCTGCGCGACGGCGATCGCGACGCGCTGCACATGGCGCGCAAGACGCTCGAGGCCATGTGCAACGGCGGCACGTACGATCAGGAATGGGGCGGTTTCTACCGCTACTCGACGAAGCGCGACTGGAGCATCCCGCACTACGAGAAGATGCTCGAAGACAACGCCCAGCTCCTGCACGGCCTACTCAAGCTCTACCGCGTCTCGCAGAACGACGAGCACAAGCGCTACATCGACTTCACGATCGAGTATCTCGACGCATGGCTGAGCGATCCGGAGACAGGCGCGTTCTACGGATCGCAGGACGCCGACGAAGAGCTGTATCCGCTGCCGAACGAAGAGCGGCGGAAGTTCACGCCGCCGTACGTCGACAAGACCGTCTACACGAGCTGGAACGCGATGGCGATCGCGGCGTACATCGAGACGTCGTGGACGCGCGGACGGCCCGACCTGCGTGATCGCGCATTGCGGGCGCTCGACTTCCTGTGGGCGCGGCTGCACACGGACACGGACGGCATGTACCGCCATCTCTCGCCCGACGGGCCGAAGATCCCGGGCCTGCTCGGCGACCAGGCGTGGACGGCACTCGCGTCGCTCGATGCGTACGAGGTCGCCGGACGGCCGCAGGACCTTCAGCGCGCGCAGCAGCTCGCGGCGTTCATGATCGAGCGGCTGGCCGTGGACGGCGGCGGCTTCCGCGACACGCCACCGGAGCATGAGACGCTAGGCCGCCTCGCGCAGCCGCAGACGCCGGTGAAGGAGAACAGCATCGCCGCGATGGTGATGATTCGGCTCTGGCACCTGACGCACGACGACACGTACGAAGCGATCGCCCGCGCGACGCTCGCGCGATTCGCGCACGTCGCTGAGTCGCAGGGCTACTTTGCCTCCGATTACGCGAAGGCCGTCGACCTGCTGCTGAACCCCGGCGCTGAGGTCAAGATCGTCGCGGCGGGTGATGCCGGGCATACGCTCCACGCGGCCGCGCTCGCGCTGCCCATCGCCGACCGCGTCATCCGCATGATCGACGCAGGCGACGCCGACGTGCTCGCGGCCGAGGGTCTGCCGCCGCACCCGTCGCCGGCGGCGTACGTCTGCTACGGCACGCTATGCTCGGCGCCGGTGACGACGCCCGGCGACCTGTTCGCGATCGTCGAGCGCACCAAGCAGGCGTACGAATCGACGCGGCGGCCAGAGCCGCTGGCAGGACCGCGCGGCGGGACGATGGCGAGCGACTAGGTTCACCGCAGAGTCGCAGCGGGCGCAGAAGAGTCAAAGGGGGGAGTGTGATGACACGAGAACGAGACGATGCGCCCATCGAGGTTGAAGACGCCACCGGTTTCGGCGATCAAGTACGGATGGTCGTCGGCGTAGTGGCACTCGCAGCGCTGCTGCTGTTCTTCGTTCAGAATCTGCAGGAGGTGCAGATGCACTTCCTCTGGTTCGACTGGAACACGCGCCTGCTCTTCGCGCTCTTCGCCAGCGCGGCCGTTGGCGGCATCGCGACATGGCTGTTCAGCGCACTGCGCCGGCGAGCAAAGCGGGCGCAACGCGCGCTGAAGTAGCGGGGTCGCCTTGCGACGCGTCAAGCGCGCGATTTGCAGCCTCTCGGGATAGTGATCCACACTGGGCCTACCCGCTCAGCTCCGACGATCGGCACAACACTCCGGCGCGATAGGGCCCTCCATGCGACGCATCCTCATCGGCGCCATCACCATACTCGCCGCAGCGACCGGAAGCTCGTCGCTGCCGTCGGCGGCAGCCGGCGCAACCGTCCCTCTCGTATTGGCGGAAATCTCCGACGGCAGCGGTATCGTGCTAACCGGCTCCGACGCGCCCGAAGGATCGCCCCTGCACGTTAACGTCGTGCTGACCGGTGACGAGATGACGCCCACCGGCATCGTGCACGTGCGCGCGTTCCAGGGCGCCGCCTGCGCGGGGACGGCGTCCGCCGAGCAAGCCATCGCGCTCACGGCGGGCACTACGCCAATCTCGCACAGCACGGAGATCTCCAACCTCGGAGGCTGGGACAGCGCCACGATCTGGTCTTCGCAGTCCGGAGACGGGTTTGGCACTGACTGGTTTGGATCCGTGTTCATGGGGACGGATCCGCCGTTCTTCTCGCATTCCGGCGCAGCGTGGCGATTCGCCAACGTGCCGCTCTCGCCCGGCGACTCCATCACGAGCGCATACCTGCGGCTGCGGATCAAACGCTCGCGACCCAACCTCGCGTCGGACCCGTTCGGCACATGGACGACAAGAATTCGAGTCGATCCCGCAAGCGGCTCCGGGTTTGCCGGACTCGACCACGACAGCTTCCTCGCGCGGTTCGCGGCCGGGGGCGTGCCCTGGCAAATCGCATACAGCTATGCCGAGAAAGATCCCTTCGCGACGCAACAGGCGACGTCGTACGCCAGCAGCCCCGACATCAGCGGCCTCGTCGCCGCACGCATCGCCAGCGCCTCATGGGGCGCGCCTGACGACGATCTCGTGGTCGGCATCCTCGACGACGCCAGTCCCGCGATCGCGGAAGCGCAGGTGATCGATGCGCCCGACAACGTGCGACTCCACATCGACTGGTCATCTCCTCTGCCCGCCGGCGTCGCTGCGTCGGTTCCAGCACCAGAGTCGCCCGGCCCGCACTCGTTCCGCGTGCACTACGACGGCGACGGGGCGTACGCGGCAACAGAGGGCGCCTGCTTGCCGATCGAGGTCACACCCACGGATTCGGACGGCGACGGCTACGGAGACGTGATCGAAGACCAACTCGGTACAGATCCTCTGGCCTACTGCGCCGTGATGCGGGCGGACGTCGATGGCGACGGGAGCGTCTCCATTCTCGACCTTTCGCGCGGGGCCCAGCGGTTCGGCGAGAGCGCCCCGCCGGCGCCACGGCGACTGCTCCAGGACGGCGACACGCAGATCAGCATTCTGGACCTCTCGCGCATGGCGTCGCACTTCACCCAATCGATTGCTTCATGCCCGTAGACACCTTAACGACTCGTTAATGCGGCTGCGCTAAGCTGATCGCATACAGCGATACGAACCGAGATCCCGGAGGCGAGATGGCAGACGGCGAACACGACGCGCGCACCGCGGATGAGGCTGTGGCGCGGGAGGTAGACGAGCGCGCGGCGCGGCAGCGGATGCCGGCGCCGTTTGACGTGGCGTTCCTCTCCGGGCGGGAAGACATCACTGAAGTACTGCTCGTACGCCATGGCCAGCAAGACTACGACCCGACGGGCCCCGTCTCGCAGATCATCGACCCGCCGCTGAGCGAACTCGGCCGCACACAAGCGCGACTGGTTGGCGAATCGCTCTCGACGCAGCGCATCGACCACGTGTACGCGAGCCCCCTGCGCCGCGCGCACGATACGGGCATCCAGATCGCCCGCCACCACCGGCTGGAGCCGATCATCGTGGACGACCTGCAGGAGGTGGGCGTGTTTCGCGATGTCCCGCCGGATAAGACACCGCTGGAACACATCGGACGGCTGGCTCTGATCGGCACACGGCAGCGGATGGTGATCGAGAAGAGCTGGGACGTCTACCCGTTCTCGGAATCCAGCCACGACTTCCGCAAGCGCGTGATCAACGCCATCGAGGGCATCATCATCACCCACCCTGGCGAGCGCATCGCGATCGCTTGCCACGGCGGCGTCATCAACGCATACGTCGGCCACATCATAGGCTCGAAATACGACATGTTCTTCCGCCCCGCGCACACGTCCGTGCACGTCGTCGCCGGCGCGGAGGGCATCCGCGCGCTCTACTCGCTGAACGATGTGCGGCACCTGATGACGGCGGAGGGAAGTTTTCACTCGGTGTGAGAGCGCGCGAACTCAGTCCTTCTTGATGGTGGTTCCAGAAATCGGCTTCGCTTCACTCCACCATGGCCACGACTCCTGTGTCGCGGCGTAGGCGCCGGGCCGCGCTCGGACAATCGCGTCGGCGATGCGGGCTGCGCGGACGCTCGTGCGAACGTCGTGCACGCGCACAATGTCTGCGCCGTAGGCGATGTTCAGCGCCGTGACGGCGGCGGTCGCTTCGTCGCGCTCGTTCGGCGGCAGGCCCGTCACGCTGCCGATGAAGTGCTTGCGTGAAGCCGCCACGAGCAACGGGCGGCCCAGAGCGTGGAACTCGCTGAGACGGCGCAGCACCTGCAGATCCTCGTCGTGCGACTTACCGAAAGCGATGCCCGGATCGAGGATCAGCGAATCAGCGGCAACACCGGCTGCCTCTGCGGTGGCGATGCGGTCGCGGAAGAACGCCGTGTGCTCGCCGATCAGATCGTCGTACCGCGGTGGCTCGGTGGGCCGGATCTTGGGGCGCTCGTACGTGTAGTTGATAACGAGCGCCGCGCCATACTTCGCGGCTGCCGTGGCGGTGCCCGCGTCGTACATGAAGCCGCCGATATCGTTGACGATGCATGCGCCCGACTGAAGCGCTGCCTCGGCCACTGGCTGCTTGTACGTATCGACTGAGATCAGGATGTTCGTCTCGGCCGCGATCCGCCGCACGGCCTCCCCGACGAGGTGCGCCTCTTCGCTCGCATCGCGGACGGGCACGTCCGCACGCGCGCTCTCCGCACCAACGTCGATGATGTCGGCGCCTTCGGCCGCGGCCTCAACTGCACGGCGGACAGCCTCGTCCAGATCAGCACCGGTGCCGTCGCCCGAGAACGAGTTGCCGGTGAGATTGAGAATCGCCATCACGCACGTCCGCGCGCCGAGCGGCAGCAGATGGCCACGGGCGCGGAGCGGTGGGCGTGCGGCAGCCAACGCTAGTCCCAGAGCTTGAGCGTCTGGCGCATGAGCTGCTCGAACTCGTCATCGGACAGCTTCTTGTGCAGCGGCGCGATCGCCTCGGCGTCCTTCCCCACCGGGTAGCGGCGCTTCGGCTCCGCGGTTGTCGCCGCTTCGACGATGATGTCGGCGACCGGCTGAGGATCCGCCCGGAACGAACTGGCCGAGTTCTCGAGCCGCCGTTCCATCTCTGCGTACGGCGACGTAGCGGCATCGCGCCGCATGGCCATTCGGTTGTCTGAGATCGCCGTTTCGAAGTAGCCGGGCTCGATCACGCAGACGTGCACGCCGAATCCCAGCAGTTCGTAGAACATCGCGTCGGTGATCGCTTCGACGGCGGCCTTCGACGCCGAGTAGATGCCGCGGAACGGCGACGCGACGATGCCCGCGAGCGAGCCGACGTTGACGATGCGGCCGCTGTGCTGCGCGCGCATGTGCGGCACGACGGCGCGCGTGACGCGGAGCACACCGAACACATTGGTGTCGAACACGCGCGTGAACTCGTCGTCGGTGAACTCTTCCGTGGGTGCAACAGCGCCAATGCCCGCATTGTTCACCAGCACATCGATGCGTCCGGCACCCTGGATGACGCGCGCGACCGCCGCATCAACGGAAGCGCGGTCCGTAACATCGAGCTGGATCACTTCGACCGTCACACCCGCCGCGGCCGCTTCATCGCGCAGCGGCTGCGCGCGGTCGAGATTGCGCATCGACGCGAAGACGGTGTCGCCGCGCTTCGCGAAGGCGATCGCGGCGAGCTTGCCGAAGCCGGAGCTGCAGCCGGTGATCAGGACGACGGACATGCGCGCTCCAGTCTGCTAGCCGGCGTGGAACTCCGCCAGCGCTTCGAGCTGCTGGTCGCTGATCTCGACGCGCACAACGCCTTCGAGGATTTCGACGACCTCTACGATGTACGAGACCGGCAGGATCACGTCCTTCGAGAAGAAGTGGCCGCGGCGGATGACGAGTTGCGTGACTTTCTTCGTCGCGCCGTCGTACTCGACGCGCTCGACCTCGCCGATCTTCTCGTGCGGATTCAGGCGCCAGACAGCGGAATCCTTGCGGATGTCGACCTCGTCCGGAGCCTTCGCGAACACGTCGCTGAGGATGTACGCTCCCGGCTCGCCCGGAATCGACATGGCGATGCGCTGCAGGTCGGACGCATCGAGTTGACCGGGCTTGGCGTCCGGCAGCGGCTGGAGCTGCTTGGTGTTGTAGTCGATGGAGAGATCGCGAAACTCGTCAGCCGTCATCGTCAGGTGCGCCGCTTCGGAGGTGACGCGCGCGAGCGCTCCCAGGGGGACGACGCGGTCGTGGCCGAGGCCCCAACCCCCCTCCCACAACGGAGTGCCGCTGCGCAGGATGCCGGTATCCACAACGATATGCGTAATCGTCAGCGTGTCCTTCTGGACGACAACGCGGCTCAGCGAGCCGAGCTTGTGGCCGTCGGCGCTCACCACGTCGATGCCGTGGCGCAGGTCTTCAAACTTCATGCGTTAGGTACCTTCCGGCTGGTGGCGCTGGTCTGCGGCGCGCGTCTTCATGCTAGCCGATGGCGGGGCGAAGCGAATCGCAGCGCCTGCGGCAGATTTCCGCACGTTTTGCCGTGCGCGGGGGATAGTAACGCCTTCTTGACGGGACTATAATCGGTGCGTCCACCCGGTGCATGGAGGCATGCGATGGACCGCCTTGCTGAGCTTTCCAGCCAACTCAACGCGATCCTCACCCAGCTTCACGAGGAGGCGTTGCGGCGCGACCTGCATCAACTCAACCCGCCGCTGTCCTGGCTCGATGAAGCGAACGGCTGGCTCAAGTACGCGCTCGTGCGCCTGAACTCACTCGACCGCGACCCCGTCCCGTTCACGTACATCCCCATCGACCTGCGGAAGTAATCGTCGCGGTTAGAGCCTGCACTCGGACAGACGGGCCCCATTCTGGCGAACGTCCCGCACGTCGTACGCCACGAACTCCGGCCCGCGCCCGTCGGGATCGCGTCCCGTGAAGAACACGCGCGCTTGCCCTTGACGCGCGAGTTCGCGCAGGCGCACGTCCTCGTTCTGCACGAACTTCCAGGGGTACGACCGCTCCAGCAGCACGACATCAACGCCCTTGGCACCCAGAAAGCATGTGTACTGATCCGGCGTATTCCACCAACGGCGGAACTGGCTCTGGTCGAAGAATTCTTGCGTCAGCACAGCGCCACCACGGATCAACTGGTACGCGCCGTCCTCCCAGTCGTTTGGCTCGAGTACGCGGTAGCGGAGGTCGCGATCGAACTGCGGTGATGCGATGAAGTCGCCGTAGAACGGGTGCGATGCGTTGGTGATGCCGACCGTATCGACCTTCTTTGCGTCGAGCCGATCAGCGAACACCAGCGCCATCGCAGCAAAGACGACCAGGAACGCCGCTCGGAACGCCGGCGCAAACGCTGATGCCGCGAGCGGCAGGAGCACCACCGCGCCTCGGTACCGCGCGATCCAGCGGAGCGTACCGATCAGGTCTTGATGCTTCGTGTAGCCGGCAGCAGGTGCTGAATAGACGTACGCGGCAAACGGGAGGATCACTAGGGCTGCTACCGCCATCGTCAACGCGAGCTTCGCAACGTCGCCTGGACGGCGGACCGCCACGTAGATCGCATATCCACCGACCGTCACGGCCCCGGCGAACGGATGCGTCGTGATCGCGAGGACCGCCAGCGTGCCCGCGAGCGACCACCGGCGATGGTCCACGGCCTCGATGCACAGGAAGAAGAACGCGCACGACCAGATGAACGCCATCTGGAACGAGACCAGACCCTCGATGAGAAACGTATTGGCGTAGATGATCGCCAGCAGCCGAGGATCGCGCAGCGCTGGCCGCGCCCGCGTCGCGGCGTAACCGTACAGGACGAACCCCGCCACCATCATGATCGTGACAGCGCGGTCGCCGATGATCGCGTACGGCACTGCGGCGACAAGCCACGGCACGACGGCGTACGGGAACGTCAGCGCGTCGCCCGACTCCAGATTCGCAATGTGCAACGGGAGCCGTCCGTGATGGAATACCTGGTCGGATATGTACCAGACGTGCGCGTAGTCGTTCGCAGAGTCGGACCCCAACAGGAACGCGCGGCGCAAGATCATCACGCACAGCGCCGCAACACCCAGAAGCGCCGCGATGGCGATAGCGTACTGCAGGCGGCGGTGCCAGAGCGCGATCGCACGCAAGGCGTCACGACGTGGCGGAGGAGCCGTCAGTTCGCCGAGCACGCAGGCCTCCGCGCCTCGCCATGTTCGCCCGGCGCGCCCGTGAGCTCCGGCACCGTGGCGAACGCGTATCCGCGCGACCGAAGTCCGTCGATGATGCGGGGCAGCGACGCCACGGTGTTCGAACGGTCGGGGTTGCCGCCGCCCACCCCGCCATCGTGCATGAGAATGATGCTGCCCGGCTGCACCTGATCCAGCACACTGCTCACTACCTGATCGGCGCTCGCCGAACTCCAGTCGGTCGAGTCGACTTCCCAGCCGATGGAGATGTACCCGCGCGCTCGGAGCTCCACCAGCATGTTCCGGCTCATGTGCCCGTATGGTGCGCGATACAGCCCGGGTGTGTAGCCGAGCGGTGCTGCCAGCGCCTTCTCCGCGCGCTGCAGATCGCGGCCGAACTCAGCCCTCGTCATGAGAGGAAGGTCCTGCGAGTGCCCGTACGAGTGCAAACCGACGGCCATGCCATCCTCCAACTCACGAGTCACCAACTCATGATGGGTTTCGACCGCCTGCCCCTCGACAAAGAACGTGGCCGTTACGCGATGGGCGACCAGTATCGTCAGGATCTCCTCGGTGTATGGAGGGTTGGGACCGTCATCGAAGGTGAGCGCCACGCGATGGCCATCGCGGCAACCGTAGCTCAGATGCTCTGCTTCAGCGGCAGGGGCGAAGCAGGAGGTCGCGATGACGCCGACCAAAGCCGCCGCAAGCAGCAGTGCGACGCGGTGGCGGGGTAGTCGAACAGGATGCTCCATGGCGCGCCGCCAGTATCGCAAACGACGAGGGCCCGCTCAACGAGGGTTCTAGAGTCAGGCCGCCTGCGTGTTCGACGCGTTGACGTCGATCGCCGATGTGATTCGCCGTCGCTCACCACGTGTGCTCGCCACATAGATGCCGGCGATGGCGCCGATCAGCGCGGCTTCGAGCGCGCACATGGCGCCGAGCACGATGGTGATGTCTCGCCAGAATGCCTCGGGGAACATCTGGATGAGGTGATCGCGCTCGGGATCCAGCAGCCAGAGATCGTTGTTGAAGAACAATTCGTGGAAGCGCGTGGAGGCCGCCTCGAACCCAACCGCCGCGAAGATACCAACGCCGCCAATGATTGCGACGCCGAGGCCGAGACCGACGAGGCTCTGCGTCGCGAGTTGGCGCAGGCTGCTATCGCGCGCCCAGACGAAGAACGCCACGGTGTAGGCGAGCACGAGGACGACGCTGATCGCCTGTACCCGGTTCATCCAGACGAAGAGTGTCTTCACGTCCTCCATGTGCCGCGTCTCGCGCGCGTTGAAGACGGAACTGGGCAGGCCGCCGTCGGTGACGCTGTGGTAGAAGGTCGGTTCGCTGTTGTTGAAGTAAGCTCGCAACGAGGCGGCCGTGGCATCGAGGTCGCCGCGCGACAGACCTGTGGCGTCCTCAGCGTCGTAGCGATCGAACGAATAGTCGTAGACGACGGGCGCGTTCGCCAGCAGGCGAATGTTCGTGGTCACCAGCGCAACAGGGAGCGCGATGATGAAGAGGAGCGTCGCGACGCTACGGGCGAAGCCCATGTGGGTATCCCTCTGCCGCCCCGCCACCACGACATCCGCAGTGTGATCAGCCGGATCCGGCTTGTCAAGGGCTTCTGACGCTACGAGATCGGCCCTCGCGTCGTTCATGTCGATGAGCTTACTCCCGTCGTGGCGCGCGTATCTACCTTCGCGCCCATGAAAGCACAATGCGAAACGCGATCCTGGCGTCAACTACCGCGGCGCCCGGGACGGGGAGATAATGGCCTCATGGGGCTGCTCACCATCGTTGGTCTAGGTCCGGGAGATGCGTCGCTGCTGACCGTCGCAGCGCGCGATCTCATCGCGGCCGCGTCGGAAGTGTGGCTGCGCACGTCGCGCCACCCGACGGTCGCCGGGCTGCCCGACGGGCCGCGCTACGAGTCCTTTGACGAGATCTACGAGCGCGAACCCTCGTTCGATGCCGTCTACCGCACAATCGTGACACGCCTACTCGAACTGGCAGCCCGGCCAGAAGGCGCCGTCTATGCCGTGCCCGGCCACCCACTCTTCGGGGAGGCGACGGTGCGTTCGTTGCTGCTCCGGGCGCCCGAAACGGGGATCTCGACACGGATCGTCGCCGGCGTCAGCTTTGTCGATACGATCGCCACGGCCATCGGCGTCGACCCGCTGACCGACGGGCTGCTTATCCTCGACGCGCTCTCGCTGGGCGACCGGCGCCGCATGCTCGTGCCCGAGCGCCCCACCGTCATCGCCCAGGTGTACGACCGCCGCGCCGCATCGCGGGCGAAACTGGCGCTGTTGAACGCCTACCCCCACGACCACCCGGTCCGCATCGTGCGGTCCGCCGGCACGCACGATGGCGACGTGATCGAAACGGAACTGGCGCGGTTGGATCACGCGGACGCTTTCGACCATCTCGTGACGCTGTACCTGCCGCCTGTGGCGCTGACCAACGACGTGCGCACATTTGAGGGACTGCGTGCCGTCGTCGCGCAGCTGCGTTCGCCGGAAGGCGGCTGCCCGTGGGACCTCGAGCAGACGCATCAGACGCTGAAGCGGTTCCTGCTCGAGGAGGCGTACGAAGCTCTGGATGCGCTCGACGACGGTGAACCGCACAAGGTGGCCGAGGAGCTCGGCGACCTGCTGATGCAGGTCGTGCTGCAGGCGCAGGTCGCGGAGGATGCGGACGAATTCGTCATCGAAGACGTCATCGGCTCTATCACGGCGAAACTGATCCGACGCCACCCACACGTCTTCAGCGATGTGCGGGTCGAAGGCGCGGGCGATGTGATCCGCAACTGGGACGCGCTCAAGAAGGAAGAGCGCGGCGATGCGCCGCTCCTCGACGCCGTGCCGAAGGCGATGCCCGCGCTTGCGCAGGCGCAGTCCGTGCAGTCCCGCGCCGCGAAGGCGGGCATCGGTGCGGCGACGCCGCCCGACAGCGCCGCCCGCATGCTCCGCGACCTCACTTCGGCCACCGACGCCATCACTGCGGAACAGCTGGGCGATGTGCTCTTCAGCATCGTCGCTCTGGCGCGCGAACGCGACCTCGACGCCGAAGAAGCGCTGCGCATGGCCGTCCGTCGCTTCCGCGAGGAAGTGGCCGCCCGCGAGCAAGCGGCGAACGCCTCGTAGAGCAATGGGCAGCCGCGTAGGCGCGGCGTAGGGCGAGAGCAGACGAGCGTGCACCCCGCACGACCGGCCTTGTCCGCGATCGATTCGCCGACTAGCATGAAC
>JANNPX010000053.1:0-10547 GCA_031400455.1 Chloroflexota bacterium | reverse complement strand
TGTAGGAACGGGAGAGTTGGATCCGGCTCAACGACGAAACACAAGAAGAGCGGGTGCCTCGAGGCACCCGCTCTTCTTGTGTTTCGTCGTTGAGCCGGATCCAACTCTCCCGTTCCTACAGAAACGAAGTGATCGCCCGTCGCTCCCGCTCCGCCACGCCCGTGGCAATAGCGGCCGCAGCCACATCCCGCGCGACATTCCTAAACACCGTCGGGTGGAACACGCTCGGGATAATGTACTCCGAACTCAACTCAGTCCTGCTCACCGCTGCAGCGATTGCCTGCGCCGCCGCCAGCTTCATCTCCTCGTTGATGTCTCGCGCGCGCACGTCCAGCACGCCACGGAAGAGGCCGGGGAAGCAGAGTACGTTGTTGATCTGATTCGGGAAGTCGGAGCGGCCAGTGGCCATAACCGCTACATGCGGCGCCGCCAATTCCGGGCGGATCTCCGGGTCAGGGTTGGCCATAGCGAAGACGATTGGGTCCCGGCCCATCTTCTTCACGTCATCGACGGTGATCATGTTCGGGCCTGCCAGGCCGAGGAACACATCGGCGCCCTCCATGGCGTCACTGACGCTGCCGCTGACGCCCTCGCGGTTCGTGTTGTCCGCGAACCACTCCTTCATGAAGTTCATGCCCTCAGCGCGGCCCTTGTGGATAATGCCGGTGCGGTCCACGCCCATGATGTTCGTGACGCCCGCCGACATCAGGATCTTCGAGCAGGCAACGCCCGCCGCGCCAACGCCCATCACCACGACCTTGAGGTCCGTAATGTCCTTCTTGACGATGCGCGTCGCGTTCAGGATCGCTGCGAGGACGACTACCGCGGTGCCGTGCTGGTCGTCGTGGAAGACCGGGATGTCCAGCTCCTTCTTCAACTGCTCCTCGATGTAGAAGCAGCGCGGCGCGGAGATGTCCTCTAGGTTGATTCCGCCGAACCCGGGCGCGATTGCCTTCGTGATCGCGATGATCTCGTCCGGATCCTTCGTATCGAGGCAGATCGGCCAGGCGTCGACGCCGCCGAACGCCTTGAACAGCATCGCCTTGCCCTCCATGACGGGCATTGCCGCCCGTGGCCCCAGGTCGCCTAGACCCAGGATGGCGGTGCCGTCGGACACCACGGCCACCGTGTTGCCCTTGATCGTGAGGTTGTACGCCGAGTCCGGATCCTTGTCGATGGCGAGGCAGACCCGCGCAACACCCGGCGTGTAGACGACCGAGAGGTCGCGTCGGGATGTGACGGGCACCTTGTTCCGGATCTCGATCTTCCCGCCCCGGTGGCTCATGAAGACCCGATCGGCGACGCTCTTGATGCTCACGCCCTTGATGGCGCGCACCTGTTCGACGATCTCGCGCGCGTGGTCGCTGTCCCGCGCCGAAACGCTGATCTCCCGCACAATCGTGTTGCCGGACGATCGCACGACGTCGATATCGCCGATATTCCCGCCGCACTCGCCCACGGCCGTCGCGATCTTGGCCAGCATCCCCGGCTTGTTCGCGTACTGCGCCTGGAGACTGAATGTGTACGTGGCGGCGGGCAGGTCGCCCGGTCGGCTGCCGGTCTTTCTGGCCATGGAACTCCTCTTTCTCTCCAACGTCCGTTCCGGCGGAACCCCGATGCCCCGGAGCCGCGGCCGATAGCGGACAAAGCAGGTCATTCTAGGCGTGAGATCCCGCTGGGGCTAGTTGACGGACGGCCCGATTTCGGCGTACTGTCGAACGTTCGATAGCAGCGATTGGAGGCGATGATGGCGGAGCCACAGACCGGCCGGGTGACGATCGAGCACGACGTGGTGTTCGGGCAGGGCGGCGGCCGCGATCTCAAGTGCAACGTTTACACGCCGCCGCAGCAAGGGACATCGCGGCCAGCCGTGCTTCTCATCCACGGCGGGGGCTGGGCTAGCGGTGACAGGTCGCAGCTCCACGGTTACGGCATCCTCCTCGGCCGCATCGGTTACGTCTGCGTGGCCTCCGAGTACCGCCTCTCCGGCGAGGCGAAGTGGCCGGCGCAGATCCACGACGTCAAAGCTGCACTCCGTTGGATGCGCGCGAATGCCACGCGCCTCGGTATCGATCCAAACAAGATCAGTGTCTCCGGGAATTCCGCGGGCGCGCACCTCTCGCTAATGGTCGCCGGTACGGCGAACATCGCACAGTTCGAGGGCGACGGTGGCAATGCTGGCGTTCCCACAGACGTGGCCGCCTGCATCGCGTTCTACGGACCGGCGAAGTTGTATGCGGAGAACCAGCCGCTGCGCGATGAGCTATCGTTCCTCTTCGGCCGCGGATATACGGTAGATACCGCCCGTGCCGCGAGCCCGATTACGCACGCAGCGGATTTCCCGCCGACCCTGCTGATCACCGGCAACAAGGATGAACTCGTGCCGGATGAGGCGAGCTTTCGCATGTATCGCGCGCTCATCGACGCCGGCGCGAAGGCCGAGTTGCACGTCTACTCCGAGGCGCCGCACGCGTTCGACGCGACGCCGGAGTTCGGCCGGCAGGCCGCCACCATCATGGCGCTGTTCCTCGACCGCTACGTGACCAACCCGCGCACATTCAGCACGGCGGCAGCGGAACAGATCGAGCGCGAGGTGGCAGCGGGCGGCGGCGTCACGGCGAAGTCGGCCTGAGTCAGCCGGAGTACGTCCAGCCGAGGTCGTCATCCCGTAGCGGCGTGCCGAGGTTGATCTGGCCGCCGTCGATGATCCGCGCGACGACAAGCGTGTGGTCACCGGTCGGGAGCCCGCCCTCGACCTCGCACTCGAACCACGCCAGCGCGTCCTTCAGGACCGGGCACCCCGTCGCCATCGTTTTGTGCGGCACTCCGGCGAGCTTGTCGATCACCCCCGGCGAGCCGCTACGCCCCAGCACCTTCGATGCGTTGGCGGGCTGCAGGAAGCCGGCGATCAGCTCGCGGCTGTCGTCGCCCATGACATTGACGCTGAAGACCCGCGTCTCGCGGATGTTGGCCAGCGTACGCGCGTCGTTCTCGATAGAGAGGGCCACCATGCGCGGCTTGAACGACACCTGCATCAGCCAGTGCGCCGCCATCACGTTGCGCCCCGCCGGCCCGTGCGAGCCGATGACGTACATCCCGTAGTTCATCATCTCGAGCGCAGGTACTGCGTCTGCTTCCGCCATCGTAAGCCCTCGTGCGCCAGGCTTCCGTGGTCCGCCTGGCTTCGACCCGTCCTTCGATTGTAGCCGCCTGCCGCGTCTGCTGCCGCGAAGCGCCGTCGTCCGAGGCCGAATGCCCCGGCGAATGGATGCGATCGGCCCATGCGGCGGGGTCGCGTTGCCGCCTACGATCAGATATGCGATTTGCGAGATGAGGTGAGTCATGCAGACCGAGGTACGAGGAACGCTACTGGACGACGGGCACTATGACAGCGCCGTACATCATCTGGTCGGCTATCACAGTGACGAGGGTGTGCTGACGGTCTATCTGGACATCGATCCGGCCCAGGCGAGCCGCGAGGGGTACGAGGCCGTGCTGATGGACCTTTGGAAGCCGCTGCATGCGCAGCAGTTTGACGAGCGGACGCGCGGCCGTATGGAGTACGAGATCGCCGGCATCACCGACGAAGTGCGCGGGTGGGAGCAGGCGCCAGGACGCTCCGTCGCCATGTTCTTCAGCGGTCCGGGCGGACTCCGCACCGTGATTCCGCTCCAGTTCCCGATGCGATCGATGGCGCGGTTTGCCCCGCGGCCGATGCTGAGCCCGCTGATCGCAGCGCTGGATGAACACAGCCGCTATTGCGTCCTGATGTTCGATAAGGATCATGCGCGCATCATTACGGTGGTCCTCGGTGCAGTCGAAGAGGAAGTGACGTTGCACGGCGACGTCATCGGGCGGTCGGCCGTAGGCGGCTGGACGCAGTCGAATTACGCGCGCCACCGCGACCATCACTTGGAGGAGCACGCACGCCGGACGATCGAGCACATGTGGGCGATCGATCGGTCGCGCCCGATCCACTCGTTGGTACTGGCCGGCCCCGACGAAGCGCTCGCGGTGCTTCGGCGGATGCTGCCCGTGGCGCTCGCTCGCTCCGTTGTGGCGACCATGCCGATGGAGATGTTCGCGGTGGCGACGGACGTGGTGAAGCACGTCGCGGCCATCGAGGTCGAGGCGCGCGAGACGAAGGACGCCGAGTTGATCGGGGAGTTGGTTGCGGAATCCGCGGGCGGCGGTCACGCATCGATCGGCTGGGACGAGACGTTGCAAGCGCTGGGCGAGGCGCGAGTTCACCTGCTCGTCCTTCCCGAAGGACAGACGCGCGCCGGAGTCCAGTGTCCGGAGGGGCACTACCTGTCGGCAACGCACCTGAAGGTGTGTCCGCTCTGCGGGGTCGAACTCTGGCAAACGGACGACATAGCGGAAAATGCCGTTCGTCTCGCGATGGCGACCGACGCTCAGGTGCATTTCCTGGCGCCGCGAGCGAGCGAGGAGTTGGCAGATCGCGGGATCGCCGCGTTCCTGCGGTATTGACCGTGGCCTCGGAGTTCTGGACATCCTCCGACGAGCATCGTCGCGGGGCAGCGGAGTGGGCGATTGCCCACGCTTGACAGGCGCCGCCCGATCGAGGATATTTTCTCTCAGACGAAATATTCGCCACTGGCGAACCGTGGAGGAACACATTGGCCGACACAGCTGCGCCGTTCACGTTTTTCGAACAGATGGACGGAGACCCCTTCGGCATGTTCGCTGGCCTCCGCACGAGCGCGCCCGTCTTCCAGCCGCCCGGCAGCAACATGTGGGTGGTTTCCAGGTACGAGGATGCGCTCCGCGTCTTCCGCGACCCGGAGACGTTCTCGTCGCAGATGGGGGAACCGCCGGCCGAAGGAGAGAAGCGGCCGCCCACGATCCTGTTCGACGACCCTCCTGTCCACACGCGTATGCGCGGCCTGCTAACGGGCGCGTTTACGCCGCGCGTGATCGAGTTGCAGCGTAGTGCGATCGAAGAGAACTGCAAGATCATGGTCGACGGCATGCTCTCCGGCGAGACGTGCGACTTCATCGCCGGCATCGCCTACCCGCTTCCCGTGATGGTGATAGCCGCCATGCTTGGTGTCCAGGACGGCGACATGGCGACGTTCAAGCGCTGGTCGGACGCCATCATCGAGAACGTCACCGCCGCGCTCTTCGAGCCCGGCTCCAATGCCATCGAAGAGATCAACGCCGAGTTCGACGCGTACTTCTCGAAGCAACTCGACAAGCTGCGTGCGGAGCCGCAAGACAACCTGCTCAGCGCGCTGATTCATGCGCGCGACGAGGACGGCAACCAGCTCAGCCAGTCCGACCTGCTCGTGATCTGCCGCGTGCTGCTGGTTGCCGGCAATGAGACGACGACCGGACTCATCGTGAACGTCGCTCGCGTGTTCACGAAGTTCCCGGACGTGCTCGGCCAGCTCAAAGAGCGCCCCGAGCTGATCCCCACGATGATCGAAGAGACGCTCCGCTACTACCCGCCGTTCCCGGCGACGTTCCGACGTACGACGCGCGATGTCGAGTTGAGTGGCGTGACTCTGCCTGGGGACAACCGCCTCATCGTCCTCATCGCGTCAGCCAACCACGACGAGAAGGCCTTCGACCGCGCCGAAGAGTTCATCATCGACCGCGACCCGAACCGCCACTTGGGGTTCGGCCAGGGCATCCACTACTGCCTCGGGGCTCCGCTTGCCCGCCTGGAGACGCAGATCGTCCTCGAGACGCTGCTCCCGCGCATCAAGAGCCTCAAGATCGAAGGCGACGCCGGCGGCGTGCTCGTTCCCGGCGGCCCCAAACAGATGCAAGTCCGCTTCGAACTGGATCAGGTTGCCGCTCTGGCTTAGCAGCGCGTCTGTCGCGAGCCGCCTGACCCCTTGGTCTCGTCGTATGCGCGCCGGCAGCATGGCCGCGTCCGCACCGACAGTCCCCACGGTGGAGCCAGCACTCTCGTCCGTAGCGAAGGAGCTTCAGCTCCGGTGACGGTTCGGAATGCAACGGGACGGATGCGGGGCTAGGGCCGTAGGGACGCACCTTCAGGTCCGTCCCCGTCCTCGTCGGCGCCGTCGAGCGCATGAACTGCGCACACGAACAATGTTTCACGTGAAACATTCGTTCTGTTACCTACCATCGGAACACACAACCTTGGCGCGGGTCAGCGCGGCGCCAGCGCCCGCAGCATGTTCACCGATTGCTCGGCCCGCTGCTGCGGATCGCCAGCAACGGGGATGAAATTCAGCACCGGCACCGTCACGCCTCCGTCGACGTACGCCTGGATCTTTCGGCGGCACGTCTCGGCGTCGCCGTAGATCAGCAGATCCTCGATCGCCTGCTTCGGGATCGCAGCCGTCGCAGCCTTGCGATCGCCCGATGACCACGCCTCCCACATCGGCCGCAGCGCGTCGCCGCGCCCGAGCCACTCGTGGAATGCGGCGTAGACCGGCACGTTCAGGTATGCGGCGATCATCCTGCGGCCGAGGAAATCGATCAAAGCCGCATCCTCCGTCATGCAAACGAAGATGCGACAGACCACCTCGATGCTCGCGGGATCTTTCCCGGCCTTGCGTGCGCCCGCGTGCGCCGCCGCTACGGTCTTCGGAACGTCACCTGCGCTCAGCCAGTTGATGATGACGCCGTCCGCCTCCGCCCCGGCTAGCCGCAGCATGCGCTCGCGCAGCGCGGCGATATAGATCGGAGGCGGCGGCACGAGCTGGCGCGAGAGGCGGAAGCCATTCGATCGAGCGGTCTCGAGTTCGACAACGACCTTCTCGCCCGTGAACGCCTGCTTGATCAGCCGGTTGACGTCCCGCACCTTCCGGTACGGCCACTCAAACGGCACGCCCGCCCACTGCTCGACGACCACCGATGAACCCGCGCCAATGCCCAACGCGAACCGCCCGGGTGCGGCCTCCGCCATCGCGTTCGCAGAGATTGCGAGCGTCAGCGGCGCCCGCGTGTACACGTTCGCAATCGCCGTGCCCAGGTGCAGCTTTTCGGTCCACGCGGCCGCCATCGCCAACGGCGTGAAACAATCAACGCCATCAATCTCCGCCGACCACGCGTCCGTATAGCCGAGCCGCTCGGCCTCCTGCAACGCGTCTTTGTGGGCGTGCAGCGGCATGCCGTCAAAGGGGAACGTGAAGCCATATCGTGCCATGACGGAATGATCGCCCACACGCCCGTTGCGATCCAGTGGCATCAGCCGCGCGGTGTCGGCATACTCCGCATTGTCGGTTGGCCGGGAAGGCCCATCGTGTAGGGGGAGGGCTCGCCCCGCCGGCGTCGGGGTACGACCAGGCATTTGGAGGCGACACGTGGATACATACAAAACGATCATTACGAAGCGGGACACGCGCTCATTTACGGAGCAGGCCATCCCGGAGGATGTCGTGCGTCGCATCGTTCAGGCAGGACGTATGGCGGGCAGCTCGAAGAACGTGCAGCCGTGTCGGTTCGTCATCATCGACGACCAGGCGCAGAAGGAAGAGATCGCCAAGTGCGGCGACTTCGCAGCGTGGATTCCCACGGCGCCGGTACTCGTCGCCGTCGCGCTCACCGACGTCGGCACGCGCAGCGAATTCGACGCCGGCCGTGCGGCGCAAAATATGATGGTGGCGGCCTGGGCGGAGGGCGTCGGGTCGTGCCCGATAAGCATGCACCGCGTGGAGTGTGCGCGCGATGCGCTCGGGCTGCCGGAAACGTGGCGCGTCTGCATCGTCGTCGCGTTCGGCTACAAGTCGAAGCCGCAAAAGTCCACCCCGGAAGCGGCGCGTCTCGGTTGGGACGAATACGTTCGCCGCAACCGCTGGTAGCGCGATGTTCCTGATCACCGGTACCGGCCGCTCCGGCACCAGCGCCGTCGCACAGCTCCTGCACGAGGCGGGGCTGTCCGTCGGACACGATCTCATCGAGCCGGACGAGCACAACGCTGAAGGCTATTTCGAAGAGCGCATGTTGATCATGATCAATGACGCGATCCTTCGAGCCGCGGGAATCGGCGAATGGTTCACGACGGCGACGCGCGAGCAGATCCGCGACGCTGCGACGCAGTACGCGGACCACATGCGCACCCTCGTCGAGACGGCGACGCCGGCGTGGAAAGACCCGCGACTCTCATGGACGCTGGAGCCGTGGCTGGAGATGTTGCCCGAGCGACCGCGCGTAATCGTCTGCCTGCGCAGCCCTGCCGAAGTGGTGGCGTCGACGCTGACGTACTTTGCGCAGGGAGGCGACGATGCTGAAGGCGCGGTCAAGCATGTCTGGCGCGTGCAGTACGAGCGCCTGCTGGAGATCATCGCCGAGTATGGCCTCGAAGCGATCTGCGTCGAGTACGCAGCACTGCACGCGGATCCGGAGCAAGCTGTGGCGCCGCTCGCCCGTTTTGTAGGCCGGCCACTGGATGTACGTACGGTGCGCCGTGACCTGCGGCATCACGCTGCCCCGATCCCGGACGACTTGACGGATCTGTACGAGCGCGTGCGCGCCCTGGGCGCCGCGGAGTAGCGGTGTCACGTGGCGTTCTTGCCATCCCGAGCGTGGCGAGGGATCTACTCCGCTCGGGGAAGATGCTTCGCTACGCTCTGCATGACAGCGATCACGCGTCCTGCGCAGTGCGTCAGTGTCCGATCACCGCTTGATCCAACGCGCCGCGCTGCTTCAGCGACATTACGCCGCCGGAGTCGCGCCACCGCCGGCGCGGCTCTCGTTCGTGTGCACGAACCGCAAAATGACGAGCGTACCTGTCATGCGAGCCACGCCCGAGACCACGAAGAGCGTCTTGTAGCCGATGACGGCGATGATCTGCCCGCCGATGAGTGGCCCGATGAACGCGCCGCCGAATGTCACGGTCTGGAATGCTGCCGCGTAGCGGGCGCGCTTCTCGGGCGGCGCCATGATCATCACCATGTTGAGCATGGCCAGCTGATAGCCCGCCCACAGCACGCCTGCGGCGGAGTTGATCGGGATGACGTGCCAAGGCTCCGTCACGCCCAGCCAGGCGAGGGGCAGCAGCGGGATCAGCAGCCCGGTCACCACCATCAGCCACTTCGTGCCGCGGATATCCATCATCCGCCCGAAATAGATCAGCCCACCCAGCCCCGTGACCGCCATGATTGATGAGAGGAACCCGATCATCAGGCCCGATGCATGGAGGTTCTCCGCCAGGTAGACGTTGAAGAACGGGCCGGACACCTGCAGGCCGATGTTCCACGCGGCGGTGCCGACGAGGTACATCAGGAAGTTGCGGTCCGACATGATATCGGCGAGCACGCCGTGCTGCGCCGCTGCGTCCTCGTGCCGCACCACATCGGCGTGCGGTGCCGGGTCGGGGATGCGCGCGAATGCCCATGTCGACGCCCCACCCGCCACGAAAGCAAGCAGCCAGACGATCTGCCACCCGCCCAGCCCGCTGTAGCGGTCGAGGATGAAGCCGGCGATAGGTGCCGTCGCCAGCGCCGTCAGGCTCATGCCGAAGTTGCGTGACGCGAAGAAACGGCCGCGAATGCCCGCGGGCACGATATCCGCCACGAGCGAGGTCCAGGCGGGCGTTGAGAAGTACCCGGCGAAGCCGCGGATCGACACCAGCGCGATGACGATCCACACCGCCGTGTTACCGTCCCAGAAGAAAGGCACCAGCGCCAGGCCGAACAACGCGATGCGAGCGAGTCCGCCTCCGGCCGCCAGTACGATGCGCTTTCGCTGCCCATACCGCTCCACTACGCGTGCGCCGGGGTAGAACGCCAGCGCCGCGAACAGGCTGCTGAGCGAGGCGATCAGCCCCACCTGCGACGTATTTGCGCCGAAGGCGATGATGTACAGCCCCAGGTAGTTGACGAGGATGGTCTCCGGGATATTGGCCCAGAATCCGTCCCACCAGAACGCGCGCATCCCGCGCTCCTGGTCGTGGGTCGGCTGGTCGTCCAGCGACGTGTCGCGATGCGGACCCCGCCGGAATGGGCCGGGGACGTCGCTGAACGGCGGCCGCACGGACAGCCGCCCGACTCCACGGCGCGAGGACGGGCGATCGCGGTCCGGCGTGCGTTCGGGCATCGCCGAATTGTAGGTGCAGGGGGTGTTCGATAGAATGCGGTGTCCCTGCCCGTACCGGGTAGGGATTTATCACTCATGGAGAGTTTCATGCCCGAGGTCACCGTCACCCAGCGCTCGCGCGGCATGCGCGATCTGCTTCCGGACGAGATGGACCGGCTGCGCGCCGTTGAGGACGCGTTCGGCGCGGTGTGCCATGCCTGGGGCTATCGCGAGATTCGTACGCCCGTGATCGAGCCGCTGCACCTGTTCACGTCGGCCGGGACGCTGTCGCCGCAGATGCTCGACAGGGTGTACTCCTTCCTCGATTGGGATGGCTGGAGCGGCGAGCGCGTGGTCCTCCGGCCGGACTCGACGATCCCGGCTGCGAGGCTTTATGCCGAGCGGCTGGACGGCGGCCGCGTCGCGAAGCTCTTCTAATGTCAGAACATCTTCCGCGTCACGGACGACGGATCTTCGCGCGAAGTGTGGCTGTGCGGAGTCGAGTTGATGGGCGTCACGGGTGCCCGCGGCGA
>JANNPX010000055.1:0-27746 GCA_031400455.1 Chloroflexota bacterium | reverse complement strand
TATCGTCGCAAACCAGCCGCTATATCTCGCGGGCGTGTTGGACATCGATTCGTCACGGAAGGCGGCGCGCTTCGTCCGGTTCTGTGACGCCTTCAACATCCCGATCCTGACGTTCGTCGATGTCCCGGGCTTCCTGCCGGGCCTGGCGCAAGAGTACGGTGGCATCATCGTCCACGGCGCGAAACTGGTGTACGCCTACGCCGAGGCGACGGTGCCGAAGGTGACAGTTATCCTGCGCAAGTCCTACGGCGGTGCCTACGATGCCATGGGGTCAAAGCACCTCCGCGCCGATATGAACTTCTCGTGGCCACAGGGCGAGATCGCCGTGGTTGGTCCGGAACCGGCCGTCAACATCCTCTACCGCACGCGGCTGGCGGAATCGGACGACCCCGTGGCAGAGCGCGCCCAACTCACCGCCGAGTATGCCGAGCGCTTCGCCAACCCGTACATTGCCGCCGCCCGCGGTTATGTCGATGACGTGATCGACCCGCGCGACACCCGCACGAAGGTCATCCACGCCTTCGAGATGCTGCGATCGAAGACCGAGAGCACCCCCGCCAAGAAGCACAGCAACCTGCCCCTGTAGGCGTTCGTTCCGCCCGATCCGGGGGTGCGCTAGAATGCACCCCGATGGCGAACGAAGAGGCTCTGGCCGTGGAGAACACGCCGATCGACCGATTGGCGGAGGTTCCCCGCTCCGGCGCGGCGCCGCAACTCCGCTATCTGTTCCGCTCCATGCGGCCGCGTCAGTGGACGAAGAACGGCATCGTCTTCCTCGCGCTCCTCTTTTCGGTCGGTCAGGAATACCACCTCAGCGATCCCTCCACGTGGATCCCGAAGGTGCTCGAAGCGCTCGTCGCCTTCGCGTGCTTCGCCATGGTATCGAGCGCTGAGTACCTCGTGAATGACGTCCGCGACATCGAGGCGGACCGCGCGCACCCGAAGAAGCGTTACCGCCCCATTCCCGCCGGCCTGCTGCCGGTGCGAACTGCGTGGGGTGCGGCAGTGGTCCTCGCGGCGGTCGGCATCGGCGGCGCGTTCGCGCTCAACTGGCAAATGGGGCTCGTCATCCTCGGGTACGCCACGCTCATGCTCGCCTATTCGTACCAGCTGAAGCACATCGTGATGATAGACCTGATGGTGATCGCAGCGGGCTTCGTACTGCGCGCGATGGCGGGCGCGCTGGCGATCGACGTGCCGATCTCGCCGTGGCTGTACGTCGTTGCCGCCCTAGGCGCGCTGTTCCTCGGCATCAATAAGCGACGCGCCGAGCTTGAGCTGCTGGAGGCCGGGGCGGGCAGCCATCGCAAGATCCTCGATGAGTACACGCTCCCGCTACTCGATCAGATGGGCTCAATCGTAACGGGCGCCCTGCTGATCGCCTACGGTCTGTACACGTTCACAGCCGAGAACCTGCCCACGAACCACAGCATGATGCTCACGATCCCGTTCGTGCTATACGGCATCTTCCGCTACCTCTACTTGGTCAACGTGAAGAAGGAAGGCGGGAGCCCCGAGGAAGTACTGCTGCGCGACATCCCGATCATGCTGACCGCGATCGGCTGGGTGACTACGGCCGGCGCCATCCTCATCTTCGCGCGGGCATAACGTGGGCGCCGAGGCGCAGTGCGCCGTCACGTACGAGAAGCAGACTTCAACCGGCAAGGCGCTGCTCGAAACGAACGAGATCATCTTTCGCGGCGACTTCCGCCTGAAGATCGACCTCAAGAGCATCACCGCGCTCGACGCAAGAGCCGGCAAGCTGAAGGTGACGTGGCCCGGCGGTACGGCAACGTTCGCTCTCGGTGACAGGGCCGAGACCTGGGCCGGCAAGATCCTCAATCCAAAAGGGCTGTTCGAGAAGCTCGGCGTCCAATCCGGCCAGCGCATCGTCGTGCTGCACGTACAGGACGATGCTTTCGTGTCAGAACTGCGGCAGCGCGGCGCATCGGTCTCGACCAGGGCCGTGAAGGGCGCCGACGCCATCTTCCTCGGCGCCGAGACGCTGGCTGGGCTCGCCGGCATGCGTCAACTCATCGCCCACATCAAGCGCGACGGCGCGATCTGGACGGTGACGCCTAAGGGTAAGGGCGGCATCAAGGACGGCGATATTATCGGCGTCGCCAAAGCGGCCGGACTCGTCGCGCTAAAGGTCGTGTCGTTCTCCGAGACGCATTCTGCGAACAAGTTCGTGATTCCGAAGACACTGCGGTAGCGATCAGACGAACGACCTCACGCCGACGGCACGTTATGCGACCACCGCACTCGCGGTGCCGATTGTCACCTTCGTGCCATCTTCCTTCTCGACCCACACATCCAGGTGCGCGCGCTGGCGATCGCCTTCGGGTGTGATCTCGCGGACGAATCCGCGGCAAGTGACACGATCGCTCTGCCAGACGATGTTGACGAGGTTCACGCTCATCTTGCCGCCCGCCAGCCAGCCGGCGCCAAAGCGGTTCGTCATCATCTCGGACAGGAAGCAGGTCGACATCATCCCTTCGACGACGATGTCCGGGAAGCCCCACTTGATCGCCATCTCCTTGTCGTTGTGATAGTTCTTTCGCGGACCGCTGAACTTCCAGCACATATCGAGCGTGATCTGCTTGTGCAGCGCGGGTATCTCCTCGATCGCGGCGCTCACATCAGTCTCGAACCGGCGCTCCGGCTGCTTCTCGCGCTTCTGGTCGATGACGATGCCTTCGCTCTTCGTCTCGCGCAGGAAGCTTTGGTGCGTGCGGCTGCGAGCGATCAGCGCGTCATCCGCGTTGAAGTACAGCACCTCGTTGACCACGTAGTCGCGCCCGCGCTTCATATAGCGTTCCGCGATGAACGAACGCGTGTGGACGGAATCGCCGACCATCACCGCGGCGAGCAGATCCCACTCCTGCCGCGCATGCAGGTTGCCGAACACGTTCGGCAGGTACCACGCCGGTATGCTCGACGGCGCGCGATACGCGTACACCTCGCCGCGCCGCACCAGCGCCGGCGCAACGGGCCCGCCGAACGGCGACGGTCCGGAGTAGATCGGGCTATGATCATCGACCGCGCCAGAGTACTGCGCAATCTCCTCCGCATCGATCACGAAGTCGTGCCGCCCATAGTCACGACCGACGTAGATGTCGTTGCTGCCGTCAGTCGTCCGTTGTCGATCGTCTGCCATGGCGTCACCCTTTCTGTGCTTGCTCGGTATCCACGATATCACCCCGCCCGCCGGGCCGCGATTCCGCGACGACCGCCAACCGACGGCTGATAGACTGACAGCGATGCCTTCCCTCTACGACCTCTCACTGGCCGAGCTGGAAGCCCATATTCAGACCCTCGGCGCGCCCACCTACCGGGCGCGGCAGGTCTGGGAATGGGCGTATCGGCATTTTGCGGCCTCCTACGACGAGATGCCGAACGTTCCGGCGGATCTCCGCCGCCAGCTCGACGAGACGCTACCGTTCCCGGTTCTGAAGGTCGTAACCGAGCTCGCCTCCGACGACAGCCTGACACGGAAGCGGCTGATCCGCCTCCATGACGACAAGCTCATCGAATCGGTGCTCATGCTGTACGACCCACGCGGCGATTCCCGCGGCCGGGCAACGGTATGCGTTTCGAGCCAGGCCGGCTGTGCGATGGGCTGCGTCTTCTGCGCCACGGGCCAGGCTGGATTCGACCGGAACCTGACCGCGGGCGAGATACTGGCGCAGATCGTCGGCTTCGCGCGCGAGCAAGCGGATCGCGGCGCGCAGCCGCTGACGAACGTCGTCTTCATGGGCATGGGCGAACCGATGGCGAACTATCGCGCCGTCTGGCGAACCGTCGAGACGCTGCACGATGCGAACGGCATGAACATGGCAGCGCGTCACATCACCATCTCGACTGTGGGCCTCATCCCGGGCATCCGCAAATTGACCGACGAGTCATTACAGGTCGGACTCGCCGTATCGCTGCACGCGCCGGACGAAGCGCTACGCGAGCAGCTGATCCCGACGGCGCATCGCTATCCGCTGCCGGACATCCTGCAGGCATGTCGAGACTACACCGCAAAGACCGGCCGGCGCGTAACGTTTGAATACTGCCTCATGGACGGGATCAACGACGCGCCCCAACAGGCGCGCGCGCTCGCGGCCGCGCTCGGAAGCATGATCTGCCACGTTAACCTGATTCCCGTAAACCCCACGCCTGACAACAGCATTCTTCGCCCCGCGCGAGGGCGCACGCTCGCATTTCAGCGCGCGCTATCCGCTCGCGGTGTGAGTTGCACAGTACGCGTCGAGAAGGGCGTCGAGATCAGCGCCGCCTGCGGGCAGCTACGCGGCAAGCCACAACCGATCGAGTTGTTCGAGGCCGCACCAGCACGGCGCGGTTAGCGCGCCCTTTCGCCAGCCAACTATGACCCGGTCCACGTCATCCTGAGCGTAGCGAAGGATCTTCTTCGATCATAACGGATGGCTTCACGTAGCTTGGCAAGACTCTCAGTTGCACTCCGAAGCCGCCACAATTCGTAGCAACTACATTCGCGCCGCCGCAAGGACGAGCTTCGCTGCGTCGCCGACCGCCAGCACGTCGGTGTTCAGCACGAGGTCGTAATGCGTTGGTAGCTCCTGCTTCACATTGTAAAAACGCTTGAGGAAGTCCTGGCGCTGGTTGTCGGAATCAGCAACGGCCTTCTTCGCGCGGTCGGCGTCCGCACCCGTCGCCCCAGCGACGCGTGCCGCCCGCGCATCGGGCGACGCAGTCACGAGCACACGCAACACGCCCGGCACCCCTGCAAGGCAGATGCCTGATCCGTGCGCGACGATCACCACCTTGCTGCGATTCGCCGTGCCGACGATCACGTCGCGGATCAACTCGTCATAGCCGACTGGCGCATCGACCGGCGGCAACGTCAGCGCCTGGCCGTAGTAGACCGATGGATCGATCGGCACGCTCCCCATCGAATCAAGGATGCGGGCGATGAGGCTCGGCCTTTGTTCCGCCTTTTCGATCGTCGCGGTCGAGACGCCAGCGCGCTCAGCGGCTGCGGAGATGATCTCGTCGTCCGCGTACGTAAAGCCGAGTTCGGCCGCCACGGCGCGTCCTACGTCCTCGCCACCCGCACCCAGTGTTCGCGCGATTGTCACCACGTGAAATGTCACGTCGACCCTCCTTCATACGCCTGGTTGTATGCGCAGCGTACCCGCTTCTCGCGGGTACATCGAGCGAGGAAGATGGTCCGTTTGTACCCCGTTGGATTGCCACACGCTCGGTACGATCGTGGCATGCGACACGCACAGTGCATGGCGAGAATATGGGTATGGATCGCAGCCGCCGTCGCGGGTGGCGCGGCGCTCACTGCCTGCAACGTCTCCGGCATATCCAATCAGCCACGCGCGACATTCAGCCAGCTCGGCTGCCTCGACGCCAACAACGACCATCGGCTCAACGCCCAGGACGCCATCGACCCGTCGAAGGTGCCGGATTTCAACGCCGACTTCGCCCACGACGCCGAAGACGCGGCGTTTCTCCACGGCATAGATATTGCACTAGACCCGGAGAAGCAGCGAGCCGCATGCCAGGCAGGCTCGAAGCGCGCCCCTGAGTATCTCGTCGCGCACGGCTTCCTGCAGCCCTCCGACGTCGACTGCAGAAGCGGAGAGAGCGCGGTGTTGCTCGTCGGCGTGGCCGGAGGTGTCGCCAACCTCCGCGAGCGAGACGACGCCGCCGGCGTGCGCAGCATGATCGACGCGTTGCAGCAGGCGTACGACGACCGCGGCATACAGACGATCAGCGTCATCGCCGGCCCGGCTATTGTCGGCTCCGAGAACGTACACGCCGCCATGGAGGAGTGGATGACGCACGCTGTGACGGTGTATCTCGAACGCTTCCCGTGCCTGCGCGTGCTCCTCCTCGGCCACAGCCATGGCGCGATCATCGCCGACGTCGTCGCGTCGCGCCTCGAAGAAACATATGGGTCGCGGATCATCCAAGTTGTGGATGTCGACCGCGTGGAGACGTTGTACGACGGGGATACGGCATCGCGTCCCAGGCAGGTGCGCGTGTTCAACATCTACGAGACCAACGACGCCCTGTTCCCCGGCGCCGCGTACGATGCGCCAAACGTGGCGAATTGGGATGCCAGCGGCCAGACGGCGCCCCGCGACGGACAGGATGGCGGACCGCCGATCCCGGCGAATCACACTAACATCGACAATGCGAAGCCCGTGCGCGACGCCATCGTTGGCGAAGTCATGGGGTTGCCGTAGTTGCGCGCCATCGGCACGGGTGCAACGATCAGCGATGACAGAAGCCTCACCACCATCCGACGCACTGCTCGCGGCCGCCGAACTGCACGGCGTCGGGCATATCGCGCGGCACATCTTCCTCTGCGCAGACCAAACCGAGCCGAAATGCGCTCCCAAGGAACGCACCCTTGAATCGTGGGACTTCCTGAAGCGACGGCTCCAGGAGCTAGGCCTGACCGCCGGCGACCGCGTCGTCTTCCGCACGAAAGCCAACTGCCTGCGCATGTGCGAACAGGGCCCGATCGCCGTCGTCTACCCCGACGGCACCTGGTACCACTCGGCGACGCCGAGCGTGTTGGAACGGATCACTCAGGAGCACCTCGTCGGCGGCGTTCCAGTTGCCGAATTCGTCTTCGCAACGAACCCGCTGACTGGTTGACGCAGAAACGGGCGCCTGACGGCGCCCGATTCTTACTCGTTTCGCAGTTCTCGGAGTTACGGGGCTGGAGCCGGCGTGGCGGCGCCAGCAGCCGGCGCTGCGGCGGCGTCCGCGGCGACGGGCGTCTCTTCGACGACGACGCGCGGCGACGCGACGCGGGCGAGCACCACATCAAGTTCCGTGTGTAGCGTCACCTTGTCAGTATCCACCTCGAGGTCGCGTACGTGGAACGAGCCCTCCAGTTCAGTGATCTTGCTGACGTCCACGTCGAACTGCACGGGGATGTCGGACGGGAGCGCCTCGACGGCGATCTTCTCCGTCATCTGCAGCAGCACGCCGCCGAACGTCGTCACTGCATCGGAAACGCCGAACAGCACGACCGGCACGTCGGCCCGCATCTTCTCCGTCATGGAGATCTGGTAGAAATCGACGTGCAGCAGCTGGTCGGTGACGGCGTTGCGCTTCAAGTCGCGTACAACGACAGTGCGAGCCGCCGGCTCGCCTTCGACGTGCATGTTGATGATCGCGTTGCGCGACGAGTGGCGCAGCAGATGGATGAGCTCCACCGTATCCGCTTGTATGGATGTCGATTCGATCTTGTGGCCGAAGATGTTCGCCGGCGTCTGGCCGGTGCGGCGCAGTTGCGCCACCTTCTTGCCCAGCACCGTCCGCGGCACTGCTTTGAGTTCGCTGTTCGCCATCGTGAATATCCTACCTGCGGCGCAACCGCCGCCACACTGCAATCCCGGCCACCGCGCCCAGCCCGAAGGCGAACGCTGCCGCCGGCGTAACTACATTCCCCGAGTCGCCATCCACATGGCGCGCGAACACGAGCATCGTCACGCTATCGCGCATCGTCACCCGTTCGGCGAACACGACGCCGGACGCGCAGTCGTCCATCCGGACGTCCGTCGCGCGGACGCTGAGCATCGCGCTCTCAGCGACTTCAAGCGTCTCGCCGCGCACGTTCTGCGCCGCCGCCTGTCGCAACTCGACGCGCTCCGCATCGACGGAACGCACGGCGCTCTGGTCGATCTCGACGTTGTCACCGGAGACCGTCGTGATAACGCTGCCGGATTCTCGGTTCATCTGGCACCTCTCGGGACTGCGGGCACCCGGAGACCCCACCGAGGGTATCAAAGGCCCATTAGCCGGTCAAATTTAGCTGCTTGCGAGCTATACGCGCCGACCGCTTCATGCGAAGCACCGCTGGCCAGCGCGCGCACGGACTATTTGTCGAGCAGCGCCGCAACGCCCGGCAGCTCCTTGCCTTCGAGAAACTCCAGCGACGCGCCGCCGCCGGTCGAGACGTGCGCATACTGATCCGCGATGCCCAAGCCCGTCACCATCGCGACCGTCTCACCGCCGCCGATGACCACCGTCGCATCAAGCTTCGCCAGGAACCGCGCCACGTTGTTCGACCCTTGGGCGAACGGTGCCCACTCCGCCACGCCGAGCGGTCCATTCCAGACGACCGTCTTCATGCCGCGCAGCCGCGACTCGAAATCGGCAACCGTCTTCGGCCCGACGTCGAGGATCATCCAGCCCTCCGGCACATTGTGGACATCCACCGTCTTTGTTGCGGCATCAGCCGCAAACGCGTTCGCGATGACGGCGTCGAGGGGTAAGCCGAGCTTCACGCCGCGTCGCCCGGCGTCGGTGATAATCTCCTGCGCCTTCGCGACCTGATCGGCCTCGATCAGCGACGATCCCACGCCGATCCCACGCGCCTTCAGAAACGTGCTCGCCATGCCGCCGCCAATCAACAGCACGTTTACCTTCGAAAGCAGGTGCTGCAACACCGCGATCTTCGAACTGATCTTCGCGCCGCCGATGATCGCCGCGACTGGACGCTCCGGGTTGTGGACGATTCGTCCGAGGTAGTCGATCTCCTTCTCCATAAGGAGGCCCGCCACAGCCGGAAGGTACGCAGCGACACCCGCTGTAGACGCGTGAGCACGGTGCGCCGTGCCAAATGCGTCATTCAGGTAGACATCGGCGAACGATGCCAGCTTCTGCGCAAGCGCGGGGGCGTTCTTCTCCTCACCTGGCTCGAACCGCACGTTCTCGAGCATCACGACATCGCCCGGCTGCATCGCCGCGACCGTCGCCTCCGCGGACGGCCCGACGACATCCGTCGCGCAGGGCACCGCCACCCCGAGCAGTTCGGCGAGCCTCGCCGCAACCGGTGCCAGCCGCGCTGATTCGACAACCTGCCCATCCGGCCGGCCGAGATGCGAAACTAGCACGGTCTTCGCGTTCTGCTCACGCAGGTAGATGATCGTCGGAAGAGCGGCGCGGATCCGCGTGTCGTCCAGGATGCCGAGCGTCGCCTTGTCGAGCGGCACGTTGAAGTCCACGCGCACCAGCACGCGCTTCCCGGCTACATCGATATCGCGGATGGTCTGTTTGTTCATGCTGTTCCTCTACGCCGACCTATGCACGAAGAACGCTGCTAACGCCTCGATCTCGCTGCGGCGCTCGCCGTCGAGATGCAGCGGTTCCAGCGCAGCGATCGCCGCTTCCGCCCAGCGCAGTGCCTCGCTCGTAGCGGCGTCTCGCGCGCCGGCCTCGTCAAGCAGCGCCACCACAGCGCTCACGTCGTCTTCACTGATGCGATCAAAGCCGTAGATGCGCGCTAGGTCGCTCGCCGCGCCACCCCGCACGTGCTCAAACGCCCACGCGATCGGAAATGAGCGCTTGCGCGAACGGATGTCGTCGGCCACGGGCTTGCCGGTGACAGCCTCTTCGCCCCAGATGCCCAGCACATCATCCTGGATCTGGAACGCGCGCCCCAGCATGCGCCCGCACGCGCCAAACGCCGCTATTGCAGCATCGTCGGCGCCGCCCGCAACAGCGCCGATGGCCATCGACGCGCCGAGTAGCGAGGCCGTCTTACCGTCGACCATAGCCTCGTACTCCGCCTGCGTCACGCGGTCGCGCGTTTCGAAGCCGATATCGGCGTGCTGGCCCTCGCACAGCGCGATGCACGCGTCATTCAGTGTGCGCGATGCCAACAGCACCCGTTCGGGTGCCACGCCTGCGTCCTGCATGCGCAGCAATGTGCGCTGTCCCTGCACGAACATGCCGTCGCCGGCATTGATCGCCAGCGGCACGCCGACGACACGCCACAGCGCCGGCCGCCCGTGCCGCGTATCGCTGGCATCTTCGATGTCGTCGTGGATCAGCGTGAAGTTGTGTACCAACTCGATCGCCGCCGCCGCCGGGATCGCCGACCGCAGATCGCCGCCGACCGCCTCGCAGCACAGCAGACACAGCGTCGGACGCAGCATCTTGCCTGCCGAGGCCTCGGCGGGTGCACCGGCCGCGTCCTCGAAACCGAGGTGATACCGCATGAGGGCTCCGTGTGCGAGATTGCGCCGGTCCAGAACGTCGTGCAGCGCCGCGAGAATGGCATCGCGGTAGCGCGACGATACGTCGCTCACACGCTGCACATCGTCTCCGGAGAGGACGGTGCTAACCAAGCTCCACCACCCCGTCCAGTGCCTCAGCGATGGCCTCTCGCGAAATCGCACCGACTCGCAGCACCCGCACGCACGCGGTGTCGGTGCAGTCCACGATCGTCGACGGACGACCCGTCGCATCCACGGGCGCGTCAACGATTACGTCGACCGCGTCGCCGAGCTGCGCCCGCACCTCGTCGGCCGTGGAGCACTCTTCGCGCCCGGCGATGTTGGCGCTCGTCCCCGTGAGCGGGCCCAGCTGCGCCGCCAGCTCGCGCAGCACCGGGTCGCCTGGCGCCCGCACGCCGATGGTGTCGCCGCCCGCAGCCGCGCGCGTCTGATACGACGCTTTCTTCGGCAGCACGATTGTCAGCGCTCCCGGCCAGAAGCGCTGCATCAGTCGCCGCGCGACATCATTCACGTCGGCGATCAGCTCCGCCTGCTCGATCGCCGCGACGAAAATCGGCATCGGCTGCTGCGGATCGCGCACCTTCGTTTCGTACACGCGCTCCACCGCCGCGCGGTCCGCCGCGACGGCGACGAGCCCGTAGACGGTGTCAGTCGGCAGCGCGACGATACCGCCCGCTAACAGGGCGTCGTGCGCCTGCCGGTACTGTTCCTGGATGCCTAACGGCTTATGTCGATTATCAGTAGTCATTGACCGCGCAAGTGCGCCTCGATACACTCAGGTACTTCCACACCGCGCACGCAGGATACGACATGGCAGACACACCAAGCTCCCGCCGCGTAGGCGTCTCGGGCGACGTGGAGGTTTCCGCGTACCTGGAGATCGCCCGTGAAAAGTCGGGCGAAGCGCCCTCCGCCCAGCCGCCGCCGGTGCCGCTTCAGCCCGAAACTATCGTCGTCATCGACTTTGGCTCGCAGTTCTCGATGCTGATCGCCCGCCGTGTGCGCGAGTGCCACGTCTACTGCGAGTTGGTGCCGCACGACGCGCCCTGGGAGACCATCGAGAAGCTGAAGCCGCGCGGTGTCATCCTGTCCGGCGGTCCCGCCAGCATCTATGAGCACGGTGCGCCGACGATCCCGAACTGGGTCTTCGAGAAGGGTCTGCCGGTACTGGGCATCTGCTACGGCATGCACGCGCTCGCCCACCAGCTCGGCGGCAAGGTCGTCGCTTCGGACCACCGCGAGTACGGCCACGCGACGATGAACCAGGGCGATGTCGAGTCGCCAATCTTCGACGGCATGCCGCCGTCGATGCCGGTGTGGATGTCGCACGGCGACCGCATCACTCAGCTCCCACCGGGATTCCAGTCGATCGCTTACAGCGACAACTCGCCGTTCGCTGCCATGAGCGACGGGCGGAACATGTTCGGCATCCAGTTCCACCCGGAAGTAGTGCACACGCCATACGGCAAGCAGCTCATCGAGAACTTCCTCTACAAGGCATGCGGGCTGCGCGGCGACTGGACCGCCGGCAATTTCATCGCCGACGGCATCAACCGCATCCGGAAGCAGGTCGGCGACGGCAAGGTGATCTGTGCGCTGTCCGGCGGCGTCGATTCCGCCGTTGCGGCGATGCTGGTACACAAGGCGGTCGGCGATCAGCTCACCTGCATCTTCGTCGACAACGGCCTCATGCGGCGCGAAGAGCCGGAGCGAGTCGTCGATACCTTCGGCCGTCACATGGAAATCAAACTCGTCCACGTCGACGCCGCCGAGCGCTTCCTGACGCAGCTCAAGGGCGTCACCGATCCCGAGCAGAAGCGCCGCATCGTCGGCGAAACGTTCATCCGCGTCTTCGAAGCGGAAGCCGACAAGATCGGCAAGGTCGACTTCATCGTGCAGGGTACGACGTATCCCGACGTCGTCGAGAGCGCGACAGGAAACGGCACGACGGCAAAGATCAAGACGCACCACAACGTCGGCGGGCTGCCGAAAGAGATGACGTTCGAGGTGATCGAGCCGCTGCGCTTCCTGTTCAAGGATGAAGTGCGGCAAGTCGGCCTCGGCCTCGGTCTGCCCGACGAGATGGTGTACCGCCAGCCGTTCCCTGGCCCCGGCCTCGCCATCCGCATCATCGGCCCAGTCACGCCGGAGCGCGTCCAGGTGCTACAGGCGGCCGACTGGATCGTGATGAACGAGATCAAGAAAGCGAAGCTCTACCACGAGTTGTGGCAGTCGTTCGCCGTGCTCACCGACACGCGCTCCGTCGGCGTGATGGGTGACTTCCGCACCTACGGCCATGTCGTCGCCCTGCGCGCCGTCACCGCCGAAGACGCCATGACAGCGGACTGGGCGCGCCTGCCGTACGAGGTGCTAGCCCGCATCAGCAGCCGCATCGTGAACGAAGTGCCCGGCGTCAATCGCGTCGTCTACGACATCACGTCGAAGCCTCCCGGGACAATCGAGTGGGAATAGCACGCGGGACACGTGTGGGATAGGCGTCCCCGCCTGTCCGTCCGGCGAAGCCGGACCGACGCTATAGACAGCACCGCAGCAGCGACATGGGTCGCGTGCGAAATACACTGGACGACCCGATGACGACCACCGACCAGCAGCACAGCACCAACGGCCGCATGAAGGTCGAACGCGCCATTACCGACGCGCGCGAGACGATGCAGGAGCGCAAGAGGGCCGGCGTGCGCCCACGTAAGCTGCTCGTGCCCATGGTGCTCGCCCTCGGCGTGATCCTCGTACTCCGCCGCTTCGAGCAGAGCACAGGCGGCTGACCAGATGTCCACCAACGTCCTGCTGATCGGCTCCGGCGGACGCGAGCACGCGATCGCGTGGAAGCTGCGTCAGTCGCCACGACTCGGCGAACTCATCGTTGCCCCTGGCAACGCGGGAATTGCGCAAATCGCCGACTGCGTGCCGCTGCCGGTACCGAGCGCGCACGCATCCGACCCTGATGTCCGCGAGTACGGCGCCTCCGTCATCGCGCTCGTGCGCGCACGCAAGATCGACTTCGTCGTTGTCGCGCCTGACGATCCGTTGGCGTTCGGACTGGTCGACATACTCGAGGCGGCGGGCATCGCGGCGTTCGGGCCGTCAAAGGCCGCGGCGCAGATCGAGTCCTCCAAGTCATTCGCGAAGGACCTGATGCGCCGACATGGCATCCCGATGGGTGGCGTCGCCCGGTTCGACAACTTCGAGGCGGCCCGTGCGTACGTCGAATCGCGGCCGTGCGAGGTTGTGGTGAAAGCCGACGGGCCGGCCGTAGGCAAAGGCACCGTGGTGCCAGCCTCACGCGACGAGGCGATCGCAGTGCTTCGCTCGATGCTTGTCGATGGCGAGATGGGTGCCGCGGGCCGCACCGTCGTTGTCGAAGATATGCTCGTTGGGCGCGAGACGTCGGCGATGGCCTTCACCGACGGCAAGACCGTCAGGCACATGCCGTTCTCGTGCGATCACAAGCCCGTGTTCGACGGCAACCGGGGGCCAAACACCGGAGGCATGGGCGTGTACGCCCCACCGGCATGGCTCGACGCGTCCACGGCCGCCGCAATCCGCCGCGACGTGACGGAGGCCGCCGTGCGCGCGATGGCGGCCGAAGGAGCGCCGTTCAAGGGCGTGCTCTACCCCGGCATCTTCGTCACACCCGACGGCCCGCGCGTCATCGAGTTCAACGCGCGCTTCGGAGATCCCGAGTGCGAGGCGCTGCTTCCGTTACTGGAGAGCGACCTGCTCGAAATCATGCTCGCGGTCGCGAACGGCACGCTCGACCAGGTCGACGTGGAATGGAACGACGACGCGTCGGTGACGGTGATGCTGGCGTCCGGCGGCTATCCCGGATCGTACGAGAAGGGCAAGCCCGTCACCGGCCTCGGCGACGTGGACAGCGACATCGTCGTCTTCCACGCCGGGACCGCGCACGATGCGAGCCGTGGTTTCGTCACAAACGGCGGCCGCGTACTCGGCGTGACGGCGACGGCGCCTACGATGACAGCGGCGCGCGAGAAGGTGTACAACAACATCGAGCGCATCCATTTTGACGGCATGCACTACCGCAGCGATATCGGAGCCAGCGACATCGAATCGGCTTCCCCCTCGCCCCTTGTGGGAGAGGGGGCCAGGGGGAGAGGGGCCGTATGAGCGCACTCGTCGCAGTCTTAATGGGGTCAAAGTCAGACATGGACGTCATGCAGTCCTGCATGGACACGCTGACGAAGTTCAAGATCGAGCACGAAGTCCACGTGATGTCAGCGCATCGAACGCCCGACAAGGTACGCGAGTTCGTCTCGTCCGCGCGCGACCGCGGCTTCGAGGTGATCATCGCCGCAGCAGGTGGCGCAGCGGCACTGCCCGGCGTCTGCAAGGCATACACCCCGCTGCCAGTCATCGGCGTTCCGCTGGCCTCCAGCGAACTCAAGGGCATCGACGCCCTCTACTCCATCGTCCAGATGCCGCCCGGCATGCCGGTCGCGACCGTAGCGGTCGGCGCCTGGGGCGCCCGAAACGCTGCAACCCTCGCGGCGGAGATACTGGCCCTCTCGCACGCCGATATCCGCGCCGAATACGACGCCTACCGCGCCGGACTGGCTTCGGGCTAAACTACGCAGTGAAACCCAACCTCATGCTATTGCCGCCTCGCCTCCGCCTTCTCCGCGCCTCTGCGGTGAACCCGTGATCGAGCGCTATTCCCGCCCCGCGATGACCGCCATCTGGACGGACGAGGGCAAACTCGACCGCTGGCTCGCCGTTGAGGTCGCCGTTGTCGACGCTTGGGCCGACGCGGGGCGGCTGCCGGTCGCGGACGCCGAGAAAGTCC
Organism: Chloroflexota bacterium; assembly: GCA_031400455.1. Classification (GTDB taxonomy): domain Bacteria; phylum Chloroflexota; class Dehalococcoidia; order DSTF01; family JACRBR01; genus JANXYW01. Next base: position 12,902 of record JANNPX010000055.1, on the reverse strand, counting down.
GCAAGGCGCGCTACAACATCGCCGACGTCGCTAGGTACCAAGCCGAGACCCACCACGACGTGACGGCCTTCCTGAAGTCCGTAGCGGACAGCCTGGGCGACGAGGGGCGCTGGGTGCACCTCGGCCTGACGTCACAGGACGTCTGGGACACGGCCACAGCCCTCCAACTCCGCGACTCCGCAACGCTGCTCGAAGAAGGACTCCACGCGCTGCGAGAGGTGCTGGAGCGGCGAGCGGTCGAGTTCAAGGACACACTCTGCATCGGCCGCACGCACGGCGTCCACGCCGAGCCGACGACGTTCGGGCTCAAGCTCGCCGGTTTCGTAGCGGAGGTCCGCCGGGCGCAGGGCCGCCTCGCCGAGGCCAAGGCGCAGATCGCCTATGGCAAGATCAGCGGCGCCGTCGGATCGCACGCGACCGTGCCACCGGACATCGAAGAGAAGGTCTGCATCAACCTCGGGCTCTCCGTCGAGCCGATCAGCACGCAGGTCGTGCCGCGCGACCGTCACGCCTACTTCGTCTCGACGCTGGCGATCATCGCCGCCGGACTCGAGCGCATGGCGCAGGAGATCCGCCATCTGCAGCGCACCGAGGTGCTGGAAGCCGAAGAGCCGTTCGAGGCGGGCCAGACCGGATCGAGCGCTATGCCGCACAAGCGCAACCCGGAGCTCTGCGAACGCGTCTGCGGCCTCGCGCGTGTGATCCGTGGCTACGCACTGACTTCATTCGAGAACATCGCCCTCTGGCACGAGCGCGACATCTCCCACTCGTCGACGGAGCGCATCACCCTGCCAGACTCATGCGGCCTGCTGGACTACATGCTCGATATCTTCACCGGCGTCGTGCGCGGCCTCACCGTCTACCCGGAGAACATGCGTCGCAACCTAGAGCTGACGCAGGGGCTCGTGTTCTCGCAGCGCGTGATGCTGGCGCTCATCGATACCGGCCTGTCGCGTCAGGACGCCTACGCCATCGTGCAGCGCAACTCCATGCACGCTTGGAAGGAACGAGTCCCCCTACGCGGCCTGCTCGAAGCAGACACGGACGCATCGTCGCGACTCGGCGCGGGGAAGCTCGACGAGATCTTCGACTACAACGTCTACACGAAGCACGTCGACGACAGCTTCCGCCGGCTCGGCCTCGCGTGAAGGCCGATCTTCGCAGTCAGCACGACCTCGGCGAGATCGTCGGCCTCTCGTACCGCCTCTACGCACGCAACTTCGTGCCACTCTTCTTGATCGCGGCGATCACCATCCCGCTGCAGCTCCTCATTGGAGTGATCCAACAGGGCAGCACCAGCGACGGCGCACAGGCCGCGGCGGGGCTCCTCAACCTTCCATATGCCATCGTCGGATTGATCGCCTCGGCAGCGCTCATCTTCGCGGTACACGAAGCAACCGGTGGCACCGTGCCGGAGTTCGGGCGCGCGCTGGATGGCGCGTTTGAGCGATTCGGCGGGCTGTTTAAGGCCAGCATCCTGGGCGGAGTACTGGCGGTGCTCGCGTTCATCGCTGCGCCCATCCTCGCCATCTACTGGCTGTTCAACCGCCAGGCAACCATCGATGGACAGCGCAACTGGTGGCTGGCGCTCGTGCCCGGCGTGCTTGCGATCTACCTAGTCGTGCGCTGGGTGTTCGTTCAGCAGTCCGTGATGATCGAGAACGGGCGCAACTGGTCCGCTCTAGACGAGAGTGCCATCCTCACGCGCGGCAGCTGGTGGCGAGTGCTGGGAACACTGCTCGTCGTCGGACTGATCGAACTGGGACCGATCGCCATCGCAGCCGCCATCGCTCAGGCGCTGCCGCCGCTCGGCGCAGCAGCCATCACGAGCATTGTGTTCGCCGTCGTCATACCGTTCCCTGTGACGGCGCAAACCCTCCTGTACTACGATCTGAAGGCGAGGAAGCAAGCCGATACCAGTACTGATCGACTCCCCTCCGCCGAATCGGACCTACCGGGCTAAGGTTTCGCGATACCTACGACCTGGGCGACCGGATCGTCGGCCTCAACGGCTAAGCTTCGTTCCGCCGACGGCGGGCGTAGCCTGGACTGAGATCGGTGGCGTCGATTCCCGCCGTATGAACTCAGTAGGAAGCGTCACTTCCTCCGGCGTCACGTCGGGATCGTTCATGAGCGCAATCAAGATCCGAATGGCTTCAGCCGCCGCTGCGCGCCTATGCACCTGAATAGTAGACAAACGCGGACTCGTGAAGCGTGAGATATCAAGATCATCAAATCCAACTACTGAGACATCGTCCGGAACTCGCAGTCGAGAGTCTTCGATCTGACGTATTGCACCGATGGCCACCAAGTCATTGAATGCGAGTATGGCCTCCGGGAATTCCCTGAGTTCCAGCAGACGCTTGCATGCCGCGTATCCGAAGTCATAGCTGGCCGGCGCGCTTCCACTGACCTCGATAATCAGCCTGTAGTCGAAGCATCCGGCTTTTCTCAACGTCGATTCATAGGTAGCTTGTCGAACTCGATTGCTCAGCGAGGACGACGGCCCTGCGAGGTAAGCGATACGCTTGTGGCCCTGGGCTAGAAGCAGATCGAGTGCTTGGCGCTCCCCGTGCGCTTGGTCGAAGTCTACAGTCGAAAGTCCTGGGCGAGCTCGCATTGTTGAATTGATCGCGACCATCGGTCGGAGCGTTCTCAGCAACGGCGCGAGTTCTACTTCTAGGATCCTAGGACTCAAAAGGATCACGCCTTCCGCGCGCCCTCTATCAAGGTCATCGATAACTGTTTGCTCGTCACGACGTTCCCCTGTCGGCTCGATGCGAAGTGCATAGCCGCTGCGCGCCGCGAGATCCTCCATCAGCTGATGGAACTCAGCGTAGAATGGGTGATTCATCAGTGGCGTGACGACACCAATGATCGGGAGGGTTCTCCCCAGTCGATCGTAGTTCAGTCGGTCCGCCGCAGCACGCACCTTCCGGGTCGTTGCGTTGCTGATGGTCCGGTCGCCGCGGAGTGCAAGAGACGCCGTCTTCGCGGAGACGCCTGCCGCTCGAGCAACTGCGCTGATAGTCGTCCTGCGAGGCTCCTGCATGGCTCATCCTTGCTTACATCTGCACAGACCCCTCATCCGTGCGCCCGGCACCAGTCGGTTCCTGCAGCGGTGGGCTAGAACTACCGATCGGTAGTCCGATCAATACCCGAACTACCATGGCCACGTATATTCGAGATGTGTATCGTACCGCTATCACAACCTGATCTCTAGAAGGTACTACGACCTGAAAGCGAGGAAGCAAGCCGATGCCAGTGCTGATCGACTCCCCCCTGCCGAACCGGACCTACCGGGGTAAGGTTCGCGATACCTACGACCTGGGCGACCGCATGCTGATCGTCGCGACGGATCGCTTGTCGGCGTTCGATGCCATCTTGCCCACCGGCATCCCCGACAAGGGCAAAGTCTTGAGCCAGATGTCCGCATGGTGGTTCCAGCGCACAAGCCAGGTCGTGCCCAACCACTTCATCCGCCTCGCCGACGGCACCGCCGCCGACGAGCTCCCGTTCGCGCTGCCCCCGGAGCTAGTTGGCCGTACGACGATCGCCCACAAGGCGAAACGCATCGACGTCGAGTGCATCGTGCGCGGCTACATGGCCGGCTCGGCGTGGGAGGAGTATCAGAAGTACGGCACTGTCAACGGCATCCGCATGGAGAAGGGCATCCAGGAGAGCGAGCAGCTCTTCGAGCCGATGTTCACGCCGACGACGAAGGCGGAAGAGGGCCACGATGAGCCGATGACGCTCTCCGATCTCATGCAGGAAGTCGGCCCGGAGACGACGCAGGTGCTGAAGCTGCGCAGCCTCGCGCTCTACAACTTCGCGGCGGCGTACGCCCGCGAGCGCGGCATCATCATCGCCGACACGAAGTTCGAATTCGGGTTCTACAACGACGAGATCATCGTCATCGACGAGATCCTGACGCCCGACTCCAGCCGCTTCTGGGACGTCAACGACTACAAGATCGGCCGTTCGCAGCCCAGCTTCGACAAGCAATACGTCCGCGATTGGCTGACACAGTCCGGCTGGGACAAGGAGCCGCCGGCGCCCGAACTGCCCGCCGAGGTGGTGCAGGGTACATCCGAGCGCTATAAGGAAGCGTATCGTCGCCTAACGGATCAGGAAGTGCAATAGCCCGCCGGAGCGGCGTACCGAAAGCAGGACGAAGCATGAAACTGAATCTTCGCAGCGAGCAGGGCCATGTCGGCTCCTCCGTGGGGTCTCTCGTCGGCATCGCTGCAGCCGTGGTTGCCGCGATCGGAATCTCCGCCGATTCCGACATCACCGAGATCGTCGGTGTGGGACTATTCGGCCTGGCGATCGTGCTGGCCACACAGGTGCCGCACCTCTGGCTCAAGAAGATCTATCGGCGGATCGACCGGATCACCGATGAGTCCGACCCTGACCGCCACGAAGGGTTCCGGCTCGAGCCATAGGTGGCCGGACAGCCAGCTACTTCTTCTCGATCTCGTCGAGCCGGCCGTACATGTCCTTCTCGACCGTTCCGTGGTTGATCACCATGAGCGCGATCAGGCCAACTGCCAGCACGATACCGCCGGCGACGGCGAGCCAGCCCATGTCGTCGCTCGCGGCGCCGATGCCGAGCAGAACCGCGCCCACGGCGCCAATGATGGGCGCCCCCAATGTTGCTCCGTGCCCGTCTTCGCCGTCCCGAATACGCGGCGGCTGTGCATTGCGAGCCATTCCGTTCCCCTTCCAACTAGAGATATGCTCCGTGGCGACGATCCTAACACACGTACGGCCCGCGCGAGGTACTTGATCCGTCGATGCCGCGCCATGTCAACCGCCGGAATCTCGCCCTCCCGACCCTGTACCCGCGCTTCCGCGAGCCACATCTCGGCGTTATCCTGCCCGCGATGTACCTCGCACGCATCTACGTCACCCTCAAGCCCACCGTCAACGACCCGCCCGGTCTAACGATTCGCGGCGGACTGCACTCGCTCGGCTTCGCGCATGTGCAATCCGTGCGCTCCGGCAAGTACATGGAGATCCGCCTCGACGCCACTTCCCGCGCCGATGCAGATGGCCAGACCGCCGAGATGTGCCGCAAGCTGCTGGCGAACCCCGTGATCGAAGACTTCCGCTACGAACTCGAAGAATTACCGGTCACTGCGTAGCTTCGTTCCCGACCTCTCCGTAACACGAAGAAGCCCCGACGTTGCTCGGGGCTTCTTAGGTTCCAGGGTTCTTGGTTCTCGCCCAGCTCAGTTCTTCGGCGGGTCGAGGATCGCCTGGATCTGCGCCGGGAGGCGGTAGCGGCGCTCGCCCATGCCTGCGACTTCCAGGCGGTGCATATATTCGTTCAACTGGCGGCGGAAGGCGGCCAGCGCCATCTTGCCGCCCTCTTCCTGGCTGCCCAGCGAGTACCCGAACAGCATCCCGAGCGAGGTGCCGAAGATGGGCGAGCCACCGGCCACCGGCGCTGAACCACCACCCGCACCGATCAGCGGCTCCGCCTTCTCGAGGTAGCTGTGGATCTCTTCGCGTCGCTCCGGCTCGGTCTCCAAGATGTACTTGAGGTGCATGACGCCGAACGCAACGTGCCGCGACTCGTCCTGCGCCGACAGACGGAAGATGCGCTTCTCGGCCTCGTTCGTCGCGATGTACTCGCCCATGCGGAAGACCGACTGCACGAGGCCCTCGCCCTGCACGTGCATGATCGCCGACATCTCGGTGAAGTCCTTCGACTCGATGATGACGCGCAGGCCGGCGTTGCCGCTCGACGACATGAGTCCGCCGCCGTTCGCGAGCGCGCGCTTGCGGAAGACATCGAGGTGGCGTGCCTCGTCCATGATCTGCGAAGCGAGGAACATCTTCACTTCGTAGTGTTCGTTGCTGATCTGCGGCAGCCAGTACGCCGGCGTGTCGCCCGCGATGAATTCGACCTCGGTAAGGAACGTGCAGAACTGGCTGTACGCACGCTCGACGTCATCCGGCAGGGGCTTGAGTTCATCCCACGGAATGTCCGTCGCGGACGACCACTGGCGCTGCACAGCCTCTTCGTAGAGCATGGCCGCGTTGTCGGACCAGATGTCGGACTTCTTGCGGATGTGGTAGCCGATGCGGGGAACACCCGGTGCGCGGGCGCTGCCGCGCTGCGCCATCGTCATGTCTTCGGCGTTCTCGGGCGCATCGCCGTACGACCCCTTGTTGATCTCTTCGAGCGTCAAGCCACGGCGGCCCGGGTGGGCGCGCATGCCGCGCTCGCCGGTCGTGTCCATCCAACTCAGATCCAGCCCCTCGCTGATGTCCGGCTCTGCCTGAAGCATTTCCTTCGTGTCAACGGCCATACGGCACGTCCTTTCGAGTCGAAAGTAACTTAGCGTGTGCTAAATCATAGGCCCGGCCCGAAGCTGCTGTCAACGGCTTCACCATGCTGTTTTCGCAGATTCCGAGCCGGCCACGTTGACATCTTCGGCCGTAGGCGGCAGCTTCAGCACCGCTCGCGTGGCGTATCGTCGCCCTCTACCCGAGCGTGCCCTTCGTGCTCGGCACCGCCCCGCCCCGCCGCGGCTCGATGCGCGTCGCCGCGCAGAGCGCCCGGCCGAGCGCCTTGCACATCGCTTCGGCGCGGTGGTGGTCGTTCTCGCCCTTCAGCACGCGGGCGTGCAGCGTCAGCTTGGCCTCCGTCGCGATCGAACCGAGGAAGTGCTCCACCAGCGACGACGGCAGTTCGCCGATGCGGTCGAGCGTCCACGTGACTTCGACTTCGCAGTACGGCCGGCCGCTGATGTCGATCGCCACCGACGCCAGCGTCTCGTCCAGCGGCACCAGCGCGTCCGCCATGCGGACGATGCCGCCGCGATCGCCCAGCGCCCGATCGAACGCCTGCCCGATCGCGATGCCGACGTCCTCGACCGTATGGTGTTCATCGACGTGCAGATCACCGCTCGCCATGACTGTCAGGTCGAAGAGCCCGTGCTTGCCGATCTGCTCCACCAGGTGGTCCAGCATGCCGATGCCCGTTTTCGCGGACGCACGTCCGCTCCCATCGAGGTCGAGCGTAACTTCGACACGCGTCTCCTTCGTCTCGCGGACGACAGTTGCCATGCGAGTACCGGGGGTTGAGCTACCTGCCAAGTTCCGCTCCGATCTCCGTGAGCGCCCGCACGAGCGGCGCGTTGTGTTCCTCGAGTCCGACGCTGATGCGCAGGTGGTTGCGCAGCCGCACCGAATCGAAGTGCCGCACAAAGATACCGCGCTTCGACAGCCGCTCCTTCACCTCCACGGCGTCCACACCATCCAGCCGACAAAGGATGAAGTTCGCCTCGGATGGATACGTGGCGATCCACGGAATCCCGTCCAGCAGTGCGGCCAGCCGCCCGCGCGTGCCCGTCATGATGCAAGCGCGCTCATCGAGCAGTTCCCGGTCTTCGATCGACGCGATCATCGCAACGCCCGCGGCGACGTTGAGGTTGTAGGGCTGTTTGATCGTCATCAGCACCCCGGCGAGCACGGGCGACATGACACCGTATCCCGCCCGCAGACCCGCTAGGCCCGCCCACTTGCTGAACGTCCGCAGCACGACGAGGTTCTGGTGCTGGGGTACGAGCGGCACCGCGGACCGCGATCCGTCGTGCGTGGCGGCGAATTCGATGTATGCCTCATCGACGACGACGAGCAGCCCCGTCGCCAGCAGGCGATCCAGCTCGTCGTGCGACATCCGCTGCCCCGTCGGGTTGTTCGGAGAAGCGACGAAGATCAGTTTCGCGTTCGCCGCCGCCTTCTCGATGGCATCGACGTCTAGCGCGAAGCTCTCCATGCGCGGCACGTCGATGATCCGCCCGCCGGCGATCTCTGTCGAGAACGGATACATGCCGAATGTCGGCGAGCAGTTGATCACGCCGTCGCCGGGCAGCAGCACGGCGCGCAGAATAAGGTCGATCAGGTCGTCGCTGCCCAGTCCGCAGACGATGCTCTCGACGTCCGCGTCGACGTAGCCAGTGAGCGCCTCGCGTACCTTGCGTTGATCGGGATCAGGATAGATGTGGTACCCGCGCTCGTTCGCGATCGCCGCCAAGGCCTTCGGCGACGGACCGAATGGATTCTCATTACCGTCGAGCTTCAACACCTCCGAAGGCGCAATGCCCAAACGCTCCGCCAGCACGTCGGTTGGGACGATGGGCACGTAGCCCGGCAGTTCCAGCAAGTCCGGGCGTATCAGCGCGCGCATATCAAAGGATCGTTTCTTCATCGGTACGTCACTTCGCCGCGCCATCGAGCTCGCCGCCCTGCAGGCGCAGCTCGATACTGCGCGCGTGCGCGACGAAGCCTTCGGCGCGCGCGATGGCAGCCGCCGCCGGCCCCGCCTCGCGCAGACGCGCCGCGTCGACCGCGACGACGCTCGTCACCTTCAGAAAGTCGTGGATGCCGAGGGGTGAGGCATAGCGCGCGGCGCCCGACGTCGGCATGACGTGGCTGGGCCCGGCCGTGTAATCGCCCAGCGACTCCGGCGCGTCGTCGCCTACGAAGATGCCGCCGGCGTTTTGCACCGTCCTCGCGACGGCCGCGGCGTCCTTCACGAGCAAACACATGTGCTCCGGCGCGTACTCGCTGCCCAGCGCCACCGCCTCCTCGATGCTTGCGACGATGACGGCGCCACCGCGCGCGTCGAACGACGCCCTCGCGATCGCCTCGCGGGGCAGGAGCTTCAGCTGACGCTCCACTTCTGCGCCGATCGCCTCTGCCAGCGACTCCGACGTCGTCAGCAAGATCGGTGTCGCCAACTCGTCGTGCTCGGCCTGCGCAAGCAGGTCGGCGGCGGCGAACATTGGGTTCGCGGTCTCGTCGGCGATGACGATTGTCTCGCTCGGGCCGTACAGCGCGTCGATGCCGACGCTCCCGAACACTTCGCGCTTGGCAACGGTCACGAAGAGGTTGCCCGGACCGACGATCTTGTCGACGCGCGGCACCGTCTGCGTGCCGTACGCCATCGCGCCGATGCCTTCCGCACCACCCGCCTTGAAGACGCGGTCGACGCCGGCGATGTCGGCCGCCACGAGCTTCAGTGGTGCCATCTCGCCGTCCGCGCCGGGCGGGCTGATCATGATCAGTTCACGCACGCCCGCAACCTTCGCCGGGATTGCCGTCATCAGCACGGACGACGGGTACACCGCGCCCGGACTCGTCGGCACGTACATGCCGACCCGCTCGATGGCACGGACCTGCATGCCGACACCGCGTTCACTGAACGATCGCGACGAGTGCTCGCGCTGGAGCACGTGATAATCACGGATGTGCTCGGCGGCCTCGCGCAACGCGGCGACGAGCGACGGCTCGACGTGCTTGTACGACGCCGCTATCTCGTCTCGTTCGACTTCGAGCGACGCATATTCCGCGCCGGTGAACGCCTTGGCGTATCGGCGCACGGCTACATCGCCCTCGCGCTGCACATCCGCGAGCACGCGCCGGACCTGCTGCTCGATCGGCAGGTCTGCGCCAAAGATCGCGGCGTTCTTCGCCCGGATCGACTCCGGCAACTCCGTCTCGCCCAACGGCTGGCGTCGGAGTAACGTGCGGCGGCCCTCTTCGGCGCCACGTACGATTCTCACGAGAGATACTCCTTCATGGCGGTGTGGGCTCGAGCGCGCGCACCGTGCAAGTATTCGTGCACGCGCTCTGCGCCGACGTGCTCCCACGTCCGCTCCAGCAGCGCCGGGATACGCTCTGCGAACTGCGCAGCAGCGTCCTCGTCATCGAATCGGAATTCCGGCATGCGCCGCCCGAGGAACCGCACCAGACGCTCGACATTCGGCTGCGAGCCTATCGCGTCGGCCGAAATATCGCGCCACTGCTGGAGCGACTCGCGCGCGATGAAGTCGATGTTCACGTCCACAGCCGTTTCAGCGAGCACCGCGCGGATCTCCTCTACCTTCGCTGCGTCCGCACAGTCAGCGCGCTCGATGTCCCACTGCAGGGTCTTGTCCATCACATCCGCCATCCCATCGCCGCTCAGTGGCGAACGCTCGCCGAACAGCGGGCGATAGATGCGGCAGATGTACTCCTCATCGAGCACGAGGTGCGAAATGTAGCCCGCCAGGAATGCGGCGGTCGGCGCGCCGACGACGCTGGCGTCGCGTAGTGTCGGCTGACGTTCGAACAACTCGTGCACACCGTCCTGCGCGCCAAAGTCGTCGAGGCGGAAGAAGTGCGTGTCCTGGCGGTCGCCGCGGGTCAGCGCACGGATATCCGGAGTCGTCGCGCCCAAATAGTAGGAGCCGCGCTCCGCATCAACAACCGGCGATCCGAGGTCATTCGCGAGATCGCGGGCGATGGTCAGGTGCAAACGAAGGCCTGGCATGGCTCACGCACCCCCACCTGCGGCGACCGGCGTCGCGGCGCCCAACCGCAACTTTTCGACCAGTGCATCGAACACGGGCCGCAGCGCGCCTTCCGGCCGCTGCTTGTTCGCAATCACGCAGTTCGTCGACTCAAAGAAGCGCTCAAGCACGGTGAGCTTGTTCGCGATTACGCTCGCTCCGGTTTCGATGCCTTCGATCAGGATCTCCGCGTCCTCCGGGACGTAGCCCTCGGATGCGCCCGCGATCGGGATGACGCTATAGCGCCCGAAGTGCCGCTCGCGCGCGAAGTGATCGGCAATGTTCGCGAACTCGCTCGCGATGCGAATAGGCGCATCCGAGCGCGAACGCCAGTAGCGCAGAGCGCCGGCGAGATCGTCGGCCGGCACGTCCTTGACAATCACGGCGAGGCTGTACTTCGAGCGGCCCAGATCGACGATCTCCTCGACCGGGCTCGACGGGAACTGCACCGTGTGATTCAACAGCACATCGCGCCCGGTGACGGCGAGATCGAACTGTCCAATAGCCACCTGCTGTGGCATATCCTGCGGCCGGATCACCTTAACTTCCACGCCGTCGACATCGATCGCCGGGCGCCGCACGACCGTGCCCTCGCCGTATCCGGCGACGTTCACCCCTGCCATCTGCAGCGCCGCGATCGTGTGTGCCTGCGCGTGACCATCCGGCAACGCCAGCCGCAGCACCGTGCGCGCGGAGCGCGGCGCGGACGCACGCAGCGGGAGCGACGACGGCGCAGTCAGCGACGGCGACTGGGATCCTACGCCTGCGCTCAACAGCGGCGCGAGCACGGCAGCGAGCCCCTTCGAGGCGAGGCTGCGTCGATTCGCGATCAGCCACGCAGAACTCTCGAACACGGTCCCCAGTGGCTGCAGGCCATGAGACGCGACCTCGCCGGCGCTACCGGCGGCAATGAGGGCAATATCGGCGTCCTCTGGCGGATACGCTTCCGCGGCACCGGCGACGGGGAACACGCGGTAGCGCTTGAGCCGCAACTTGCGTGCGAGTGCCTCGGCAATGTTCGGGTACTCACTAACGATGCGCAGGGACGAATCCGTCGTCTCGCCCGCGCTCGCCAGCCAAAGCGATTGTTCGCCGAAGCCGAGATCGCAAAGCCGCACGACATCGTGGCTGGGAAACCGCTGCGCCAACTCTTCGACCCACGTCAGGCTGCAGATGCCAATGTCGTAGTTGCCGAGCGCCACCTGGACGGGGATGTCCTTCTCGCGGAACACGCGTGCGATCGCTGCATCGCCCAGCATGGGAAAACGGAGCGCGCGCGATCCGGCGCCGTAGTCGTCGATGCCCGCGCCAGCGGCGTCGAGCATCGCGGCGGTTTGTTTCCGCAGGTCGCCTGTGGGCAACGCGACGCGAATCATCGCGCGTTCACCAGCGCCGCAACGACTTCGTCGAGCTGCTCGAACGTCTGGTTGCCGTCAGGCCACTCCAGCGTGAACGCAGGCGAGGCTTCGCGGCAGGTCAGACGGTGCGTTGGCGTGGTGTGCATACCTTCGACGGCCTCAACGTGGAAGCCGGCGGTGCGCAGGCGCTCCGCGGCCGCGTAAGCCGAAGCGAGCAGCTCAGCCCCTTCGCCGGCGGCGCGGAGGGCGACGCGCGTCGCGGGTAGCGGGCGCACGTCACCGGATAGCATCTCGATGAGCGGCGAAACATAGACCGCGAAGCCTGACGCCGGCACGGGCTTGCCGCCGACCAGACCAATCAGCTCGTCGTACCGCCCGCCAGCGATCACGCGCTGGCCGTCGATCTCGAGCCGCATCACGAGCCCCGAGTAGTACTCGAAGCTTCGCGCCAGCACGGCTTTGATCTGCGGCGCCCCACCGCGAGCCTCGAGCGCCGCAACGACGAAGGCGAGGTCATCCAGGGCGGGGGCCAGCGCGGGAATTGCTGCGGTCAGCGGGCCGCGCAGGTTGGCGATGTAGCCGCTGCCCGCGCCCTCGACCTCGAACAGCATCCGCAGCGGCGCGTTGAGCTGCGGCAGGCGCGCCTCGACCTCATCGACGACACTCATATCACCGTCGAGCAAGCGATCGTAGGCGGCGGACTGTTCCTCCGCCGTCATGCCGGCGGCGGCCAGCACGGCTCTCACAATGCCGGCGTGCGAGAGACGCACGGTCACGTCAGGAAGCTTCAACGGCCTTAGCGTTTCGAGCGCCAGCAGCACGAGTTCGACATCGCCTCTCGCACCCGTGTCGCCCATCAGCTCGACGCCGCACTGCCACTCCTCGCGGGACGAGCCGTCGTCCGTGAAGCGGAAGATGTTCTGGCTGTAGAAGAGCTTCGCGACGCGGCCGCCGTCGAGCCGTTCGGCATAGAGGCGGGCAGCCGGAATTGTCGAGTCCGGCCGGAGGACCACACGCTCACCGCTCCAGCCATCCCAATCGAGGAACGAGTAGACCCTGTCGAGCGTCTGCGGCGACAGCGTGCCAGCCGACGTGAACAAGTGCAGCGGCTCGATCACCGGCGTACGAATCTCGCGATAGCCCCAGGAGCGGCACGCCGCGGCGAACGCGTCCTCAACCACGCGCAGCCGATCCA
>JANNPX010000013.1:0-2038 GCA_031400455.1 Chloroflexota bacterium | reverse complement strand
TCTCCGCGGCTGATGGGATTGGAATGGGATAGCGGCTGCGGCCCGACAGCGCCAGTGCGGCGGTCGCATGCGGTCTCGACCAGCGGGGCGATAGGTTCCACGGTTCTCCTCGCGCGCCTCGTCAGAGGGTTGCGGCCTTCTCTCCGATCCAGAGCAGCGCGTTGTACGTGATGGCCATCCAGAGCCCGACCATCAGCGTCTTCTCGATCCCGCGCACGGGAAGTTGGCGCAGACCTCGGTGCTGCCGGAGGTCGGCGTTCGTCCGCTCGGATGTCGACGCGCGATGACGGTAGATCTCCTTCGCCTGCCCGGTGCCCATGCGCTTGCGCCACTCGGCGACCTGCGCGTCGTCGTTTCTCTTGGGTTGGTGAGGATCGATCTCTGGCGAATGAGGCTCGGGCACCGGCAGGTAGACCTTCACTCCCTTCTCGCCCACGCTTTGGATGTCGGCCAAATCGGTGTAGCCACCGTCCGCGAGCCACTCCTTCGGCGTCTTGCCGGTGCGGCGCTCGACCTCGTCGATCATCGGCGTCATCTGCTCCGCGTCGCTACCGCTGTTGGTCACGCCAACGCCAACGATCGCCCTGGTCTCGGTGTCGACGGCGAGCTGCATGTTGAACGCCGGGCGGAAGCCGCCGTCGGCCATCCGCATGACGCGGGATTCGGGGTCGGTCGTCGATGCCCGCGGCGTCTTCGCCTCTTCCTTGCGAGCCCTCTCCGCTTGCCTCGCCTCCAGCGCCGCCAACTGGTGCATGGCCTTGCGAACGCGCTTCTCGCGCTCACGCGCAGCACGAGCGGCCGACTCCTTCATCTTGTCCGTGCGCGTCGGGTCGTCCTTGTCGATCAACTTCTTGGTGTGCTCCACCTGCTCGCGCGCTGCCTTCAGGCACTCTGCGAGTGCTTCCGCGCGACGGAACGAAGCTGCACCAGCACTCGCGCGAACTCGGACGCCGTCCTGAGACACGCGATAGAGCTTCACGAGTCCCTCGTGCGTCAGCACCCCGAGCACTCGCGTGAACAGATCGTCCAGCGCCTTGCCTTGACCGATCCGGAAGTCGCTCAACGTGTGCTGGTTCACCTGCACGCCCCCGCAGATCCACCGATAAGCGTCGTCCCGTTCGCACAAGCGCTCGAGCTGGCGCGCACTGCCCACTCCCTCGCTCGTCGCGAACAGCCACAGCGCGATCAGCATCGCAGGGTCGGTCGCAGGGCGACCTGGCTCACTGCCGCGAGACTGGATGCTCTCGTAGAACAGCGCCAGGTCCATCTCCTCGACGAACTTCACGATCGAGCGGGCTCGGTGCTCAGGCGGGATCAGTTGGTCGAACGTCTGCGGGCGGAAGATCGACTGGCGGCGATCAGGCCGCTTCACCCGAGCTTCCCCGTCGACCTTCTTCGTCGACTTCGCATCGCCTGAGTCACCGAGATCGCCGCCGAACAACGTCGTGCCGCCCATGTATGCATCTACGCATCACGCGCCACAAACAGCTGGCCGGCGGGGGGATTTCTTCTCACTCTCTCAGCCGCCGGCGCCGCTTGGGGCGCCGGTCGGCTGCTGCGGCTTGTTGGCCAGCCCTCGACAGTATCGACTGCAGGCCCGCTGCATGACACCCAGTCCGATCAGCAGTCCGCCGAAGAACATTAAGGGCCCGAAGTTGATCGACGAGGGCCACTGCTGTGCCAGGAACCCACCAAGGCTGAGGACGACGCCTCCCCAAACCTGAGCGCCGCCAAAGTCTCTGAGGATTGGTCTCGGGCTACTTCCATTCATCGGCGCACTCCAAGGGGTCTGGCCAACTTTGTATACGACAGTTCTGCGTAAGACCAGCACCACAGCGCGGCGGTCTGCCTAATCCCCGCGCCCATCCCCGCGACTCCGTCCGTAACCCTCGATCCCGCAACGTCGGCCCGCACCACGACCCAACTCTGCTGGCCGGCGGTACGCAGATCTGTCTAATCCACAACCAAGCAGATGACGCAAACGCACCACACAGGGAGACCTGTCCGCCGGAGTCCGCGCCGTTCACCATCTCACAGC